>NZ_JBGFFI010000002.1:0-948047 GCF_056175725.1 Pseudoxanthomonas sp. LjRoot206
ACCCGCGAGGATCGCTGCCTCACTGGCGGACGAATGCCGCCATGCTCGGCCAGGATGTTCCGCACTGAGCTATGGTGCCGGTCAAACAGGGAAGCGATCTGATGCAGCGACTCGCCCTGCTGCCAACGGTCCCACATCAGCGCCTTCTGGGTGTCGGTGTAGTAGATCCTCTTCCTGTGCTTCATTCGCAACACTCCTGCTGCCTATGCAGCTATCCGTGTGTTGCATCGATCATATGAATCCGCGACCCAAAGCGGACATCAGCCGCTGCAGCCGCCACAACAAATCGACGGCAGGCGCACAATGTCGTCGGGACTGAGCCGATAGCCAGCGTGCGCGAACGCGAGCAACAATTCCACGGCATGGGCGCTGGTCGCGCAGCGCAGTTCGCCCGTGATCACGTCACGGTCGACCAGCACGGCAGGATCCAGGTCCACCAGATGGTGAGCGAGGATGGCGAGATCGACCGCTCGCTCGCCCACGCGGATAACGTATTCCATCGCAAGGCTCCTGAAGCGGATGCACCGCCCTGTGGCGGCGCATCGGGTTGGTTTACTTGGTGACGACCAATTTGCCCTTCATCAGCGTGGAGTGGCCGGGAAAGCTGCAGAAGAAGCTGTAGTCGCCGCCGGCAGTGAGCTTCTTGCCGGGGAAGGTGATCTTGGTCTTCTGTCCGCCGCCGATCAGCGAGGTGTGCGCGATCACGCGGGCATCGCTTGCCTGCACATAGGCACCCGCCGCACCGGCCTTCATACCGTCACGGGCGACACCGGCCAGGTCAGCGGTCTTCGACACGACGACGTTATGGCCCATGGCGGTGGCCGGCAGCTTGCCGGTATGCGACAGCTCGAGGGTGATGGTGGCGCAGCTGGCGGAGACGGTGGCCTCCTTCAGGTCGAATTTCATGGCGTCGTCGCCCTTCAGGCTGACCGTGCAGTTGCCGGCGGCCTGGGCCATGCCGGCGGCGCCGAACAGGGCAAGGGCGAGCAGGGAGTGGGAGAGTTTCATCGTGTGGCTCCGTCGTTCATCGTCTGGGTGGGTGTGGGATCATGACATCACGGTCCGGCGAGCAGCGCCTTGACCTGGGTCAGGAACTGCGGATCCGCGGCGGCACCGGTCACCTCGCTGCGCGCGCGCACGCGGCCGTCGGCGTCCAGCAGCACCAGCACGCTGGTGTGGTTGATGCTGCCGTCGTCGCGGAACCGGTAGCGCACGTCCAGTACGCTGGCGATGGCGCGCACGTCGTCGGCCGCAGGCGTGAGGAACCGCCAGCCGTCCGGCACGCGGTGGCGCTGCGCGACGTCCTGCATCGCGGACGGGGTATCGCGTGCCGGGTCCAGGCTGACCATGACCACGCCCAGCCGCTTGCGTTCGGCGGACGTCAACTGCTTCTGCAGGCTCTTGGCGTTCTCGATGATCAGCGGGCACATCAGGTGGCAGTTCGTATAGAACATCGACACCACGCGTGGCTGGCCGCGCAGCGAGGACCAGGCGACCGGTTGCCCATCGGCGGCCTGCGTACTCGCCTGCAGGTGGTAGACCGAATCGCCGGGCAGCGGCTGCGCGTGCAGCGGCGCGGCGAGTACCAGCAGGGAAAGGAACAGGGAGGCGATCTTCATGGCGTGCTCCTGGCACAGCGGAAACCGAGGTTGCCCAGCGTGGCGTCGGGTTGCAGCGCGGACAGCAGCACGAAGCGCTTGACCACGCCATAGTCGCCGGGATCGTTGAAGCTCATGGCGGTGGCGCCGCAGTAGCGCAGGGCGTCGCCGTCCTGCTGGCCGCGGCGGTCGCCGTCGCCCAGCAGCGAGGCGACATCCTCGCTCCACTCCCAGTGCGCGCCGTGCAGGCCATGGATGCCATAGGCATTGGCCGGTGCGCCGGCCGCGGCATCGATGGCATGCGGCGTACCGTCGTTGACCTGGCGCACCCGCCACGCAACATCGGCGCGCGCGTCGCGGCGCGTGGCGTCGGCGGCCGCCGCGTATTCCCATTCGACGAAGCGCGGCAGCCGCGCCTGTTGCGCACGGCAGTAGGCGTCGGCGGCGTACCAGTTGACGTGCACGACCGGCGCGTCCGGATCGAGCGCCGACCCGGGTGCGTCGGCCGTGGCCCAGTGGCCCAGATAGCCCGGGCTGGCGAACACGACGGGAATGCGGTCGCGTCGCCACTGCGGCTGGCGGGCGAGGAATCCGGCGAAATCGCGATTGCTGACAGGCCGTGCCATCAGCGCGAACGAGGCCACCCGCACCACACGGGTGTCCTCCTCGAAGCGCACGGACGAACGGAAATCGCCGCCCTCGATGCGCCGGTATCCGCTGTCGGCGTCGCCGGCGAAGGCGAACGCCGATGCCAGCGCGAGCAGCAGGAACGTGGCGGTCGAAGGCGGCGTCCGTTTCATCCGATCCTCACTTGCCGGCCGCCGGCTTGGCTTCCGGGTACTCGATGTCGTGTTGCTGGCCCGTGTAGATGTCGGGGTTCTTCTGTCCCTCCACCTTCAGGATGCCCAGCGAGCCTTTGTGGAACGTGCGGAAGATGCTGTGGTCCACCAGCACGAAGTTGCCCGGCACGTCCGCCTTGAACTCGACCATGGCCGAACCGCCGGCGGGGATCAGCGTGGTCTGCACGTTCTCCTGGTACTTGCTGCCGCCTTCGGTGTAGACCTTGTCGAAGATTTCGCCGATCACGTGGAAGCTGGACACCAGGTTCGGGCCGCCGTTGCCGACGAACATGCGGATGGTTTCGCCCGCCTTCGCCGTCAGTGCGTTGTCGCCCTGCAGCGCGTCCACCGAGCCGTTGAACACCACGTAGGTCGGGTGCTCGTCGATCGCCTTCTCCAGGCTGAAGGGTTGCAGGCCGGGCTCGCCGTACGCGCCTTCGGTGTAGAAGTCGCCCTGCACCACGTAGAACTCCTTGTCCACCGGCGGCAGGCCTTCTTCCGGCTCCACCAGGATCAGGCCGTACATGCCGTTGGCGATGTGCATGCCGACCGGTGCCATCGCGCAGTGGTAGATGTACAGGCCGGGGTTCAGCGCCTTGAACGAGAACTGCGTTTCATGCCCCGGCAGGGTGAACGTGGCTTCCGCACCGCCGCCCTGGCCGGTGACGGCATGCAGGTCGATGTTGTGCGACATGTGCGAGTCGTGGCGGTTCTTCAGCTTGAACTCCACCGTGTCGCCCTTGCGCACGCGGATGAAGCTGCCGGGCACGGTGCCGCCGAACGTCCAGAAGTTGTAGGTCACGCCATCGGCCATGCGCATGTCCTTCTCGATCATCTCCAGGTCGACGACGACATGGGCCGGTGTCTTGCGCGTGATCGGCGGGGGCACCATCGGCGGCGCCGTCATCACCGCGTGGATGGTTTCGCCGGCCGGCGTGATGCGGCCGCCCTGTTCGCCGGCGAAGGCGGGGGCAGCGGACAGCGCCGCGAGTGCGCAGGCGAGCAGGGAGGGGTACAGGCGTTTCATGGTGCGTTCCTCGGTCGATCATCGGTGGGTGTGCGGCCATGGTGGAAATGCACGCACGGCGCCTCGTTGATCTGAATCAATCGGAAGGGCGCGAACGCACGGATTCGTGCAGGGGCTTGACTCACGTCAAGCGCGCGCATCGATGCGACACCCTGTCGCATCTGCGCTCCAGGGTGCGTCGCGAGAATGGCGGCATCACACGAGGAGATGCGTCATGAACCGTAATCTGCTGTGCATGGCCCTGCTGGGCGCGCTCGCGAACATGCCGATCGCGCATGCACAGGAATCCCACGCCGCGCTGCATGCCGATGCGATGCCCGCCACCACGCTGGACGGCATCGTGGTGGTCGGCGTGGCGCCCGCCATGGCCACCACCTTCGTCACCGATCCCAAACTGCCGCGGCAGCCGGTGCCGGCCAGCGACGGAGCGGACTACCTGAAGACCATTCCCGGCTTCGCCACGCTGCGCAGCGGCGGTACCAACGGCGATCCGGTGTTACGCGGCATGTTCGGGTCGCGCATCAACCTGATGACCAACGACGGCGCGATGAGCGGCGCCTGTCCCTCGCGCATGGACAACGCGCTGTCGTACATCGCGCCGGAAACCTACGACCGCCTGATCGTCGTCAAGGGGCCGCAGACGGTGCTGTGGGGCGGCGGCGCTCCGCCGGCACGGTGCGCTTCGAGCGCGAGATCCCGTACTTCGCCGAGCCGGGCGTGCAGGCCACCGGCAGCCTGCTGGCCGGCAGCCGCGACCGCAACGACCAGGTGCTGGACATCAGCGCCGGTACGCCGCGAGGCTATGCGCGCGTGTCCGCCAACCGTTCCGAGGCCGACGACTACGAAGACGGCAATGGCGACGGGGTCCCGTCGGCGTGGAAGAAGTGGAATACAGACGCCGCGCTCGGCTGGACGCCCGACGAAGACACGGTGCTGGAACTCAGCGCCGGCATCGGCGACGCCCAGGCGCGCTACGCCGGCCGCGGCATGGACGGCGCGCGGTTCCGCCGCGATAGCCTGGGCCTGCGCTTCGAGAAGAAGCATATCGGCGGCGTGCTCGATGCCGTGGTCGCCAACGTCTACCAGAACGACGTGGACCACGTGATGGACAACTACAGCCTGCGCGACCCCGACCCCACCGGCAGCATGCCCATGCCGATGGCCAGCAACGTGGCGCACCGCACGCGCGGCGGCCGCGTCGCCACCACCTGGCAGGCCGGGCGCTGGGAAGTGACCACCGGCGTGGACCTGCGCGCCAGCCGGCACCGCAGGCGCAGCGCCAGCGGGCGGGGGGCCTACCTCGCGCTGCCGTGGGGCGTGGACGCCAAGTTCCACAGCTGGGGCGCCTTCGCCGAATCGCACTGGCACATCACCGACACCCATCACGTGATGAGCGGCGTGCGCGTCGACCGCGCCGAAGCGCAGGACCTGCGCGCCAGCACCGGCGGCATGATGCCGATGCCCAATCCCACCGCCGGCAGGGTCCGTAGGGAGACGTTGCCCAGTGCGTTCGTCCGCTACGAGTACGACATGGGCGGCCGCTGGGGCGCGTATGCCGGCCTCGGCCACACGCAGCGCATGCCCGATTACTGGGAGCTGTTCTCGCCCACGCGCGGCCCCGTCGGTGCGCCCAACGCCTTTGCCGGCGTGCAGCCCGAGCGCACCACGCAGCTGGACATCGGCCTGCAGTTCAACGGCGCCAAGGTGGACTCCTGGGCCTCGCTGTACGCGGGCCGCGTGCAGGACTTCATCCTGTTCGACTACACCGCCGGGATGATGGGCAGCACCACCCGCGCACACAACGTGGACGCCCGTATCCGCGGCGGCGAAGCGGGCATCGACTGGCGTCCCGCCCAGGGCTGGAAACTGTCGGGCGCCGCGTCCTACGCCTGGGGCGAAGTCCGCGATACCGGTACGGCGCTGCCGCAGATGCCGCCGCTGGAGGCGCGCCTGTCGGTCAGCCATGAACGCGGGTCATGGTCGTGGGGCGCGCTGTGGCGCGTGGCGGCCGCGCAGGATCGCGTCAGCACCACGCAGGGCAATGTGGTCGGCCGCGATCTGGGGCCGAGCGCGGGCTTTGCGGTGTTCTCGCTCAACGGGGGCTATCGCTTCAGCGATCGCCTGCAGCTGACGGCGGGCATCGACAACCTGTTCGACCGCGCCTACAGCGAGCACCTCAACCTGGGCGGCAACAGCGCCTTCGGCTATCCGGCCGATCCGGTGCGCATCAACGAGCCTGGCCGCACCGCCTGGATGAAGCTCAACCTGCGCTACTGACGCGAGGGAATCGGGGGGCACCGTCGCAGGGCGGTGGCGGCCCCCGCATGCCGTTCGCCGTGGCCCCTATGCCACGAACGGGTCTGTTGTTCAGAACTTCCCGCGCGCGAGCAGTGCCGGAGAATCAGCCATCGTCGCGCCCCCACATCACCGCCTGCCGCCAGCAGCGCCACTGCCCGTGCAGGCTCATCGCATAGGCAAGCGCGATCCCGAGACCGGCGCTGCGGGCGAGGACCGGCGCGAATGCAGCCGCCACCAGCCATGCGCCCGCGACGGCATGCAGGACGAATGCGCGCCGCCTGTCCGCTTCCTCGAATAGGCCGCCCACGCCGGGCACGCGGACACCGCGCGGAACACGCTGGCGCAACGCGATCCAGGTGAGGAAGGCGGTGATCTCCAGCGCCATGCCGACGACCAGCAGCGGCAGGCCGACTCCCAGTACCAGCACGCCGAGCGGCACCAGCGGCACGTCGGGTCGCAGCGCGAACAGGCTGGCGGCGAACAGGCACGCGCAGCCGGCCTGCCAGAAGCGGCGCAGGACCGGATTGCGACGATGCGGTGCGCGCGCCTGCAGCACGCACACGGTGACGGCGAACGCGGCCAGCGGCCACGCCGCGATGCGCCAGGCACTGCCGGGCACCACGCCCGCCTGGACCACCACCCCTATTCCCAGCGTCAGCACCAAGGCGATCTGCCAGGTGCGCAATGCAGGGGCCGGCAGCGCGCGCGTGCCCTGCAGCATCGGTAGCGTCACTCCGCCCACCGCGGCCAGCAGTCCCAGCACCCAGCCGATGACGCCGAAGGCCGCGTGCACGTCCACCATGCCCGCGGCTGCGGGCCCGCGCCAACCGGTGCGCGCCGCCAGCAACAGCAGGCCCAGTGCCGCCGTCGTAATCAACGCGAGCAGCGCCAGGCCGATGCCTTCGCGCACCACGCGTGCACCTTTGCCGCGAATGACGGCCGCCAGTGCCAGCAACGCGAAGATCGCCAACGATCCGCCCAGCATACCGCCCGCCGGCAAGGCCAGCGCGTGCGACGACGCGGCGAACGTCGCCAGCAGCAGGGCCAGGCCGGCGTTGAACGCTGCATGCAGCCACGGCACGACACGCGTGCCCGGCAAGGGACTGCCGGCGGCGACGGGCAGGAACTGCACCAGGCTGCCCAGCATCGCGTTGCCCAGCAGGCCCAGCGCGAACACGTGCACCAGCACGAGCGTCGCGGGCGTCCAGCGCGACAGCAGCGCGATCTCGCCCTGCCAGGCCAGCCACAGCCCCGCCACGGCGCCCCACGCCAGCGCCGCGATCAGGAAGCGCATCGGCAGCGACGGCCGCGGCGCCGACGCGAACGCCAGTCCGCTCATGCCGCCTGCGGGGGCTCCAGTACATGCCGGTCGGCGAGGTGGCAGATCGCGATGCAGGCGTTGCCCGCTTCGGTATCGCGCACCCGGTATGCGAATCCCCACTGGTCCAGGATCGGCAGCAGCGGCGCGGGAAACAGCGGCGTCTGCGCCACCAGGCGCTCACCGCGCTGCAGGGTGCGCAGGCAGTCGAGGATGCGCTCCATCGGCTCCGGTGCCGCCAGGTCGCGCAGGTCCAGCCGCACCAGGGTCAGGGCATGTGCCATGCGTCCGGCTCCGGGTCCTGGTGGTCGGGCGCGCAGTCCAGCGACAGCCCGGCGGCGTCCAGCGATTCGCGCACGCAGCAGGCGCAGGTCGCGAAGGCTTCGGGCAACAGTCCGGTATCGAAAGCGGTATCCATGGCGTTCAACTCCCCAGCCACAGCAGCCAGCCCCACGGATCGTGGGCGCGGGCGATGCCATACACCTGCAGGAAGCACAGCACCGCCGCGACCACCAGTGCGGTGCGCGCACCGTTGCCGCGCGCGGGACGGAACGCGGCGATGCCCAGCCCCACGTAGGCGACCAGGAAGGCGATCTTCGCCGTCAGCCAGCCGTTGGCGAACATGCCCGCCGGCAGGATCGTCAGCAGCATCATCGCGCCGGTCAGCAGCACGGTGTCGATGGTGTAGCTGGTGTAGCGCACCACCGCCGCGCGCGGCCAGCGCATGCCGGCCAGCAGCGCGAGCGCGCGCAGCGCGAACAGCGTGCCGCTGGTCATCGCCGCGCCCATGTGGACCAGCTTGATGTCGGGGTAGAAGGTCATCATGGCGCTCATCCCGGCCTCCCGTCCGCACGCGGTCGCAGGTAGATGCCGCCGATGCGCCCGACCCACGGCGCCAGCGCCAGCAGCCAGCCCACGGCGGCGGCGGCCTGCCACGCCATCGCATCCGGCGCGACATCGGCCACGATGCGCATCACCGTCACCCCCTGGATCGCGACGAAGGCGAACCACGCCACCTTCGGCATCACCAGCGGCCGTCCGGAATGGCCCTGCGTCACCCGCGTGACCATCGCCACCAGTAGGCTGCCGAAGAAACCGATGAACATCGCATGCATCGGCGCGCGCCCCAGCACGAACGCGCCCGTCGCCAGGAAGGTGATGCTCTGCACCCCGTACAGCAGGAAGGTGATGGGCAGCCATGCGGTGCCGATGAACAGCACGGCCAGCAGTCCCGGCATGCGCGCGCGCGGCCACCAGCGATGCACCGCCCACGCGGTCAGGAGCAGCAGCGGCACGTCGGCCAGCCACAGCCAGGCGTAGGCGTGCGCCAGTTCCAGGCCCAGATGCAGCATCAGCAGCGCCCACACCGCGCCCAGCCATGGCAGCGAGCGCCACGGCACGTAACCCGGCACCACGTTGCCGGCGAAGAACGGGAACATGCGGTGCGCCACCGTCACGTACACCGGCAGCAGCAGGCCGAAGCCACCGAGCTTGATGCTGGCGAACGCCCACGTGGGCGACGCGCCCAGCGCGAAGGCGATGAACATCACCAGCCCCAGCCAGCCCAGCAGCAACCCGGCGAAGCAGGAGCGCGCGTGCCAGGTCCTGGCGGTGTCGTCCGCGAGTAACCGGCCAAGCGTCAGCAGTGCCGTGGTCCAGCCGGCCAGCGCCATCCACAGGCCGACGGTCAGCCCCGCCTGCCAGCCCGCCACGCCCAGCAGGATGGCCAGTTGCCCGCCCATCAGGCCCAGGCCCACCGGCACGTAATGCCAGCGCTTGAGGTCGGCCATGCCCATCCAGCGCGGGAACACGGTCAGCAGGAAGCCGAAGATGAAGCTGGGCAGCACCAGGTACTGCATCAGGAACGCATGCAGCCAGCCGGCGTAGATCGGTGTCTGCGGCATTGTCCACAGGCCCCAGCGCGTGGCCACCAGCCACAGCGCCCACCACAGCATCGCCAGCAACACGTTGCCGGCGCCGATGAAGAACATCAGCCGGTGCGGTGCATGCGCCAGCCACGCCGGCGAGAGGCCGGCCTGTGGCGGCGCGGCGCGCGGACGGGGCGGGGGAACGATGTCGATCTTCATGGGTACCAGCGTGCCCGCACAGACCCGCGACCGCCTTGACGTGGGTCAGGCCGGGCGCGATTCGCATGCCTGCGTCGCCTTGATTCCGGTCAAGGCCGTGCGCGTGGCGAACGCCTACAGTCCTGCCATCCGCGCCAGCGCGCACCCACGACCACAGGAAGCCCGATGTCCGACCACGCCCATGCACCCACCGCGCAACGCCAGCAGGCCATGACCGAGGCCCTGCGCGCCTGGGACCCGGAAGCCGAAGTCAGCCTGGAAGCCGGCACTGGCCGGCTGATGGTGATGACCACGCTGCCCACCGAGCGCGTGATCGCCATCCTCAAGGAGGTCGGCGAACACGCCGAAGCCGGCGACAGCGAACCGCGCGGCCACAAGGCGGGGCAATGCTGTGGTGGGTGTTCGCATTGATCAGCGAATGATCCCAGTGCCATGTCCAGCAGCAGGAAGCAATCGCTGTCCGAGTCGGGATCCGTTCCATCCGCAACACGCGGGTAACCTTGCGCGCTGCACCCGGAGTTATCCGGACGTCGCGCGAGGTCGTGGCAAGTAACTAAGGTAAGGCTAAAGGCCGCACCCGGGGGAACGTGGCGCAACCGTGTGAAGCGCCCCGGGTGCGCTGCGCTTGCCCGGGCTACGCTGGCTGGCCTCCACCACAGCGACCGCTCTCATTCGAGCTGTTCTGTCTCTAGTAGATGGGCAATTCCTGCCGATGCAAAGACGGATTTGATTATCGCACCAAGACGTCCGTATGCCTGCTCTCGAATTACCTTCTTACAGGCCTCCACAAAAACGTCCATAGCCCCTCCAAAGTGCCGCTCGTAACGGTCTTTGCTAGCAGTGAATTCCGTCATCTTTCTGATGACTGTTCGAACCTCATCTTGGGTGCTCGAATCGAAAAGCTCCTCAAAGTCGGCGACTGTCACCCTCTTCAATGCAGCCTCTTCCCTTATCCCCCACGAACTTCGTGCTGCTACCTGAAAACAGGCGTCGTACAAAGTCTTCTGCTGTTGGGCGACCGCCTCCATCCGTTCAAGAGCAGCCTGTATGTCGGGATGGATTCTGCGTCCGAAGATGTTGTCAAAAGGCTGTTCCGGCGCAGGTCTATTTGTGAAATCAGCGACCCAAGCATCGACTAGTTGTTGTGATACCTCATCGCCGCCATCAAGCATCTTTGTAAACTCGCTTAGTGACGTCATGTCATCCGGTCCAAGAAACTTGACTTTGTCGACAAGTCCACGCGCTCGCTCAAGTAGAGCGGCGTTCTCGATCCGAAAATTCCAATGCACATCTGAGTAGAATCTCCTTACCTCCGAGTGCACGTTCATTGCATCCTGCTCATGAACATACCTTGCTATGATGTTGTTGAGTCCAGCTGTATCGATGGAACCTTTTTGTAGAAACTCAACAACGAGCTCTTCATATTCATCACAGCCGTTAATTCCAAGCTCAACGAGAAGCATCCCCCACGCACTGCGCTTTGCTTTTATGTTGTCGTCTTGTGGAACCTGATCGTCAAGGCGCCAATCACTCTTTGTTCCAGTTTGCAGAACGAACTCAAGTGGCGGACCATCTGTAATTCCGCGCAGGTGAATGGCAGTCAACAAGACAGTAGATGGAATCACTCGTCCAAGGACTTCGTTAGTGACGTTGTCGTGTTGCGACAGTATCGTCTCGCACGTCTTGATAATTCGCTGAATTACGCGAATGTTGTTTATTCTGCATGACTCAACAGCCTTTCTTACGTGAGGCGCGAACCTTGTCTTATATTTTATGTCCGCAATATCAAATGCTTCGCTAGCGGATGTATCTAGTACGACCTCATTGTCGATTACCTTTTCACGAAGTGTGTCCCATGTATTTCGTTGCTCTAGCTTGTCGGTATTCAGTATTAAGACAAATCGCGCGCCGAATTGCTGCGTGAATTCGTCAATGAATCCGAGTAGCTCGTCGATATCTAAATTTATATGCTTGCGCTCAATGTCATCGATGACAATTATTTTGTCTTTCAGAAGCGTCGGTGCCAGCAGCTGAGGGATATCTAGGAGCGCTGAGAAACCCGAGTGGAATCCCGTAGCAACCTTGACGGCACTCGATATTCCCTGTCTCACAGTGGCGTAGCGTGAAGCATTCCGCTCATCTGTAGGAAGCAGCGCTTGCACTAGCTTTTGCTTAACCTGCGCAAGCGTGGTTACCCCAAAGAGGGACACATAGAGCGCACCCTTGATCCTTTCATCATTGGATTCGCGCTTTACTTCGTGCCATAGGTGGCTCTTGCCATTGCCCCAGAGACCAGAAAGGGCGATGACCTTGTTGTCTGGGTCGGCGAGCAATGCAATTAGCCGAATCTTTGTACTGTCCAGGGACATTGGCGCTCCTATATGTCATTGGGCTCAAGCGATTCTCACATGCCAGCGCCAGCCAAGAGCCCTTTGGCATTCCCAGTACGATAGGTTGGGATGAGCCTGCGAGCCCCAACGTCAAGGCAACCGAACAAGTAGCCCGGGCAAGGCCAAAGGCCAGAGTGTGGAACGTAGCCTCCCCGTGTGAAGCGCGCCGGGTGCGCTGCGCTTACCCGGGCTACGCTCACCCCAACCCATGCACCGATCTGTCGATGAAGATCAGATCGCGCCGCAAGCCCGCTTCACCCTCATCGCGTGCCCCTGCACATCGGAAATGCGGGGCACCCCCAAAAACCTTCGCCCGTACGCCGATTGTTCCTGCGCACCATGGGCGTGTCGCAGTGCGGGCAGGGCGGCGCGGATGAGTCCTGTATCCCTTGCGTACCCAGCACAGGCTCGACCTTTGCCGGCATGCCTTCCGCAACACCGCCCAACCGCTGCACGCCACGGATCATCGCCAGCAAGGCGGGCCCGTCTATCAACGCAATCGGCTTGCCTGCCGCAAACCGCGCCGCGTCCGGCGTGAATCCCCCCAGCGCCGCAATGCGCACTTCGTCCGCCCGGTGATGGGCCAGTAGCCCGTACATTTCGCGCACCACGCTGACCGGCACACGCTCGCGCCGCCACTGCTTGCACTGCACCAGAATGCGCCGGCCGCCGTGGCGCAGCACCAGATCGATACCGCCATCGGCGCTACCCAAGCCCGTTTCTTCCACGGCGTAGCCGCGGCGGCGAAACGCCTCGCCCACCAGTCGCTCGAAATCGCGCCAGCCCAACGCGGCCACGCTGTCCAGGCCAGTGCGGGTATCCAGCAACCGGCGCGTGTCTCGCGCCCTGAAAAACGACATGCCGGCCGCCATCACGCACAGGCCGAGGAAGACCCACGCCAGCGGCAGGAACGGATTGAAATCCCGGAAGGCACCGCCCATGGCACTGTTGTGCGCGAACAGCAGTGGGATGCCGTGCGCGATGGCCAGGTAGCCCACGCCCCCCGCGCATAGCCCGACCGGCCATGGCAGCGCAGCCAGATTGTCGATGAAACCGCGACGACCACGTCCCATGTGGCTTCCCTTCTCACCCCGTGAAGGAACATAACGCGATCGGCGGCCCCGCGCACCACCGGCCTCGCGCCGTTCGTCGGGAATCAGCAGGAGCGGAAAGCCATTCGGGGCTGTTTCAGCGCCAGCTCGCCTTGCGCAATGGCGAAGGCTTGGCTTCGATGTCGACCACCCGCACTACGTTGCGCATCCGTTTGGACCGCCCGGGGTGGTCAGCGCTTATCCCGGCTACGCGGGCGCGAACTTTGGCGCAGAAGGCAGTGTCGGCATGTTCATGCATGCATGCATGTATCGGGTGAGAAGTTTGGAGTTTGCGCCGGGAGAGCTTCCGGACGCGCATGGATTCGCAGCTTCGGCGCCCCGCATCCGGCCTTCGGCCACCTTCTCCCCGTGAACGGGGAGAAGGATCCCCCTGCGATGCCCACGCAAAAAAGAGAGCCGCTTGCGCGGCTCTCTGGCTGCAACCTGCAGCAGGTGGCCCGGCATCCCCATCCACGGATGCCGGTTCCAGGGTCAGGCTTCGCTCGGTTGTGCGGCGGGCAGGGGCTCGCGGCGCGGGGCCACCCACAGGCGGAACACGAACCAGGCCAGCGCCACCGCGCCCACGCTGAACAGCGTGTCGGCCGGTACGCGCATCCACACCAGCATCTCCACGATCGGCTGCTGCATGAACTCGGCCGAGCGCGCGTACCAGTAACCGTGGTCGACCGAGGCGATCAGCTGCAGGATGCCCAGCGGCAGCAGGGTGAAGGCGGCCATGCCGGCCAGGCCGATGTTGAGCGCCCAGAACGCTGTCTTCAGCAGCTTCTCGTTCCACGCCACGTCCGGCTTCAGCCCGCGCAGGCAGAACAGCATCAGGCCGATGCCCAGCATGCCGTACACGCCGAACATCGCCGTGTGGCCATGGTTGGCGGTCAGGTTCAGGCCCTGCATGTAGTACAGCGGCAGCGGCGGGTTGATCAGGAAGCCGAACAGGCCGGCACCCACCAGGTTCCAGAACGAGACCGCCAGGAAGAACATGATCGGCCACTTGTACTTGGCCATCCACGGCGTGGCCTTGCCCAGCTTGTAGTTGTGGTAGGCCTCGAAGCCGACATAGGCCAGCGGGACCACTTCCAGCGCGGAAAAGCTCGCACCCAGGGCGATCACCGACGGCGTGGTGCCGGTGAAGTACAGGTGGTGCAGCGTGCCCAGCACGCCGCCGGCCATGAACACGATGGTGGCGAACAGCACCGTGAGCGTCGCGCTGCGGACCTGCAGCAGGCCCAGGCGGGTGAACAGGAAGGCGATCACCGCCACCGCGAACACCTCGAAGAAGCCTTCCACCCACAGGTGCACGACCCACCAGCGCCAGTATTCGACCATCGACAGGTGCGTGTGCTCGCCCCACATCAGGCCGGCCGCGTAGAACAGGCCGATGCACACCACCGACAGGAACAGCAGGCCCACGATCGAACGCGAATCGTCGCCCCTGCGGATCGCCGGCCACAGCGCGCGTCCCACCAGGGTCAGCCACAACAGCAGGCCGACGAAGAGGAACCACTGCCAGAAGCGGCCCAGGTCCACGTATTCCCAACCCTGGTGGCCGAACCAGAAGTTCCTGGCCAGCCCCAGCTTCTGCATCACCGCCAGCCACTGGCCGGTGAAGGAACCGATCACGATGACTAACAGGCACGCCCACAGGAAGTTCACCCCCAGGCGCTGGAACTTCGGCTCGTGTCCGGAAATCGCCGGGGCGATGTACAGGCCCATGCCCAGCCAGGCGGTCGCGATCCACAGCACCGCCAGTTGGGTATGCCAGGTGCGCGTGAGCGAGTAGGGCAGGATTTCGGCGAGCGCGAAACCATAGGCTTCCTGGCCTTCGACCTGGTAGTGCGCAGTGGTCGCGCCCAGCAGGATCTGCACCAGGAACAGCGCGATCACCACCCAGAAGTACTTGGCGGTGGCGCGCATCGAGGGCGTCACCTTGATCGCGGCCAGCGGGTCCTTCTTCGGCAGCACCGGCACCATTTCCTCGCCGTGGCTGGTGGCGTAGTGCCAGCCCAGCAGGCCGATGCCGGCGATCAGGAACAGCACGCTGAACACCGTCCAGATGAGCAGGTTGGACGCCGGCGTGTTGCCGACCAGTTCGTCGTGCGGCCAATTGGCCGTGTAGGTGATCTCCGAACCGGGGCGCTCGGTGACCGACGCCCATGCGGCCCACCAGTAGAACGCGGTCAGCTGGCGACGGTGCTCGGCATCGGCCACCGTGTCGTTGCGCATGGCGTAGGCCTCGCGCAGCTCCGCGGTGGAAGGGTCGTGGCCGAACAGGCGCTGGTAGTGGTCGGCGACCTGGGCCATGGCCTGTGCGCGGTCGGCGTCGACCGTGATCGTGCCGGTGGCGGCGTCGTAGGTGTTGGGCCGCAACAGTGACTGCACGCGCTTGGCGTAGGCGGCCTGGGTGGCTTCGTCCAGCGTCTTGTAGCTGTCCGCGCCGGTGTCGCGCTTGGCCCACAGGTCGAGGATCGCCTCCGCTTCGCGGTGCAGCCAGTCCGCGCCCCAGTCGGGCGCCACGTAACCGCCGTGGCCCCAGATGGAGCCCAGCTGCTGGCCACCGATGGACTGCCACACCTGGCGGCCGGTCTCGATGTCCTGGCGGGTGTAGACCACCTTCCCGTCGGTGGTGACCACCTGTTCCGGCATGGGGGGCGCCTGGCGGTAGGTCTCGCTGCCGACCCATAGCAGGACGGCGAACGACGCCATGAGCAGGGCCGCCAACCCCACCCACAACTTGCGTGTCGAATTCATGATGCGGCTCTCCTCGGGAAACGGCCGCATCATCGGCGCGCCGGCCCGGGGGCTCCATGACGCAGGTCAAGTGGGGAGCGGATCGGACGGTGTGCTCTCTGTAGGAGCGACGTGAGTCGCGACCGCGCCCCGATACACCTTGGTATTCAAGGTGAAGAATGCGCCGCAGCGCGCCCGGCTGGCGAATGACGGGTTGTTCGACGGTTTGGCCGTGCGGTCGCGACTGACGTCGCTCCTACAAGGGATCCGACCTCAATTCCGCAGCACGCTCAGCGCGAGGGCTTCCAGGCGGGGCAGGTCGAGGATCTCGACATCGCGCTGCTTGATGTGCAGCAGGCCTTCCTGCTCGAAGCGGCGCAGCACGCGGCTGACGGTTTCCGGGGCTTGGCGCAGGTAGTTGGCGATGTCGGTACGCGCCATGGTCAGCTGGAACCGGCGCGGCGAGAATCCGCGCGCGGCCAGCCGGCGCGACAGGCCGATCAGGAACGCGGCCATGCGCTCGTCGGCGGTATTGTCGCGGGCGAACAGCGAGGCCACGCCGATGTCGCGGCTCATCAGCTTGAACAGGTGCTGCTGCAGGTTGGGCAGGCGCGTGGCCAGCAGTGCGATCTTCGGGAACGAGAAGCGGCACAGCATCACCGTGTCCAGGGCGATGGCGTTGCAGGGATAGCGGTCGCCGTGGATCGCGTTCAGGCCGATGACTTCGCCGGGCAGGTGGAAGCCGAGCACCTGCTCGTGCCCGTTGCGGTCGATCTGGTAGGTCTTCACCGTGCCCGCGCGCACCGCGGCGATGGCGCCGAACGGATCGCCCTCGCGGAACACGTGTTCGCCTGCGCGAAGCGGGCCGACGTGTTCGACCAGCACATGCAGGTCCATCAGCGCCCGCTTGTCCATGCCCTCGGACAGGCAGGCCTGCGAGAACGCGCAGGTGGAGCAGAAGCTCAGCGCATCGCCGTCGTCGGCGACGATGCTCGCATCCGTGCGCGGAAAGACCAGCGGCGAGCTCATGCGGACACTCCCGGAGTGGTCAGACGGTGCGCGAGAAGCGAGGCGTCGAGGCTGCAGCGGTGGGCAGGTAGCGGTCGAAGCACATGGCGATGATACGCAACAGCATCCGCCCGCGCGAGGTGGCCTGCAATCCGTCCGGGCGCAGTTCCACCAGTCCGTCGTCCTGCAGCGGACGCAGCCGCTGCAGGGCGTCGGCGAAATAGCTCGTGAACTCGATCACGTGCCGGCGGCCCAGGTCGCGATAGTCCAGCGTGCCATGGCACATCAGCTGCTGGATGACGTCGGCGCGGATCACGTCGTCTTCTTCCAGCCGCATGCCGCGCCACACCGGCAGATGGCCCTGGTCGATGGCCTGCTCCCAGCTGCCCAGGTCGCGCGGGTTCTGGCTGAAGCTCGGGCCGATGTGGCTGATCGCGCTGACGCCAAGCCCCAGCAGGTCGCTCTCGGCGTGCGTGGTGTAGCCCATGAAGTTGCGGTGCAGGTCACCGCGTTGCTGGGCCAGCGCCAGGCTGTCGCCGGGCAGGGCGAAGTGGTCCATGCCGATGTAGACGTAGCCGGCTTCACCCAGCTTGTCGATCGCGCATTGCAGCAGGCCCAGCTTCACCTCCGGCGAAGGCAGGTCGTCCGCGTTGATGCGCTGCTGCGGGCGGAACATCGACGGCAGGTGCGCGTAGCTGTAGATCGCCAGGCGGTCGGGGCGCGCCTCCAGGGTGATGTCGAGCGTGCGCGAGAAGCCCTCAAGGCTCTGCTTCGGCAGGCCGTAGATCAGGTCCACGTTCACCGACTGCAGGCCATGCGTGCGGCAGGCGTCGATGATCGCCAGCGTCTGCTCCACGCTCTGGATGCGGTTGACTGCACGCTGCACTTCGGGGTCGAAATCCTGCACGCCCAGGCTGGCGCGGTTGAAGCCGGCGGCGGCGAGCGCGCCGACGTCGTCCGGGGTGATGAAGCGCGGATCCAGTTCGATCGAACAGTCCAGCCGCGCCGGTGCGGCGAAGGAGAAGTGCCGCCGCAGCACGTCCATCACTTCGGCGATCTGCGCCGGGGTCAGGAAGTTGGGCGTGCCGCCGCCGAAGTGCACCTGCTCCACGTCGCGGTCGCGGTCGAACAGCGCCGAGGCCATCGCCACTTCGCGGTACAGCCGCGTCAGGTAGGCCGCGCCGCGCGCGGTGTCGCGGGTGATGATGCGGTTGCAGCCGCAGTAGAAGCACGGGCTGGTGCAGAACGGGATGTGCAGGTACAGCGACAGCGGCCGCGGGATGGGGTCGCCGTTGCTGGTCGCTGCCATGGCGCGCAGGTCGCTCTCGTCGAAACCGGGCGAGAACTGCGGCGCCGTCGGATACGAGGTGTAGCGCGGCCCCGGCGTGTCGTAGCGCCGCAGCAGGTCGGGATCGAACAGGGAGGACAGGTTGGCCATGGAGGCAGCCTAGGCCCGCACCACGCGACTGTCCTTGATATGGGTCAATCGGCTGCGGCTTGCGGTCGCAGGTTCAGTCGCATGAAGGCGTGGCGGCGGCTGGCAAAGGCCGGCGGCCGGCACTAGGCTGGGCTAGGCGTTGTCGGCGAGGGGGCAGGGTGATCGGTTACCGGGAGGCGGTGGAGCGGCTGTGCGGCGGCGCGGACCGGCTGGGCGTGCAGCCCTGTGCCCCGGGCGATGCCATCGGCCGCGTGCTTGCCCACGAGGTGGTCAGCCCGGTGGCGCTGCCCCCGTTCGACAACGCGGCGCTGGATGGCGTTGCGCTGGTCGCGGCCGGACGGCCGGATGCCACGGCGCAGGTGTGGGAGATCGGCGCACGCATCGCCGCCGGACAGCCCGCGCCGCAGGACGACGCGTCCGCCTGGGAGATCATGACCGGAGCCCCGTTGCCTGCGCGCGCCGACACGGTGGTGCCGGTGGAGCGGATAGAGGCCTTGCCTGCCGCCGCGTCGGGCGCTTCGCGCATACGCGTGCAGGGAGACGTGGTGGTGGGCGCGAACATCCGCCGCTGCGGCGAAGACGTGCAGCCCGGGCAGTGCGTGCTGCCGGCCGGCCATATGCTGGATCCGGCCGCGTTGATGCTGGTCGCCGGGCTGGGCATCGAGCGCATCCGGGTGGCGCGGCGTCCGCGCGTGGCCGTGCTCGCAACCGGTGGCGAGATCGTGGCGGCGGGCACGCCGCTGCCGCCGGGCGGCATCCACGATGCAACCTCGCCCTACCTGCGTGCCGCACTCGCCGCGGCAGGTGCGGAAACGGTCTTCATGCGGCGCGTCGGCGACGAGGTTCCGGTCTTCCAGGCTGCGGTGGACGCCGCGCTGGCCGAAGGCGCGGACCTGGTGCTCAGCACGGGCGCGGTGTCGAAAGGGTGTTACGACTTCGTGCCGTCCGCGCTGCAGGCGCGCGGCGCCGAAACGCTGTTCCATGGCGTGGCGCTGCGTCCGGGCAAGCCCGTGCTGGCCGCGCGCCTGCGCGAAGGCGCGATGTTCGTCGGCTTGCCGGGCAATCCGCTGTCCACGGCGGTGGGCTTGCGCTTCCTGGTGGAGCCGCTGCTGCGCGCCTGGCTGGGTCTGCCGCCGGAAACACCGTGCTGGCTGCCGCTGGCCGATGACTGCCGCTCGCGCGCCGGACTGCATGCCGTCCTGCATGGCGCGTTGCGCTGCGACGGCCATGGTCGCCTGCGTGCGCATGTGGCGCAGGCGCAGGCGTCGTTCCGCCTGTTGCCGTTCTCGCAGGCGACGGCATGGATCACGCTGCCGTCCGATCTCGGCGACGTGGCCGCGGGTACGTCCGTGCAGGTGCATGGCCTGAGCCATCTGCAGCAGCCCGCCTGGATGCCGGCATGAGCCAGGCATCGCCCGCATGGCGTGCGGTGCTGCTGGCAGGCGGACGCTCCTCGCGCATGGGTACGGACAAGGCCTTGCTGCCGTGGGGGAACGGCACGCTGTTGACGCACATGCGCGGCATGCTGATCGACGCAGGCGCGGTCGAGGTCATCGTCAGTGGGGATCGTCCTGACGTGGGCGGCGTGCCCGATGCGACGCGCGATACCGGCCCGATGGGGGCGCTCTCACAACTGGCATCGCGTCTGACCGACGGTGCATGGATCGTCGTGCCCGTGGACATGCCGTTGCTGTCCACGGACCTGTTGCAGGCGTTGCTGTCCGTCGATGCGGCATGCGCCTGCGTGGAAGGCCATCCCCTGCCGATGATGCTGCGCGTGGACGACGGCATGCGCGCGCTGATGCGTGCCGTGGGCGCGCGCGCCGGCCGGGAGCGCTCGCTGCGGGCCCTGCAGCAGGGCATCGACACGCAGCATCTGCCTGCTACGCACTTCGATCGGGCATTGCGCAACTGCAACACGCCTGAAGAGTGGATCGCACTGCAGCAATCGGCGACCCAGGCCTGCAGCGGATGAGCGGGTCGGACGCGTTACATTAATGTGATAGCCTGCGTCCGCAGCACCGTCGCACCCAGTACCCACCCACAAGGTAGGCATCATGGAGCAGGGCGAAGGAACAGCCGTTGCAAGCAGACAGCAGGAGCGCCTGGCGTTCCTGCTGCTGACGCTGGTCGTGTTCCCTCTGATGGCGATCCTGTTCGTCGCCGGCTACGGCTTCCTGGTGTGGATGTGGCAGCTGCTGTTCGCCGGGCCGCCGACCGGGCCCTGAGCGATGGACGACATCCGTTCTCCTTCCCGTCGTGCCCTGCTGTTCGGTCGTGTGCCGGCCACGCCGCCACCTGCCGCATGCCGACCGCCGTGGTCGAAGTCAGAACCTGAATTCCTCGCCGCGTGCACGCGCTGCGATGCCTGCGTGCGCGCCTGCCCCGAGCAGGTGCTGTTGCGCGACGCCGACGGCCTGGCGCGCTTCGAGGCGCGCGCGGGCGAGTGCACGTTCTGCGGCGACTGCGTGGCCGCGTGCGGCAGCGGTGCGTTCGAGCCCGCGCGCGATCCGCCGTGGACGCTCGTGGCCGGCATCGCCGATACCTGCCTGTCGGCACAGGGCGTGGTCTGCGCCAGCTGCCGCGAGGTGTGTCCCGCATCCGCGATCCGTTTGCCGCCCGGCGCGCGCGGCGCCGCCACGGTCGATCCCGAAGCATGCACGGGCTGCGGCGCCTGCGTCGTTCCCTGTCCCGTGGACGCCATCGCCCTGCATCACGCACCCGCCATGGAGGCCCTCGCTTGAACGCACCCGCTCCCGATGCCGAAGTCCACATCGCCAGCTTCGTCGTCCAGCACCGCGAAGCCGCGGCCGACGCACTGGCGGTGATGATCCGCGAACACGCCGACCTCGACCTGGCGCTCGCCGGCGGCACGCGCAGCGTGGTCATCTGCGAATCCGCCGACCGCCATGCGGTGATGGCGCGCGTGGACCAGCTGCAGGCCGTGCCGGGCGTGCTGAACGTGCTGCTGGTCTACCACCACGCCGAGCCCGCGCACGCGCTCGACGAGGCACTGCCTCCCCTGTCCATCCTGTCCGCGACCGGAGATGCCCATGAGCACACGTCGTGAATTCATCCGCCACAGCGCGCTGGCCACGGCGGCCGCCGCGGCCGGCCTGCCGCTGACCGGCACCGGCAGCAACGTCGTCACCGAAGGCGACCTGACCACGCTGAAATGGGACAAGGCACCGTGCCGCTACTGCGGCACCGGCTGCGGCGTGAACGTGGCGGTGAAGGAGGGGCGCGTGGTGGCCACGCACGGCGACGTGCACGCCGAGGTCAATCGCGGCATCAACTGCGTGAAGGGCTACTTCCTCTCCAAGATCCTGTACGGCGCCGACCGCCTGACCCAGCCGCTGCTGCGCAAGAAGAACGGCGCCTACGCCAAGGACGGCGAGTTCACCGCGGTGAGCTGGGACGAGGCCTTCGACGTGATGGCCGCGCAGTTCAAGCGCGTGCTCAAGGACAAGGGCAGCGACGCCATCGGCATGTTCGGTTCCGGCCAGTGGACGATCTTCGAAGGCTACGCGGCCAACAAGCTGATGAAGGCCGGGTTCCGCAGCAACCACATCGACCCCAACGCGCGCCACTGCATGGCCTCGGCGGTGGCGGGCTTCATGCGCACCTTCGGCATGGACGAGCCGATGGGCTGCTACGACGACATCGAGGCGGCCGATGCGTTCGTGCTGTGGGGTTCGAACATGGCCGAGATGCATCCGATCCTGTGGACGCGGGTGACCGACCGCCGCCTGTCGCATCCGCACGTGAAGGTGGCGGTGATGTCCACGTTCGAGCACCGCAGCTTCGAGCTGGCCGACATCCCGATCATCTTCAAGCCGCAGACCGACCTGGTGATCCTCAACTACATCGCCAACCACATCATCCGCACCGGCAAGGTCAACAAGGCGTTCGTCGACAGGCACACCACCTTCAAGCGCGGCAACGACGACATCGGCTACGGCCTGCGCCCCGAACACCCGCTGGAGGTGAAGGCGAAGAACGCCAAGGACCCCAACGGCGGGCAGCCGATCGGCTACGAGGAGTTCGCCGCCTTCGTCGCGCCGTACACGCTGGAGAAGGCCGTCGAGATGACCGGCGTGGAACGTGGCTGGCTAGAGCAGCTGGCCGAGCTGTACGCCGACCCGAAGACGAAGGTGATGTCGTTCTGGACCATGGGCTTCAACCAGCACACGCGCGGGGTGTGGGCCAACAACATGGTCTACAACATCCATCTGCTGACCGGGAAGATCGCCACCCCGGGCAACAGCCCGTTCTCGCTGACCGGGCAGCCGTCGGCCTGCGGCACGGCGCGCGAGGTGGGCACCTTCAGCCACCGCCTGCCGGCGGACATGGTGGTGACCAACCCCGAGCACCGCAAGCATGCCGAGGAGATCTGGAAGATCCCGCACGGCACCATCAATCCGAAGGTGGGCTACCACGCGGTGGAGCAGAACCGCGCGCTGAAGGACGGCAAGCTCAACGCGTACTGGGTGATGGTCAACAACAACATGCAGGCGGCGGCGAACCTGCGCGAGGAGACCTGGCCGGGGTACCGCAATCCGGACAACTTCATCGTCGTCTCCGATGCCTATCCCACGGTGACGGCGCAGGCGGCGGACCTGATCCTGCCCGCCGCGATGTGGGTGGAGAAGGAGGGCGCCTATGGCAATGCCGAGCGCCGCACGCAGTTCTGGCACCAGCTGGTGAAGGCGCCCGGGGAGGCGCGCTCGGACCTGTGGCAACTGATGGAATTCTCCAGGCGCTTCACCACCGACGAGTGCTGGCCGGCCGAACTGCTGGCGGCCAACCCGCAGTTCAAGGGCAAGACCCTGTTCGACGTGCTGTACCGCAACGGCAACGTGGACCGGTTTCCGACCGCCGACATCGAGGCCGGTTACGCCAACGACGAATCGGCGCTGTTCGGCTTCTATGTGCAGAAGGGCCTGTTCGAGGAATACGCCGCCTTCGGCCGCGGCCATGGGCACGACCTGGCGCCGTTCGACGACTACCACAAGGCGCGCGGCCTGCGCTGGCCGGTGGTGAAGGGCAAGGAGACGCGGTGGCGCTACCGCGAAGGCGCCGATCCTTACGTGAAAGCGGGGAGCGGTTTCGAGTTCTACGGCAACAAGGACGGCAAGGCGGTGATATGGGCGCTGCCGTACGAACCGCCGGCGGAATCGCCCGACGACGACTTCGACCTGTGGCTGGTCACCGGGCGCGTGCTGGAGCACTGGCATTCGGGTTCGATGACGATGCGCGTGCCCGAGCTGTACAAGGCGTTCCCCGCCGCGGTGGTGTTCATGAATCCGGACGACGCGAAAGACCGCGGGCTCAAGCGCGGCGACGAGATCATCGTGGCCTCGCGTCGGGGCGAGATGCGCTCGCGGGTGGAGACGCGCGGGCGCAACCGCATGCCGCGCGGTGTCGTGTTCGTGCCGTGGTTCGACGCGGGCCAGCTGATCAACAAGGTCACCCTGGACGCCACCGATCCGATTTCCAAGCAGACCGACTACAAGAAGTGTGCGGTCAAGGTCGTCGCCGCCTAGGAGGCTCGCCATGCAGAACAAGCAGCTGTGGATCGCGGTGGCGCTGACGGGCGTGCTGATGGCGCTGGTGTTCGTGGCGGGCTGGCTGGTAGGCCGGCCGAAGCACGCGGACGCCGTGGCCGACGCCGCACCCGTGCCGGTGGAGGCGCGCGCGGTGTTCATCCCCGGCGCGGGACAGATCGATGCGCTGCGCCGGGGCGTGCCCGTGGATCAGGAAGGGCATCCGCCGCCGCTGGCGCACGTGGAGAATGCCGACCTCAAACGCGCGCGCGCGTACCCCATGCAGCCGCCGACCATTCCGCACGCGATCGACGGTTATCAGGTCGACCGCAACAGCAACCGCTGCATGCTGTGCCACGCGCGGGCCAATGCGGCCACCTTCCAGGCGCCGCCGGTCAGCGTGACCCATTACATGGACCGCGACGACCAGTTCCTGGCGACCATCTCGCCGCGCCGCTATTTCTGCAACCAGTGCCACGTGGTGCAGACCGACGCGCCGGTGCTGGTGGCCAACCAGTTCCGCGACATCGACAGCGTGCTGTCGCCGCCGCCGACGGCGAAGGAGTAGCCCATGTGGTCACGGACCAAGGCGCGGATACGGGACCTGTGGCGCACCCTTCGACTGCCCAGCCGGCACTACAGCCTGGGCTTCCTGACGGTGGCCGGGTTCATCGCCGGCATCCTGTTCTGGGGCGGGTTCAACACGGCGCTGGAGGCCACCAACACCGAAGCGTTCTGCACCAGCTGCCACGAGATGCAGGACAACGTCTTCGAGGAACTGAAGACCACCATCCACTACAGCAACCGCTCCGGCGTGCGCGCGACCTGCCCGGACTGCCACGTACCGCACAACTGGACGGACAAGATCGCACGCAAGATGCAGGCCTCGAAGGAGGTGTGGGGGAAGATCTTCGGCACCATCAACACGCGCGAGAAGTTCCTGGACGAACGCCTGATCCTGGCCACGCACGAATGGAACCGGCTGAAGGCCAACGACTCGCTGGAATGCCGCAACTGCCACGACTACGACTCGATGGACCTCACCCGCCAGGGCTCGCGCGCCGCGCAGGTGCACAAGCTGTGGCTGGGAACGGGAAAGAAGACCTGCATCGACTGTCACAAGGGCGTGGCACACCATCTCCCGAACATGGATGGCGTACCGCAGGGGTAGGTGTGCCAAGGACAGGCGCGAAAAGGTCGATGTCCGCTTCTGGCCGGAAGCGGACTCGAGCGTCCGCGCCATCCGTTGCGCAGGCGCCCCAGGGGCGCCAGTGCAGCTACCCGTTTTCCGTGACGCGTCAGGCTGAACGCGGCGCGACGCCCGTTTCGCGTTCACCTCCGGCGCGACGCGACCGCCCGTACTTCGCGCGCGATCGTCACTGGATGGCGACCGTTACATCCTCGGGGAACCGGGCGCGCGAGCCATCCATCCGGCTTTCGGCATCTCGGCTCTCGTTCCACGTCCACTCGAAGTTCCCGGCGCTCGTGATCTGCCGGCCAGAAGCTACGGTACAGGCGGCGATGAAGCGCGCCTTCAGGCCTTGCACTGTGTCGCGCGCGATCCCGGACGATCCCGGCGGCAATGAGCGCTGGCCCCAGCCGGGCGGACCGGGACGGGTGATGACGTTCGAGTAGCAGGTCGGGTTTACGCTGTCGCCCGCTCGGGGTCTCAGACCGATGCTCATCACGAAGCGCAGCGGAGCAGCAGCGACGAACGTTTCGTCCGCCTGCGCGTGGGTGGATGTCGCGACGTTGCGCGACGGCGCCTCACTGGCTTCAGCGTCGACGTCACCACCAGCACGAACGCCGACCGCGTCAGAATCGACCTGTACGGCCGTCCCATTGCCGTGCGCCGCCTGCGCGAGTGTCATTCGTTCCGCTTGGACCATGGTGCGGTCCAGCTCGGCGCGTGACCGCGCTTCGTTGGCAGTTGCCACCTCTGTGGCCGCCGATAGCACAGTGTTCAAGCCGGCCATCGCGCCCATGAACGCGTCGTAGCGGCGCTCGGCCTCCTCGCGCCGCTGCGCCTCCGCCGCGGCGTAGATCGACTGCATGTCGCCCATGATTCCCGCCTCGCGCGCTGCGTCGATGGGAATAAGCGGCGCTTGGCGCTCGCCGTCCACACGGTTGCGGTGCATCAGCGCCACCGATCTATCGGGCCTTGCGATGAACGCCGTTACGAACGAGCCAAGCAGCGTCTTGTTGACGAACTCGACCGATCCATCTGCCGCGAGCGTGCCTTTGAAGTAAGGCTTTCCGCCATTCGCTTTCAGTAGGAGGGAGCCGTCGGGTTGCCTTTCGATCAGGTGCGTTCCGCACACCGCTCTCAGGTTGCGCAGCGGCCAGTAGCTGCACTGCGTCTGCGCGAGCACGTTGCCGCGCCACTGGAATTCGTGGAACGTCAGTTCGGTCGCATCGGAGCCGCGTGCACGCCCGGAGTTCCAAACGAACTTGCGACCCCCCAATTCGGTTAGCACGCCCCAACCAGCAGGCGTGCCGAGGGAACCGGCCTGGTCCTGCGCCGCCGCAGCCGGGCACAGCACCAAAAGCGCCGCGGCGAACGCCACGGCCATCAACTGTCGCTTCATCGTTGTCCCCTGTGCTGCGGCCGGAGGGCCTTCGCTGGCCGTCATGATAGCCCTGGAACCAAGAGGAATCCTGCGGGTTGGATCGATTCGGTGCCGGCGTGAGGTGCCGCACTCCGGACGCTGCAACGCGTTCTGGGCGATGCGGCGAGAGACGCCGCCTCCGTTGCCATCCGGGTCCGGTACTCTACAGACCTTATACCCCGCAAGGGCAAGCTAATCGGTGCGTTTCAAGCTCCTCGAGGTGCTGTCGTCGCACGCTCAGATGCGGATGCATCAAGCGCGACGCCGGATTGCCCCGCGTGACGACGGCCGGCCGACGTCCGCTTCCGACCCGAAGCGGACGTCAGGCTTGGATGCGCCGCGAGCGAAAACCGCTCGCAAGTTGGGCGATCGCTGCCCCAAAAGCCTGCTCTTCCGAGCTTCACCACGTCTCAGCACAAGGAGTGATAGGACGCGACGCCTAGATTTTTCGAGTGCAATGTTGGGCCTATGGCTTCGATCGATTTCGGCGTGCTTCGGGCAGAGCGCGGTGTATCGCGCTAGCGGCCACGGCCGCATGACCGTAGGCAACCGCAATCTGATTAAGATCAGTTACCACGTCGCCTATAGCGTAGAGTCCCGGACGGGTGGTTTCCATGTGCTCGTTGGTCAGCACCGCGCCGTCGGCGTCCACCATCGCACCCGCCTGTTTCGCCAAGTCGCCCCGGGCTGGCGCTCCCATGGCTGCGTAAACCAAGTCAAACCAATGGACGTGGCCGTTCGCATCGATGACTTTCCAGCCCCCGTCGATGCAGGCCAAGCTTTTGAGTGGAGCAAGGATCGCGATTCCTTGCGTGGAAGGAGTGTCGGACGGGTGCGCTCCCTCTTGCGGTATCGGAACGATGGTGACGTCTGCCGAGAAGGTGCTGAGGTAGTGGGCGTTGGCGGCGGCCTTGGCAAGAGGCCCTACTACGGCGAGCCGGCGATCCGTTGCTTCATAGCCATCGCAGAGCGCACACGATCGCAACAACCCACTTCGCAGTGCTTCTTCTGCGTCGCCGGACGAAAGCTCCGGCAGGCGATCCACCACTCCGGTGGCCAGCAGTACCGTGGGAGCGCTCCAATGCCCGGATTGCGTTTCAACGCGCCATCCGCCCGTTGTGGCATGCAAGGAGCCAATGCGCTGGGGCCGAATCGTTGCGCCATACGTTTCCGCTTGGGCCTTTAGTCGGCTGAGCAATTGATCGCCCGACACGCCCAAAGGAAAACCCGGACAGTTGTGGCTTTCGGGGATCCAGCGAGCCCGGCTCCGACCGTCGTCGAACACGACGACGCGACGATGCAAGCGGCGGAGGTAGGTGGCTGCGGTCAGCCCCGCAGGTCCGCCGCCAATGATGATGCAGTCGAGGTCCGTCATGGCGTCCTGCTGAAAAGGGTGGATGGCCAAGTTCTACGGTGCCATGAAAAGGCTGCGTAGGCATGAGGGGTGGCGAAGGTGACGCAGGTTTCACGGGTGGGAGGGTAGTGATGATCCGTGGCCCATGCTCGCGCGGCCACGCGGAGGCCTCTGGTGCGCGGGATGGAGTGAAACGATGGGACGGTTTGATTCTGAGCGCTTTCATCGCCTGGTGGAATTTCTCCACCGGTCGGGTGGGGTGGGCAAGTGTCTTCCGTATCCCGACATGACCCCCATTCCCGCCGGCTTCAACGACTTTGCCAGCCGGGATGCCGAGCCGGTGGAAGGCAACTGGGCGGATGTGTGCCCGGCCTACGCACTCGCCCTGATCTCGGTGGGCACCTATGGGCTTCCCCAAGATGACGCCGAGATGGAAGTGTTGTGGGACGAGCTTGGCGGCAATTCCACCAAGTTATGGCCCGAGGTGCGCGACATCGTCATTCGCTCGTGGGGCTGGCTGGACGCCCACCAGCCGCAAGGGACGAGCGATAGGGCTTGATCAGCCAGCGGTTCGTTTCTTCCGCCACACGACCCATTGGCCGATGACGGCTGTCAGGAGAATGAGGCTGTTGGTGGTGATGAAAACCCAGTTGTCGAGCAACCAGCTGTAAACGATGAATCCGACGGACGCCGCCATTTGCCCCAGAAACAGCCAGCGGGAAACCCCTTCCGCGTTCTCTTGAGTCGCTTGCTTGTGAATCTGCTTCACCAACGTCGCCATCAAAATGGCAGACGCTAGCCAACCGATGGCATCGGGCGACATGAAGAAACCCCTCAATCTGGATGACATAGGTAGGAAGGAATGACCGGCGTCACCGAAGTCACCGAGAAGCGACAGGTGCGAATGCAGGCCATGCTATTTGACGCCCAACGAGGAAACCGTGAAATCGGCGCGGATGACCTATTGGGGCAGGAGCGGTCGAGCGACCAACTGGTGTGGATCGACCTAGAAGACCCAAGTGAGGAGGACGTCCATGAGCTGGCCGCGCGCTTGTCCTTACCCTCTGCGGCGGTGGAGGGATACTTGGGGACGGAGACGAATCCCACACTGGAGAACTGCGGAAAGTGCTTCTGGCTTCGCGTGGTGGCGGTGGCCGACACATCCGGTCACGAGTTCACGGGAACCGTTCTAACCATCGTCGCCGGTTCCAACTTCGTGGCTACCTTGCATCGCACCCCGGTGGAGTTCCTGGAAACGTTCCGCCAAGGGATGGCGTCGAAAGGTGGGGTGGGAGCGTTGGGATCCGGCAGCTTTGTGGCCGCCCTGCTGGACTGGCATCTGGGAACCTACTTCGAAGCGGTGTCACGCTTTGAATTGGCCGTTGAGCGACTGGAAGTCGAGGTGCTCTCCACGGAGCCGCGCGATTGCTTGGCCGAACTTCGGCTGCTCCGGAAGGGCGCTTCCCGCCTGAGGCGGATGCTCGCCCCACATCGGATCGTGTTCACCGCCTTGTCGCGCCCGGATTTCCGACCAGAAGAAGATGAGCTGACCGACCGCCACTTTCGAGTCCTGGACACTCACTACGAACGCGCCATGGACATGGTGGAGAACGCCCGGGATTTGGTGGTGGGCAGCTTCGAGCTGTTCAGCAGTCAAACCGCCTTGGCTGCCAACGAGACGATGAAAGTGCTGACCTTCGTCACGGTGGTGGTCGGCGTGCTGGCCGTCATCGGTGGCGTTCTGGGGACGAATTTCGAGGCGCCGTTCTTCAAGACGGGCGTCCTAGGCTTTTCTGTCGCGGTCGCCTTGATGCTGATCCTGGCGGGCATCTCCGTCTTCTTGGGGAGGAGGAGACGCTGGATCTAGGTCACTCCGGGGCCTTGGCAGGCACGAAGGGAGACACCGGATCGCTGGCGGGGAAGGTTTCCTCCAGGGCTTGGTCCTGGTTCTCGCTCTCGTGCTGCTTGCGCTCCTGGCGCTTGGCACTGCTTTCCTCGCAGTCCACTGATTCACCCGGTGCGGGCGTGTCTTTACGGTCTCTCATGGCAGTGCTCCTCAGGGGTTAGACCCATTGAAGTCCTCGCCGCGTGTAAGCGACGTGGTGTTACCACCCATGAGAGTTCACGGGGCGGTTACAAGGGTTGGCGTGGACTGAAGTTCTTCCCTTGATGCCCTCTCAATCGAACATCCCTATGGCACGCAACAAGACGCTCAAGATCGCCACCTTCAACGTCAATGGGGTCAACACCCGTTTGGCGCACCTGCTGGGGTGGTTGGAGAAAGAGCAGCCGGACATCGTGGGGCTGCAGGAGCTCAAGGCGCTGGACGGTGCTTTTCCGGAAGACGCCATCCGGGAAGCGGGGTATGGCGCCATCTGGCAGGGTCAGAGGTCCTGGAATGGGGTCGCGTTGTTGGCCAAGGGCCAGGAGCCGGTGGAGAGCCGGCGGGGCTTGCCTTGGGATCCCAAGGACGAGCAGAGCCGCTACATCGAGGCGGCCGTCCACGGCATCGTCGTGGGTTGCCTATACCTACCCAACGGCAATCCCCAGCCGGGTCCGAAGTTCGACTACAAGCTCAAATGGATGGCACGCCTACAGCGCCACGCCAAGACGTTGGTGGATCTGCCCCATCCGGTAGCCCTCATCGGTGACTTCAACGTCGTGCCCACCGACGAGGACATCTACGATCCCAAAGGGTGGCGGCGGGATGCCCTCTTGCAGCCCGAATCCAGAGAAGCGTTTTTCAAGCTGCTGGAGCAAGGGTGGACCGACAGCCTGCTGACGATTCACGGGTCGAACAGCGGGGTCTACACCTTCTGGGACTATTTCCGCCAACACGCGGAGCGCGACCGAGGCTTGCGCATCGACCACTTGCTGCTCAATCCCTTGCTCGCCACGCGGCTGAAGGGTGCGGGCGTGGATCGATGGGTTCGGCTGCAAGAGAAGGCGAGTGACCACGCACCGACGTGGATCCAGGTAGTCACCTGAAGAAACTCTACTGCTCAGCAGCCAGGCTGCGGAGGACGGTCTTGGCCCCTCTGGTGTCTAGGCTCATCGACTCGCGCATCAGTGCCAAGGCGCGGGAGGATCGGGCAGGGGTCTGGGCGGCAACGCAATCCTGAGGAACCCGCACCTTGTATCCCCGCATGTGGGCGTCCTGCACGGTGGCCAGGACGCACGAGTCGGTGGCCACACCGGTGATCACAAGCTCCTGGAGCTCCAAGTCCGACAGAATCGCAGGCAGGGTCGTGCAGAGGAAGGCCGAATGCATCGGCTTGAGCACGTAGTATTCCGCCGGCTTGGGCTCCAGCACTGCAGCAATCTCGCTTGACGGGCCGGGAAGCTGGCGGCACTTCGCCACCAGGTCGGTGAACTCCTGGTTCCAGTCCATGAAGTTGTCGTTGGCAAACAGCACCGGCCAGTTGCGGTCGGCAAAGGCTTGGCGAAGGGTGGCAATAGGGCCGCACGCTTTGAGCGCCTGGACGGCCAGTTGGTCGCCCCCTTCGAAGTCGAAGAGGTTGATCATGTCGATGATGAGAAGCGCAGGGCGCATATATCCGCCTTACGTCCCGGTCTGACTATGAGGTGCTTCGACCGGCTTGGACTGCGGCGAATCTTTCTGGCGCAGAAAGATGGTCAGCAAGACAAGTGCCGCCACGGCGAGGAACTCGCTTTGCCAGTTCTGAAAGGACTCGAACCAGAACTGGGCGCTAGCCAGGTGATCCCAAAGTTCAACAGGAGGTTTCCCGTCGAGCTGACGCTGGACGCTTTCGTGGCGCCAACTGCCATCCAAATGCAGTGCGAACGAGAGAACGAAGAGGACACCAAACGCAATGGCCAGAGAATGCTCGTAGAGCTTCAACCAGATTCCGCCGACCCGCACAGGCCAGGGGGTGGGGCCGCCTTCAATGCGATCCTCTTCTTGCGAGGGATCCAAGGGGCGCGACTCTGCCGAGCCCTTTTGCCGAAGAGACACGCTCAGCAACACATACATGCCCATCTGAAGAAACTCGCTCTCCCAGTTTTCAAACGTGGTAGACACGAAGTGGCCGCTGGCAAGGTATTCCAGCAGGCTAAGTTTTGGTGCGCCGAGGTCGGAGAGTTCCTCGTTGTAGACAACGTGTCCCGTCAGGATTTGTCCGAGCCACGTTCCGAGCATCAAAAGCAGCACAACGATCGACAATCCGTTGCGCTTCCAGAACGTGGCATTGCTCTTGTGCATATTGCTCCCCAGTTGCTCGCAGGGTGGACGCGAAGAAGTGTTGACGAAGTGAAAGTTTGTTTCACGTTGCGTTGCCGCCATGGCGCCCACGATGCGCTCCCTAGTTCACCCCAGCTAACGGAGTCAGTCATGGCAAGCAAGGGTTACGATCAGAGCGGCGTGAAGGAATTGCTCCTTCAGTCGCTGGAAACCGAGCGCGGCGGCATCAAGATCTACACGGCCGCCATCAGTGCGGCGGTCAATGAAGACCTGCGCGAGGAATGGCAGGAATACCTGGAAGAAACCCAGCATCACGAGGAAGTCCTCACCCGCGTATTCAGCGAGCTCGGAATGGATACCGAGGAGATGAGCCCGGGCCGTGAAGTCTGTGCGCACAACGGCGCTTCCCTTGTCGCGGCCATCGAGCTGGCAAAGGCGAACGCGGATCCCGCGGCAGCAGAGCTGGTGGCGTGTGAGTGCGTTGTTCTGGCCGAGACCAAGGATCACTCCAATTGGGAGTTGATCGGAAAGGTCGCCGAATCAGCGGATGACAAGGTGGCGGAGGTCCTGAAAGCCGCCTACGACGAGGTGGAGGAGGACGAGGATCACCACCTCTACCACACCAAGGGATGGTGCCGGGAGCTGTGGATCCAGAGCCTGGGGATGCCAGCCGTGCTGCCCCCGCCCGAGGAAGTAAAGAAAGTTGAAACCGCCATCGGCGCGGCACGGGCCGAGCAAGCCCGCGAAGACATGTTGTGAGCAAAGCCCGCCTTATGGCGGGCTTTTACCATCTTCTCGCACTCCCCAGTCGCCTGAGGTGATTGGGGTTTTGCCATTCAGACAGGAAAACAGCCGCATGGCGACGTCACGCAAGAATTCCCCAAAAGACAAGAAGAGCGTGGCAAGTGCCTCTGCTGCTCGCAACTCTGACAGTTCCGCGTCCAAGGCCCCACCGCAAGGGTCGAACGACTTGGCGGCAGAGCAGAGCGCGGAAGTGGAGGCCACGGCTGCCGCCATGCCGTTTAACGAGAACAAGGCGGCTGAGCATGGGCGTGAATCGGCGCTGGATCCACCCGAGGGCACCCAAATCGTTCCGCCGTCCTCGTTGGTGACGGCCAGCACCCTGGCGGAGACCAATACGTCGGAAAAGCTGGGCACCCGTGCCGAGGAGGGTGCGAATCCAACGGTCGGTTCCCTCGATCGCGTGCGTGTGGACAGCAGTGGCCAACGCCTGACAACCAACCAGGGTGTGCCGATCGCCGACAACCAGAACTCGCTCAAGGCAGGCCTGCGTGGCCCCGCCTTGCTGAAAGACTTCATCCTGCGCGAGAAAATCACGCATTTCGACCACGAACGGATTCCTGAGCGGATCGTGCACGCGCGGGGCTCGGGCGCGCACGGTTTCTTCGAGAGCTATAAGAACCAGCGGAAGCTGACGCGCGCGGCGCCGTTCCAGGAGGCAGGCAAGATCACGCCCGTCTTCGTGCGGTTCTCCACGGTCGCGGGAGAGCGGGGCAGTAAGGACACCGCGCGCGACGTGCGCGGGTTTGCTGTGAAGTTCTACACCGACGAGGGCAACTGGGACCTGGTGGGCAACAACATGCCCGTGTTCTTCATCCAGGACGCGATGAAGTTTCCCGACCTGGTGCATGCGGTCAAGCCCGAGCCGCACCACCAGATGCCGCAGGCCGCCTCGGCCCACGACACCTTCTGGGACTTCGTGTCGCTGATGCCCGAGTCCACCCACATGCTGATGTGGCTGATGTCCGACCGCGCCATTCCGCGCAGTTACCGGATGATGCAAGGCTTCGGTGTTCACACCTTCCGCTTCGTCAACGACCAAGGCCAGTCGTCTTTCGTGAAGTTCCACTGGACACCTCTTCAGGGCACCCACGCTCTGCTCTGGGACGAAGCCGTGAAGATTTCCGGTTGCGACCCGGACTACCACCGCCGCGACCTCTGGGAGGCCATCGAGGCGGGCGCTTACCCGGAGTGGGAATTGGGCGTGCAGATTTTCTCGGAAGAAGATGCTGAGCGGTTCTCGTTCGACATCCTGGACGCGACGAAGATCATCCCCGAAGAACTCGTGGCCATTACCCCCTTGGGTCGGATGGTGCTCAACCGCAATCCCGACAACTTCTTCGCCGAAACGGAGCAGGTGGCGTTTTGCACGGCACACGTCGTCCCAGGCATCGACTTCACAAATGACCCCCTGCTGGCCGGGCGGATCCATTCCTACGTCGATACGCAGCTCTCTCGCCTGGGTGGACCGAATTTCCACGAGATCCCGATCAACGCCCCCATAGCGCCGGTCCACAACAACCAGCGCGACGGGTTGCATCGCCAGGCCATTCACCGCGGCAAGGTCTCCTACGAGCCGAACTCGTTGGGGGGCGGCTGTCCCTTCCAGGCCGGGGCTGCCGGTTTCGTCTCGTTCCCCGAACCGGTAGAGCAGGACGAGGTGCGCGGCAAGCCCGAGAAGTTTGCCGAGCACTTCAATCAGGCCGCCCTGTTCTTCAACAGCCAGACACCTGTGGAGCAAGCCCACATCGCGGCCGCGTTCCGCTTCGAGCTTTCCAAGCTGACGGTGCCGGCCATTCGCCAGCGCGTGGTGTCCATGCTTCGCAACGCCTCAGAAGAGCTGGCGGCGCAGGTGGCCGAAGGACTAGGCATGCCGCTCCCGGATGCCATGCCCCGGGCGCTGCCGAAGCCGCCCAAGGCAGAGGTGGACATTTCCCAGCCGTTGTCGATGTTTGCCCACCCAGGGAAGGCAGGCGTGGCAACGCGAAAAGTCGCCATCTTCGTGGGCGACGGTGTTGACGGCGAGCAGGTTGCGGAAGCCCAACAGGCATTGCTGGACGCCGGAGCCGTCGGCCGTCTGGTAGGACCACGCGTGGGAATCTTTACCGCAGCCGATGGCAGTGAGATCGATGCGGACGCGTCCTTCGAGAACGAGCCCGCCGTCCTTTTCGATGGGGTGATCCTTCCTGATGGGGAGGGCACGGCAAAGGGATGGGCGCGAGACGGGCGCGCTGCCGAGTTCGTGAAGGATCAGTTTCGCCACCTCAAGACCATTCTGGCCTTGGGCGAGGCGGTCGCTTTCGTGGAGGGTGCCGGCGTGTTGAGGGATGAGGCCGATCCCGGACTGCTGCTGCAGAGTGAGCCAGAGGACAGTGCGATCGGTCAGTTCCTGGAGGCCTTGGCTCTGCATAAGCACTTTGGGCGGGAAACCGATCCGCCCCTGTTATGAAGCCGAATGGCGGCTTCCATGACCGCGGCTAGGACTCGCCTGCGGATTGGGTGCGCAGGGTGGAGCATTCCTGCCCCCCAGCGCGGTCTCTTCGGTGAAGGTGAGACCGCGCTGGAGCGCTATGCAACGCTGTTCGATGCAGCTGAAATCAATTCCTCGTTCTATCGTCCCCATCAGGCCAAGACCTACGATCGCTGGGCGCAGGCGGTCCCTCGCCATATTCAGTTCTCTGTAAAGATACCGAAATCCATCAGCCACGAAGCGCGGCTGCAAGGCTGCGGCGAACTCTTGGATCAATTCATTGGTGAAGTTGAGGGGCTTGGTAGCAAACTCGGAGCTCTCCTTGTGCAGTTGCCGCCCTCACTGGGGTTCGATGCACGAGTGGCGTCCACGTTCTTTGCCATGGTCCGTAGACGAACGTCAGCGCAGATTGTCTGTGAGCCACGCCATCGCACCTGGTTTGAAGCCAACGCTGAGCTTGCTCTCAAGCGATACGAGATCAGTCGAGCCGGTGCGGACCCTGCGATCACTGACGAAGCCGCCACACCAGGTCCCTTTGGGCGACTCCGCTACTGGAGGTGGCATGGATCGCCTCGGATGTATTACAGCAGTTACAGCGAAGAGGCATTGGCGGCATTGGCCGATCAAGTTCGCGGCCAACTTTCAAAGCGGGTATCGGCATGGGTCATCTTCGATAACACGGCCCACGGGTATGCTACTGCCAATGCGGCACGCTTGAAAACGCTGTTGTCAGCCGATCTAAAGGGTGAGCCCTGATGCCGGAAGGTCCTTCCATCCTTATTCTCCGTCAGGAGGCTGCACGATTTAGAGGTAAGACGGTGCGTTCAGTGAGTGGGAACAGCACCCTGGATATTGAGCGCATGCAGGGCAGGCGGATTGTCTCTGTGCGCAGTTGGGGCAAGCATTTCTTGCTTGAGTTCTCCGGCTTTAGCCTGCGTATTCATCTGATGATGTTCGGTTCCTACAGAATCGATGAAAAGAAAGCAGGCGCAAAACCACGGCTGTCCCTTCGCTTTGATAAGGGTGAGATCAATTTCTACACGTGTTCCTTGAAATACATCGAAGGTCCGCTCGAGGAGGCCTACGATTGGAGCTGCGATGTGCTGTCCGATCAATGGAGTTCAAGGAAGGCTAGAGCCAAGTTGAAAGAGATCCCCGATACGCTGGTATGCGATGCCCTGTTAGATCAAAACATCTTTGCTGGCGTGGGCAACATCATCAAGAACGAAGTGCTGTATCGCATCCGGGTCCAGCCAGCCAGCCTGGTGGGGGACCTGCCTCCCCGGAAATTGGGCGAGATGATCAAGCAGGCGCGCCAATACAGTTTCGATTTCCTCGAGTGGAAGAAGGCCTTCGTCCTGAAGAAGCACTGGTTGGTGCACACCAAACGGGTTTGCCCTAGTTGTGGTCAGCTCTTGACCAAAGCCTATCTGGGCAAGACGCAGCGGCGAAGCTTCTTCTGTGAGCGCTGCCAGGTTCTCTACTAGCTCAACCCGAAAACACGATACGTATGGGTAAGAGAACACCCCCGAGACGTGGTCGACGGGGGTGTTTGGCGGATCCCTTCTTTCGGTAAACCCTTTTGCCCATGTCCGCTATGGGGTTAAGACAACCTTCCTGCAGTCGTCCTCTGCCTTATCGAACGTAGCGTAGCCTTCGGCGGCGTCTGCCAAGCTCATCCGATGCGAGATGATGATCTCCGGTTTGATGAGGCCGTTGCCTACGTGTTCCAGCAGCTCAGGCATGAGCGCCTGGGCATGGGTCTGGCCCATCTTGAAGGTTAGGCCCTTGTCGAAGGCGTCCCCAAACATGAACGCATGGATGAAGCCTGCATAGACGCCTGGCACGCTTACCGTGCCGCATCGGCGGGTGGCAGCAATGCACTGGCGCAGAGCGGCACCGCTGCTGCTCTCGATCTTGAGGTTGGTCAGGATGGTTTCCGTGGTGCTGCCTTTAGCTTCGAAGCCTACGGCGTCCACGGTGGCATCCACGCCACGACCGTTTGTCTGCTGCATGATCAGCTCAGCGGGGTCATCGACGTCTTTCATATTGATGGGGATGACGCCATACGCTTGAACGGCGAAGTCGAGCCGATACTGCAACTCATCCACCATGAAGATCTGCTCGGTGCCGAGCATGCGGGCGCACGCCGCCGACATCAGGCCCACGGGTCCGGCGCCGAAGATGGCCAAGGAGGAGCCCTTCCCGATGCCGGCGTTGAGCACGGCTTGGTAGCCCGTTGGCAGGATGTCGGAAAGGAACAGGACTTGCTCGTCTGAAAGAGCATCGGGAATACGGAGCGGGCCGACGTTGGCGTTGGGGACGCGAACGAATTCCGCTTGGCCGCCTGGCACACCCCCGTAGAGGTGCGTATAGCCGAAGAGGGCCGCCGGGGGCTTGATCCCCTTCTGGTTGAGCGCCGCCCCCTTGCCCGTGTTGGTAGTCTCGCAGGCTGAATACTCATCGAGCAGGCAGTGGAAGCACTTGCCACAGGCAATCACGAAGGGAATGACCACGCGATCGCTAACGGCCACTTCAGTGACCCCACTGCCGACCTCCTCAACCACTCCCATGAATTCGTGCCCGAGAATGTCGCCGTCCTTCAGGGCTGGCATCTTGCCGCGGTAGAGGTGAAGGTCTGAGCCGCATATGGCGGTGGCGGTGACCCGCAGAATGATGTCATCGTTCTGAACGAGAGTCGGATCGGGCACTTCTTCAACGCGCACGTCGTGCGAGCCGTGGTAGGTCAACGCTTTCATGGGGATTCCTTAGGGGATGATTTTCTTGATGACGGCCTTGAGGCCCGTCTTGATCTCGGCGTGGGTGGTTACGGCAGTTGAGGCGGCAGACGCCTTCCACTGCTCATACTGGACGTCCAGCTCCGCGCGCTCCTTGGGCGTAAACAGCTTGCGGGCCATCTTGAACATGGTGGTTTCTTCTTCGGTCGCATGATGGTCAACCATCTCGCCCAGCACTTTGGCTGCACCGGCGAACCGCGGTGACTCCACATCGCTTGCCTTGACCTCGGGCAGCACCGTCAGCTCGACTGCCTGATGTTCTATGACGGCTTCAGCATGTGTCTTGAGGCCGTCTCGATCCGCGCGCTCCTTGAAAGCCGGATAGAAGTGGAGCTCCTCCCATTTGGCATGGGGGATGAGCGCGGCTTCAATATCCTTGAGAAGCTGTTCGCGCTTTTTCTTTGCACGATCAGTGGTGTCTTCCATCTGTGAAAACAGGTTTCGAAGCGTGTCGTGTTCGGATTGGAGGGTTGCGAGAATGTCGCGTTGCATGAGTGGCTCTCCGTGGGATGGCTAACTCTCTTCATACTCCAGTTGCGTCAACACACCGTGAGGTTGCTTGTAGCGTTGAAAGTACTTGTCAACTGTCACTCTGTGATCACGACGTGGGGCGTAGCGTCGGCTTTACGACAAGCGGTCGTAGATATTCGGAGTGGGAAATGGGCAACAATCAAAATCAGAACGAGCAGGGCCAAGGCCAGAATCGCGACCAGCAGAATCAGCAAGGTCAGCAGGGTCAGCAGGGTCAGCAGGGTCAGCAGGGTCAGCAGGGTCAGGGCGGCCAGGGCGGCCAGGGCGGCCAGAACCGTGATCAGGAAAACAATGATCAGCAGGGCGGCCAGAAACGCGACCAGAACCAGCAGGGTGGCCAGGGCGGCCAGAACCGTGACCAGGAACAGCAAGGCGGTCAGGGTCAGCAGCGTGGTCAGAACGATCAGCAGAATCAGAATCGCTAACAGCGCTCTCTACTGCTAAGGAAGAGTGCCCCGCTGAGACGGGGCATTTTCTCGGGCGAGTTGAATTCCAATTGCGCCGACTTTGCGATGCCTAGGCGTTTGATAGTTCTCGCTAGGTTAGCAATCCTTATCAAGAAGATCTTATGTCTGCAGCAACTCAACCAGTTGCTTAACCCGATAAGGTTTCGGCAGAAAGAGCGTGTTGCCGGGCAAGGGGGAGAAGTGCGACAGAGGATGTCCCGATGTCAGTATGACCCGCACGTTGGGGTGACTTTCCACAACCTCGTGGGCGACATCTATGCCAGAAACGTTGCCAGGCATGGCAATGTCCGAGATGACGAAATCGAACGAATCATCATGGTTCAGGATCTCAATGGCCTGCACGCCTGTCTGGGCTTCGGTCACGGCAATGCCATGGGCATCCAGTGTTTCGGACACCAATGACAAAAGGTCGGCCTCGTCCTCGACCAAGAGAACCCTAGTCATGGTGTTCGTTCCTGATCGGAAGGCAGATGAACACGGACGTGCCCTGTCCGGGCGTGCTCTTGAGCGAGGCGTGCCCGCCGGATTGGTTTGCGAACCCGAATATCTGGCTCAGGCCAAGGCCGCTGCCCTTTCCGATCTCTTTGGTTGTGAAAAAGGGTTCGAAGACCCGTTCTTGAATGTCCAAAGGAATGCCAGATCCATTGTCGGTGACGCACACGCACACCATTGCTTTGCCCATGTCGCTTGAGTCTGCAGGGTCCACCACATCTTGTAGACAGGTTGTGATCGAAATCTCTCCTCCATTGGTCATGGCATCACGACTGTTGACCACCGCGTTGAGGAGTGCTGCTTCGAACTGGGGTTTGTCCACTTCAACTTCAGGGAGATCGGGTGACAGCGCTAGATTCAATTCAATGTTCTCGGTGCAACTTCGCCTCATCAATTCCTGAAGATCCCTAATGGATTGATTGACGTCCATGGGCTTGGGCACCAAGTTCTGACCTCGGCCGAACGTCAGCAGCTGGCGTGTCAGGAGGGAACCCCGCTCTGCGGCCCGTAGCGCTGCTTCGACGTTGCGGGTTACGCGCGGGTCATCCGTTACCCGAATGGCAATGAGGTCCAGAGCGTTGATGACCACTGCAAGCAGGTTGTTGAAGTCATGGGCTAACCCTAAGGTCAGCTTGCCCACGGCCTCCAACTTTTGGGCCTGAAGAAGGGACGCTTGGGCATCCTCCAGCTGCCGTTGGGAATCCTGACGTTCGGTGATGTCCCGCGTAACTTTCGCGTAGCCGATCAACTCTCCATCGGACCAGATGGGATCGATGACCACGCTGGCGAAGAAGCGGGTTCCATCCTTACGGATGCGCCAACCTTCGGAGGAGAACCTTCCCATCTCTTTGGCGGTGTCCAAGCCCCGCTGCGGCGCGCCTGCAGCCACGTCTTCGGCTGTGTAGAACCGTGAGAAGTGAGAGCCCACTATCTCCTCTCGGCTGTATCCCTTGATGCGTTCACCGCCCGGATTCCACGTTTTGATGTAGCCCTGTGGATCCAGCATGTAGATCGCGTAATCGGTGACCCCGTTCAGCAACAGCTGAAATTGCCGAGCCTCATCCACGAAATCACGGTCTTCTATCCTGTCTTTGTCGCCCAAATTCATGACTTGCCCCCCACTCCAAACCGCAACCTATAGACAGCAACGTGAACGGGGTGTCCAATCAGCTGTATATGAACGGCTTGCGCCGTTTTGCTGACTGCGGTTGGAGAGGTGGAATGAGACTTGCGGATTTCATACTTGAAAACGCGGATCGAATCGTCCGGTTCGCTGTAGAGTTCGCGCTCAAGCAAAGCCCTAAAGGCGCTCAATTGGATGTTGTCGCTCTCCGCAACGACATCCCCGACATTTTAAATGCCATTGTGCGTGACTTGCGCACTGAGCAAAGCGGGGCCGAGCAGCTTGTAAAGTCGGAAGGACGAGCTCGTCCCCAACAGGGTGGGGACACGCCAGCCACGACCCATGGAAGAAGCCGGGCCAACGATGGGTTCGGAGTTAATCGGATGGTTGCTGAGTATCGGGCTCTGAGGGCAAGCATCCTCCGCCTTTGGGCAGAGGAACGGCCGCTTGACGCTGATTCACTTCAAGACATGATCCGGTTCAATGAGGCGATCGACCAGGCGGTGGCGGAGTCGTTGGCGGAGTTCAGCCGCACGGTGGATCAGTGGCGAAGCGTATTTCTCGGTGCGCTTGGGCATGATTTAAGAGGTCCGCTCAGTGCGGTGGTATGCACGGCGGAGATGCTGCTCGACAAGACGAGAGGAACCCCGTCAGAGCGGCAAGTGGAACGCATCCTCAGCGGAGGCGTGCAACTGGGAAATTTGGTCGATGGGTTGTTGGATTACAGCAAGAGCTCACTGGGCGGATCGATGGTCCTGCATCCCGGTGACTGCGACCTTGGGGAGGCCCTTACCGATGAAGTGGAGCTTCTCCGGGCGGCCCTACCCGGTTCCGATATTCGCTTGCACACCGCCGGCGAGTTGAGAGGAAGCTTCGATTGCGCCCGCATCCGGGAAGCCATGCACAATTTGGTGACCAATGCCGCCAAGTATGGGGACGAGGCCACGACCATCGGGGTATCCGTGGTCGGAGAGGGCGACAAAATTCTGCTTTCCGTATCCAACGCGGGTGAGCCCCTTAGGGCTGATGCGCTGAACGCGCTGTTTGACCCCCTGCGTCGCGGCTCGCAGGCAGCCCACCAAGGTGAGCACACGAGCTTGGGGCTGGGCCTGTTCATCGTCCGGGAAATCGCCATCGCTCACGGTGGGGGCGTGACGGCCAGCTCTGCCGACGGCTATACGACGTTCGTGATCTCCCTGCCGAAGGTTTAATCCAAGGCCAGCCCCCTGAGGCCGAAAGGGAAGAAATCTGACAGCCTATTCCTGTCTGCACCGATAACCCCGTAGTGGTGGCAAGTCGATCATGTGCTCGCCGTCCTGGCCACTACACCCGGCAACGGGGGGCGGGGCGAAAATCCTCACTCAAGCGCAGACGACCGAAGCCCCCGCGAGGGGGCTTTGTCATATCGCCGCCAACTTACCGGCATCCGCGCGGCCGGGGCGACACCAATTTCACACGGCCGGACCTACAAGTGGTGCTCGCACACGTTGGAGCTTGCCATGGCCCGCCCAATCTGGACCGGATCGCTTTCGTTCGGTCTGCTCAACATTCCAGTGTCCCTCATGTCCGGCGAACGCCGAACGGACCTGAGCTTTCGCATGCTCGACTCCCGGGACAAGAAGCCCATTCGGTTCGAGCGGGTGAACGCGGACACCGGTGAGGAGGTGCCATGGAAGGACATCGTCAAGGCCTTTGAGTATGACAAGGGCAGCTACGTGGTCATCGAGAAAGAGGACATTGCGGCCGCTGCCCCTGAATCACATGAGTCGGTGGACGTGGAAACGTTCGTGGACGCTGCCAGCATCAACCTGCGCTACTTCGAGAAGCCCTACGTTCTGGTGCCCGGCAAGAAGGCCGAGAAGGGCTACGTGCTGCTGCGCGAGACCCTGAAGAAGTCAGGAAAGGTGGGTGTCGCCCGCGTAGTCATCCGCACGCGGGAATATATGTGCGCCGTCATGCCCGACGGGGACGCGCTGGTGCTGATTCTCCTGCGCTACCCCCAGGAGTTGGTCGAGTTCGATGAATACAAGCTGCCCGAGGGCAAGCCGGCGGACTACCGATTGGCGCCCAAGGAGCTTGAGATGGCCGAGCAGCTCATCGATTCGATGACGTCCGAATGGAACCCGGTCGACTACCACGACGAATTTCGCTCCCGTCTATCCGACATCATCAAGAAGCGCATTATGTCCGCCGGTGCGACCACGAAGTTTGAAGAACCCGAACCGCGCGAAGACGCTGCCACCAACGTCGTGGATTTCATGTCTTTGCTCCAGCAGAGCCTGGACACGAAGAAGCGCACGCCGGCCAAGGGCGCAGCAAAGAAAGCCGACGCCAAGTCTCCCGCGAAGGCGACGAAGGCGCCCGCCAAGAAGGCGAGCAAGGCGTCAAAAAAGTTGTCAACTCGCAAGGCCTCGTGAATTTCAGAACAGTAAGGAGTAGCGCCATGTCTGACGACAAGAGCAAAACGGGTTCCCCCGACCGTGATCGCATCAATCTAAGCGAAGACTATGAAATTCAGTATTGGACCAGGGAGCTGGGCGTCTCGGAGAGGGAGTTGCGTGCGGCCGTTGATGCCGTTGGCAACACGTCCAGAGCGGTTCGTGACCACTTGGGCAAGTAGCCCTGTGCCATGAGCCTGACCGACTACCGCCGTAAGCGCAGCTTCGATAAGACGCGCGAACCCGAACCAGGCAAGGCGGTCCCGAAAGGTCAGCGGGCGATCTTCGTAGTCCAGCTCCACCACGCCAGCCGGCGTCACTACGACTTCCGGTTACAGGTGGGCGACGCCCTCAAGAGCTGGGCAGTGCCCAAAGGGCCCAGCTACGACCCCAACGTGAAGCGTATGGCGGTCGAAGTGGAAGATCACCCCATCGATTACGCCACCTTCGAAGGGGAAATCCCCAAGGGGCAATACGGCGGTGGTCATGTGGCCCAGTTCGACAGTGGCGTGTGGGCCACCGACGGCGATCCAGAGGAGCAGCTCGTTAAAGGCCACCTGCGCTTTGAGCTGTTCGGCACGAAGCTCAAGGGCGGCTGGCATCTGGTGCGCTCAGGCAAACCCGCCAAGCAACCACAGTGGCTGCTGTTCAAAGACAAGGACGACTACGCCGGCACGCTGGAGGCCGACGATCTGCTCGCCGACGTGGCAGAGGCGCCGGCCGCGGATCTCAAGCGCGCGGGCTCCGGCAAGACGAACAAGAAGAAGCTGACGGCGGTCCCGGCGAAAAAGGGACGCAAGAAAGATTGGGCGAAGAAAGCCTCCGCTTTGCCCAAGGCCAAGAAGGGCGCCGCCCCCGCAGGGCCGTTCGAGCCCCAACTGGCCAAACTGGGCGAGTCGCCGCCCGAAGGCGAGCGGTGGATCCACGAGCTCAAGTGGGACGGCTACCGCATCCTGGCCACCATCGCCAAGGGCGAAGTGAGGTTGTGGTCGCGCAATGCGTTGGAATGGACAGCGAAGATTCCTGACATCCGCGACGCGGTTGCAGCGCTGGGCTTAGAGTCTGGGGCCCTGGACGGAGAGCTCATCGCCGGCAGCGGCACCAAGCAGGACTTCAACCTGCTCCAGTCCACACTTTCAGGCGAGCGCCAAGGCAAGCTCGCCTACGCGCTGTTCGACGTGCTTCACCTCAACGGTGTGGACGTCTCAAGCGCACCGCTCCTCGAACGCAAAGCGTTGCTCCAGGAACTTCTAGAGAACGCGCCTGCCCACCTGGCTTTCAGTTCCCACATCGAGGGCGACGGTGAGGCAGCTTTCAAACTTGCAGGACATCGCCACTTCGAGGGCATCATCTCAAAGCGTGCCGACGGTCCTTACCACGGTGGCCGAAGCGAGGACTGGAGGAAGACCAAGCAGCTTGCCAGTGACGAGTTCGCGGTGGTCGGCTATACCGCTCCGAAGGGCAGTCGGACTGGTTTCGGATCCCTGCTGCTGGCCAAGCCTGACACCGAGCATTGCTGGCGCTACGTCGGCCGGGTGGGCACGGGTTTTAACGATGAGCTGATGCGTGAAGTTACCCAGAAAGTGAGCAAGGGAGGAGGCAAGAAACCAACCGCGTTCGTGGGAACCACCGACACCGATTTGCGAACCGCCACCTGGTTCGCCCCGCGCTTCGTGGTTGAGGTCTTCTTTCGAGGCATCGGACGGCAAGACCTGTTGCGCCAGCCCTCCCTCAAGACCCTTCGTCCCGATAAGGACGTGTCCGATCTAACCGACAGCGATCGGGCAGAAAAGCCCGCCGAGGCACTGAGCATGGCCAAAGCCGCCAGGGCCAACAAGGCCACCAAGAAAAGCACAGAGAAAGGTAATAAAAACGCCACGGCCACCGATCTACCTAAGCTCTCCAGTCCGACGAAGATTCTGTTTCCCGACAGCCGCATCACCAAGCAGGACGTGTGGGACTACTACCTCGCGGTAGCTGACCACCTCTTGCCGGAAATCGCTGGCCGGCCGTTGTCCATCATCCGCTGCCCGGCGGGCATCGAGCGGCCATGCTTCTTCCAGAAACACCTGACCGCGGGACTGGAACGGGTGGACACCGTCAAGCTCAAGGAGGAATCGGGCGTCAATGCCGACTACCTGGTGGTGAAAGACCTGCCGGGGTTGATGGAGCTGGTGCAGTTCAACGCGCTGGAGTTTCACCCGTGGGGCTCGCTCGCCCAAGAACCCGATCGCGCTGACCGGGTGGTGTTCGACTTGGATCCCGGTGAGGGCGTGCCGTTCTCGGAGATCAGGAAGGCGGCGACGGACATCCGCAAGCTTCTGGAACAGCTGGAACTGGAATCGTTCCTGCGCGTGTCTGGCGGCAAGGGCCTCCACGTGGTGGTGCCCTTAAATCCGGGGTGCGATTGGGATCTTACCAAACGCTTCGCGCACGGTTTCGCCGACGCGCTGGCCCGTTCGGAGCCGGACCGCTTCCTATCCACCGCAACCAAGAGCAAACGCAACAAGCGGATCTTTGTGGACTACCTGCGCAACGGGCGGGGCGCCACCGCGGTGGCCTCCTACTCTATGCGGGGGCGCGCCGGTGCGCCAGTCGCCCTGCCTCTGGCCTGGAGCGAGCTATCTAAGCTAGATAAGGCGAATGCGTTCTCGATCAAGGACGTGCCCGCCAGACTGAAGCGCAGGCGGAAAGACCCATGGGAAGAAATCGGAAGAATCAAACAGAACCTCGCACGTTGGGCGCATAACGAATAGAGGGCAATGTCCGCTTCTGGCCGGAAGGGGACATCGCTTGCTCGGCTTCCGCAGCAGGAAAGCGTCAAGGTGCCGTTCCGCATTACCTGTGTTCGCTCAGCGCGGTGCCAGTGTCTCTCGGAAGAAGCCGACCGCGTCGGCATTGATCTGTGCATGCAGCGCGCCGCGATCGATGCCGGGCGGGTCGACGCACAGCACAGGCAGCGCTTCGCTCATGCCGGGATTGCAGGGCGCCAGGAACACGTAGTGACCGGCGCCCACGATGCCGCGGAACGTATGCAGCCGCGGCAGCGCATCACGCACCGGCAACACGTTGTATGCCGGCAGCAGTACGCGGTCGGACGTCGCGCCGTACAGGAACACCGGCGCGTCGACGCGCTTCAGCGCCGCGTCGTCGAAGAAGATCGCGAATGGCGCCATCACGAAGCCCGCACGCACACGCGGATCGGCGGTGTCGCGCGACACCGGTAGGCGTTCGATCACGGCGGGTACTTCCACGCAGACCTCGGCATCGGCCGGTTGCGCGGCGCAGTAGGCGTCGCGTCGCGCGAAATCCGGCGGCGCGCCGAGCAACAGCAGGCTGGTGTAGCCGCCGGCGGAGAAGCCGGCCACGCCGACGCGGTCGGCATCGATGCGCGGACCGAACTGCGGATCGGCCACCAGCAGGTCGAGCAGGGCGGACACCTGCCAGGCACGGCCGCGCAGGACGCGCTCGGTGCCGAAGCCGCTCTGGTCGCGATGGTTGTCGCCGGCGTGTTCGATCGCAGCGACGATGAAGCCGGCGTCGGCCAGCGCGGTCGCCAGATCGTGGTGGCCCAGGGCGCTGCCGCCGTGGCCGTGCGAAATCAGCACCAGCGGATGCCGGCCGTCGGCGATGGGCAGACCGGGCGTGGCGGCGACGCGGTAAGGCCCCAGGTCGGTGGCACCGGAGGGACCGGTGGCCGGGTAGAACACGGTCGCCGGCATCGTGGTGCCGGTGGTGGCTTCGTGCACATCGCGGAAAGCGATGCCGTTGGCCGCCAGGGCAGGCGCACTGGCGACGGCGATAAACGACAGCAGGAGAGAGGTCAGCAGCTTCATCGGCAACTCCAACGGGGGTCGGTTCTCCGATGCGGGAACGGGGCGGAACGTTTAGACGCGCCCCACGACCGAAGCAACCCGGTTGCCCAGCTTCACCTGCCCCCGATGGCCCGGAAGGGCATCACCATGACAGCTGCCGACCCCACACAGACCAGGATCTGGACCTTCCCTTGGGAGTTCCGCAGTTGATGATGGGCTTCACCCAAGACGGCCAAGCGGACCCAGCCATGATCGCGCAGCGCGATGAGCGGCTGGGCATCGACAGCTCGGAAAAGCGTGCCAAACGAGCAAACATTCCCGCGCCCACCCTCGTTCCGGGGTCGGATTCATGGCAGCAGGGCAAGGTCATCCAGATCGTAGATCCGACGGGGCAAGTGCACGGGCATGAGCAAATTGCTGACCAAAGCACCGCCGAAAGCGCGACCTCAGATTAGGTTAGGGACTCTTTTGCCTTCTTCGAGCGGACAGACACGTGCGGGTGATCAGGCACGTGCCACCTCCATGGGAAATCCGTGGCCTTCGAAATGCCGATGCGCGGTCCAGTGACAGGTGCTGAAGGAGGCGGCGTTCCGTCACTGACGATGATGATGCCGCGATCACCAGTTACCAGGTCCGCCCCGTCCATCGAACGATTGACACCCATTGCTTGCGACAGCTTGCCGGGACCGCTGGCGAGATCTTGATGGCGCCTTGCCACCGGCCTGGCCGCCATCATGGCTTCAATACCTGCGATAGGCTCGCCCGCACGCAGTAGAACGCCCATGCCGTTTCCGCAGACGGCGTTGCATCCCCAGTGCATACCGTAGATGAAATAGACATACAGATGGCCAGGGGGTCCAAACATCGTGGCATTGCGGGCGGTCCTGCCCCGATACCCGTGAGCGGCAGGGTCTTCGTGACCCGCGTAGGCTTCGACTTCCACAATCCGGACTGCTCTGCCGTCCGAGCGGACGAGCAACTTGTTCAGCAGTTCCGGAGCCAGCAGCGTGGGATGGCGCTGATAGAACTCCCTGGGCAGCGGGGCCCAGCCATCAGGCATTGATTCCAGCACGTTCCACCATGGCGTTTAGTTCGTCGAGCACATATTGCTGGCACTCGGCTTCTACCTCGCAGCACAAGCGATCCGCTCTATCCTCGAAGGCGCGGTAAAACGTGTTCATGTTCTTTCGCAGGCGCGGGATTTCTGCCTCGATCGCGCGCAGCCTTGCATCGATTTCAGATTTGTGGAGCATGGGTGTGGCTCCGTTTGCCTGATGGCAGAATGCAGGCAAGAGCGTCATCACGCGATGAAGTTCGCAAGGAGCCCGAGAGGGTGATGTGCACGTGCCACACTGTAGGCATAGGCCAACAGCACACAGCCAACCAACAGCCACCCCCAGCGGGGCATGAAGGGTGATCGCTCGGTCGTCATCGCGTGCCTGCAAGCCACGAAACCACCCAACGCCACCAACTTGACGAGCAACCATCCGTTGGCATACATAGCGCCCGGAAGGATGGTCAAGAGCATCATCGCCGCCGTCAGCAGCGACACGTCCAAGGTCCAACTCAGGTATTTGACCGGTGTTCGTATTGTTTTGAGTGAGTTGATTGACACTGTTGCAAAAGAAAGAAAGAAAAGAGCTGCAACCAGCAGTCCCAAGAACACGTGTGCCGACTTGATCTGCAAGTAATAGTGGGCCATGTGCCTGTTCCTCCGAATGATCGCAGTTTAGACGTGTGTAGATGCGATAACTTCACAACGTATTGACTTGAGCTGGACACCATACCGAACGGCCCTCAGCAACGAAGGAGTGAAACGTGGACGCCACGAAGAAGCTTTGGTTGGGGTTGGGAACCCTACTTGTTGTCTCATTTGCGGTGTTGTTGTGGGCTGGGACTGAGATATTCCGCAGTGCACCACCGATGCCCGAGCGCGTGGTGGCAGAAGATGGCCGTGTGCTCTACACCCGCGCCGACATCGAGCGCGGCCGCCAAGTCTGGCAATCCATGGGTGGGATGCAGTTGGGCTCCATATGGGGCCATGGAGGCTACGTTGCGCCCGATTGGAGCGCGGATTGGCTGCATCGCGAGGCGATGACCATCCTCGACGCATGGGCGGCGGCCGAAGGAGCGCCCACTTATAGGGAATTGCCCGCCGAACAGCAAGGCATGCTGCGCGCGCGTCTCGAAGCGTTGATGCGCCCCAACACGTTCGACCCGCAGACAAGAACCATCACCGTGCCTGCTGTTCGGGCCGAGGCGATGGGAAAGGTCGCGGACCATTTCGTGAGCTTGTTCGGCAACGCGCCCGAGACGGCAGAGCTTCGCGAAGCCTACGCGATGAAGAACAACACCGTGCCCGATGAAGCCCATCGGCGCGCGTTGACCGGCTTCTTCTGGTGGACGGCCTGGGGCGCTGGAACGGAGCAACCCGGTCCGTCAGGGGAGACCCTCGCGCCTGACCAGGCCGGGGTGACGCCCCAGCGGGTGACCTATACCAACAACTGGCCTAGCGAGCCGCTCATTGGTAATCGCCCGCCACCGTCGTTGTGGGTGTGGTCGGCCTTCAGCGTGCTGTTCCTCATTGCCGGTATTGCACTGCTGGGATGGCATCACGCCCGAACGCGGGACGAAGATGAGCCTGCATTGCCCGCGGTCGATCCATTGGCCACGCTTCGGATCACTCCGTCCATGCGGGCCACAGCGAAATACTTCTGGGTGGTGCTGGCGCTGTTCCTTCTTCAGATCCTCTTGGGCGCCATCACGGCGCATTACCAGGTGGAAGGGCAGGTGGCCTACGGCTACGCGCTGTCAGACATCCTGCCGTATTCGATCACCCGAACATGGCACACCCAGCTGGCCGTTCTCTGGATCGCGGTGGCTTGGCTGGCAACCGGGCTCTACATCGCCCCTGCCATGTCTGGCCACGAGCCGCGGTTCCAACGATTGGGGGTCAACTTCCTCTTCATCTCGCTGCTGATCATTGTCGTGGGGTCGTTCACCGGGCAGTGGCTCGCGGTGATGCAGAAACTTGGGCTGGAGCACAACTTCTGGTTCGGACACCAAGGCTGGGAATACGCCGACATGGGGCGCTTCTGGCAGTGGTATCTCTTCATCGGCCTGCTGTTGTGGTTGGTTCTGGTCGGACGCGCCCTTTGGCCGGTCCTGCGAGGGCCGCGTACTGAAACGCGCACCGTGGTGGGTCTGCTTTTCCTGTCAACCGTTTGCATCGGTCTGTTCTTCGCCTCGGCCCTGATGTGGAACGAGCACACCCATATCTCCGAGGTGGAGTATTGGCGCTGGTGGCTGGTCCACCTGTGGGTGGAAGGCTTCTTCGAAGTCTTCGCCGCGGCGGTGATGGCGCTGATCTTCGTGAAGCTCGGATTGGTCGGGCCCAAGTCGGCCACCACGGCTGTCATGTTCGCCACCATCATCTTCATGTCCGGCGGCGTATTAGGCACCCTGCATCACCTCTACTTCGTGGGTACCCCGACCGCAGTCGTCGCCCTCGGTGCGAGCTTCAGTGCGCTCGAAGTGGTTCCGTTGGCCTACCTGGGCTTTGAGGCTTACCACACGTATCGGATGGGGCACGCCACCCCGTGGATGGCACGTTACCGTTGGCCCATCCTGTTCTTCATCGCGGTGTCGTTCTGGAATCTCGTAGGAGCGGGTCTCTTTGGGTTCCTCATCAACCCGCCGCTATCGCTCTACTACATGCAGGGTCTGAACCTCACACCGCTCCACGGTCACACGGCGCTGTTCGGTGTCTACGGCATGTTGGGCATCGCATTGGTGCTGTTCTGCTTGCGGGGGCTACGCGGCCAGATGCTTTGGAACACGGGCGCCCTCAAGACCGCCTTCTGGTGCCTCAACATTGGTCTGGCCCTGATGGCGCTTCTGACGTTGCTTCCGTTGGGCACCATGCAGCTGCTGGCGGCTATCGAGCACGGCTACGCGTACGCACGGTCTGCCGAGTTCATGCAAAAGCCGATCGTGGAGATGCTGGTCTGGATGCGCGTGCCTGGCGACGTGATCTTCAGCGTCGGCGCGGTCGCCCTAGCATGGTTCACATTCCGATTGTGGGTCGCACCCAAGGCAGCGTTGCCACCCGCTGGAGTCGTGGATGAGCCTCCACAGAGGTAAGTTCAGCGAAGGGGCCGCCGGGCCCCTTCCTTTTTACTGATTGGTCAGCCTGTTCATATTCCTCGACCGATGGACTCCAAGTGTGGAAAGCAAATAGCTCTGGATTCCGGATTGGCAGGCGCGAGTGAATCTTGATGGGAAGCGCGCGAACCAGAGAGGATGCCATCGGCGCGGGAGAATCAGTCGAGCCGATGCAGCTCAGTTGCGTTGGTCTAAGGCAACGATGGCCAGATGGCTTGAAGTGAACTCGAAGCCGACTGGCCTGGTTATGCCTGACACAGGGTTAGTTATGGGCTGACATACTTCTATGAGAAGAGCGACCCCGTAGTTGCCGAGAAAGCCATTCGCCCATGTCATCAATCAGGGTGAAGGCTGCCGGGATGACGATCAGGCTCAGGAGCGTCGAGGTAACCAGGCCACCGATCACCGCAATGGCCATCGGGGCTCGGAAGCTGGAGTCGCCGGCAAAGCCCAGTGCGATCGGCATCATGCCCGCGCCCATCGCGAGCGTGGTCATGATGATGGGTTGGGCACGCTTGCGGCAGGCGTCGATCAGCGCGTCATGCTGGCTCAGTCCGTGCTCGTCTTCGGCGATCACCGCGTAGTCGACCAGCAGAATGGAGTTCTTGGTCGCGATGCCGATCAGCATCAGCAAGCCGATCAGCGCCGGTAGCGAGAGCATGTTCTGGGTCAACAGCAGTGCACCAAATGCGCCGCCGGCACACAGCGGCACGGCAATCAGGATCGTCAGGGGCATCAAGGCGTGGTTGAACAGCAACAGCAGCACCATGTAGATGCACACGATGCCGGCGGCCATGGCCAACAGGAAACCCACGAACAACTCGACAAAAACCTCGGCATCGCCTGTGTTAAGGAAGCTCACGCCCGGCGGCAACCGGGTGACGCTGGGCAGCTGCTGCACCTGCTCCATTACCTCGCCTAGCGGGCGGCCATTGAGTTCGGCGGTCAGAGTCACGTTGCGCTGGCGCTGGTAGCGCGAAAGCTGCGAGGGACCGCTGCCCATCTGTATATCGGCCACTGCCGCGAGCGGAACCGGTCCATAACGGCCCGGTACGAGCAGCTGCCCGATCAGGGCAGGATTGGCCAAGGTGGCTTCAGAGAAGCCCACCCGAATCGGGATCTGTCGATCAGGGAGGTTGAGCTTGGCCAGGCGCTGCTCGTAGTCGCCGGCCGTGGCGATGCGTGCGGCCTCGGCGATCGCCGCGGTGGACACGCCCATGTCGGCCGCACGTGCCGCGTTGGGCACGATCTGGATTTCAGGGCGCAGCAGCGAGGCCGAGGAGGTCACGCTGCCCAGCCCGGACAGGCCGCGCAGATCGCGCTCCAAGGCCAGCGAGGCTTCCTGCAGGCGCTGCGGGTCATCGCCCGAGAGCACCAGCTGCAGCAAGTTGCCCGGCTCGGAGCTGACATAGCTCACACGCACGCCGGGCATGTCGGCCAGCCGAGCCCGCGCATCGCGCTCCAACTCGCGCTGGTCACGGTCCCGGTCATCGGCGAGGCCCCAGTCCAGCACCAGCGTGGCCTTGCGCGGATCGGCCACGCCGACGGTGGAGGGATCGCCCAGGTCCAGCACGCTGCCCGCGGCGGTGTAGACCTGCTTGAGCTCAGGTATGTCCTTCAATAGAGCACGTGCACGTTCGGACACCGCAACTGTTTCTTCGAGGCGGGTTCCCGGTGGCAGTTCCAGATTCAAGTTGCTGCGGCCCAGATCGGACTGGGGAATGAAGGTGGCCGGGATCAGGGGGATCAGCGCCAGCGAGGCGACGAACAAGCCTGTGGCGATCCAGAGCGTGCGCGCACGGTGGCGCAAGGCGGCATCGACCCAGCCCAGATACCACGTCATGAGCTTGGAGTCGGGTTTCTCCTCGCCGTGGGGCTTGAGCAAATAGGCCGCCATCATCGGCGTGAGCAGACGCGCCACCAGCAAGGAGAACAGCACCGCGGTGGCCGCCGTCCAGCCGAATTCGCGGAAGAACTTGCCGGCGATGCCCGGCATGAAGGCCACCGGCACGAACACCGCTGCCAGGGTGAGCGAGGTCGCAATGACAGCATTGCCGATCTCGCCGGCCGCCTCCGTGGCCGCCTCTTGGGGTGATTTGCCCATCCGCAGGTGGCGGACGATGTTCTCGATTTCCACGATCGCATCATCGACCAGCACGCCGACCACCACCGATAGGGCGAGCAAGGTGATCATGTTGAGGGTGAAACCGAACGCGTACATCACCGCGAATGTCGGGATGATGGACAGCGGCAGGGCCAAGGCTGACACCCAGGTCGCGCGCCAATCGCGCAGGAACGCCCAGACCACGAGCAGCGCCAGCAAGGCGCCCTCGTACAACATCGTCATCGACGAATCGTAGGAGCGGTGGGTCTCATCGATCGCTGTGGTGACCAGGCGGAAGTCCACGCCGGGGTGGGCCTTCTTGAGCTCATCCAGGGCTTGGTGAACACCTTCTTCGACCTTGACCTCACTGGAGCCGCGCGTGCGCGACATGGAGAAGGCCACCACATCCTTGCCATCCAGCAGCGCGGCCTCGGTGGGATCGGCCGCGGCGTCAGTGACGGTGGCCAAGGCCGAGAGCCGGACCGAACGGCCATCGGGCAGGCTGATGGAGTAGTCGCGCAAGGCCTGGGCGTTGGCTACGGTGCCCAAGGTGCGAATGGTCTGCAGGGCACCATCGAGCTCGGCCTTGCCGCCGGCACGCTCGACCTGGATCTGCGCCAGTTGCTGGGAGACATCGCCGGCGGTGACGCCGAAGGCGAGCAGGGCATTGGGATCCAGATCCACCCGCACCTGGCGCTGGACACCGCCAATGCGCGTGACCCGGGCCACGCCATGCACGCCATACATCGCGCGGGAGATTTCCCGGTCGACGAACCAGCTTGCCTCATCCTCCGTCATCTGCGGAGCGACCAACGCATAGGTCATCAGCGAGCCGCCGATATCGACCTTGGAGATCACCGGCTCCTGGATGTCTTGCGGCAGGTCGGTACGGATCCGGGTGACCGCATCGCGCGTGTCATCCAGCGCCGTGGCCAGATCGGTTTCCAGTTCGAACTCGATGCTGGTGGTGCTGATGCCCTCGCTGACGGTAGACATCACCCGCTTGACGTTGGTGATGGTGGCCACCGAGTCCTCGACCTTGCGGGTGACCTCGGTCTCCAGCTGGCTGGGCGAGGCGCCCGGCTGGGTGACCGTCACCGTGGTCATCGGGAAGGCGATGTCCGGAAAACGCGCCACCGGCAGCTGATAAAAGCCCCACAAGCCCGCCACGCATAGCACGAAGAACACCATCAGTGCCGGCAGCGGTCGGCGAATGGCCCAGGCGGAGATATTCATGGGGTGCTGGCCTTCTTGCCGGCCACCACGCGCACACGATCGCCATCGCCCAGGAAGCCGGCTCCTTCGGAGACCACCTGCTCACCGGCTTTGAGGCCGTCCACGATTTCGATGCGTCCCTGCGTTGTCTGACCGGTACGGACACGTCGGCGTTGTACGGTTTGCTTGTCGGGGGTGACGAACACATAGCTGTGGCCGTCGCGCTGGACCACGGCTGCGCTGGGCACCATGAAGGCCTGGCCCTCACCGGTCAGGATCCGGCCTTCGACAAACGTGCCGGGCTTGAGCGGCCCAGGGGAGGGCAGGTCGGCATAAACCGTGCCGGTGCGGGTTTGCGCATCGATGCCGGGGGTAACCGCGCGCACGCGGCCGGTGATCTGCTGGCCGGCATAGGACAGTACGATCTCCTTGCCCACAGTCACCTGTGCCAATTGGTTTTCCGGCAGTTCGGCGCGCCATTCCAAACGCCCATCTCGAATCAGGCGTAGTAGCTCGGTGCCCGCAGCGACCACCTGGCCTGGCTGGACCAGGCGTTTGGAGATCACGCCATCGGCCGGTGCTCGCAACTGGGCGAAGTCGCGCTGCAATTTGGCGGCATCGCGCGAGGCTCGCGCGGTGGTCAATTGCGCTTGTGCTTGGGTAGAGGTTGCGCGCAGCTGATCTAGGTCCGCCGCGCTGATCAGCTGCTCGGCCGCCAGCTTCGATCCGCGTGCATGTTGAGCTTGCGCCAATACCAGAGCAGCGCTGGCCTCTTGGGTCGCGGCTTCAGCTTGCGCTAGCGAACTGTCCAGCGTGCGATGGTCGAGTTCGAGTAGAACCTGCCCCTTCTTGACCTGCTGGCCCACATCCACATTCAGGGCGGTGACGCGCTGACCGCTGAGCTCAACACCCAGCTGCATTTCCTCGTAGGGCGAGACCGGCCCGGACACGGTCACGCTGCGTGCCAAGGCATAGGTCTGCACGGGGGTCAGGGCAACGGTCAAGGCCGAGGACGGCTCGGCGGCCGCCTCGTCTTCTTTGTCGCCACAGGCAGCGAGCAGGGGCAATGAAACGAGCAGGAATGACCAACGCAGGATCGGTGCGCGCATAGGGAAGCCAGGATGTGGGGGGGGGGTGATGCTGCTTGCTACTGCGCTGCGCCCGAGGGCTTACGCATGGCTGTGAATTAACAGCGGGACCATCGGTGCGGCCTGATTCTTCTCAGGACGCATTAAGTTCTCTTTAAAATCTGTTGCTCAACGCCATCAAGAATCAGCTCAATGCCGTTGGTGAAGCGCTCATCAAACTTGGGTTCGGCCAGAACCTCGCGTGCTTCCCAACACCGCGGAAAGCGCGCCTTGGCCAGTGCGAAGAAGGCTTGTTGCACGCCTTCGATCACGCCAGGCTGTTCGGGCAGGGATTGTTCTTCGATGACAAAGCCCATCACGTAGTAGATCGAGTCCAGAGCCGTGGTCGCGGCGAACTCGACATCGGCACCTGCCTCGACCAGGGCAGAGATGGTGGCATTGCCCACACGCAGCACATTCTCGGTGGCCAGGAAGGTGCCGGCATACACGCGGGCCCCATCGCGGTGGGCCTTGAACGCGGTCCGAAATTCATTGGCGATCTGATGCATCGTGCTGCGCCAGTGCTGACCGGCGGGAATGTCGCGCGCGACCTCGGTGATCATCGCGTCGGCCATTGCATCGATCAGCGCCTGCTTGCTCTTGAAGTGCCAATACAACGAGGGCGCCCGGATGCCCAAGCTGCAGGCCAGCTTGCGCAGGCTCACGCCTTCGATGCCGGTCTCATCAAGTAACCGGAAAGCCGCCTCGATGATGTGCTCTTGTTTCAGGGGGCTGCGCATAGACGCCCTAACACTGTTAGTTCGATCACTCTAACGATGTAAGGGAGCGTTGGCAATCCAGCTCGGTCATGGCCATGGGCGGCCATCACACCCGCCATGGCGTGAAGACCAGGCGAGCCCCGTCATCCGGCGCCTGCCACGCCCGCGTCACCTCGCTCAGCGGCAGCGTCCGTACCTGCGTTTGGAAAGCGCCGCGGCCCAGCGCTTCGGCCAGCGCGGGCAGTTCGATCAGCATCTGGCGACCTGACAGGGCGCCGTGCCCGCAGCCCAGGATCTGGAGTTTGGTCGAGCGCAGAAAAGCCCCGGGAAGCGGTGCGCTCTCGCCGGCCATAGACCCCAGATGGACCCAATCCAGCGGCCGATCGCGTCGCTGGCGATGCCGAAGCACCGCTTCCATGGAGATCACCGCGCTTTGGCCCCACACAAAATCCAGGACCACATCCACCTCACTCGCCAGTACGCCTAACCGGGGATCGCCCATGGTCACGGTGTCGGTCGCCCCTAGCGCCGGCAATTGCGCCAACCGGCCCGGATCGCGGCCGGCGGCGATGACCTCGCCGGCGCCCAAATGTCGGGCGATCTGGACGGCCAAGCGTCCCGAGCTGCCAGTGGCGCCCAGCACCAGCACCCGCTTGCGCTGTTGAAACGGCAAACGCCGGCCAAATCCCGGCACTCGGCAACGTAACGCCAGCCAGGAGGCCATCGCTGGGTTCATGGCGCCGGCCAACAGGACCGGGTCGACGCCATGGGGGAGCTCGATGCTGTGATCCAGTGCGATGACCGTGCGCTGGGCCATCGAGCCGGGCAAGCCGGGCTCCTGGACGAAGTAGCGCAACCGGCCATCGGTGCCGCGACCGACGCCATCGACGCCGGCAATGACGGGCAAGGTGCCGTTGATGGAGTAGTGCTGGCCCGAGGCGCGACCGCGGGTGATGTGATGCAAACCGGCCGCCAGCACGTCCACGAGCATCTGACCGGACTCCACGGCAGGAGGATCGGCGACATCGCAGTACTCGGGTGGGGCGTCATACGAGGTGATGAGGGCCGCTTTCAAACAAGTTCCTTCGGCACCGCTGGCGCCATAGTTCGTAATACGACCTAATATTGGTTCGCTATACGAACTATGTCAAGCTGTGCTCATGAGCCCGACCCGCAGCTTGAAACAGCCCTCCGCTCCCGAAGAAGGGTTGGCCGATGCATTGGTGACTAGCGCCTTTGTCACCATGGCCGTCATCAACAAGATCGGCGCCGAACACGATCTCTCGCTCTCCCTGGTTCGGGTGCTGGGCATCCTGGCCGACCGACGCCCACGCATGAATGAGCTGGCCGAATACCTGGGCCTAGAGAAGCACACGATGTCCGGGCTGATTGCCCGGGCGGAAAAACGTGGCCTGGTGGCGCGTGCGCCCAATGAAGCCGATGGTCGCGCCACCGATGTGCTGATCACCGCCGAGGGCGCCAAACTGATCAAGCGACTGCGTGCGCAAGGGCAAAAGGCCTTGGCGCCGGTGATCGGCCAACTCGGCGTGTCGGATCAGCGGCTTCTTCAAGAGCTGCTCCACCGCATGCTCCAGAGCAGGCCAGTCTAACGTCCGCCATTCAGACCAAGCCTGCTTCGCGCGTCGACTCAATTTACGGTTTGCGTAATGTCCGCTTCCGACCCGAAGCGGACATCGCTTCGGGTCAGATTCGAGTGATGGATAGGCTTCCGTCGAAGAAAATTTGGCCGCTCTGGCTACGGTCAATAATTGAGAGCTGGGCAAGCACCGGGAGTAGGCCGATCCAGACGCCATCCCTTGGCTTACCTGACTGTGGTGGTCAAGGGGGATGGGTGGATCAGCGAGAGTCCTGACCGCAGGCGCGTTCGTCGTACCAGCAAGCCTGATCGGATGCCCGGTGGCTAGGGTCCTACGCGGCTGGGCCTGGCTGAGCGGCTGGAGAAGGCGGAATGCCACCTCGAGCCTGTCGTCCAGAAGGCATAGAGTTTTTACGTCGCATGCATGAATCGCGTGTCGACAGCTTGTCATCCAGGTGGCCTGCTGTTGATTAGAATGCATCCTTACTCAAGGGGGAGACCAAGCCATGCTTCATCATCTCCGACAGTTGTTGTTCGTGCTGCTCGTGTGCGCGGCCGGCAACGTCCGCGCTGCGGCCCCCACGGACGGGCCCAGCGTTGCGCCGCGCGACGCAAACCACTGGGGCGTATACGCACAGCTTGCCGGCAGGACGTGGCAAGGCGAGAACGGCAGCATGACGTGGGCGTGGGGGCCAAACGACACGCTCGTTGAAACCGGTATCACCCAACAATCGGCGACGATCCGTCCCGGCGCGGTGCCCGGCACGCTAGTGCAGGAACACAGCCGCTCGCACGTTTACGATGGAAGTATCGGCGCGGACGGTTCCATCTTGTGGATACGCCGCGGCATCATCAAGCTGCCCTACCGCATGTCGCTGGTCGACGGACGGCTGGTGGCCGAGTCGGTCAAGCTGGGTAGCGACAACCAAGTCGCCAAGGTGAACAGGACCTGGACCTATTCACCACAGGTAGGGTCGCTGGCCCCTGCTGAGGATGTGATCGTCGCGACCACTAAGCCTGTCACCCGCACTGCGCCCGCCAACGAAGGGCCCGCAGCGCCTGTCGTCGCTGCGCCTGCACAAACCCCCACGAACACGAGCTTCGGTTGGCTGGATGCACGCATCGGCCGGTCGTTCGTCGGCACCAATCCGTGGGGCGCCACGTACACGCTCGATGTCTACCGCGACGGCGCGTCCTTGGCGCTGCACCATGGCACCCTCGGCGGTGCACGCACCGGCCGCATGTTGATTCGCCCGACCGCCACGCCGGGGCGGTTCGAACTGCTGGAGAACTGGCATGGCGCCGCCACTGCGAACAGCCTGGCCTATATTGCTGGCACTCCCGGTGCACCTGCCACCGATCCTTTGGATGGCTACTATGCCGACCCGCGCGAACCGGGCGACTTGGTCATCGGTTACGACATCCGGGGCGGTTACGTGGTGCTCGTGTTCCATCCCAACAACACGACCGGAGGCCTGACGTACCATCAGAATGGAGGCAAGCGCAGCTTTGGCATCAGACGGGCCATCGGCGATCTCGACTACGTGGGGACCGCTTGGTTCTCCCCCGCAACCCAAGACGCGGTCGACAACGTGCGGGCGTACGCAGCGGCTGAGCAGCAACGCCAGGCCGAGGAGCGTCGCGAGGAGGAACGGGACCGCGCCGAGCAGCAGCAGCGCTTGGCCTCGGCAGCGTACAACAGCCTCGTGCAGGCAACCGCAGCTGCGGTTGAAAGCGAAGCCCAATCGCGCGCGCGTCTAGACGCCACTCTCGACCAGGCGGCACGTCAGGCCGCGTCCGAACGTCAAGGCAGTGCGGCCGGATCGGACCAGTACGCGCGCGAGCTTGCGAACGCGCGCGCCGCTACGGAGCGTCAGGAGGCGATCGCGGCGGAATATGCTGACCGCCGTGCCGCTGCTGCGGCGCTCAACGCCGCGCCGGATACTTCCAGTGTCAGGGCGGCTGGTGTAGGCAGCGCATCGACCCAAGATCGCGCCGACACGTGCGTTGGCCAACCGGTCACGAAGACACACGTGTGCCCCAGCAGCAGCGGATTGATTGGACGCATCGTCAACAGTTGCACCGCCCATGTGGACGTGCGCATGTGCTTCATGACAGATGCCGGCTGGAGCTGCCAATCCAACTACGGCTTGGCGCCCGAGCGTGCTTGGGAGCCGGGCGATTGCAAGGCGACTGGACAGGTGTTCCGTTCGGTGCGTTACAGCAACAGCGACACACCGCTCGAGTCGCCGTAAGCCAACTCGACATTCGTTGCGCGGCGCCCACGCCAGCCTACCGCCATCTAATTATCGGCATGGCGAACGCGACATAGAAAGCCGCACGCGAATCTAGAGAACAGCGATGTCCTTCACCCGATAAGTCGGCTCCAGTAGTGGCTTGCGGGACATCTCTTGCTGGTCAGGCTAGGGACGACGTCAGCTTCTGGCCGGAAGCGGAACTCCAGTCTCGACTCTTAAGTCGACTGCGCTCGATGCGAACGGCCTGGCCGGATGGCGCGCCCAGACTCAATCCAGTACCTCGACGTCTCAAAACACATCTTGTCGCGGCGCAGGGGCCTGGAGATCGACCCCTTCGCCGCACGTCGTGCTCGGGAAACTACTTGGTCTCGAGCGTGCCAATGCTGTTGTCCGGACGCTCCAGCTCGGCTGCGACCATCGACCACGCCTTGTTCTCCGGATACAGCTGCGACATCACGTAGGACCATGTCACCCACTGCGCATCCGAGACCAGTTGGGGATTTTCGTCATTGGCCTCCTTGGCGTCGTAGCCGGAAATGCCGCCGAAGATGTGGGCGCAGTTGTTGAAGGTGACCAGCATGGCGCCATTGTCCTTGGGGCTGAACCGGAACGCGTCGCCACGCCATGTCTTGCGATCGGAGAACCGCTCGTTGAAGTCCTGGTCGCCGGTCAACACCAGCGACGGTGCGGTCAGAGTACTGAAGTCGGTGTTTGTCAGCGCCGGATAGTTGGTCTTCGCGAACTCTGCGGCATCCTTGCCATCGCCGGTGGGCGAGAACAGTACAAAAGCCTTGATGCGTGATTCCTTCAGGTCGACAACGTCGCCCTTCACCGGATCGGTGACCCGGGCGCCGGCCAGGATCGCGCCCGTGTGCCCGCCAAGGGAATGGCCCACAAAGCCGACGCGGTTGTGATCGATACGCCCCTCAAGGCCGGGGACCGCCTTCTCGATTTCATCGAGGTGGTCGAGGATGAAACGCATGTCCTGCGGACGGGAGCGCCAGTGCAGCACGCCCTCCGGCCCGTTGGGATCCAGGCCTAGGGTCCGGGAATTCTGATGCGTGGGCAGGATCACGACGAAACCATGCGCGGCGTAGAAGTCCGCAAGCGGGCCGTAGCCGCGCATGGAGGCGATGAAGTTCGAACCACCGTGGCCATGCGACAGCAGGATGACCGGTAGATTGGTGCCCGTGGCGGGCATGACCACCCGCATCTGCAGGTTCGGGTCGGTACGACCGGGCATGTTGAGAGTGACCGGGCTGAAGGACAGGATCGGAGTCGCGGCGGGGAGCGGAGCGCGATCGGGTTTGACAGTGGCTTCGTTCATGGCATGAGTTCCTTGGGAGGTAAGGGCGGATGGGGTCGAATATGTGGCAGACGGGGTGCCGGACTGCGCCAGACTCGGCGCGACGGGGGCAGTGGCCAGGATCAGCGCGGTAGCGACGAGCGATTTCAAGGTTTCTCTCCAGCGTTGAAGGGAAATCCGGGCCGAACGGGGCTAACCATCAGGGCATGGGCCTGACGGGTCCGGTCGGTTTGGATGCATGCGCGAGCAGGAGTTATAATAAACGGAACATGTTCCGTTTTGCAAGAGGGTAGGTGGAATCCGTGACCAAGCGTTCAGAGGGGAAAGCAAAGTCCCCGCCCCGGCAGGCTCGAGCAGACGCCCAGCGCAATCTGGAAAAGCTCTTGGCGGCGGCGCAGGTTGTCTTCGAAGAGAAGGGTACGGACGCGCCGATCCGGGACATCGCGGCCCGTGCCGACGTCGGCGTAGCCACGCTCTACCGCCACTTCCCGCGACGCGAGGATCTGCTGGCCGCGGTCTTCGCCAGCGAACTGGAAGCGTGCGCATCCAAGGCGCCCGATTTGGCCGCAAAGCTCCCGCCTTTCGAAGCGTTGGCGGCTTGGACGCTGGAGTTCACGGTACTCGCCTGCAGTAAGCGTGGACTGGCCAAAGTTATTTCCGATCCGGCGTTTGCTTCTCTACCAGAGCGACGCGACAGCCTGCTGCGCCCGGCGTTTCGAAGTTTGTTCTCTGCGGCCGTCCAGACTGGCAAAGTTAGAAGCGACGTGGATCCCGACGAGTTCATGGATGCCGTTTCGAGCCTTTGTCTGGCCGCCCACGACACGAGACTGGAATACGCGCAGCGCATGGTTTCGTTGTTCCTGGACTCGCTTCGCTGGTCAGCTGATACGCGACCAGCTCCGAACAAAAGCTAGACATCTAAAGCAGTATTCGAACATCACTCGGGTCCGAGGTGCTTTCTCACCTGAGGCACGTTTTCGGATTGGTATATTGCAAGCGCGGTCGGACCAAAGCGTTCGATGTCAGCTTCCAGTCAATAGCTGCTTTTGGCGAGATAGCATCTTGAATGCTTATCCGGGTAGGGCGCGGCAGCTTTCGACCCAAACCGGTCGTCCATCAGCGCTTCGTTACGGCCCTTGGAAGTGCGGCCTGCTCAGCTCGCTGGGTCCGAATATGCATCGGCGTGTTAGCCGGACCCCGCCGCCCTAAGATCGAGCCGTATCAAGGGGGATAGCCCGCCGTAGCCCGCGCTGCGGGCAAGTCGTATAACCAGACTCAGGGATCCGGCTATTAGGCAGTTTAACCTCATGAAAATCCTGTCGCGCCTGCTGTTTTCAATGGTTAATCTTGGTGTGGCGGGTTGGTACCTACTGGCTGCTGCGTGGGTACTTGGGGGCTTTCGAGTTGAGGTTCTTACGGGCGCATCGTATGAGTGGCCCGTTCGTGTAGTAGTAACTTCAACGGTTGTGGCCGTTCTTGGACTGCTAATAGGGATCGCAGTGCTATGCATCACCCGCGGACGGCTGTTTGGTCACGTGCTCGTCTCGGCGCTCATAGCACTGAGCGTGATTGAGGCATGGGAGTTCGTCAGCCTTGTCAGGCTCTACGGCTCTGGCAGCGGATCGTGGCTCCCGTTTGCTCTTCTTGTTTCGTGGGCTGCCGTCTGTGCCGGTTACTTGGCGTCCCGGCTGAGGCCTAACAATTCGTTCAAGCCGACCCGCGAAACCTCGTCGGCCTAAATGTATTGCTAGGGTGCCCGAACCGGCGATCCTCAGTTAACCGGTAGCTCCTGCTGTGAGGTTTAGAGCGTAGGCGTGAACCGCGGCGGTCCTCCCTTGAGACACGTACCGCTCGGCGGTATCGCCTCCCAGCTCGATCAATGGAGCATGGCGAAACCAAGTGATGGCACGCTCGATGTCCAAGTCACTGGACTCGAGGAGTGCGGATATCACGCTAGCAGCGTTGTGCATGTAGTCCTGCAATAGCTCCGACTCGGGAACATGCGAGATGGCATCTGGCGGGATGTGTGCCAGATCAGCCAGCGTCGCCAAGTCAACGCGGAACTGCTCGGCGAACAGCCTCGGGGAAATGGTTCCGTTCTCACGTAGTCCCTGTAGGAAGCTACTTGATGGCTTCTGTTGAGCGAATGTCATGACGCGTATGCTCTTGATGGAACAATCCGGTGCTGCTGCTCGAATTGCAGGAGTGTTCGATATGTCGGGTCGTAGGGTCCGTTCGGTTACCGCGCCACTGGATGGCTGCCAGCTCTTGAAATTATGGGCCTTCGGGCCAGCTAAGCCTCGTGGAGTGTCTCAACGGCTCGAAGTCCCAATCACTCTGTTCTGGAAGTGCTTGTTCCGGTGAGGCCAACTGAATGCTGAGAACAGAGTCGCGAATGGACTCCGCCAGCCAGGCGACGTCTTCCACAGTGGGGAAGTGTCTCGCGATTGTTGCGGCCTTTCGCCTGAGAGGCATAGGAAGTACATCGTCACGCGCAATGTCGACAAGGAAACTCCCTGCCCACAATAGCGCGCGTGTTCGTTCATCTGGCATGGTCATGTGATGGCCTCGGGGTAGTTGGGTGAGAGCATGGCTTCCGCAGATATCAGCGAGTGAGACGCTTGATCGCGAACATGTCGATCCATGACGTCCGGGAGATTGGGTAATGAGCAGGATTGGAGCGGGTACCGGGGAGCGTCCAACTGGGCAATCCTCTATTGACCCGGCGCAAGTCGCTGCCCGCCTCGGCTTGACGCTTCCGGAGCTAGCGGCGGCCTTGGAATGCCAAGAGGAGACGCAGCCAGAGATCTGGCGGACTTCTGCTTTGCAGAGGAAGCTGGCGGATGTCGAACACATCTCGGCCGTAGTCTTGGAGATGAAGCGTGCCTCGCATGATGCGCTGTTGCTGATGGGAAGCGCACCCGTGAGGGTGTTCAATGGCAGGACGATGCTGCTGGTCATCGGCGCCGGCGAAACGGATAAGGTTCTGCGATACCTTCAATCCATCGCAAGCGGACAGAATGGTTGAGCCTGTGAAGCAGCCTTACAGCCAGGTCGTCGGCTGCGTCCATATTGGACAGCATGAGGGTGTCAGCTAGACCACGAAGCCCGCCGACGCCGGAAGGCGTCCAGGGAAACCAGATTGCTCCGTGTGCCGGCCTGTTCTCCGTCCGGTCCATCCCAGTGGGTATCGAGCCAGCTCGTGTCAGCCAGATGATTGACATGCTCCAGGGTGGACAATGCCAGCGGGCTGAGGGAGAGGCGGTACTCGTGCTCCATCAGTTCCCTCAGCACGTCCGCATCCTCCGGGTACCCTTGGGCAAAATGCGACATGGATCCATCGATCTGCCGAAGCAGGTGCAAGGCATGTTCGCCATCTGACCACTGCTCCCGTGGCCAAGCCTGTCCTGCGTTTCGGAGCAGTGCGAACGTCATGCCCACCGCGCGCTGGAAAGACGACAATCCAACTCCCCACTGCACCAGCTCGGCATTTGTGATGGCCTTCTGCGCCAGGGAGCAGGCCTTGCCGTCGACCTCGATGGTCGCGTTCCAGTAGTTGTAGAACAGCGGGCGCAGGGCGAAGACGTCCTGAAGCAGCTGCTGCATACCCGGGTGGCGGATCTGATCCACCAACGCGCGAAAGCGAGCGACCAGTTTCGCGGTGCCTGTGGCCTCGGGGATGAGGTCGATGACCTGCAAGGCCGGCTGCCACTGGATGCGGTCGATGACCGAGGTCAGTCCCACGGGATAGCCAAGGGGGTGGATGCTCACGGTGGCAGTCAGTACGGAGTCGGTGTTGGCTGCATCGAAGTGATGCCAGGTCCACGCGGCGAGCTCGCCGTCTGGATGGAGCACGCGTACCGACTGGAGGCCATCGCCACTGATCAGGCCAGGTTCGAGAACGGCATCGAAGGTGACGGGCTGGGTGATGAGGGGGTGCTTGTTCATGGGTCTTCCTTGGATGAGTTGCTGTGGAGTGGGTTTTGAGACACAGGAGGGCTCGGCTCGTCGCAAGTGCGTCAAGCGGGGCTTGTTCGGCGGTTGGGGGGGCTCGGCGGAGCCGCTACTGCTGCTGAAGTTGAGCGACCAAGGCTTCGAGCTGTTTGCGCGTCAGCACGGACAAGGGAGTGGTCGTGCCCTGCGGGGCATCCTTCGTCCGGGCAGTGCTACTGGTCGGCATGGAGGAGGCGGTGACCAGCCCCGTGAAGGCCTTGCCGTCGTTGCGGGTCAGGTTCGGCACGTATCGCGAGTAGACCCGGAACAACATTTCCGTATTGGCATGCCCCAAGGTCCGGGCCACCCACTCCGGATTCTCGCCTGAGGCCAGCATCAGCGTGGCTGCCGTATGGCGGGTCTGGTAGGGCCTTCGGGGCGCCAAGCCCAGATGGCGGAGTAGGGGGTGCCAGACCCGGTTGGTGAAGTTGACCAGGTTGATCGGATCACCGTTGCGCTGTGCAAAGACCCAGCGGCAATCCTCAGAAACCAGTTTCCGCTGTTCAAGCAGGGCCGTGCGCACCAAGGGAACCATGGGGATATCCCTCATCGAGCCATCGGTCTTGGTGTTCTCCAACTTCCCTTTGACGATCGACTGGCGGACTAGGATCAGATCCTGCTCAAAGTCGATGTGCTTCCACTCCAGCGCATTGATCTCGCCTGTCCGCATCCCCGTGAAGAAGCGGGTCGCCAGATACGGATGCCAGTCTTTGCGGACGGTGCCGAGCGCACGGTGGACCTCATCCAGCGAAAGCGGCTGGATGTCTAGCTTGGGTAGGCGCAGCGGCTTGATGTTTCGGAACGGGGTGAGGAACTCATAGCGCTCGGAGGCCTCGGCCATCAGCATACGCAAGGGCGTCATGATGTGATTGATCCTGGAGGGAGACAGGGCGCCGCCGCCTTTGCCAGTTTGCTTGCCCAGTTCGGCGCGGAAGGCCAGCAGGTCTGCTCGGGTGATTTCAGCCAGCGGCTTCTCACCCAGCTTGGGAAGAATGTGTTGCTGCAGGGTCCCTTGCACGGTGTCGGCATGAGTCTGGCGCCAGCGGGGCAGGTTCTCTTGGTACCAAGTCCCTGCGAACTGCCCCAGCGTCGGTGTGGAGGGACCCCTATCCGGCGAGGCGTGGCTGCTTGTCGCCACCACCATCGGAGCGGCCCCCATGTCGCCGTCAAACTGAGCGGCACGAGGACTGTCGGGGAAGAACGTCCTGTAGTCGAACGATCCCTTGGCCATCTCGCGTTTGATGCGGTTGGCAAAGGCCTCCAGAGTCCGGCGGTTGGCCACCGTGTCCTGCAGGGTCGTTTGCTCTCGGCATCGAACGCCGCGGTACCGGAAATCAAGAAACAGGCAGCCCGTCTCGGGGCGGCGGCGGACGTTAGCCATGTGCCCGGCCTCCGTTGGCCATCGGGATCAGGGGCGCCCTGCTGGCGGACGCGATACCGATATCCCTCTCGATCGCCTCCCACAGGAACAGGAGTTTCCGACCTCCAAAGGGACGGATGTAATGGGTGCCTTCCAGCAGGACGCTGTCCTTGAGGCGATTCCTGATCGTGCGGACGTCGTAATGGATCCGGCTAGCCAGTTCTTCGGTGGTGAGGTAAGTTTGCACGGCGCGCTCCTTGTCGTTCATCGTCAACGGCTGTCGCGTATAAGCGACGCTTGTTGTTCATAATAGACGACACATGGCGTCTGTCAACGACAAACGTCGCGTTTAATCGACGTCATTAAGCATTCATTCATATGATTCGATTCCGCCTCACCGAGCTGATAGCCGACAAAGCGTTCCGAGAGCGGCGAGTCGTATCGCTTACGGAGGTGGCAGAGGCCACAGGCATCCATCGGGCGACACTGTCCAAAGTCGCAAACCAGCCTGGCGCTAATGTGGGCACTGAGATCATCGACCGACTGTGTCGGTACTTCGGCTGCCAACCGGGACAACTACTCGTTTACGTGGACGAGGATGTGCTGCCACGTGTTGAGTAGTTGAGAACCCCCACGTATACCTAGGGAAGTAGGCCGCTAGCTTCTCAATGGCTGCCGCCAGATGTTCCGGTCCCAGATGGACAGCGCGAGCAGGACGGCTGTCGGGAGTTCCCTATTGCTGCGGATTGCGGCGCGTAGTCGTTGCTCTGGGGTTCTACCCCGTTTCCACGGACTGTTGGGTTAAGAGTCTAAAGGCCTGATCCTTGGCATCGAGCCTTCGCTGGATGAGCGGATTGTGGAACCGCTCGATGTAGTCGAACACATCGCTCCTGGCCTCTGCCAAGGTCAGGTAGCGCCGGCGGTGAACCCGTTCGCGCTTGAGCTTGCCGAAGAAGCCTTCAGCCGCCGCGTTGTCCCCGCAGTGACCCACCTCGCTCATGCTGCTGATGATGTGGTGGTCCTTCAGGAACTGCTGGTACTCGGCACTGGTGAACTGCGTACCGCGGTCGGAGTGCAGGATCACCGAGTTGCGATCCGATCGCTGCCAGCTCGCCATCATCACCGCCTTGAGCACCAGGTGCCGATCCTGCACCGGTGCCATCGACCAGCCGACGACCTTGCCGGAGTACAGATCCAGCACGGCGCACAGATACAGCCAACCTTCCCCTGTTCGGATGTAGGTGATGTCCACGACCCATTTGGTGTTGGGCTCGTTGGCGGTGAAGTCGCGGGCCAGATGGTTACGCACGAAGGTCGGGCGCACGCCCGAGCGCTTGTGCCGCCAGCGCCGCTTCTGCGGCACGCCCGACAGGTCGGCACCGGCCATCAGCCTGGCGATCCGGTTGAGGCTGGCCGTCTCGCCCTCGTAGCCCAGCACTTCGTGCATGCGCGGTGCGCCCATCACGCCGTCGCTGGCCGCATGATGCTCGCGGATCTTCACAAGCAACCGGGCATTGTCCTGATCGCGGGCACTGGGTGAACGCGACGCCCAACCGTGGAATCCGCTGGGCGAGACCTTCAGGCAACGACACATATGGCGGATCGGGTACTGGTCGCGGTGGCGTCGGATCGCCTCGTACCTCAAGACGATTCCTTGGCGAAGAACGCCGCCGCATCGCGCAAAAAATCCCGCTCCTTCTTCACCCGCGCCAGTTCGAGCTTGAGCGCGAGCAACTCCTGATCACGAGCCACGCCATTGCCGGGGAATGCCTTCTTGCCGTCGGCTTCCAGATCACGTCGCCACAGGTGGTGCTAATTTCTGGTCACTCGTTCCGCTAGCTACCTCAATCTCCAACCGATCGGCAGGGGCGGTCTGGAACGAAACCATCAGGTCTGGGTCAGGTGCCCAGCCGACCCCAGCGTACGACGCTTGCCGTGCTCCCAGGTGACGACCCAGGCTTTATGCCCACTGGGTTGCACCCGGAGCAGGAGGCCGCGTATCTGCGTGTCCCTGAGCTCGTACGCCCGTTCCTTGGGCTGGGCAGTGGCAACGAGGCGCTTGGTAAGGGCGGTGACTGACATCCGGGCTGCTTCCGTGGTTGGCGTAAGCCAACGATAGGAAGGGCCGAAGGTTCATGATTGGATGCGGATCGTCCGCAACCGTTAGACGAGTAGGCAGGCCATGAGGGCCTGCCTACAAACAAATGCTCGCCGAGCTTAGGGATCGATGGAGGGCCAGAAGCTCTCGATCAGCTTTGCGTTTTCCTGCATCAGCTTGATCGTGCGCTGGCGCGGCTTCCTGCCGCGGTAGAGCATGCCGGTGAACAGGTCGATGAACTCCAACTGCTCCGGACGGACGTCTACGCCGTTCTCCTTCATGATCCAGTGCGCAAGCTCCAGTGTCATGCGTGCCACTTCAGGATCCTGCTCTTCAGCGTTCAAGTTGAAGTAGATGAAGCGCAGGTCGTCACCCTGCAGCGCGAGCAGATCCGGCGACGTGCGCAGTTCGACGTCACCGAGTTCGAGGAGGTAGCGCTTCCACGTGATCAGCTTCAGACCACGGGATGCATGCTCCGAGGCCCAGAACTGCTCCAAGACCCGCATGCTATGCATCCGGCGCGACGGGTTGCCGATGGACTGTACGATAGCGCGCGCGTTGACCAGGCCAGCTTCACCACGTTCGATGAGTTCGCGGATCGCAGAGCGCCCGTACTGGTAGTACGGCGACTTGAAGACCTGTGGCGCGTTCTTGGGGTACTTCTGTTCGCGCAGGATCCGCATCTGTTCGACTGCGGGCAGGCGGAGGAACTTCGCCGCTGCACGGTCCGAGAGGCGGGGCCTGATGACTACGGGACTGAGTTTGGGTAGTGCGGTCATTGCTGTAGACCTCAAAGGTTGATGGTTAGATCAACCCCGACAGATCCATCCCACGCGGGGTGCAGGGATCGGCTGGGAGGTCCAAGTGGGCAGGCGCTCGTGGTTGCTTGGCGGATTACAGGCAAGGGCCTATAATTCCGTGTCTTCGACGACCAGCAGCTCGAGGGCTGTCTACTTGGATCTGGCGGGGCAATACGCTCCCGATAGTTCAGTTGGCTTCACCTCCTATTGCTGCTGTTGCTTCACCCAGACGCCCCGCACTCGCAATGTGGGGCGTTTGGTTTTCAGCGTTTGCTGAACGAAGTATACCCATGAATCTAGGAGATTGGGATAGATGCCTACACTACTTGTAGTAGCGTCACTCTATCTTCGTGCCCTACATCTTGGGTTCTGTGGGTAACATGTGGGTAAGTTTGTGAATGAGTCTCTGTGTTGCATGCGACATGCCATAGGGCTCGTCGGCGTAAGGCTGCTTGCATCTCCACCACCGAACAGCCCGGACAAATGTCGCGGCTCCTACTGCTGACGCCAGCACCAGGGCAGCGTTAGCCAAGATCCTTCCGGCGACCTCAGCCCCACGAGTGCTCATAGCACTCCAGATCTGAAGCTTGTTCCTATTGGCTTCGTTCTTCATCGGTCCATGTCCGCTAAGCGCACTTCCACCAGCCCGGGCAGTGGGTGATCTGGGTGCAGTCGCGGGACGAGAACCACAATAGAAGCCCCGCGACTGACGCAACGCCAGTCGACCACCCCATCGCGTGCACTGAAATGGGGTCGTCGGCAGGTCTTCGGACTCATGGGCGTGGAAGGCTGGCCTTCCTCCTAATCCGCCGCTTCCCGAGGCATGGGCCTCAGTGCTGTGTGGCGGGGTCGTTCCCAATTACCGCTGCGGGGCAGTGCCGGAGTGGCGCGAACGCGTCACCGGCTTCCCTTTTCATCCGGAGACTAGCGATCCCCGGAACCGACGAGGCGAAGATAGTGGGGGTTTTGGGGAAGGTCAACACTAAATGTTGTGTGGAACAGTGGATATAGATTTTCAGCGGGTTTCACGACGAAGGAGATAATCCGGGGCCTGAAAAAGTTGAGATGAAACTTGGGCGTTGGGGGCGTCCCGCGCGGATTTGGCTGAGCCCAAAGAGCGGACTACTTTGCTCCCCTAAGCAAGACATCACGTCAAAGGCCGCTGGTGCCAATCGCCGCAAGCCGACATCATGATGATGTCTAGGTCAGGGGGTTTCATGTCGAACATCAAGGCATCAGACATGCGCGTTATTGATCGTGTTCTGGGCATGGAGTCGGGCTATGTTCTGAACTTCTCTGACAGGACGATCGCTGAATTCTTCTTGGATGAGCTAAACATCGACTTTACCGATTCGCGCTTCGCTGAAAACGGAACATCCAAGGCGAAGCGTCTGCGCACTTTCCTGCAAACCGTAGATAAAGGAACTGCCGCACGCACTCTTCGAGAACTTCTGAAGTATCGCGCCAGCATGTACCAACTATCCCGTCAGAAAGACGATCTTCCGAATGCTGATGGAATGTTACTGGAGGTAATCGCGAGGCTCGAAGGAAAAACTGCTGGCGATGATACGAATCGGGTGCCATCTCCTGCATCAGTGCCGGTGCCCATAGAGGCACTGAAGTCAGCGCTTATTGCGTTGCATGACTTGGCGCCACAGCCGCGTGGATATGCCTTTGAGACATTCCTTACAGAATTGTTCCGAGCATATGGGCTGCAGCCGAACAGTCCCTTTAGGCTGGTAGGTGAGCAGATAGATGGGAGTTTTAAGTTTGACGGTGAGTTTTATCTACTAGAGGCCAAATGGCACGGGCCGCGAACACCGGCTGCTGACTTGCGCAACTTCCATGGGAAAGTGCAAGAGAAGGCGTCCTGGGCTCGCGGGTTGTTCATCAGCAACAGTGGATTCACTGGAGAGGGTCTTCTGGCGTTCGGGCGCGCCAAAAGCATCATCTGTATGGATGGTTTAGACCTCTGGACGATGCTCGAACGGCGGATACCGTTAACGGAAGTCCTCGATAGAAAAGTTCGCCACGCTGCGGAACGCGGGGCAGTGTTTTGTACGGTGGCTGATCTCTTCTAAGGCACCGTGCGATTCCGGCAAAGAGAGGGTGACTTGGACATCAACGCAGTGCTTAGCGGAACAGACGTAACGATTGCCGGGGTGGCGAATCAACTTATTCGCCTTAGAGAGGCTGCGGGAGGGCTCTCGCTGGCTCAGTCAGATGTGCGAGGTGCAAAACGGCAGGCCGGGACTGCGCTCCTTACCTCTGCCCTGGATCTCGGTGCAGCAATGGGGCGACTCTGCAAATGCGACCCGCTGCACTCCTGGGTGGCTGCTCATCTTTTGCAGCGGCCACAGTTTGAACAGTGCATGCGTGGTTGCTTCTTTGCAGGGCCAGCCACAATTGAAGAGGCGCAGGCGTTTGTCAGCGAAGATCGCATGCCCAAGCGTAAGGGCGCCCGCGGCAAGCTCGCGCCGATCACCCTGGCGCGGATCACTGTGGAAACTTCGAACCATTGGGGAGGCGGGGGCGTTCCCTCTAAGGTGCTAGAGGGGACGAAAGTAGACATGAACGGTTTGGTTCATGGTGGCAAGGTGATTGTGGACATCTACACGCATGGCGATGGAGTGGGTGCGAACAAGGCGACGCCCGAAGAGGTCGGGGCCTCGATGAACAATCCCTTGGTCGTGTCGTGCGTTGCCCTGCAGAGCCTGCTTGCGCTTTGTGACCCAAGCGAAGCGAGGGATGCCGCAGAGGTTGAGCTCAAGGAGGCGCGAAGGCTGTTAGAAAGAATGCGGCCGTTGACCGATGTGGTGCTGGGTCCCAGAAGTGCCGAGTAAGCCGCCTCCACCCCTCCCGCCACCCCAAATCGCACCCAACAAAAAACCCGCCGTGAGGCGGGTTCTTTGTAACGCGTTGAATTTCAAAGAAATTCTGGTGGCTATGGGTGGACTTGAACCACCGACCCCAGCATTATGAGTGACCGCTCGATGCGGCCAAGTCCATGAAAATACTGAGAAATATCAGTGTTTTCCTAAGTGGGAGTGCCGACTTACGTGCCGATAAGCCGGCCTGAAGCCGGTGCGCTTCGGCGCGGTGTCGGATTGCTACTACGGGTCCGAGCGATTCGTTGACAGCTGGCTGGTCCGCCAGAAGAGCAAAGCGTTGCCCTATCCTGGCGACTACCAAAACTGCTGGCTTGAGGGCGTATGGCGTTAGTTTGCTCGTCGTGTTTTGACGATCCAGATATTCGGTCGTGGATCCGTGAGCAAGGGGGTGGCAGGGGGTGTGACTTCTGCGACAGATATGATTCGCCCACCTGTGACCTTGAAGGCTTGTGCGGTTACATCACCAGTTGCTTGCGAAAATACTGGGGCTTCGCAGTTGATCAGTTGCCCTATGAGACCAGGGAGGGCGGCTATCAGGGGGCGCCTACTTGGGATACCTACGACTTACTACTGGATGAAATTGGAATTAGCCTTCCGCGCGACCATAAAGATCGCTTGCTTCGCGCTCTTATCGCTGAGCTTCCAAGTGAAACATGGTGTGACTATGACTGGCTCAGGCTGGATGAGGATGAGTCGCTGAAGCTGGGCTGGGAGAGATTCTGCAGCATTGTTAAACACGAGCGGCGGTTCTTCTTCAACCGCATTGTGGAGGATGACGATTCTTACTCGCCCCAGGATGTGCTCAATTCCATTGCCAGCCTCTGCCTAGATATGGGGCTAATTCGCGCCCTCCCGATAGGCCTGACTGCATGGCGGGCGAGAACCGACCTGTCGCCGAGATCGAAGTACCACGCATCCGACTTTGGTCCACCTCCTCCAGAAAAGTCCTTGCAAAGTAACCGGATGAATCCTCCCGGCGTGCCTATGCTGTATCTCGCATCAACCGCCATCGGGGCGATCCATGAAGTGAAGGCTATGAGCGGCCGAGTAGGCCGGTGGTCAACGTTGCGTCCCTTGAATGTGCTTGATCTGCGTAAGCTGCCAGCTGTTCCGGGAATCTTCTCTGACGCCACAAGGTTTGAGCGTCTAGGTGCGCGCTTCTTGACGGAGTTCGCGCAGTCCATCATGAGGCCTGTAGCGAGGGACGACCGCGCACACATTGATTACCTCCCTTCGCAAGTGGTCACGGAGTTTCTACGCGACTATAAGTTTGATGAAATGAAACTAGATGGGATTGCATATGGGAGTGTCGTGCATCCTCCGGCCTGGAACATTGTGCTATTCGCTAGCAGCGCTGACATGGGTCTGGTGAAGCGGGAGTGGTATGAAGAAGACGCTCCACAGTGGATTGAGTTCCGTGGAGGAAAGTTTGTGCGCCTTGACGCTAAGCCGGACTGAAGCTGGGTGACGTGCTAGCCAATATGCGAAGGGTCAGCGTCGGTCTGCATCGGACGGCTACTCATCAGGGCCGAACTGGATCGCGAAGCGGTTCAGCGCGGCCTTCCAGTCGTGGACCGGGAGCGACCATCGGCGGCTGATGTTCCGCAACGCCAAGTAGAGCAGCTTCACCAATGACTCATCGTTCTGGAACGAGCCTCTATAGCGCATCACTCGCCGCAGGCTCATGTTGACCGACTCGATGGTGTTGGTCGTGTAGATGATCTTCCGGATCTCCTTCGGGAAGTCGAAGAAGGGTGTCAGCTGGGCCCAGTTCCGGCGCCAGGCCTGACCAATCGTCGGATAATCGTCACCCCACTTCGTCTCGAAATCGGCAAGTGCCTGTGTCGCGGCTTCAACCGTCGTGGCTGTGTAAATCGGGCGTAGATCGAGCGCCACGTCCTTGCGGGACTTCCAGGAGACGAAATCAAGGCTGTTCCTGACCATATGCACCACGCACAGCTGCACGATGGTCTTCGGGAAAACAGCAGCTATGGCTTCCGGGAAGCCTTTGAGGCCGTCCACGCAGGCGATGTGTATGTCCTGGACTCCGCGATTCTTGATCTCGGTGAGCACCTGGAGCCAGAACTTCGCACCCTCGTGCGGTGATATCCAGAGCCCTATTGCCTCCTTCTGGCCGGTCACAGATATACCAATCACCACGTACACAGCTTTGGCTCGTGATGCGCCGTCACGGACGCGGACATGGATGCAGTCCAGATAGATCACTGGATACACGGCATCAAGGGGCCTCGACTGCCAAGCCTTGATCTCGTCAGCTGCGGTGTCGGTAACCTTCGATATCGCGGCCGGCGTCAGCTCTATGCCGTAGAAGTCCATCACCTGCTCCTGGATCTCGCGAGGTGTCAGGCCCTTTGAGTACATCGCCATGATCTTGGTATCCAACCCCTGTGGCATGGCGTGCCCCCTGGGGGCCCTGCTATGGGATGGGTTCTTGCCGTCAGCCGCCCTGGTGTCACCTGTGTCCAGCGCGACTTCATGGGCTGACGGAAGCCTGGCCGCCGGGCTGGCCTGCAAGTTCAGAGAGCGTGCTATCAGCTGCTGGGCCAGTTGTTGTATCAGGCCGTCGTTGGCGAGGATGTCCTCTCGTGGCCGGTCAGCGAGCAGGGCGTCGATGATGTCGTTCGATATCGGTTGAGTGCGCTTCGACATAAGTTCACTGCCTGATGAGCGGAGGCGCAATTTCTACGGGGGTGGTGTTACCCGCGCATTTCACTCGAACTACGGGGAGCGTGATCTGCAGTCGACAGTCCGTATATGTGCGTGACCTCGCGTTTCCGGCCGATAGGCGCGTACGCACGGGCTGATCTTCGCGAGACTGTGGTAGCCCCGCTCCGGGCGCGGCAGGCCGAGGATCATCCGCATCTGCTCTGAATTGCCGACCCTTGCACTTCTGATGCCAGGGCCGCCGACGCTGGGTTGACCGGAACTCCTGGCCGAACAAGGAGTTCCACGCGAGACTCCGATGCGCTGTCGTGCGGTAAGTGGCCTGTAAGCCGGACGGATGTGAAACGCCAGGCTGGCTGGGACGCTGCCTGGGCGATGCCGACGGCCGAACGCTCGGGAGTCGCAGGACTGCACCCCGAGCGTACATGGCCGCCCCTGCTTCATCCGCCAACGGCATCGCCTACGATGCCCTTGCCTGTGTAGCGCTTGCCATCACCGGCTGCGAGCTATCGGTCGGTAAGAGGCGTTCGGATCACATCATTGCGTCGCGGCATGGCAATGATCTCCGCTTCGCCCCTCCCCATCTTCAGAACGACATCGTTCCTCTTGACTATCGCTTGTAGCAAGATTGGGCGGCCGGACGCGCGATAGCGATGTAGGAGGGGAAAGCGCCGGGCCACTGATTCATCCAGCGACCACGACAATCCGTTTGCGTTGAAGCTGTGACAGCCGCGCCAGATAGTGAACTCAACTGGCAGAACTTTCCAGGCAGCGCGCTCCTTCTGCGTCATCATTTCTCGCCGGGCGGTGGCGCCGGCACCACGCAGAATCTTTGCGATATCATCGCGATGCAGGCCCAGATTGTCGCAACTCGTCCAGGCGTCCCCCAGGACTCGCATGCGATCAATAGTCGTTGGACCTGATGCATTGTCGGAGTCTGAAAAAAGGGCGAGCACTTTGTTGATTCGAGTGAAGCTGTCTATTCCGTGTCCGTAGATGGTCTTCTCGAGGTGATGCCCTTTTGGTAGGGCGCAGCCCCAGTCGTCGACGTTGACGGCATATTCCAGGAATCGGTTAACCGCGTCTGATTGGTTGATATTCATCGACAGATCTGTTGGTTATCAGGTGGACGTTGGCGGCCGGAGACTCCATGCCGCCACTGAGCGTGAGATCCCCTCGCGGGCCAGAGTTGCTGGAGTCCTCTGCTAAAAAAGTCGTCCCCGCAACTGCACCCCGGCTCGACGCTTCTTCCAGTCGAACAGATCGCTCTCTACATAGCGCTGCACCGTTTGGGCTACACCTGGCTCTGGCCAGCTGTCGACGCTGAGGCGGACGACTCCTGATCGATGGCAGGAAGCTCGCTGAATGACGTGGCCGACTATGGCGCTGACGAGGGCCTCCTCAAGCTCTGCCCAACGATAGCGCTTGTCGATGTGGACATGCTCGATCCCTACGGTGATGCTCGTTGATCCTGGATGGCGTGTAGTTGCGACGCGACATGAAGCCGACGCTGCGCTCAAACCGTCTGCTGTAGAAACATGGAAGCGCACCAAATCCTCCTGCGATTCGTCTGCCAGGCATGTGGACGCCGACAACGAGAACCCGTTCTGAAATGTCATGGGCTCCATCAGTGCACCACCTTGTGGTGCGGAACGCTGCGCCAGGCGTCGCACGACACATCCGACGAGACGATCCCGGGGTCATATGGCTTTCCGGGTTTCGCAGGCTGGATCGGGAGCCACGACAACGCGTATTGCGCCGCATCTCGCTTCTGCTGTGAGCGGGTGCGAATCAGAAGCCCGTGGGTAAGCAACTCCTTGATGCCTGCGGACAGTGAATCCTTACTGTTGATGCCGAAGGTGCGCATGATCGGGGCGGTGGCGATCAGGTGACCGTTGTTGTTGCCCAGGAATCCGGCGCCGATCGAAAGCAGCAGCTTGAGCGCCTTGGGCGACAGCTCCGAGAAATTCTCGTGTCGCAACACCTCCTTCGGGATCCCGATGTAGGTGCAGCCCCACCTCGGGGCGCCGCCGCCGTGGATTGAAGTGCTGGGCTGGAATGATGAAGCGCTCATGCTCGGCCTCCATAGTTCGTCAGGCCGGATACCTGCAGGATTTGTCCAAGGGCTTTGTCGAGGCATCCCCGGGCGCTTGTCAGATCCATCCCCGTCGCAGGCATGCCGAGCAGCCGGAAGGTGAAGCCGATGGCGATGCCAGAGATAAGGGTCATGGCCAGGTGGGCGGCCAGGAGTGTCGCGCAGATCGTCCCGCGGACCAGGTGTAGGGTTTTTGTAGCGATGTTGCTTGATGAAATCTTTGTCACAAACTGCTCCTGCTATGAGATGAAACAACCGCACGCTGAGCTCGTGCCCAGCATGTTCTAACGTTCTAAGTGGGTGCCGCCGACAGGCGCCGTTGGGCCTGGATGCAGGGCAAGACCTGCGGAGTGGGGCGATAGGGCGCGGCCCTATCCAGTGCGTCAGTGTGTGTGCGTTTCATCGTGGACGCGGGTATCGCGCGCCGGCAGCATCCGTGCTGCGGGTCGTACACGGTCAGCATAAGGCTGCCGGGATGAGCTGATACCTCGCGTCACCACTGCCGATCTGCTCGATCAGTGTCGAGATTATAGACGCCGGATGAACATTGACGCCTCACCGCGCGCAACTGGCGGGAAAATAAATTGCTTGCGCATTCAGCGGCTTGTTGGTACTCGCGACGCGCGCAAACAACACTCCTGTTCCGGTCGCTGGATCGGGTGGCGCCAGCAATGGTCATGCCCCCGAAACTGAGAGATGTTCACCCCCGGTAGAACGGACACCTTAGTAGAAGAGAGCCTATAGAACACAGCAAGAGCTCTAGAACAGAATCAAACATCTTCTGTGGTGAAGGATGGCCCGCGGGGTACGTCCAAGGGTCGCCCTTCGGGCTCCGGGGCTTCGCCCCCGCTGGCTTTGCCAGCTCCCCCAGCGCTGCCGCGCGGGCCGTCGCAAGCGCGGCCCGGCTTCGCCGGGCAAGCGCGCTGCGTCGATGAGCTTTCACATCCATCCCGGGATGAGTTTGCAGCCGGTATGGATGGATTGCTGGCAAGACTGGACGGGTCGCCGCCAGCTTCCGGATGTCTTAGATGATCCGCGAATGCGGGGCGCCGGAGAGCTCGCTGGAGGTCTCTGGAGGAGCTCAGGGCTCCGGGTCTACCTGGGCGGATGGAGTGGCCCAGGGCGCAGCGCCTGCGAGGTTCTGGAGTGTCATCAGTTCCGGGATGAAGAGCGCCGTTGGTCTCGCATGCTTTGGCTAGGTATGCAGTCCGGCTGTTGGAGTGGCGCTTGCGGTCGCGGGACGTTGCAGTCAATCGGCAGGTTGAAGGGGAGTGCGTTAGCGAGCAGTGTGATTGCATCCGACGGTTCACCGAACCCGACACGCAAGTGATGTGGACATGACGTGCCCAGGTACTACCTGCATCAGACGCCTGTTCTTCGACGGTCGGAAAGCCCGTCGTTACGTAGCCGTGACTGTTCGCTCACGGCCTTGATGCAATGAAACCTCACGGTATCGTCAATAAGAATTCGCGATCAGCGCCGGGCCAGCGTGGACCAGGGCCATAGCGATCAAGGACTTGTGGTGATGTATAAGCCCGGAAGAGCCGTTGGGAGGTGCCGCATCGCGAAAAAAGATGTGAGTCAGGACTCCGCCAGTGAAGAGCGAAGTCCTAGAGCGGCCCCGGATGTGTGGTAGTGCGTCAGCCGAAATCCGCACAGCCCTGGCCAATCTCCATAGTTCGGCTACTTGATCCTGACCCACTCGCCGCCGTAGATACCAATGCTGCGGTCCATATGCCACGCACGGCGGACCTGGTCGGCCTTACGCGCGTCGGCGTAGAACTGGAAGTCGAAAGACAGGGGTCGGCCATACCCACCGAACCCGTTTTTGGCGCGGACGTCGCATTCGAGGATCGGCTCCTTTGATGCGTAGCGTTCTGCCTGGCTTGGGGTTTGGTCGCTTCGCCAAGAGCAGTCGAACTGGGCGCTGTCCGGGTCGCGGAGCTGGGTCTTGACCAGAGCCTGAGCGGCTTGGAGCTGACGTTCTTCCTGGTTCTTGCAGGCAGTCAGAGCAATGATGAAGAGAACGGACAGGGTGATGATTCGCATTGGGTTGGTTCTCACTGGTGGGCAATGAAGGGTTTGCGAAACGCGCTGCTCAGGCAGCGAGCTTCTCGACGGCTGCTGCCAAGTGTTCCGGCGCGAGGTGGGCATAGCGGAGGGTCATCGTCAGGTCGGCGTGACCGAGCAGCTCACGGACCGTGTTGAGATCGACGCCGGCCATAACCAGGCGGCTCGCGAAGTGGTGGCGCAGGTCGTGAAAGCGGAAGCCTTCGACCCGCGCAGTGGTCAGCAGGGTGTCCCAGGACGACTTGATGCCGGATATGCCGAACACGCTGCCCGACCCGCTGCCTTGCGATGCCCACTGACGGAGCACGGCCATGGCCTCGACGTTCAGGGGTACATGGCGCTGCTTGCCGGACTTGGCGTTCTCCCGGCGAACGGTCAGCATCCGGGCCTGCAGGTTGATGTCCGACCAGTCCAGGGCCAGCAGTTCGCCCCTACGCAGGCCGGTGTTCATTGCCAGCAGCACGACAGGCGTCAGGTGATCGGCATAGGCCCCTGCGGGTACTTCGGGGAACAGCGGACGCTTCCGGGCTGCTCGCCATTCATTGGCTGACCTGCGCGCGGCAGCGTGTTCCAGGTCGCGCGCTGTAAGGGTTTCCCGGAGGCGCTGTTCTTCGGCGGGGCTCAGGAACCGCACCACGCTCCGAGGCTTGGCCGCCTTCATACGTAGCTGCTGGATGGGGTTCTGCTCCAACATTCCCCACTTCACTGCCTTAGCGATCACGGCCCGGAAGCTGGCGAGGTCGCGCCAGGCGGTCGCCTTGGTGATGAAACCCTCCCGGTCAGGGCGGGCCTTGGTCTGCAGACGCTCCATCCACCAGCGCTCGATCCAGGCGGAGTTGATGTCGGACATCGGCATGTCGAGTGCGGCCGGGAAGACTCGCTCCAGGCGACTGATGTACTTGTCCGCCCCTTTCAGTTCGCTGTGGGCCCAGGGGCGGTAGTGGTCGCGCAGGAACTCAGCGAGGGTGATCCTCGGGGCGGCGGGCTTGGCGATGCTGGGTAGCCCGGTCTGGATGTACTCCGCGATGATCTTGCGTGCGATCTCCCGAGCCTCGTCGAGCGTCAGGTGTCCAGCAGACCCTAGCGTGCGACGCTTCCCGTGCTCCCAGGTGACGACCCAGGCTTTATGCCCGCTGGGTTGCACCCGAAGCAGGAGACCGCGTACCTGTGTGTCCCTGAGCTCGTACGCGCGATCCTTGGGCTGTGTAGTCGCGACGAGGCGCTTGGTAAGGGTGGTGACTGACATCCGGGCTGCTTCCGTGGTTGGTGTAAGCCAACGATAGGAAGGGCCGGAGGTTCATGATTGGATGCGGATCGTCCGCGTCTTCGTACTATTCTGAATCAGAAGATGCGAGCTCCGTCATCGAGCGGCGTATCACCGGCTACGTGCAGAGACGTTGAGCCTTTGCGCGATCGCTGGAGCAAGGCGCTCCAATCGTGCTAAGGAAATCGGACCTACTCCGATCCTCGGTGCACGAGTGATACCAAGTGGCAGAGCTACAAGGAGCTTTCAACCAGCATGATCTGTGAGGGGTCCAGGCCGTAGGCCTCGTAAACCAATGCGTCTATGATCGATTCCTGCGCACTCATGTCACATTGTGGCTCTTCCGCACGCTTGGCAAGCGCCTGGCGCGCAGCCTGCTCCAGAGGAATAAGAGCCTCCCCAAGCTGGCGGGGCAGAGGAAATCTGCGAACGTCCTGCACAAGAATCTTAGGGAACTCTCCCTTTGTGGCCTTAGGCGACGCGTTGAAGTGGAAGAAGGTGGCGAGCTTAGAGTTGATGATTGCCCAGAGTGTCTCCAGCGACATCGCTCCACGCTCGGGGATAACAGAGATGATCTGAGGATCGTTAACAAACGTTTCAGCCACAATCGCGGCCAATATACGTGGCGTTGTGATCTCGCGGATGAGGAGCCTCCGTTGGGAGAAGAACCGAGGATCCACATAGCTGGCAACGTGCGGGCCATATTTAACGTAGCGACCGGTTCGTTCGTGGCCATAGCGATGAATTGAGCGGCCCTTCAACTCCTCAATGTAGCTCGCGTCGACCGGGTGGTCGGCGTGCCACTTCTGCTCTTCCTTGATCGCCTTGCCTTCCAACTCGCCGTAGACTTTCACCAAATCGGATAAACGGTAGGGAATATAGCCCTGGGAAACTGCGAACTGTTCTTCCAGCACTGGATGCCCGCGCAAGGCGGAGATCAGCATGAGCACTGAAGGAGACAGGCGTAACGGCAGCGCCCAATTTTGATTCCACTCGTTAAGTACTTTTGTGGCGGCTAGTTCGCGCGGACGGGCTGTAAGTTCAAGGAAAGAGCCGGCGTCAGCAGTGCTCTTAAATCCAAACTCCTCTACGGGGCGGTCGTTTCCGAAAAAGATGATGCAGTTTCGAACTGTCGCGTCCGGGAAAATCTCGAACGCGCTACAGTCCAGAAGCTCAACTATCGACCAGTCTTCAAGGATCTTGGTGCGATAGGTGGACGCGTAAACATTGAACAGCAACCCGTTTGGTACGATAAAGGAAAGTAGTCCTCCAGGACGCAATATCTGCTTCGCTCGATTGATAAACCAATAGAAGATCTCGAAATCTGGGACCTTTCCCAATGTCTTGACCAGGTAGTCGCGATCAAGGCCTGTGACCGAAACCCCATAAGGAGGGTTTCCGATCACCGCATCGAACCCTTCATAAGATCCGTCGTCGCGTAGGACTTCTGGAAACTCGAGTCGCCATTCGAACGAGCTAATGAGTACACGGTTGTTTCTGATCGCGGATACGTGAGATTCCAAACTACTGGCTTCAGCCCTGAGTTTTCCAATTCTTACTGCCTTAGCCTTCTTGTCTTTTGTCGATTCTTCGAACAGAAGTTGCTGGTTCCGGAGCGTATCGAGCTCGGCCTGCACAGAGCGTAGACGACGCACCTTCGGGTCGCTGCCAAAGATCTCAGTGCGAAGATCGCCTTTGATCCGCTCGATCAATGTCTGCATCTCGCGCTTTTCGCCTTTGCTGCGGGCGTTCTGGTAGCTACGGACAGCGGCTCGATAGTCAGCTATTCTCAGTCCTTTCGTTTTCAGTATTGAGCTTATGTCGGTCGCTAGGCCGAACTGCGACACCAATGCATTTCCGCATTTAATGTTGATGTCGATGTTAGGGAGAGTCTCAAGTTCGCGATCAGTGCGATAGTAGGCGCTCTTCAGTAGCTCAATCCACAGTCGCAGTCTGCAGATATTTACCGAGTTTGGGTTTAAATCCACGCCGAACAAGCAGTTCTCTATGAGAAGTTGCTTCTCATGAAAGATTGTCTCTTGGATGCGCTGACTCTCTGCATTCGCTGGGTGGTAACGGAAGAACTCGCCGTCCTCATCTGTCAGCACCAGTTCGTCATTTGCCACCGAGACGGTGTACCACTTGAGCCGACGCCCCGTGCGGTCATAAAGCAGGTTAAGTTCTGCCTTGAGCGCGAGTAGTTCGTTAAGCGCGGAAACGAGGAAGTGGCCAGAGCCAACGGCGGGGTCACAGATGCGCACCGAATTGAAGATGGCATTTGCTTCAGTCGGGTCTGTAATTTTCTCCTGCAGTTGCATTAAGTCGGAACAAGCCCACCCCTTGACGCTGTTGAATTTGCGCAGCACCGCCTCGCGAACTGTATCGCGGCACATCCTCATTGTGACGTAGCCAGGTGTGAAGAATGAGCCATCGCGATAGCCGTTAATCTTCTCGAAGATTAGGCCTAGCACTGACGCGCTAATTAGAGACTTATTCTCTTCTTGGATCGCATCTTGACCTTCGCTGCCGAAGTCGTATGCATCGAGGAAGCGCAGAAGATAGTCCAGGGTTCGCGCAGCCTGGGTGGTGCGGCGTCCATCAGCCTCGCGTAGCACGGTTGACGGCACAACCGACATGGTCAGGTCGTCTTTCAAGTTCCCAATCGTAATCGTTTCGTGTTCAAGCTCAGTTAGCTCAAACAGCGAGCTATTAAGATACGGCACATGCGCAAAGTCGGACAGGTCTTCGCCGCGCTCGCTTCCCTGGCGCGCCAAGACCTGAAAGAAGAGGCTGTCAAGACGATCAAATGTTGTTACTGCCGCGCTTCCCAGGAAGGCTTGACGTTTGTCGCCTTTATGGTAGCCAATGAGCTGTGCTTCGAGCAGTTTCAAGAAGAGGATGCGATTGACCCAGGTCAGAACGAGCTCTAGGGCAACATTGAACAATCGCTCATCACGCGTTGATCCAAAACGTGAAACATTCGAAATTCGCGATAGTTTATCGAGCGAATCGAGTTGGCGAATGGCATTCTCTAGGAGCGAGGCTGGCTGTCGTGCTGATGCGTCAAGGCGGCCAATCACTCGTCCTTTGCGGTCTTTTGTCTCCGACAGCCCAATTATGTGCAGTAGTTCGGTGTAGAACCCAACATGCAGCGTGTTGCTGTCATTCTGAAATGGTTGCTTAAGTAAGTGCTGCGGGGAAAGAAGTTTATAGAGCGCAACCAACTGCACGTCATCAGCGGGGTTTTCGTTGCGTATGGCGCTTTCATAGTTGCGAAGATCAAAATGTGTGAAGCGAAGCTCGCTCTTCGCGCCAGCGATTGCTGGTGTTGCGATCTCTCGATAGAAAAAATCAGTTGTCTTACCCGCTAGTCGGCCTGCTTCAAAATCTCGAAATTTTGCGACCAGCGACTGGTTCTGTGCGAATTCTTTCTCGAAGAACGCAGCGTCAAATATGAACCATTCGTACGCATTGGTGACAATAAGGTGCCGAAGGTCATGATTCGGGGCTCCCTCGCGTAGGCGCTCACGTAGATAATAGAGAAGCAGCTCTTGGAATGCCTTCGTGTTTACGTTCTGAAGGCTTACCATTTGTGTTATGTTTGCTGGTCGCTTGGCTTCAATGATGACGGCAACCGGCGACTGTGGGCCCTCCCCATGGTGCACGACGAGATCGGCACGCTCCTTGGTATTTATGAAGTGCTTCGGCTGGTAGTGCACGCGACGCAGGAAGTCGGCTACCAAGTTCTTGTGGAACTCCTCAGATTCGGTTCGCACACAAGCATCGAGCAGCTCAATCAAGCGCGTTTTGAAGGCATCAATCTCGGTCCTAGTCGGCTTGATCTTCTGATATGCCGGGTTGACCGAGCGACGCGGGTCTATGCTGGTTAGGATCATGAGCCAAGTTGAGGGTTAGTGGGCCGAGTGCTATGTCATGGAACGTGTGAAGCGATGTTGCATGCTAGCGGACTGTAGGTGCCGTTGGGTTCTGCCCGAGCACTGCCCGCTTCAGTGCCTTAGCGGTCGCAGCACGGAGGTGGTGATTTCGCGCTAAACGGTCACCTTAGTGATGAGGCTCACCAGGTCAGACCAAAGCCTTAGTCTGGAGGCGCGCCATCCAGCAGTGTTCGACCCAGACGACACTGGTTCGACAAAGGCATATCCAGTGCATCCGGGAATGCGCTCTCCGCAGTTGATGTAGTTGCCTGCCCTTTTTAGTTTGCTGACAGCCCAGTCGCGACGAGATGGTTGGTGAGGAGGGTGACTGATATCCGAGGTGCTTCTATGTTTGGTGTAAGCCAGTGAAACGAGGGATCGGCGGTCCATGATTGGACGCTGATCGTCCGCAAGCTACGGTGGAACGATGGGCACATCGGCACGGTCCCTCGCTACGCAGACGCCGTCCTTGAGTACGTAGACCTCGACATAGTGCTTGCCTTCGAAATTTGTGTGTTCGTACTTCTCGCGGGTTCCGCCATCTACCTCTATCGAGCCTCGCTCACGTCCTCGCGCAGATGCGCCGCGATTCTTAACCTTCCACCGCACATGGTAGGGCTCAGGTACATTGCATTCACTCAAGAAGAAGCGGAGGCGGAATCCATAGGGCAGGCGTCTATCGCGACGGGCGATGACCTTGAAACCCCATTGGATCACTGAATCTCGCATCACTTCATAGTCGAGCTTCGCCCTGAAGCGAATATCAACCGGAAATTTTTCCTCGATGAACTCTTCCCCTTGCGTCGTCATGTCAGCAAGCGCAATGTCTTGCAGGACCCCCCTGGTCATGACGGGGAACGAACGGCCGAAGATGGAACGCCATCTCTTGGTTTTCTCAACCAGGTCCTCTGCTTCGTTGGCTTGCTGGCAACGCCGCAGCGCTTTCTGAGCACGGCCGGTGAACCTACCCTTTGCCTCGACGAGATCGCCGCTACCAGGTGCGGGCCAGGAGCCGTTGTCGTCTAGTCCGCTAATCCAGGTGAAGAGCGCGACCAGGAGCAGTGGATAGTCTGCCAGCGCAGCCCCTTGCCACCTGGGATAGCTCAGGAAGAACTGAACAACGAGAGTGTCTATCAGGTAGCCACCGATCGGGGCGCCCATATTGTTTTTCCAAGCTCGAAGCATCTTGGCCAACAACCGAGCATTGCCGTTCCACGCTCTGTCGTATGTATCGAACGCGTCCATCTCGACTCTAGGATTGGTTGTCTCCCAAGACCCCCCATTTCGAGTTGAGCCATAGATGTACGACGCGTCAGCTTGACGAAACGCCGGCAGCACCTCGACGACATACTTCTCAAACGCAACAACTACAACGGGGCCGTCTCCACGGATGGTAGTTCTTGGGTACCTTGTCAGTAGTGACTGCCTAACTTCTGCGAGTAGTTGTGATGGGCCGTTCCCTGCGCGCGCCTGGTAGCGTGCAAGGTCCTCTGCCGGAAGCTCGAAGATCATGTCGAGGTCGCTGATCCCATGGATGGCGGTCCGGCGACCGAATGAGCCGACCTGCAAGCTGTGCGCTGTGTTTGAATCAACCTCCCAGAAGTCAGCGTTTAGGCGCGTCGTTATGCCCCCGTAGCTGTTGGAGATGTCCTGTCGATTTGAAACGGCGAGGTTCGATATGAACCTGCTAAAGGCGGTTGCGCTCATACAGATCAGCCGCTACTGGCAAATGCCGCTACGAGCAAGGTGGAGTGCGGTGGCCAGTAGACCCAGGACAATAAGGCTCAGGAGTACGAATGCAGACAATGGCGCCTTGTCGCGCAACGAGAACTTCCGATTGCGGTGTTCTCCCACCCATGATGAGTCGATTACCCAGAAAAATCGGTGATGCGCCTTCCAGCTCGCTCCGAAAATCTGCGGGGATACGTTCAAGCCAGAAGCTGCCGTGCGAACTTCTATCAGGCGCTGGCGAAACGCGTCCAGTTGCGCGGCCGATGGGGCGGTTACGCTTCTCACATCCACGACTAGGTCATGCAGTTGCTTGTAGAGGTTGTTGAGCTTGATACCGGTTTGCTCGTACTCGCTCAGCCGGGATTCGTAGTCGCGCACATAGAGCATGCAGATGCCGATGATCAGCAAGATCGCCGACGGCAACTTCTCGGCTAGCTGCGGATAAACCAGGCCCAAGATTCCGACTGCGAACGAGGTGACGGTCACCATCGTTGGTACTTTTGAGGCGATGTCGAGGGTCGCGAAGTGGAGGCTCGCGCTGTAACCGACGTTATAGCCTTCGCTGGCGATCTGCTCGAGAAGTAGGTCTCGAGGCGACTTGGGTTGGGACATTCCATTGCGCCTTTAACGTGATCTTCATTCACATTAATGCCGCGAATTCCAGCCTGTCAAAGAGAGCAGGCTCCCACCGGTATTGGAGGCCAAAGCCTTTGAGGTCGACCCCTAAGCCACCTCTAAGCCGGCACGCACCGTCCCGCAGCTCAGATCACGCCCAACAAAAAACCCGCTGTGAGGCGGGTTATTTGTAACGCATTGAATTTCAAAGAAATTCTGGTGGCTATGGGTGGACTCGAACCACCGACCCCAGCATTATGAGTGCGGCGACCGAAGCACCAGCACTGCGGTTTCCATGCCAACTTGCCTATGCCTGGATGGAGTGCTGACCATGGTGCGCAGCCAAGGAGTCGAGGCTATTGCTCAAAACCTTTCATCCCCACCAAGGGGTGGGGCACAGAGTGGGCACAGGATGGGCACATGGCCGTCGCTGGATCAGATTTGATCAGTCGTCTTGCGAGAAGTCATTGATTTGATTGGCGCGCCCGGAGGGATTCGAACCCCCGACCAATGGCTTCGGAAGCCACTACTCTATCCGGCTGAGCTACGGGCGCACGGGACGGGCATTCTAGCCGCAAACCGGCGCGATGGCCCAGTTCGGCGCCATGCCGGGTCACGCGGACCGGTGGACGGGCCTGCTACCCTTTCCTGCATGGGATACGAGCGTTTCGATGAAGCCGAGAGGCCGCGCTGGCGCGAACGGCTCGGCCAGTACTGGAAACTGGTGCGCGGCGATCGTCCGATCGGTGTGCTGCTGCTGCTGTGGCCGACGTGGTGGGCGCTGTGGCTGGCGGCGGGTGGCCGGCCGCCGTGGTGGACGCTGGTCGTGTTCACCGCCGGCGTGTGGCTGACCCGTTCCGCCGGCTGCGTGATCAACGACTACGCGGACCGATGGCTGGATCCGCAGGTCGAACGCACGCGCGGCCGACCGCTGGCGACCGGTGCCGTCTCCGGGCGCGAGGCGCTCCTGGTGTTCGCGGTGCTGATGCTGGCCGCCTTCGTGCTGGTGCTGACGATGAACCGCCTGACCGTCTGGTTGAGCGTCGTCGGCCTGTTCCTGGCGGCCAGCTATCCCTATCTCAAGCGCTACACCTACCTGCCGCAGGTCTACCTGGGATTGGCGTTCGGCTGGGGCATCCCGATGGCGTTCGCAGCGGTGCAGGGCGAGGTGCCGACGGTGGCGTGGGTGCTCTATGGCGCCAACATCCTGTGGGCGACCGCCTACGACACGTGGTATGCGATGGTGGACCGCGAGGACGACCTGCGTGCGGGATCGAAGTCCACCGCCATCCTGTTCGGCGATCTCGACCTGGTCATCCAGGGTGTGCTGTATGCGTTGATGTTCGTCGCCCTGTATCTGGTGGGACGACAGGCAGGGTCGGGCGTGTACTACTGGGCGAGCATCGGCGTGGCGATGCTGCTTGTCGTCTCACAGTTCTGGATGGCGCGTCATCGTCAGCGCGACGCGTGCTTCCGTGCCTTCCTGCACAACAATTGGGTGGGTGCGGCCCTCTTCATCGGACTGGCGTTGGATCTGGCGCGCTGAACGGCGTTGTGAATGCGCGGCGAAACGGCGATAGCGTGATACGGTTCACGCTTTATTGATGTGACAGCACGTAACGCACGACATGGCAAAACACGACAGAGGCACAGGAGTCGCAGAACTCCTTCATGTGAGGTGCGGGCGCTGGATGCTGGGTGCCCTCTTGATGGCATGTCTCGGCAGCGCGACCGCGCAGACCGTCCGCTGGGAGGATTACCGGGGTAATAGTCGCGTCGGCACGGTCTACACCGGTCCGGCTGGCGCACCGACCTTCGCCAACAACACCGGCAGCGGCGCCGATCGCCTGAATGCCCTGCGCGCCATCGCCGCCAATCCAGCCAACGCGGTGCGGACCGGCACGGCCACCAACATCAACTACCGGCAGGCCACGAACCACCTCTGCAATGTCGATGCGACCGGCAACAACAGCGCCACGTCCTGCGGGTTTCAGGCAATGGGCCGCGTGTCCCATGCGTTGATCCAGTTCCCGCAGGCGGGCACATACAACGTCAGCATCGCGCACGACGACAATGTGGAACTGGGCTTTTCCAGCGACTACGCCAATACCGCCTACCGCACCGCCTCGTACGACGTGCCCGTCGGGACCGTGAACGACTGGACGACGAACGAAGACACCTACGTGAGCCTCGGCAGCTTCACCGCCGCCAATGCCAACAGCTGCGCGCTGGTGCGCGTGTACTGGCTCAATCACGGCGGCATCAATTTCGCGCGCCTGCGCTGGACGCTGCCCGGCAGCGGCACGCCGGTGATCATCCCGGCGACGGCGTTCCGCGATCCGGCCGACGCCGCCAGTGCGAACGGCTGCAACGGCTCCATCACCGGCAACGGCACCACCATCACCCTCAACAAGGTGCTGGGTGCGCCGCGCGCCGATCCCGCCGACCAGTTCACCGTGCAGATCGGCACCACGTCGACGGCCGGCACGGTGCGCGAGGCGATCACGTCCGGTGCCGGCGTCGGTCAGCAGGCCAGCACCGGCGCGCTGGCAGTGACGACCGGCACGACCTACTACCTGCGCGACACCATGGCGGCCAGCAGCGCGTCGACGCTGGCGGGCGCGTATACCGCTTCGATCAGTTGCACGCGCAATGGTGTGGCCTTCACGCCGAGCGGTGCCTCGCCCACCTGGAGCGTGGTGCCGGCGGCCAACAACCAGATCGTCTGCACCATCACCAATACCGCGCGCCCTATCCTGCGTCTGAGCAAGGAGCTGCCCGACGGCCGCCTGCAGGCGTCTGACCAGTTCGCACTGGCCATCGCCGGGACGGGCGCCGGTGCCGGTGCAGCCGTCACGACCACCGGCGCGACCACGACGCCGACGCAGGTCGCCGTCGTCAGTCCGGCGACGGCGGGTGCCGGCTACACCTTTTCCGAAACCGGGGCGGGCGGTGCCACGTTGGCCGACTACACCACGACCTACAGCTGCACCAACGCGCGCAGCGGAGGCGCGGCCCCGAGCGGGAGCGCCGCGACGTTCATCTTCTCGCCGGTGGCCGGCGATCAGCTGAACTGTGTTTTCCGCAATGTCCGCATTCCGCGTACCAACCTGGCGATCACCAAGGCGGCCAGCCCTGCCACGGTGGTCTCCGGCGGCGTGGTGACCTATACGCTGAGCGTCAACAATCCCGGCCCGAGCGCGGCCGACGGCACGGTCCTGCGCGACACCCCTGGCACCGGCCTGAACTGCAGCGACCCGGCGACCACAGCGGCATGCGTTGCTTCGGGTGGAGCCAGTTGCCCGGGCGCCACGGTGCCGGTGGCCAACCTGACAAGCGCTGCCGGCGTGACCATTCCAACGTTCCCGGCGGGCGGCCAGATCGTACTGACGCTGCAGTGCCGGGTCATCGCGACCGGCTTCGCTCCCTGACCCGATACACGCTCACGGGGCGCGCGCGCAGACCCAGGCATCTACCCGCGCCACACCGGCGGCTCGCAAGACCCTGGCCGCGGCTTGCAGGGTGGCGCCGGTGGTCATCACGTCGTCGACCAGGCAGACATGCGCCGGGCGCGTGACGCCGGGCGGAACGGCGAACGCCTTCGCCACATTGCGCTGCCGCTCGTCGGCATGCAGTTCGGATTGCGGCGCCGTGGAGCGCGAACGCAGCAGCAGATCCGTCCGCAGCGGCAGGGACAGGGCATCGGCCAGCGGGCGGGCGAGTTCCAGTGCCTGGTCGTAACCGCGCTGGCGCAGGCGTCGCACGTGCAGGGGGATCGGGACGACCACATCGGGGCGCGGGGCCGACGCAAGTGCGCCCGCCATCAATTCCGACATCAGACGCCCGGCCGCCAGGTCGCGGTGGAACTTGAAGCGCGGTACCAGCCGGTCCAGCGGAAACCCGTAGACGAAGACAGCCCGCGTATGCGCGAGCACTGGCGGATGCTGCAGACAGTCGCCGCACTCGCCGGCCGCCGGCATCGGCAGACCACACCGGGAGCAGGCGATGGCATTCCAGGGCAGCGTTTCGACGCACTGGGCGCATAGATCGATGCCATTGCGACCACGTTCGCGGCAGATCAGGCAGCGGGCCGGGAACAGCAGGCGGGTAGCACGCCGCCACCCGCCGTCAACTTTCAGCGCATCCATGCGGTTGACAGGGCCGTGCCCGGTTTCCAGACTTCCGCGACTGTATTCCGCCGAGGCCGCGATGTCCGCACACATTTCCACCGACGCGCCGGTCGTGCGCCATGACTGGCAGCGCGACGAGCTGCTGGCCCTGTTCGACCTGCCGTTCCCCGAGCTGCTGCACCGCGCCTCGGCCGTGCATCGTGTCCATTTCGACCCGGCGGAAGTCCAGGTCTCGACGCTGCTGTCGGTGAAGACCGGTGGCTGCCCGGAGGACTGCGCGTACTGTCCGCAGGCCCAGCGTTACGACACCGGCGTGTCCGCACAGAAGCTGATGGACGCCGAACAGGTGCTGGCCAAGGCCGCGCAGGCCAAGGCCGCGGGGGCGTCGCGCTTCTGCATGGGCGCGGCCTGGCGTTCGCCGAAGGACCGCGACATTCCCAAGGTCGCCGAGATGATCCGCGGCGTGAAGGCGCTGGGGCTGGAGACCTGCGCCACGCTGGGCATGCTGAGCGGCGACCAGGCGCAGGCGCTGAAGGCGGCGGGTCTGGACTACTACAACCACAACCTCGACACGGCGCCGGACTTCTACGGCGACATCATCCACACGCGCCAGTACCAGGATCGCCTGGACACGCTGGAACATGTCCGCGATGCGGGCATGAAGACCTGCTGCGGGGGCATCGTCGGCATGGGCGAGTCGCGCGACCAGCGCGCCGGCTTGCTGCAGGCGTTGGCCAACCTGCCGTCGCATCCGGACTCGGTGCCGATCAACCGGCTGGTGCAGGTGGCGGGCACGCCGCTGCACGGCACGACGGAGCTGGATCCGTTCGAGTTCGTCCGCACGATCGCCGTCGCCCGCCTCGTCATGCCGGCGTCGATGGTGCGCCTGTCGGCCGGCCGCGAGGCGATGAGCGACGAACTGCAGGCGCTGTGTTTCCTGGCCGGTGCCAACTCGATCTTCTACGGCGAGAAGCTATTGACCACCGGCAACCCGGACACCGAACGCGACCAGGCCCTGTTCGCCCGCCTCGGCCTGCGGCCGATGGAGGTGCAGGTGGAAAACAGCCACCACCATCACAGAACCGACGTCGCCGGCAGCGGTACGGTGCATGCCGACATCACCCGTTCCGAGCCGTCTTGCGGCCGGGCGGCATAAGTCGGGGCAACAGGGGCAGCATCGGACGACGCACGCTGGCGCGGGAACGCGGCCGGCGCGTCGTCGTCGACGGTCTCCCGCTGCACCCCGGCGCCTTCATCGCCAGGCCACGCCGACATGACCCGCACCGACCTGCACGACCGCATCCTCGCCCAGCGCCAGCAGCGCATCGCGCTGGGCCGGCAGCGCACGCGCCGCACCGTGACGCGCCGCGATGGCGTCCGCGTCGAGGTCAACGGCCGCTGGCTGACCGAGTTCAGCAGCAACGACTATCTGGGCCTGGCACAGCAGTTCGAAGTCACCAACGCGCTGCAGGATGCCGCCGCGCGCGAGGGCGCCGGTGCGGGCGCCTCGCACCTGGTCAGTGGCCATCATGCGTCGCACGAGGCGCTGGAGCGCGACGTCGCCGACTGGCTCGGCTATCCGCGGGCACTGCTGTTCGGCAGCGGGTTCCTCGCCAACCTCGCCGTGCAGCAGGCGTTGCTGGAAGACGGCGACGTCTGCGTGCAGGACCGGCTCAACCACGCCAGCCTGATCGATGCGACCCGTCTCGCCGGCGCCAAGCTGCGGCGCTATCCGCACCTCGATCCGGAAGGCGCGCTGCGCCAGCTTAAGTTGCATGCGGATGGTGCCGCGATGTTGGTCACCGACGGCATCTTCAGCATGGACGGCGATGCCGCGCCGCTGCGGTCGCTCAGCCTGGTCGCCCGCATGCAGCAGGCGCTGTTCTTCGTCGACGACGCGCACGGCGTCGGCGTGCGCGGGCCCGAGGGCCGCGGCAGCGTGGCGGAAGCGCGCATGGGCGTGGCCGACGTGCCGCTGCAGCTCGTCACGCTGGGCAAGGCGCTGGGCGGCTACGGCGCGGTCGTGGTCGGCGAAGACACCTTGATCCAGCACCTGGCCGAAACCGCGCGGCCCTACATCTACACCACCGCCATGCCGCCCGCGCTGGCGGCGGCGACGCGCGTCGCGGTGAAGCACGCGCGCCGCGACCAGTGGCGCCGCGAGAAGCTGCAGTCGCTGGTGGACCGCTTCCGCAGCGGCGCGCAGCGTGCGGGCTTGCAGCTGATGGCCTCTGACTCGCCGATCCAGCCGGTGCTGTGCGGCAGCGACGCGACGGCACTGGCCTTGTCGGCCGCGCTCGACAGCGCCGGTTACCTGGTGCCGGCGATCCGCCCGCCCACGGTGCCCGACGGCAAGGCGCGCCTGCGGATCACGCTGTCGGCGCTGCACTCGCTACAGGACGTGGATGGCCTGGTGACGACGCTGGCGCGCTCCTGGGACGCCGTGCAGCGCGTGCACGGCGCCGTCGCCTGACGCAAGCGCAGCGCGACGCAACCGCTGATCCGGCGGGATCGGCGACAATACGCGGCATGCATATCGAAACCCTTGGTAGCGGCCCGTCCGTGGTGCTGCTGCACGGCTGGGCCCTGCACGGCGGCGTGTTCGCGCCACTGGTGCAGCGGCTGTCCGACCGTTACACGCTGCATCTCGTCGACCTCCCGGGCCACGGCCATAGCCGCGACAGCGAGGTCGCGCTGACGCTGGAGGCGACCGTCGACGCCATCGTTGCGCAGACGCCGCCCGCGGCCTGGCTGGCGTGGTCGCTGGGCGGCCTGTTCGCGCTGCAGGCCGCAGCCTCGTCGCCGCAGGTGCGTGGACTGGCGATGATCGCCGCGACACCGCGCTTCGTGCGCGGCGACGCATGGCCGCACGCCGTGGACGCCAGCGTGTTCGCGCAGTTCGGCGACGACCTCCGCAACGACTACGCAGGCACGCTGGAACGTTTTCTCGCACTGGACACGATGGGTTCCGAACACGCCCGCAGCGAGCTGCGCACCCTGAAGCAGGACCTGTATGCGCGCGGCGAACCCGCGCCGACGGCGCTGCAGGCCGGCCTGCAGCTGCTCGAAAAGTCCGACCTGCGTGCGACGCTACCGACGTTGCCGGTACCCAGCCTGTGGCTGGGTGGCCGCCGCGACCTGCTGGTGCCGTCGAAGGCGATGCAGGCGGCGGCCGCGATGTCGCCGCGCGCCACGTTCGTCGAGATCGCCGGTGGCGGCCACGCGCCTTTCCTCGGTCACGCCGACCTCGTGGCGACCGAAGTGGAGCGCTTCCTGCAATCGCTGTCGCAGGACGTGCCGGCATGACCTTCGATCAACGCCATATCCGCCGCGCGTTCTCGCGCTCCGCTGCCGGCTACGACGCGGCGGCGGCGCTGCAGCACGAGGTCGAGAAGCGGCTGATGGAGTCGCTGGACTACCTGACGCTGCGCCAGGGGCAGGATGCGCCCGATCCGGGCGTGGTGCTGGACGTGGGGTGCGGGCCCGCGCATGCCGCGGCCGCCATGCGCAAGCGCTGGCCGAAGGCACAGGTCGTCGCGCTGGACATGGCCTTGCCGATGCTGCGCGAGGCGAAGAAGCAGGCGGGGTGGTGGAAACCGTTCCAGCGCGTCTGTGCCGACCAGCGTGCCCTGCCGGTGCGCGATGGCAGCGTCGACGTGCTGTTCTGCAACCTCAGCCTGCAGTGGGTGGACGATCTGCCCGCGACGTTCACCGGTTTCCGCCGCGTATTGAAACCGGGCGGCCTGTTGGTGTGCTCGACCTTCGGTCCGGAAACGTTGCAGGAATTGCGCGATGCGTTCGCACAGGCCGATGACACGCCGCATGTCAGTCCGTTCCCGCCGATCGCGCAGTTCGGCGACGCGATGATGCTGGCCGGCTTTCGCGATCCGGTGCTCGACCGAGATCGCTTCACGCTGACCTACGACGATCTGCCCGCATTGATGCGCGAACTGCGCGCCATGGGCGCGACCAACGCGCTGCAGCATCGCCGGCATACGCTCACCGGGCGTGCGCGTTTCGCCGCAGCGGCGACCGCGTACGAGCCGTTGCGGCGCGAGGACGGCAAGCTGCCGAGCACCTGGGACGTCATCTATGCGCATGCGTGGGCACCGCCGCCGGGCGCGCCGATCCGCGGGCAGGGCGAGGACATCGCGGCGGTGCCGCTGTCGAGGATTCCGATCCGGCGACGCGGCGAATGATGCGTCCGTTCGGCGGCGTCAGCCGCCGACTTGCCGGATCCAATCCTGCAGGTTGTAGTAGTTGGTGACGCGCGCGATGCGGTCGTCGCGGATGTCGAAGAAGGCGCCGCCCGGCAACACGTAGGTCTGGCCGTTCGCCGGCGGCAGGCCTTCGTCGGTGTGCAGGTACTCGCCATGCACGACGTACTCGGCGGCTGCGTGCTGGCCGTCCTGGGTGACCAGCACCACGATGTCGCGCAATTGCTCGCGGTAACTCGCATTCATGCGGCCGAGGAAGGCGGCGAACGCCTCGCGCCCGGTCTCGCGCACACCCTGGTTGAGGTCGTGCACCACGTCGTCGGTCAGCATGGCCAGCATGCCGTCCCAGTCACCGCGGTTGAAGGCGGCGTAGTAAGTGAGGACGAGTTCGGTGGCGCGGTCCTGCCGGCGCGTGCCGTCGATCTTCATGCGGGTTCCCGTGGGGTGGGCGACGCGTCGATCATACGCCACGCGATCAGCGCGGCAGCCGGTCGCGATGGAAGAAGTACACTTCCTGCAGCAGGAAGCGCCAGCGCGTGGCGAAGCTGCGGAAGCGACTGGTCGGCGTGGGCGAGCCGACCGAGCGGATGCCGAGGTCGCGGCTGATCCGCAGCGCGCGCGCCATGTGCAGCGGATCGCTGACGATGATGACACTGTGCACCTGGTGCTGCTGCATCAGCGTGCGCGCCTGGCGCAGGTTGTCGTGCGTGTTGCGCGACAGCGATTCGATCAGGATCGCCTTGTCGGGCACGCCCTGGCGCAGTGCGTAGCGGCGCGCGACCTGTGATTCCGAAAAGCGCGCGCCGGTGCCGCCGTAGCCACCGGTGAAGATCATCGTCGGCGCCAGGCCGCGCTTGTACAGATCGATGCCGTGGCGGATGCGCTCCTCGAACACCGGCGACGGTTTGGCGTCGTAAGCGGCGGCACCGAGCACGATGATGGCGTCGGCCGGCGCGGCGTCGTCGCGCTGGCCCACCCAGATGATGTAGGCGGCCACGCCGACCAGCCACAGCAGCGCGAGCAGCAGCAGGCGCCAGGCCCACCCGGCGATGCCGCGTCTTGAGGTGCGCCGGCGAGCGCTCATGCCGCGCGCTCCCAAGGCAGGGCGTCCAGGTCGACATTGCCGCCCGACAGCAGTACGCCGATCCGTTGTCCGGCGAAGCGTTCCGGCTGCCGCAGGATCGCCGCCAGCGCGATGGCCGAGGAAGGCTCGACCAGCAGCTTCAGGCACTGCCACAGCAGACGCATGGCGGCGAGCGTGTCGGCATCGGGCACGGTGACGACGTCCACCCGGTGCGCGCGCAGCAGGTCGAAGTTCGGTTCGCCCAGCGTGCCCCGCAGGCCGTCGCAGACGGTATCGGGCACGAAATCGATGCGGCGCTCGCCCGCGGCCAGGGAGGCGGCAGTATCGGCTGCGCCTTCCGGTTCCGCGCCGACGATGCGGCAACCAGGCGCGGTGGCCGCCGCGGCGATCGCAGTGCCCGACAGCAACCCGCCGCCGCCCACCGGTGCGACCAGCGCATCCAGGGGGCCATGTGCATTGATCAGTTCCAGCGCGGCCGTGCCCTGGCCCGCGATGACGTGCGGATGGGTGTAGGGGTGGATCAGGGTGGCGCCGGTGTCGGCCTGCACGCGGGCGGCGGCGGCTTCGCGCGCGTCGATGGTCGCCGCGCAGGTGTGCAGCGTCGCGCCGTAGCGGGCGATGTTCGCCAGCTTGGCAGCGTTCGCGCCCTCCGGCACCACCACGTGGCAGGCGATGCCGCGGGTGCGTGCCGCCAGCGCCAGCGCGGCGCCGTGGTTGCCCGACGAATGCGTCACCACGCCGCGTGCGGCGGTGGCGTCGTCCAGCGCCCAGACCGCGTTGCAGGCGCCGCGGAACTTGAAGGCGCCGCTCCGCTGCAGCGGTTCCGCCTTGAAATGAAGCTGGCAGCCCGCGAGCGCGTCCAGGGCGCTGGAGCGCAGGACGGGCGTGGCATGGGCGTGGGGAGCGATACGGGCGGCGGCGGCGAGGACGTCGTCGAAGGTAGGCAGGAGCATCGGCATGGGGAAAGGTTAGCGCATCGCCCTGCGCTGAACCTCCGCCCGATGCGGACACCGGGACCGGCAGGGTTAAGCACGGATTCAATGCCCCGGGCCGATCCTGCCTTTGCAGAGTAACGGGGGTTCCGCCATGAAGCGTTCATCTCTTTTGACCATCGCCTTCGCCAGCCTCGCGCTGGGGGGCTGCGCAACGTACGACTACGTCGGCGATACCGCGCCCGGCGGCTACTACCACGGCCGGCCGAGCACGCAGTACTACGACCCGTACGGCGGCTACTACGGCGGCAGCGTCTACGGTGGTTACGGCTACGGCGGTCCCTACCGCTATGGCGGCTATTCCAGCTACCCCTACTACGGCTATTACGGTTCCCACTATCCGTACTATCCGCCGCGTCCGCCGCGCCCGCGTCCGGACGACAACAACCCCCCGCCCCGTCCGCCGCCGACCAGCGGGGGCGGCAACCGTCCGCCGCCGTGGCGCGACCCGACCGGCCGCTGGCGCGAGGGTGGGTCCCAGCCCATGGTTCCGGGCCGTCCTGCCCAGGTGGCGCCGTCCCCGAGCCAGCCGCGTGTTGGCGAGGGCAGCTACCGTCCGCCACGCGTGACCCCGTCGCCGTCCATGCCGCGGTCGGCAGAGCGTCCACAGCGCATGGAGCGGGCCGCGCCGCCCCCGCGCATGGAACGGCAGGCCCCGCCGGCCCGCATGGAGCGTCCGGCGGCGCCTTCCCGGCCCATGCCGCGCGACGATGGCGGCTCCCGCCAGCTCGAACGGTGATCCGGATTCGCTGACCCTTCCCCTGCCGTCCGTCGCCCATCCTCTGCCGCTGACGCGGATACGGACCTCGGTTGACCGGTTGCGTCGCTTTCTGACGTAAGCGGCAATTAAAGGTTCAATGTCGACGTCCGGTGGGGAAATCTGGATCCCCCCTGTTCCGGCCCCATCGGGCGTCGGCGCCTAACAAAAAGCCCGGCTTCGCCGGGCTTTTTTCTTGCTCTGGTATCCTGCGCGCATAAAAAAGGGGCCGGTAGTCCCCCGACTACCGGCCCCCGGCATCCCCGGCGTGCGCATGGCTGGCCCCTGTTCCAATTACCAACCCGGCGCCCCTGGTCGCTTGCCACGACGGGTGCATGGGAGTACAGCAGGAAGCGTGCCAACTTTGCCCGGTCGCCATGCCGGATCCCGTCTTCCGTACCGGCCCCGTCCACCGGCCTTCGTCATCGACTCTTTGCCATGAGCTCCAGCTTCCACCACTACGACGTCATCATCATCGGCGGCGGCCATGCCGGCACCGAGGCCGCGCTGGCGTCTGCGCGCGCCGGTGCGCGCACGCTGCTGCTGACGCACAACGTGGAAACCGTGGGCGCGATGAGCTGCAACCCGGCCATCGGCGGCATCGGCAAGGGCCATCTGGTGAAGGAAATCGATGCGCTGGGTGGCGTGATGGCCTGGGCCGCCGATCGCGCCGGTATCCAGTGGCGCACGCTCAACGCGTCGAAGGGTCCGGCGGTGCGTGCGACGCGCTGCCAGGCCGACCGTGCGCTGTACCGCAGCGCCATCCGCCGGGCGGTGGAAGCGCAGCCGAACCTGACGCTGTTCCAGGCCGCCGTCGATGACCTGGTCATCGAGAACAACACCGTCCGCGGCGCGGTCACCCAGACCGGGCTGACCTTCCATGCGCCTGCCGTGGTGCTGACGGCGGGCACCTTCCTCGCCGGCAAGATCCATGTCGGCGAGACCCAGTACGCCGCCGGCCGCGCCGGCGATCCGCCGGCCACCGCGCTGGCGCAGCGGCTGCGCGAGGGCGCCTTCGTCGTCGATCGCCTGAAGACCGGTACGCCGCCGCGCATCGATGGCCGTTCGCTCGACTATTCGGTGATGGAAGAGCAGCCCGGCGACGATCCGCTGCCGGTGATGTCGTTCATGGGCGACGTCGCCGATCATCCGCGCCAGGTGTCGTGCTGGATCACGCACACCAGCGAGCAGACGCACGAGATCATCCGCGGCGCGCTGCATCGCTCGCCGATGTATTCCGGCCAGATCGAAGGCATCGGTCCGCGCTACTGTCCGTCCATCGAGGACAAGGTGGTGCGCTTCGCCGAGAAGGCCAGCCACCAGATCTTCGTCGAGCCGGAAGGCCTCGACGTCGCCGAAATCTATCCGAACGGCATTTCCACCTCGCTGCCGTTCGACGTGCAGCTGGCGCTGGTGCGCAGCATCCGCGGCATGGAGCACGCGCACATCACGCGCCCAGGTTATGCCATCGAATACGACTTCTTCGATCCGCGCGGCCTGAAGGCGTCGCTGGAAACCAAGGCGGTCGCCGGCTTGTTCTTCGCGGGCCAGATCAATGGCACGACGGGTTACGAGGAAGCCGCCGCGCAGGGCCTGCTCGCTGGCCTCAATGCGGCGCGCTTCGTGCAGCAGAAAGAGGCCTGGTCGCCGCGCCGCGACGAGGCCTACCTGGGCGTGCTGGTCGACGACCTGATCACGCACGGCACCAAAGAGCCGTATCGCATGTTCACCAGCCGCGCCGAGTATCGGCTGCAGCTGCGCGAGGACAACGCCGATCTGCGCCTCACCGAAACCGGCCGCACGCTTGGGCTGGTCGACGATGCGCGCTGGCAGCGCTTCGAAGAAAAGCGTGAAGCGATCGCGCGCGAGACCGGCCGACTGCGCGCGCTGTGGGCGACACCTGCCAACGCGCTGGGCCGTGAGGTCGCCGATACGCTCGGGGTGCAGGTCAGCCGTGAAACCAACGTGCTCGACCTGATCAAACGCCCGGAACTGGACTACGCCAAGCTGATGTCGGTGCCCTCCATCGGTCCTGCGGTGACCAATGCGCAGGTCGCCGAGCAGGTGGAGATCGGCGTGAAGTACGCCGGCTATCTCGATCGCCAGCGCGACGAAATCGAACGCCAGCAGCGCAACGAATCCACACCGATCCCCGCCGGCTTCGATTTCGCCGGCGTGCGTGGCCTGTCGGCCGAAGTGCAGCAGAAGCTCGAACGCGTGCAGCCCGAAACCATCGGCCAGGCCCAGCGCATCCCCGGCATGACCCCCGCCGCCATCTCGCTGCTGCTGGTGCATCTGGAGCGCGCGCGGCGTACGCGCGTGGCGTAAGCGACCGTTGACGCCTTTGTAAGAGCGACGTCAGTCGCGACCGCAAATTCCCGGCGGCAGCGAACCGTCGACGGCCGATGGACTCAGTTCCGTAGGTCGGAAGGCGTGCGGTCGCGACTGATGTCGCTCCTACAGTAGGCCGTGAGCGGCATCCGGATGCCGCGCCGTCCACGCCGCCAGCTGCTCGCGGTAGTGCCGCAGCTGCTCCGCGTACAGGTCGTGCACGCAGATCGGGCAGCCGCTGTTGCAGCAGTCGCTGGGCAGCGGCGGCTCGGGTTCGAGGGGGCGTGGATCGTTGTCGGGCGTCACTGCGCGCCCATTTCCTTCAACAGGTGCGGCGCCGGGTAGACCTTGCCCATCAGCCAGCGCAGGTAGCGCATGTCGACGTGCACGGCGCGCTTGTAGCGCGGGTCGAACATCCAGCTGGCGCTGACGGATTCCCAGTTGCTGTCGAAGTTCAGGCCGATCAGTTCGCCGCGCGCGTTGAGCACGGGCGAGCCGGAGTTGCCGCCGGTGGTGTCGAGGTTGGTGAGGAAGTTGACCGTCTGCGTCTTCAGCGCAGGATCTTCCGTGCCGGTGAAGTCGCCCTTGGCGATGGCGTCCAGCAGTGGCCTGGGCGCATCGAACGGCACCGTGCCGGTGTTCTTCTCGACGATGCCGGCCACGGTCGTCACCGGGGTGTACTGCACGCCGTCGCGCGGCGAGAAGCCGTCGACCTTGCCGAAGCTCACGCGCAGCGTGCCGTTGGCGTCTGGGTACAGCGCGCGACCCTGCTGCTGGCGCCAGGCGAACAGCGTGCGCATGTAGGCGGGGCGCAGGCGCAGTTGCTCGCCCTCGCGCGTCTTGCGTTCGTTCTCCAGCGTCAGTTGCACGGGCACCAGCGTCGCCGCCAGGTCGATCAGCGGATCGGCAGCCAGCGGCTTGCCTTCGCGAGCGGCCGCGAAGCGCGACAGGCGCTCGGCTTCGTCGCCGAGCTTCGTGCCGGCGTACAGCGTGTCGAGGGCCTGCTTGAGTACGGCAGGCGTGCGTCCGAAGGCGGTATCGAAGGCGGGCAGGCGCTGTGCGTCCGGCAGCTGCTGGTAACGCGTCAGCAGGACGGCGAGCAGGGCCTTCTCCACCTCGGGCGAATAGCGGCGCTGCACCTGCTTCAGGACGCCTTCGATCATGGCGTGGTCGCGCGCCTGGAAGCCGCTCACGCGTTCGGCATCGGGCTTGGCCGATTCCACGCGCAGGCGTTCCAGTGTGATGGCCGTGCGCATCAGCTGGGACTGCGCGCCGAACAGGTTGAGCAGCAGTTCGCGTTCGCGCATCGCCGAACCGCCGGCGATCGACGCGGCGAGTGCATCGATGTCGGTGTGCTCCTTGGTCGCGGCCTCGGTGGCGAGCATGCCGCGCTCGTCCTCCGCGCGGACGCGCACGGCGTCGCTGCGGCGCAGGCCCTCCAGTTCGCCGGCGGCGCGCTTGCGCTGGTTCTTCAGCGACTGCAGCTGGGCGGCATAGCGGGTTTTCGCATCGGCATCCTTCGCACCCGCGTCTTCGACCACCGCGATCAGTTGGTCGAACACCGCCACGCGCGTCGGCAGCGTCCAGGTGATCTGTTCTTCGAACTCGGCCGCCGTGCGGTGGCGGTAGGTGATGCCGGGGTAGCCGGCCAGCATCGCGTAGTCGCCGGCCTTCGGGCCGTCCTTCGCCAGCGCCAGGTGCGCCGGCGCGCGGTAGGGCACGTTGTCGGGGCTGTAGGCCGCGGGCTTGCCGTCCTTGCCGACGTAAGCACGCAGCAGGGTGAAGTCGCCGGTGTGGCGCGGCCACATGAAGTTGTCGATCTCGTCGCCGTAGTTGCCGATCGCGCGTGGCGGCGCGTAGGCCAGGCGGATGTCGCGCAGCTCCAGCTGGGTGATGCGGTAGAAGTCGGTGCCGTAGTACATGTTGGCGACGCTGCAGCGCACGCCGCCCTTGGCCTCGCACTCGGCGACGATGGCCTTGCTGGCGCGGTCGACCGCATCGAAGTAGGCGCGTCCTGTCTTGCCGGCGGTCTCCTTCAACACCGTGTCGGTCACCTTGTCGTAGCCGACCGTGACCAGCACGCGGAAGTCCGGATTGGCCGGCAGCTCGCCCGCACGGTCGGCCGCGATGAAGCCGTCGTCGATCAGGTTGTGCCCGGGCTTGCTGTTGTACTGGATCACGCCATAGGCGACGTGGTGGTTGGTCAGGATCAGGCCGTCCTGCGAGACGAACGCGCCGGTGCCGCCGCCGGCGCGCACCACCGCGCTCAGCGGGGCAGCGGTGACGTCGGCCAGGGTCTTCGGGTCGCCCTTGAAGCCTGCCTCGCGCAGTGTCTTGCCCAGTTGCGGCAGTTGCGACGGCATCCACATGCCTTCGTCGGCATGGGCGGGCAGGGACAGGGCGACGCCCAGGGCCAGGGTGGAGATCGGGAATCGACGGCGCATGGTCAGGATCCGGCGGAGAAGAGGGGACGATATCGGGCGCATCCCGTTGCGGCAATGACGGTCTGTGTCGCGTCGTCCATCACGGCGCGCCGCCGAGAAAGCGGCGCCAGCGTTGCGCGGCGCGAAGGAGGGCGGCGCGTTCGGCATCTTCCAGCGGGCGCAGCGGATCGAATACCACGTCGCCGTCGGCGGCAGCGCGCTTCCAGGTCGCCGCCACGCGACCGTCGACGATCGCGGTGGCGGCCACCAGACCGTTGACGCTGAACACGCGCCGCGTCTGCGCGGCGTCCAGCACCGGGGTGCGGTCGCGGTAGCCGATCAGGTATTCGTCGAACGCGGGCAACAGATCCACGGCACGGGATCGCGACGGCGCAGGCGCGTCGGATCGCCACCACCAGGTCGTGCCGTCATGCGTCTCCTGCTCGAGCCGGGACGAAGCGAGCGCCAGCGCGTGCCGGGCATCCTTCTGCGTCAGTCCCGACCACCACGCGAGATCGGCAGCGGTCGCGGGTCCATGGCCTTGCAGATAGCGCAATGCGAGGCGCTGCAGCGCTTCGTCGCGGTCGAGCGCTGCGCTTGGCGGCACCCACGCGTCCATCAGCACGAACGTCGGTTGCTTGCCGTGGCGGGGTCCGTGGCAGATCACGCTTTCGTGCGCCAGCCAGTTCAACAGGTGAAGACCACGCTGGTTGCTGCTGGCGATGCCGGCGGCATCCATGCAGGCGTACAGGTCGGTGCGCGCGACCGGCGTGCCGGCCGACAGGGCGCGTTCCACCACACGCTGGCCACGCGCCAGCGTCGTCGCGTCCAGCCCCAGCTCGCGGGCGATGCGGCCGGCGTTCGCCGCCTGCACGCGCGGGGCGAGCAGCGCGACCATCCAGCGCACGTCGTCACGTGCCAGCAGGTGCAGGGTGCCGCGCATCGGCCAGGTGCGCACGATCGCGCCGCACGCGATCGCGTCTTCGACCTGCGCCAGCGTGGCGTCCTGCGTGCGAAGACCGACCGCCCACAGGGCGGCGTGGTAGTCCTGCGCCTGCATCGCCGCCATGTGCCGTACGGCGTCGGCGGGTGAAGCCGCGACCGGCGTGCCGATGCCCTGGGCCTGCAGGCGCCGCGCCATCAGCGACGGCGGCACGCCTACTTCTCCTTGCGCCAGTTGATCGAGCCGCGTGTCTCGATGGTGCTCGATTCGACCTCGATGTCGAAGCCCTTGCGTAGCAGGTATTTCAGCGTCACTGCCGAGCCGGAGCCGACCATCGACACGCCGTAGCTGACGTACAGCTTCGGCGACAGGTACTTGCCCACGCCGAACACGGAACCGCCCAGCGTGCGCGATTCCAGTACGCCGGCATCGTCCAGGCCGATCTTCGCGCCGAGCTGCGAGGCCAGCAGGCCGGCGCCGGCACCCAGCGCGGACGAGGCCGCGTTGATGCGCTGGCTTTCGTCGCTGCTGGCGGTGTTGAGCGAACGGCCCAGCACGAGGTAGGCGAGGGCTTCGGACTCGGACATCGACGGATTCGACCAGACGCGCGCGCGCGGCTGGCTGGCGCGACCCGTAACGTCGATGCCGGCGGTGACGCTGGCGCTGACGACCTCGCGCTCGGCGCGGATGTTGATGCGCGGATCGGAGACGGCGTTGTTGCTCCAGGTCAGTTCGCCGCGGGTGATGCGCAGCTTCTGTCCGTAGGCCTCATAGCGGCCGTCGACGTCCAGGCGACCCGTGCCCAGCATTTCCCGGCCCGGCTGCGAGCGCACGTGCAGCGTGCCGGCCAGCGTGCCTTCAAGCCCGTAGCCTTTCAGTTGCACCTGGTCGCCGACCTTGAGCGCCAGGTCCAGGTCCAGCCGCGAACTCGGCGCGCGCTCGGGATCGACGGGATCGAGGATCACCACGTCTTCCGACGCAGACACGCCGTCGTCGAGTTTCTCCACGTCGATCGTCGCCGACGGGATGCCGACCTCGCCGCGCACCTGGATGGTGTTGTCGGCGAAGCCCACCTGGATGTTGGGCGATGCGACCGCGCGCAGGTCGGTGGTGTCCGACACCAGCACGTTGTCGCCGCGCACCTGGAACTGCAGCGGCGTGGTGTCGTTGTTCCAGCCCAGCGTGCCGGCCACGTTGAGCACGCCGCCGGTGCCGGTGCCGCCGGTGGACGACACCGTCTTCATGCTGCCGTCGATGCGCGCGCTGCCGTCGGACAGGGCGACCAGTTCGGCGCCGCCCTCGGTGAGCGACACGCCGAGCGCCGGCAGTTCGCCGGTGAACTCGGTCAGCGTCGCTTCGCCGCTGAGCAGCGGACGACCGCGCGTGCCGGCGACACCGATGTGGCCGGCGAGCTTGCCCTGCGGGCGCACCAGGTCGGGCGAGAACAGCTCCATCCAGAACAGGCGCGAATTGTGGAAATACAGATCGCCCTTCAGCGGCGCGAACGCATCCCAGCCGGTGTTGAACGTGGCATCGACGTAACCGTCGCCCTTGAAGCCGGTGCCGAGGCGACCCTGGATGCGCTGCGGGGTGAAGTCCACATCGAGGGTGAAATTGTCGTAGCGGATGATCTCGCCCCGCGCGGTCGTGCCCATCTTCAGGCCGCCGTCCAGCGAGGCCAGGTGCACCTCGCCCTGCCACGCGTTGCCGGCGGGCCGCAGCGTCGCATCGAGGGTGAACTCGCCGCGTGGCGTCAGCGGACGGCCATCGGCCGGTGGCAGCCATGGCTGCAGCAGGGCCAGCGACAGCGCCTCGCCGCGCACGTCCAGTCCCTGTCGCGGCCAATTGGCGCTGGCGCATAGCGCGCCGCCGATGTCCGAGCCGAGGCAGCTTTCCGACAGCGTCCAGTTGGCGCCGTTCTGCGCGAAGCGCGCGGGTTGCCGCAGCGTCCACGGATTGCCCTTGGACGGCGCGATGCGCAGCGCGTCCAGCGTGCCCTGCCAGTTGGCGCCGCGCTTCTGCGCGGTGCCGGACAGCGCGACGGCGCCCATCGCATTGCGGGCATCGCCGTCGATGCGCAGGTCTTCCACCGCGCCGCGCGCGTTGAGGCTGACGGTGTCCAGCACAGTGCCGACGTTCACCGCGCTGCCCTGCAATGCGAGGTCGCCGTTGCCGCTGCGCCAGGGCAGGCGGCCGCGCAGGCTGAGCGAGCCGGCGCTCCAGTCGTTCCAGCGCAGGTTCTCGCCACCGAGATCGGCGTCGATGTTGGGCGCGTTGCGCGCGCCGGTGAGGGCGACGGTGCCGGCCAGCGTGCCGCTGGCGTCCGGCAGCAGGTCGGCCAGGTTGAACGGCCGGAAGGCGGCGTCGATGTCCAGCGTGTCGCCGACCTTGCCCTTGGCGGTCACGCGGCTGCCGCCGAGCGACAGCGCGAGATCGCCTTCGCCGTTGTTGCCATCGAGCGCGAACGTGCCGCGCGCGTCCAGCGGACGATCGCGCAGGCGGCCGCTGAGCTTCGGCACGTCCAGCGTGCCCTTGAACAACCCGTCCTCGCGCTGCTGTCCCTTCGAGGCGAGGTTGCCGGACAGGGTGCCCTTCCATCCCGCGGCGAAATAACCGGGGTCGAAGCCGGCCAGCGTCGCGGTGACATCCCAGTCCAGCACGGGCGACCAGCCGACCGTGCCGGTCGCGTCGAGCGTGCCGGTCGGCATGCTGGCGCGCAGTGTCTGCAGCTGCGCGCGCTCGGCGTTGCCGCGGCCATCGAATTCCAGCAACGCGCTGTCGTCGCCGCGCGTCAGCGTCGCCTTGCCGATGGCGGCCCAGGCTTCGAGCTTGCCGGCGAGACCGAAGTCGCCTTCGGCGCCGATCATGCTGTCGGCTTCCGTGCCCCAACGCAGGTTGCGCGCATTCACCGCGAAGCGGAACTCGGGATTCTCCGGCACCGTGAAATCGGCGCGCCCGCGCAGCGAGGCGTAGCCGTCGAACGCGCGGATCGCCAGCGGTTCCACCGTCAGCACTTCGCCATCGATGCGCGCATGCGAGGGCTCGATCACCACCGCGATATCGCCCTGCTGCACCTTGCCCTGCAGGTCGGCCGCGCCACCGGCGCCCTTGGCGACCAGGTCGAACGAGACCGGCGTGCTGTCGTCCATCACCCCCAGCAGCGAGAGGTCCAGCGCTTCCGTCTTCGCCGCGAAATTCCAGGTCGGCTTGGTCTCGCCGCGCAGCGTGAGCGTGGCGCGCAGTGGCGCCGGTACGGCGCCGGACACGCCGACATTCATGCGCGCGCGGTTGCCGCGCGCCACCAGGCCGATGCGCGCGGGCGTGTGGCCGATCGACGCGGGAAACACGCCCGTCGCGGTGAGGTCGGTGGCATAGCCGTCGCGCGGCGCATAGCTGCCGTGCACGCCGAATGCGCCGCGGTCGCTGGCGATGGCCAGCTTCTCGGCGATCACGTAGCCGTTGCCGATGTCGATGCCGCCGCTGGCATGGGTGATGTCGATGACGGGCTGGCCACCCTGGCGAATCAGGAAGCGGTCGATCTCCAGTTCATCCGCCTGGATCGCCAGCGGCATCTCGATCTGCGGCAACAGGTCGGGCCAGCGCGGCAACTCGAACGGTTCGTCGCTCTTGGGCACGTCGAGCATCGCGCCGCGCAGCTTCAGCACGTCCAGGCGCAGGCGTTTGCCCAGCAGCGGACGCAGGTCCGGCTCCAGGTAGACCTCGTCGGCGGTGAAGCGGATCGTGTCCCAGCGGAAGTCCACGCCACGCAGCGTCAACGGACCGGCGATCGGGCCTTCCGCTTCGCGATAGTTCAACGACGCGTCGGCCGGCAGTCGTGCCTTGATCTGCGCGAGCAGTACGTCGCGACCGGCGACGGTCTGCAGCAGCCAGTACAGGCCGATGCACAGCAGCACCGTGAGCACGCCGGTGCCGATGGCGCTGCGGATCGCCAGCGTGCGCATGCGTGCCTTGCGGCGCGCGCGCAGTTCGGCGATGCGCGCCTCGCGCTCTTCCGGCGTCAGGTCGTCGGGGAGCTTGTACTTCCTCACAGATCCGTCCCGATGTTGAGGTAGATCTGGAAGCTGGAATCCGGATCGTTGAGGCCGTGCGCCACGTCCAGCCGCACCGGTCCGACCGGCGAGCGCCAGCGCAGGCCGACGCCGATGCCCGTGCTCAGGTCGGGCGTCCTGCCGTCGAACGCGCTGCCGGTGTCGACGAACACCGCGCCGCCGTACGGGCCGCCCTTCGGATAGAACTCGTACTCGACGCTGCTGGTCAGCACGTTCTTCGCACCCAGTGCGTAGTCGCCGCGGCGCGGGCCGACTTCACGCCAGGCATAGCCGCGGATGCTGCGGTCGCCGCCGGCGAAGAAGCGCAGCGACGGTGGCATCGCCACCAGGGAGCTGGTGAAGGTGTGGCCGTACTCGCCGCGCACGATCAGCGTGCTGTTGGCCTTGTAACGCTGCGACCAGCGCGCGCGCATGTGGAACTGCAGGAAATTGGCGTCCGACCCCGCACCGTCCACGCCGCCGCGCAGCAGGATGGAGCCGGCCAGCTGGTCGGGACGGTTCGAACCGACCGGCGAGTTGGTGTAGTCCGCGCGCAGCGACGGATAGGTGAACGTCGCGTACTGCACCGTGGTGTCCGGCAGGCCCGTCAGCGGATCGTTCTCGACGTAGCGCCAGCGCTCGCGCAGCGCGTGGATCGATGCCACCGCGGTCCAGTCTTCGCTGACCTGGCCGCTGCGGCTGCCGGTGAACTCGACATGGCGCAGGTCGATGTAGTCGGTCTGTTCGTCGCTGGCCTGCAGGCCGACGGTGTACCAGCCGTCCAGCCACTTGAACGCGGGAATGCGGTACTGCGTCAGCAGCGTCTTGCGCTTCTGGGCGTAGTCCAGGTGGGTGGACAGCTTGTGTCCGCGCGAATTGACGTAGCGACGGTCCAGCCCCAGCCGGATACCGGGGCCGCTCTCGGTGCCGTAGCTGAGGCCGGCCGTGTAGATGTCGCGCTTGGCGAGCTCCAGGTTCACGTCTACCGGCACGCGGCCTTCGACCGCCTTGTCGGGGTTGGCCTGGATATCGATGCTGGAAAAATAGTCCAGGCCCACCAGCGATTCGCGCAGGCGGTCCAGCTTGCCCTGGTGGAAGTAGCTGCCTTCCTCCCAGTACACCAGCTTCTCCAGCAGGCCCGGCTCGAACTTGTCCTGGTGGAAGGTGGTGGCGCCCATGTCGTAGCGGATGCCGCTGACCCAGCCCAGCGCGATGTCGGCGGCATGGTCGGCGCGCGTGACCTCGACGCGGCGATGGGTGAAGTCGGCATCGAAGTAGCCGCGGTCGGCGAGGCGCCGCACGATGGCCAGTTTGCTGGCTTCGTAGGTGGTGTGGTCGAAGACGTCGCCGACGTTCGGCGCGAACGCCTCCAGGTCTTCCTTCAGGTAGCGGTCGTCGCCGCCCTCGCCGTCGATGGACAGGTCGCGCTTGCGCACGCGCACCGGTTCGCCCAGTTGCACCCGCACCACCACGGTCAGCCGCTCTTCCTCGGCGCCTTCGCTGCGTGGGGCGTCGATGGTCACGGTGGGCGAGTAGTAGCCGAACGGCTCCAGCGCCTCGCGCGTTTCCGCCTCCGCTTCGCCGAGCAGGTATTCCAGCCGTGACTCGCCCAGCCGCTTGCCCAGCGAGTCGTTCAGCGACAGCGCGGCGTTGATGTTCTCGACCATCAACTCGTCATCCAGCCCTTCGACCTGCACCTTGTCGACGATGGCCGCGGCCCAGGCCGGCGCCGTGGCAGCGAACAGGACGACGAAGGTGGCGAGGCGGGGGAATCGACGCATGCGGAGAGGATACCCGGGGAGGGTTAAGCGGGGTGAAGGATCGCCACCATCAAGGGGCACATCGTTCACGCAAACATTTCAACGCCGCGATCTGCTCCTTCCCCCGCATGCGGGGGAAGGTGGGGATGGGGGCGAAGTGACATGACGCGGACGGTGGTGATGCGAACGGTGCATGCAGCGCGCTCGCCCCCACCCCAGCCCTCCCCCGCAAGCAGGGGAGGGGGCGCATGGCGAGCTCCTCAGCCCGACAGATGCTCGATCGCCGCCACGGCGCGGAAACGGTCGGCCAGGCGCTTGAGCAGCGCAAGCCGGTTGGCACGCACGGCGGGGTCCTCGGCGTTGACCATCACGCTGTCGAAGAACGCATCGACCTGCGGGCGCAGGCGGGCGAGGTGGTTCAGCACGGTGACGTAGTCGTGGTGGTGCAGCGCTTCGTCGGTCTCGCCGAGCACCGCTTCCACCGCTTCGGCCAGTGCGCTCTCGGCCGGATCGGTCAGCAGCGCGCGGTCGATCGCATGCGGGATGGCGATGTCGGCCTTCTTCAGGATGTTGCCGATGCGCTTGTTGGCGGCGGCCAGCGCCTCGGCCTCCGGCAGCGTGGCGAAGGTGCCGATGGCATCCAGGCGTGTGTCGAAGTCGTACAGCGACACCGGCTTCAGTTCCGCGACGGCGGTGAAATGCGCGGCGGGTACGCCCTTGTCGGCGTAGTAGCTGCGCAGGCGGTCGAGGATGAAGTCGTAGATCTCGTTGCCGTCGGCGAGTGCCGTGGCGTTGTCCTTGCCGGTCGGCAACGGACCGATGGCGTCGATCGCCTTGGCGATCAGGTCCTTGATCGAGACGTTGAACCCGCTCTCGATCACCGTCCGGGCCAGGCCCAGCGCATTGCGCCGCAGCGCGAACGGATCCTTGTTGCCGGTCGGTTTCAGGCCCGCGGCGAAGCCGCCGGCCAGCGTGTCCAGGCGCTCGGCGATCGCCAGCACCTTGCCCAGCGGCGACAGCGCGATGTCGTCGCCGGCGAAACGCGGCTGGTAGGCCTCGTCGATGGCCAGCGCGATCTCTTTCGGCTCGCCGGCGGCGAGCGCGTAGTGACGGCCCGCGATGCCCTGCAGTTCCGGGAACTCGTTGACCATGCGCGACTGCAGGTCGTTCTTCGCCAGTTCGGCGGCGCGGCGCGCCTGCGCGGGATCGGCACCGACCTGCGCGGCGATCGTCTCCGCCAGCGCGGCCACGCGCGCGACCTTGTCGGCCACGCTGCCCAGCTTGGCTTGGTAGGTGACGGTCTTCAGGCCATCGCCCATCGACGTCACGCCCTGCTTCAGGTCCTCGTCGAAGAAGAACTTCGCATCGCTGAAGCGTGGACGGATCACGCGCTCGTAGCCCTTGCGCACTTCGTCGACGTTCTGCGACTCGATGTTGGCGATGCCGATGAAATGCTCGGTCAGCTTGCCGCCGTCGCTGAGCACCGGGAAGAACTTCTGGTTGATCTCCATCGTCTCGATCAGCGCTTCCTGCGGCACGGCCAGGAACGCGGATTCGAAACTGCACAGCACCGCCGCCGGCCATTCGGTCAGGCAGACCACCTGTTCCAGGTTGTCATCGGTGATGCGTGCGCTGCCACCCGCCTGCTCGGCGGCCTTGTGCACTTCCGCCGCTATCCGTGCGCGGCGCGCGTCGGGATCGACCAGCACCTTCGCGCCTTCCAGGGCGATGACGTAGTCGTCGGGATTGTTGATCCATACCGCCTTGTCGTGTTCGAAGCGGTGCCCGCGGCTCATGCGGTTGGACTTCACGCCCAGCACCTCGGCGGCCACCACGTCGCTGCCCAGCAGCAGCACCAGCCAGTGCACCGGCCGCGCGAACGCGTAGTCGTGGTCGCCCCAGCGCATCGGCTTGGGAATCGGCATGCCGGCCAGCGCGTCGCGCACGATGTCGGCCAGCAGGTCGACGGTCTTCGCGCCGGGCTTCACCGCACGGTGGACGAAACGCTCGCCCTTGCCGTCGGTGGTGCGTTCGAGCTGCGTCCAGTCGATGCCGGCCTTCGCGGCGAAGCCTTCCAGCGCCTTGGTCGGCGCCCCGTTCGCGTCCAGCGCGATGTTGAGGTACGGACCGAGCACTTCGGATTTCTGTTCCGGCTGTTCCACGGCCACCGCCGGCAGCAGCACCGCCAGGCGACGCGGCGTATACAGCGGCTTGGCGTCACCACGCGTGAAATCGATGCCGCGCTTCTCCAGCGCGGCGATCACGCCATCGAAGAAGGCCTGCGCCAGGCCCGGCAGCGCCTTGACCGGCAGCTCTTCGGTGCCCAGTTCGATCAGCAGGGAGGAGGTCTGGCTCATCTTCAATCCTTCGCGGGGGCCGCGGCACCGGGAACCGGCGCATCGAACGGCACGTAGTATTTCTTCAACGCCGGCAGGGCTTCGTAGCGCGCCACGCGCGCGGCCAGGGCCGGGAATGCATCCAGGTCGAACGGCACCGCATCGCGCACGTAGGTGCAGAAGCAGGCGAGGGTGACGTCGGCCAGGCCGATGCGCTCGCCGACCAGCCACTCGGCATTGCCGGCGTCCACGCAGGCCGCTTCGAGCACTTGCAGGGCACCGCGCATCTGCGCATGGCAGCGGTCCAGCCACGGCTGATGGCTTTTCTCGGCGGGACGGAACACGCGCTCCATCACCTGCAGCAGCGCCTTCTCCACGGCGCCGGTCGCGTAGCCGACCAGCTTCAGCGCCTGCCGGCGCTGCGCGCCATGGGACGGCAGCAACGATGTGTCCGCAGTCGCCTGGCCATCCAGCCAGTCGAGGATCACCGCCGATTCGGTCAGCGCTTCGCCGTCGTCGAGCACCAGCACCGGCACGCGGCCGAGCGGGCTGTACTCGCGGATGCGGTCGAAGTCGCGGCCGACCGACCAGTCGCGATGTTCGAACGGCACGCCATGCAGCTCCATCGCCACGGCGACACGGCGCACGAACGGCGAATCGAACATGCCGATCAGGATCACGCGGCGGGTTCCCGCTTCAGGCCGGGGAAGCCCAGCTTCTCGCGCTGCGCGTAGTACGCCTCGGCCACTGCCTGCGCCAGCTTGCGCACGCGCAGGATGTAGCGCTGGCGCTCGGTGACGGAGATCGCGCGGCGCGCGTCCAGCAGGTTGAAGCTGTGGCTGGCCTTGCAGACCTGCTCGTAGGCGGGCAGCGGCAGGCCCACGTCGACCAGCTTCAGCGCTTCCTTCTCGCAGGCGTCGAAGCGGTGGAACAGCTCTTCCACGTCGGCGTGCTCGAAGTTGTACGTGCTCTGTTCCACCTCGTTCTGGTGGTAGACGTCGCCGTACTTCACCACGCCCTGCGGACCGACCGTCCACACCAGGTCGTAGACGTTGTCGACGTTCTGCAGGTACATGCAGAGGCGCTCGAGGCCGTAGGTGATCTCGCCCAGCACCGGCCGGCATTCCAGGCCGCCGGCCTGCTGGAAGTAGGTGAACTGGGTGACTTCCATGCCGTTCAACCAGACTTCCCAGCCCAGGCCCCAGGCACCGAGCGTCGGCGATTCCCAGTTGTCCTCGACGAAGCGCAGGTCGTGCACGCGCGGGTCGATGCCTAGCGCCTTCAACGACCCCAGGTACAGCTCCTGGATGTTGTCGGGGTTGGGCTTCATCACCACCTGGTACTGGTAGTACCGCTGCAGGCGGTTGGGGTTCTCGCCGTAGCGGCCGTCGGTGGGGCGGCGGCTGGGCTGCACGTAGGCGGCATTCCACGGCTCCGGTCCCAGCGCGCGCAGGAAGGTCGCGGGATGGAACGTGCCGGCGCCGACCTCCAGGTCCAGCGGCTGGATCAGCACGCAGCCCTGCTCGGCCCAGTACTGGTTCAGGGTCTGGATCAGGGCCTGGAAGCTGAGGCCCTGGAAGGTGGTTACCGGTGAAATGGTTTGTCCGGCCATCGCGTTATCGTGCACTGCGGAAAAGCGGGCTAGTATACGGGCAAGCCCTTGTCCTTCCGCTGCTTTTCGCCCGTTCGCCGCCGTCGTGGATATGCCCGTGAAAGCCCCCTTCCTCATCGTCGAAACCGGACAGCCGGTGCAGTCGATGCGGCGTTATGGCGGCTTCCCGCACTGGATCCGCGTGGCCGCCGGACTGGAAGCGGACGAGACCGTGGTGGCGAACGTCGAGCGCGGCGATGCGCTTCCTCCGCGCGAGGGTTTCGCCGGCGTCATCGTCAGCGGCTCGGCCGCGATGGTCACCGATCGCGCGGACTGGAGCGAGCGCAGCGCCGACTGGTTGCGCGACGCCGCCCACGAAGGCCTGCCGCTGCTGGGCATCTGTTACGGGCACCAGCTGCTGGCGCATGCGCTGGGCGGTGAGGTCGCCTACAACCCGGCCGGGCGCGAATCCGGCACCGTCCACATCGACCTGCACCCGCATGCGCAGGACGATCCGCTGTTCTCGGCGCTGCCGCTGAAGTTCACTGCGCACGCGACGCACGTGCAGACCGTGGCGCGGCCGCCCGAGGGCGCCACCGTGCTGGCGCGTTCCGAGCAGGACGACTGCCATGCGTTCCGCTGGCGCGACCGCGCCTGGGGCGTGCAGTTCCACCCCGAATTCGCCACCCACCACATGCGCGGCTACGTGCATGCGCGTGCCGACCACCTGCGCAGCGAGGGCCGCTGCCCGGGCACCATCGCCCGCAGCGTGACGGCGGCGCCGCAAGCCCGCAAACTATTGCGGCGGTTCGTCCGCCATGCGCGTGGCCTGCACGCGCGCTGAGCCTTCCTGCTGTACTTCTCCCAGAGAACCCCGATGTCGACGATCAACAAGGTGCCGGCCAGTGCCGGCGCAGAATGGCTGCTGGCGGGCATCGCCCTGCTGAAGCGCGCGCCGGTGCCGCTGGCGACGCTGGCCGTGCTGTGGGGGCTGCTGTCGATGGTCGTGGCGCTGGTGGCGGTGACGCTGCCGGCGATGACGCTGGCGATGCAGTTCCTGCTGGTGCTGGCGGGTCCGCTGTTCTTCGCGGGCATGCTGTGGGCGGTGCGCGAAGTGGACCAGGGGCGCGCAGCGCAGCCGTCGAACCTGCTGCAGCCCGTCCGCGACGGCCACGCGCCCGCCCTGCTGGCCACGCTGCTGCCGCAGCTGCTGGCCGCGCTGGTCATGGGTGCGCTGCTGTTCGTGATGGTAGGTACCGAGCAGCTGCAGCACCTGGCCGATGTCTACCAGAAGATGCAGACGATCGCCGCTGCGGGTGGCCAGCCCGATCCTTCGCTGGTGGAGGGCCTGCCTGCCGGTCGGCTGCTGCTGTGGCTGTTGCTGGTGGCCGTCGTCTTCGTGGCCGTGAAGTGGATGACGTTCGTCGCGTCGCCGCAGATCCTGTTCTCCCGCACCCACGTCATCGACGCCATGCGCAACAGCCTGCGCGCCTGCCTGCACAACTGGACCGCGATGCTGGTGTTCTACCTGCTGGCCGGCATCGCCATCTTCGCCGTGGGCATGGGCTCGCTGCTGGTGGCATCGATCCTGGCGTTGGCCGTGGGCGGCACCATCGCGATGGGGCTCTGGCAGTTCACCCTGATGGCCGTCGTGATGCCGGTGCTGGCGGGCGCGGCCTACGCGGCGTGGCGGCAGATGCTGGGTGACGCGGTTACGGCTGCATCGTCGCCAGCGCCCAGCCATATCGAAGTCTGAGCTGCGTCAGTCGCAAGTCGGGACGGCATCGATACGAAAGCGCGATGGTTCAGCACCCGGGCGCGCTGCGGCGCGTTCGGCGCCATGGTTGCTCAGGCGCTATCGGGGCGCGGGCGCGGTTTCAACCAGCCCGCCGCGATGATGCCCAGTTCGTACAGCAGGCACATCGGGATGGCGAGCATCAGCTGCGACACCACGTCGGGCGGGGTGATCAGCGCGGCGATGACGAACACGCCGACGATGGCGTAACCGCGGCCCTCGCGCAGCTGCTGCGGCGTCACCCAGCCCAGCAGCACCATGATGACCAGTGCCACCGGCAGCTCGAAGCTCACGCCGAAGGCCAGGAAGATCACCATCACGAAGTCGAGGTACTTCGCCGGGTCCGGCGCCAGCGTCACGATGTCCGGGGTGAACACCGTCAGCGCATGGAACACGCTGGGCAGCACCAGGAAGTACGCGAACGCGCACCCCGCGTAGAACAGCAGGATGGCCGAGACCAGCAAGGGCATCGCCAATCGCTTCTCGTGCTTGTACAGGCCGGGTGCGACGAAGCTCCACGCCTGGAACAGCAGCCACGGCGATGACAGGAACAACGCGAGGAAGAACGCCAGCTTGATCGGCGCGAAGAACCCGGACGTCGGGTCGCTGGCGATCATCTGCGTGGCCTGGCCGGCGGGCAGCTGGGAAATCAGCGGCTGCGCGAGGCGGTCGTAGAGCTGGCGCACGAACGGCAGCAGCGCCAGCAGGATGACGCCGGTACCCGCCAGCCCGCGCATCAGCCGCGTGCGCAGTTCCAGCAGGTGTTCCATCAGGCTGCTTTCGGCTTCCTGTCCCAGGGATTCGCGGTTCATCGCGTCTCCTTCGGCGGGAACAGGTCGGCGGTCGTGCCGGCCTCGGGCTCATGCGTCGCGTCTTGCGGAGCCTCGTCGTACGCGTCGGTCGTCGAGGCGAGACGGCCTTCCTCTTCCATCACCGGTTCCAGCGCTGGCTCGGGATCCGTGGCAGCGGGAGCGGCCGGCGGTTTCGCCAGTGCGGGTGGCGTGATGGCGGATTCGACATCGTCGCGCAGTGCCTTCGCATCGTCACGCGCGGCCTGCCGTATTTCCTCGAACTGGCGTTCGGTCTCGCGCGTGCTGTCGCGGATGCGCTGTTCGGTATCGCGCAAGGCGTCCTGGGCGTCCTTGAGGTTGCGCTTGAGCTCCTCGGAGGCGAGTTCGCGTTCGAGCTCGTCCTTCACCGAATACCACTGGGCACGCGCACGGCGTACCCACAGGCCGGCGAAGCGCGCCGCCTTGGGCAGGCGTTCGGGACCCAATACGATCAGCGCGACGACCGCGATGACCAGCAGTTCACTGAAACCGATGTCGAACATGGACGCGGACGTGCTGCCGCGCGATCAGGAGGCGTCGCGGTCGCGCTCTTTGGCGGCGCTGGATTCGTCGGTGCGCGACTGGTCGTTCAGCTGACCGGCCGGCTTGTCGTCGTCCTTCATGCCCTTCTTGAAGCCCTTGACCGCTTCGCCCAGGTCCTGGCCCGCGTTGCGCAGGCGCTTGGTGCCGAAGACGAGCAATACGACCACCAGCACGATGATCCAATGCCAGATGCTCAAACCGCCCATGGTGTGCTCGCAGGAAAGTTGGGGCGCTCAGGATAGCGCAGGCGGACCGCCGGGATGGCGATCCACCGCCCATTACTTCCGTTACGGGGTGCCGTCCAGCGGCTCGGTGCGCACTTCACCGTCCTGCACGGGTTCGAAGCCCTGCGTCTGCGCCGGGGCCTCGACCACGACCGGCGCGACCGCCGGTGCGGGCGCGCGAGCGGTGGTCTGCGCCGTGGCGCCACCGGTGCCGCGGTTGCCGCGGGCGAGTTCGGTGACCTCTTCCAGTTCGTCGCGGAAGCCGACCACCGCGTCCGACGGCTGGCCCGCGCGGCTCTCGAAGATCGCGCGCGGCGTGGCGGCGCTGCCGTAGACCGACGTGTTGGCTTCGTCGTCGATCTGCAGCACGGCGCCGTCGAGCGCCACGCCGGCGAACAGGCCGCGTGCACGCGACCACGACCAGATCTCGGCCTTCAGCTGGCCATCGGTGGCGGCGCTGGCGTTGCGGCCGACCGGGCCGGCGGCGACGCCGGCATCGGCGCCGAGGGTGAACTTGCCGTTGACGATGGAATCGAGCGAGCGGTCGTTGCGGAATACCAGCACAACGTCCGACGACTGCACGCCGGCCTGGAACCCGATGCTGCCGCCGGTGAGCTTGATGAAGACCGGCTGCGACCAGCTACCGTCGGGATTCTTCACCGACATCAGGCCGTGGCCGCGACGGCCGCCGATCACCAGGCCCGCCTTCAGCGTGTCGGGGATGACGATGATCGCCCGGCCTTCGTCGAGCAGCTTGTCGGGAATGCCGTTCTCGGGGATGCGCTGGATCTCGGCGAGCACGCGCACCGCATTGGTGGCGCGCTCGTCTTCCTTGGGACCCGCGATGGCCTGGCCGGCGAACAGGGCGGCAGCCATCGCGAGCGCGGTGGGCGGCAGCAGGCGGCGGGAGGTGCGGTTCATGGCGGGCTCCATACGGGGGTTTCGCAGCAGGATGCTGCAACTTTCAGGAAAGTAGGCGGGGCCGGATGAATCGGTGCTGACAGCGGCAGCGAGAAGCGCTGGCTCTGCCACAATACGCGGATGTCCGATACGCCCGCCACCGCCCTGCTCGTCGTCAATCTCGGCACCCCCGAGGCGCCTACACCACGTGCCGTCCGACGTTACCTGGCCGAATTCCTGCACGACCATCGCGTGGTGCAGCTGACGCGCTGGCTGTGGTGCCCGCTGCTGCACTTCATCATCCTGCCGTTGCGCGGACCGAAGGCGGCGGCGAAGTACGCCAGTATCTGGCTGCCGGAGGGCTCGCCGTTGGCGGTGTACACCCGCCGTCTCGGCGTCGCCCTGCAGGCGCGACGGCCGGACTGGCGCGTGCTGGATGCGATGCGCTACGGCAAGCCCTCGCTGGCGAAGCAGTTGCAGACACTGCGCGCCGACGGCATCCGCCGCGTGGTGGTGCTGCCGCTGTATCCGCAGTACTCCACGACGACCACCGAGTCGGTGCGCGATGTCGTCGTGCGCGAGGCAGCAGGGCTCGAGGTGCGCTTCATCGACGACTACTCGGTGGATCCGGGCTGGGTGGCCGCCGTGGTGGCGTCCGTCGGGCAGTGGCGGGAGCGCCACGGCGCGGGCGAGCACCTGCTGTTTTCCTACCACGGCCTGCCGCAGCGGCTGGCACGCAACGGCGATCCGTACCCGCAGCGGTGCGAGGCGAGCACGCGCGCCATCGTGCAGGCGCTGGGCCTGCGCGACGACGAATGGACGCTGACCTACCAGTCCCGCTTCGGCAAGGAGCGCTGGTTGGAGCCGGCCACCGACACCACCCTGCAGGCCCTCGCCGCGCGCGGCGTGCGCAAGGTGGACGTGGTCTGTCCGGGGTTCGCGGTGGACTGCCTGGAAACGCTGGAGGAAGTGGGCATCGGCTTCGCCGAGGAGTTCGCCCACGCCGGTGGCGCGCTGCGCTACATCCCGTGCCTCAACGACGATGCGCGCCATGTGGAAGCGCTGGCCATGTTGGCCAGCCGGGCGGGCGACGCGGACGCATGAGGCTGCGCGAATTCGCGGTCGACATCCCGCTCGGGCGCATCGCCGGCCTGCGCGCCGGCAACGACGGCCCGCGGGTACTGGCGCTGCACGGCTGGCTCGACAACGCGGCCAGCTTCGTGCCCCTGGCCGACCACCTGCCGGGCGTGCAACTGGTCGCGCCCGATCTGCCCGGCCATGGCCGCAGCGCGCATCTCGCACCCGGTGGGGAATACACCAGCGGCGTGGCGGTGAATGCGGTGCTCGACATCGCCGACGCGCTGGGCTGGGAGACGTTCTCGCTGCTGGGCCATTCGATGGGCGCCGGCATCGCCAGCCTGATGGCGGCGGCGGTGCCGCAGCGCGTGCAGCGGCTGGTGGTGATCGAGGCACTCGGCGGCCTGGCCGAAACGGTCGAGCGCACCGCCGACCGCTGGCGCGAGGCGATTGCGGCCGCGCGCGCGCTGCCGGGCAAGCACTTGCGCGTGTTCGCCGATCTCGCGGCGCCGGTGCGGGCGCGCATGCTGGCGAATCAGTTGAGCGAGTCGGCGGCGCGTCTGCTGGTCGAGCGTGGCGTGCGGCCGGTGGAGGGTGGTTTCGTGTGGAGCAGCGATCCGCGCCTGACCTTGCCTACCCCGCAGCGGCTGGACGAAGCCCAGCTCGCGGCGCTGGTGGCCGGCATCGACTGTCCGACCACGGTGGTCTACGCGGATCCGCCGCAGCCCTATTTTCCCGAGCCGCTGCGCTCGCAGCGTGCGGCGCTGCTTCCCGATGGCCGGCTGCACGTCATGGCCGGCACGCACCACCTGCACATGGAAGATCCGGCCGCCGTGGCGGCGTGCATCTCAGTCTTCCTGCGCGATGCCTGACGTCGCGCGCCTGGCGTGCGCGAAGTCGACGGCCAGGCGCACGTCTCCCTTGCGGATTGGCGCGCTGCTGCGCCACCAGGCTGCCGTGGCGGCTTCCAGCTCGCTGTCTTCCTGCGCCAAGCGCCGCAGCAGGGTGATGTCCTCGGCACTGGCCAGTTGCTCGTCGGGCAGGTAGTAGCGTTCGAGCGGCAGGCGCGACGCCTGGGGTGTCCGGGTCAGGCGCGCGATCAATGCGGCGGTTGCCAGTCCAAGCAGGATGTAGCCGGCCAGCAGCACGGGGATCGATTCCCGCTCGCTGCCGAGCCAGGCGATCCCGCCAGCCGCGACCAGCACGAACAGCAGCAGTCGAGCGGGGCGGTCGAAGCGCTGGATCTTCCCGGCGGCACGTCGCCGTTCCCGGGCGCGGGCGCCGGCCTCTTCCACCGACAGGCTCTTGCGGCTCATCAGGGCGCGCCGCGCCGCGAGGCTGGCGGCGGTTTCGAACGGTGGCATCGCGTACAGCGCGAACCGGTGCATCGACCCTGCAGGTGCCGTTTCGCGATCACGGTCAGGCACGGGCGAAGGCGCGGGCGACGGGGGAAGCGTGGGGTGACGGTCCATGGGCCACATCGGAAGGAAGGGATGACCGAAGGCGGCCGGACAGTTCTTCACTGGCCCGCCGGCTCCGGCTTGCCCCCAAAATTCGTGATGCAGGTCTCATTCCGGACAGGGCGACGACATCGCCTCCTGCCGTCGGACGTCAGTCCGCTGCCAACAGCCGGTGCAGGCTGGCCTTGAGGCGACGCCCTTCGACATGGAACCAGGCACGCTCGTCCCGCCAGGTGGGGAAGCGCGCTTCGACTTCGCGCCAGAAGGCGGGCGAATGGTTGGCCTGCAGCAGATGGCAGAGCTCATGGACCAGCACGTACTCGAATGCCGACGGCCGGCCCAGTACCAGCGCCAGGTCCAGGGTCAGCGTGCCATCGGGCGCCAGCGACCCCCACTGGGACGACATCACCTTCAGCCGGATCTGGCGCGGGGCGCGCGGCAGGCCGGCGAGATAGGCGGGCAGCCAGCGGCCGACGTCGGCACGCGCTTCGGCTTCGTAGAACGCACGCAGGGTCCGGCGCAGGGTGGCATCGCTGGCGCGCGCGGGCAGGGCGGCGTGGATGCCGTCGTCGCGACGCTCGATGCGGGCGTAGCGCCCCTCGTGCCAGTGCAGCGGCACGTCCTCGCCCCTGAGCGGAAGATGCGCGCTGGTGCCGGGAACGAAGGCGGTGGCGTCTTCGGCGGGCGCGTGGCGCGCGAGCTGGTCGGCCAGCCAGTCGCGATGCTGCTGCAGGAAGCGGTCGCCTGACACCAGGCTGGCGCGCACCGGCAGCGTCAGGCGCGCGCCGCGCTCGTCCACGCTCAGCTTCAGCCGTTTGGCGCGCGGGTCGCGGACCCGTTGCACCGTCAGCGTACGGCCGTCCTCCATCGCCAGCTCGACCGTATCGCGTTCCACGCTGCGGGGCGTGCGGGCGATCAGGCGGTGGAGCAGGGACGTCATGCGGCGATCATATCGCCCGCGGGCGGGCGATGCGGCAGGTCATTCGGCCCTGCTGAGCTTCAGTGCGTGTTCCAGCACCAGGAACAACCGCTTCAGTTCGCCGGCCATCAGCGCGAAGCGCGCATCCAGCTCGGCGCGCAGGTCGTCGTGCTCGGTGTTTTCCAGCTGGTCGACCGCGCCGTCGAGGAACTTCAACTTGCGCACGATCAGGTCTTCGCCGAGGACGAACGACACGTGGTCGTCCAGCACCAGCGCCAGCTTGGTGACCTGCTTGCCGGCTTCCAGGTGCTTGGCGATCTCGTCGCTCTGCAGTTCCTGGTTCTGGCACTTCACCACCGCGCCGCCTTCCATCGCATCCTTCAGCTCGCACTCTTCGCCCAGCGACAGGCCTTCCGGCAGCGGCTCGCCGGCGATCCAGCCGGTCAGCACGTTGCGCGGCGCCACTTCCGCGTTGAGCGGCAACGCCGGGAAGCTGCCGAGTGCGCGGCGCACTTCCGACACCACGTTCTCGCCGGTCTTGCGCGAGGACGCGTCGACGGCGATGAAACCGAGCTCCAGGTCGATCAGCGCATCGGTGCGCGAGGGCTTCACGAACGCACGCGGCAGCAGCTCGTGCAGCAGGTCGTCCTTCAGCCGCTTGCGGGTCTTGCCGCCGGGCTTGCGACCTTCCTTCGCCTCGATCTCCAGCAGCTTCTTCTGCAGGAGGTCGTTGACCACGGCGCCGGGCAGGATCTTGTCCTCGCCGCCCACGCTCAGCCAGATGGCGTCGTTGATGCGGTGGGACAACGCGTCCTCGCCGCGGCCGAACGGCGAGATGAAACCGCGCGAGGACAGCTCCAGCGGACCGACCGGCTTGAGCGCGGCTTCGGGCAGCAGATCATCGAGTTGGGAAAAATCGAGGGTGGTGGGGAAGCGGAACAGGGTCAGGTTGCGGAAGAACATCGGAGAATCAGAGTCCGGTAAATGAGGGGAATGCGTATGCTTGTTTGGCCCGTCATCCCGGCGAAAGCCGGGATCCATTCTGCTTCTGCTGTCCGCCAGCGCGCTGAAGCGCAAGAGCAAGATGGATCCCGGCTTTCGCCGGGATGACGGCGAGGGCGTGGCGAGGTTAGGTGTCCTCGTTCGTCAGGGCGGGGTGCGGTTCGCCCGCCAGCCACGCCTGCGCATCCGGCAGCGCGGCGCCATCGCGATGGCCGATCGAGAGGAAATCGAACAGCTTGGGATCGGAGAGCTGCGACGGTCGGATGTCGCCCAGCGCGCGCGCGATGGTCTCGATGCGGCCGGGCGTCTCGCGTTCCCACGCGTCCATCATCTTCTTGACCTGCTTGCGCTGCAGGTTTTCCTGGCTGCCGCACAGATTGCAGGGAATGATGGGGAAGCCCCTGGCCCCGGCGTATTCGGCGATGTCGTCCTCGCGCACGTAGGCGAGCGGGCGGATTACCACGTGCTTGCCGTTGTCGGACAGCAGCTTGGGTGGCATGCCCGACAGTTTGGCGTGGAAGAACAGGTTGAGGAAGAACGTCGCCACCAGGTCGTCGCGGTGGTGGCCCAGCGCGATCTTGGTGAAGCCGTTCTCCTCAGCGTAGCTGTACAGCGATCCGCGGCGCAGGCGCGAGCACAGCGAACACATCGTCTTGCCTTCCGGGATCACCCGGCTGACCACCGAGTAGGTGTCCTGCTCGATGATGTGGAAGGGCACGCCGACGCGTTCCAGGTAGTCGGGCAGCACGTGTTCGGGGAAGCCGGGCTGCTTCTGGTCCAGGTTCACCGCCACCAGCTCGAAGCGCACCGGCGCCTTCTTCCGCAGCTGCAGCAGGATGTCCAGCATCGTGTAGCTGTCCTTGCCGCCGGACAGGCACACCATCACCTTGTCGCCGTCCTCGATCATGCCGAAATCGGCGATCGCCTGGCCGACCTGGCGGCGCAGGCGCCTGGCCAGCTTGCCCTGCTCGTGCGCGACGCGGCGCGGATCGACGGCCGGGCGGCGCTGGACGGGGTCGGGCAGGGGCAGGACGGTGCTCATGGGGCCATTGTACCGGGGCGCGATGACGCCCTCGCCGTCGGCGGTGTACGCTCGCAACGTGGATATCGACAACCCCTCCGACATCGCCGAGAAGATCGCCGCGCTCCGACTGGAGCACCGCGACCTTGACGAGGCCATCGTGCGCCTGGTCGACGACGGGGATGCCGACGAGGTCGCGGTCAAGCGCCTGAAGAAGCGCAAGCTGTGGCTGAAGGACTGCATCGCGCGGCTGGAAAGCGCGCAGATCCCGGACGAGCCGGCCTGACCCGGCGGCAGCTTCCGACCTGCCCACGAAGTTCGAATCTGACGCTGGGCGTCACCTCTCGCCGGGCGCCTGCCGCCCGCCCGCCGGCCTAGGGTTCGGCGTCGGGCCCCTGCATGCCGGTACTCCGGCGCCCGTTCTCTGCGTCGATGCCAGTTGGCCCGATGTTTGCTTGATAGCCAGACGTGGGGATTTCCCCGACCGACCGACCGTCCGCCGTCCTGCCGGCACCGCGGTTCCCGATGACCAGGCCCGTGCGCTGCTGCGCCGTGGCGAGGGAGTGGCATGGTGCAGGACAAACCGTTCAACCCGAGGGTGCCGTTGTCCGCCCGCGAGGCGCGCATCGCGTCGGCCTCGGCCGAGGCGGCGCTCGCGGGTATCGGATTGCGGATGTCGCGTATCCTGCCCGGCGAATCGCTGGGCGACGTGCCACGCCTGCGCCGCGAGGTGTACTTCCACGAGCAGGGCCAGTTCGGCGACCGCAGCAAGCGCGTCACCGACGGACTGGACGACTGCGGCACCACGCTGGCGGTGGAGAAGAACCAGCAGGCGATCGCCACGCTGCGCCTGCACGACTTCTCGCCGCTAGCGGTGCAGGTGGAGTACGGCAACCTGTTCCGGATCGACGAGTTCGCGCGCACCTGGCCGTTGTCGCAGGTGGCGGTAGGCACGCGCTTCGCGGTGCAGGCCGACCAGCGCAACAAGCCGGTGGTGGACCGCCTGATGGAAGAGGCCTACCGCTGGGCGCAGGAAGCGCGCATCCAGTTCTGCCTGCTGGCCTGCGAGCCGTTCCTGCACGGCGTGTTCGAACACTACGGCTTCCGCGAGTACCTGCCGCCGGCGATCCTGCCGGGCGGCGTGGACCTGCTGCGCATGGTGCTGGTGATGGAGGACGAGCCGTACCTGTCAGAGTGCGGCTCGCCATTGCACCGGCTGGTACGCGAACCCGCGCGCGCGCTGCCGGCGAAGGCGTGGCTGCAGCGCCAGTTCCACGCGCTGTCCTGATCCCGGTCGCCGTCGCCGTGGCTGCCGCAGCGGCGGCGGCTGATACGTGTTACTCCGGCGCCGCCACAGGCTCGGTGGGCGCGGCGGCCTTCACCGCTTCCGGACTGACCTTCTCGATGGTGTGGCGCAGTTCGCGGCCGAGGATGGCCTTGGCGTCGCGCGCCCACGCGTCCAGGCGGTCGTCGAACAGCAGCTTGCTGTTCTCGTCGGGCCAGACCAGCTTCAGTTCGCGCAGCTTCTGGATGAAGCCGCGGAACAGCGTCTTGTCGAAGAACTCCGGCGCCGCCGGCGCGTACAGCAGGCTGAGGCGCTGCGCCGCCTGCTGGCACAGGCTTTCCAGCTCGGCTGCGCCCAGCGTGCCCGGGCCGTTCTTCACCAGCACCGAAATGGCGATGTAGTAGCGCTCGAACGCCTGCTGCAGCGAATGGCCGATCGCGCGCAGGCGGAACACCTCGTCGGTCTGGCCGGCGCTGCGCGCCAGGATGCCGCCGTCGTCGTCGTTGACCTGCTGCAGCAGGCCTTCGCGGACGAACACCTCGATCGTGCGTTCCATGCGCTCGGCGAACTCGTCCTCGCTCCACGGCAGGAACAGTTCGGCCTGCAGGAACGGGTACAGCGTGCGGCCCAGCCGCAACACGCCGGCGCGGCTCATGCGGCGGTTGTTCTGGAAGCAGCAGGCGATCCACGACGACGCCGTGAACAGGTGCAGCACGTTGTTGCGGTAGTAGCTCAACAGCACCGCGGTGTCGTCGTCCACGCTCAGCACGTCGCCCAGCGGATGCTTGATCCGCTGCAGCATGTTGATCTCCTCGGCGTGGGAGATGATGCGGTCCGGCGAGTGCGGGGTGACGGTGACGCGGTCGGAATACGGCAGTTCGGCCAGCAGCGTCTTCGACAGTTCGATCTGCGCGATCAGGTCGGCTTCGCCCATCGCGTGCTTGGGGGTGGACAGCAGCGCCAGCGCCAGCAGGTTGATCGGGTTCACGTCGGCGGCGCGGTTGATGTTGACCTGGATCTGCTGCGCCAGCGCATCGACGATGTCCGACAGCCAGGCCGGCTTTTCCTCTTCCCCGACCGGCGTGCCGTCCCACTCCGGCGCGAACTTGGTCAGCGCGTCGTTCAACGGGATCGGCTCGCCGAAGTTCACCACCACCTGGCCGTAGTTCTGCCGCAGCACCTTGGGAATGCCCCACAGCACCGCCCAGATGGATTCCTTCTCCTTCGGCCGGCCGCTGAGTTCGTCCAGGTAGCTGGTGCCTTCCAGCAGCTTTTCGTAGCCGATGTAGACCGGCTGGAACAGCACGGGCTTGCGCGGCTGGCGCAGGAAGGCGCGCAGCGTCATCGAGATCATGCCGCCCTTCGGCGGCAGCAGCCGGCCGGTGCGCGAGCGCCCGCCTTCGATGAAGTACTCCAGCGAGTAGCCACCGGAGACCAGCTGCGCCACGTACTCGGTGAACACCGCCGAGTACAGCGGGTTGCCGCGGAAGCTGCGGCGCATGAAGAACGCGCCGCCCTTGCGCAGCAGCGTGCCCACCACCGGCAGGTTGAGGTTGATGCCGGCCGCGATGTGCGGCGGCACGATGCCGCGTTCGTACAGCAGGTACGACAGCAGCAGGTAGTCCATGTGGCTGCGGTGGCAGGGCACGTAGACGACTTCGTGGCCGGGCGCGGCTTCCTTGAACTTGTCGAGGTGATGGACCAGCACGCCGTCGTAGATCTGGTTCCACACATGGCTCAGCAGGAAGCTGGCCGAGCGCACCACCGGGTTGGAATAGTCGGCGGCGATTTCCCACGCATAGGCGTGCGCCTTCTTCCAGGCGTCCTCGGGCTTCGACTTGTCGCGCCGCGCCTGCTCGGCGATGGCTTCCTTCACCGGATCGGCGGCCAGCACCTGGTCGACCAGCAGGCGGCGCGTCGACAGGTCGGGGCCGATGACGGCTTCGCGGATGCGGTGGAAGTGCGTACGCAGGACGCGCGACAGCTTGCGAACGGTACGTTCGGGCTCGAGGCCTTCGTCGACGGTGCCCCGCAGCGAGACCGGCGGCGCGAAGCGCACGATGGTGCCGCGACCATTGAGCAAGATGGCGAGCAGGCGGCGGAAGCGGCCGACGATGGCCCAGTTTTCGGAGAACAGCACCGAGAACCAGCCGCTCTGCTTGTCGGGCGCGCGGCCGACGAAGATCGACACCGGCACCAGCTGCACGTCCAGTGCCGGGTTGGTGCGATGCGCGTCCAGCAGTTTGGCCAGCGAGCCCGAGTGGGTCTTGGCGCTGATCTGGTCGGGGATCAGCGTGCTGGCGTTGCGGCGTGACAGTGCCACGTAGGCGCGCTTGCGGCCGAGCGGATTGCCGCCGACCGGCAGCGGCACCAGCGGCGAAGGCAGGCCGGCATCGCGGCAGGCGCGGTCGAGGATCAGTGCGTTCGACAGGCCATAGTCTTCCAGCACGTAGCAGACCGGGCGGCCGTCCAGCAGGTCGGCCGGCACGCCGGGCTCGATGTTCAACGCCAGCCACGGATCGGCCAGGCGGCCCAGCAGGCGCGCCCACAGCGGGCGCTTGGCCTGTCGCGCGGCGCCCGGGGGCGCCATCGGCACGCCCGCCGTCACCGGCGCGTCGTCGCTGCCCGCCGGATCGCGCACTGCGTCGGACGCAGGCACGTCCGGCGCCGCGGGTTTCTTGTCGGGCGGCGTCGGAGTCTGGCCGTCCGGGAACGGCAGGGAATTCTGTTCAGGCATCGGCCGCATTATGGCCCACGCCTGTGGCGGTCTGGAAAGCGGTTACCGCCAGCGGCACGGGTCGCGCATGCCGGGACGGACGGTGGACGTCGCCTTCCTGCCTCGCGTAATTGGCTGAATCACAAGGAATCGTCCCCGGCAGGCTTCAGCGTTCCGGGGCGGCGCTCGGCGGATCGATCTCGTCTCCCGGCGGCACGACCGGCGGGGCCGGGGGCGCCAGTGCGGGCGCGGCGGCCGCCAGCACGTCCTCGGCATGCTTGAGGTAATCGGTGAGATACCACTGGCCATCGCGCCGGGTCAGGCTGACCACGGTGTCGATCTCGCGCTCGCCCAGCGGGTAGTGGATGCGCACGGTGGCGGTGTCGCCCTTTTCCTCGACCAGGCCGGTGCGCAGGTCGTTGAAGGTCGTATCCAGCGGCAAACCGTAACGCGTGAAGCTGGCCTTGGCCTCGATGAAGAACGGTGTCAGCCGCTGCAGGCTGGCGACCATGCCGGCGTCGTTGAGCGCCTGTTCGCTGGTCAGGCCGCTGCGGCGTGCGGCCGGCGCGAGCCGCGCCAGGGTGGCGCGCGCGAGCGCGGGATCGCCGAGCGGCGCCTGCTGTGCCCAGTCGCCGAGCGCGGTGATCACCTGCGCGTAGTGGTCGCGTTCTTCCTGGGTGTAGTCGCCCTCGTTCTTCACGTATTGCACGCCGAACAGGCCCAGCGTGCGCGCCGCTTCCTTCAGGTCGCGGTCCTGGCGCGCGAACTGGCGGTCGAAGCTGCGCTGCAGGGTCTTCTCCGCGTCTCTGGCCGACAGCGCGGCCAGCATCGGCACCAGCTTGTCGTCCAGCGGCAGCTCGGTCAGCGGCCAGCGGCTCTGGCCGGCACGCCAGGCGGTGTCCAAGCGCCCGTGCAGGTCCGGCGGGACGGCATCGCGGGCGAAACCGACCAGGTCGTTGCGCTGCAGGTGGGTCGCCAGCTGGCGCACGGCAGCGGCCGGCTCACTGGCGGCGCCGGCGAGCTCGACGGGTTCGCGCTTCTTGCAGGCGGCCAGCAGCGCCAGCGACAGCCCGAGGGCTGCCAGCACGCGCAGGACGGACGCGGACGGCTTCGGCTTCATGCGGTGTGACTCCCCAGTCGCCCCGCATCTTCGCGGCCGACGCGGGGGCGGGCAAGCACGGCCGTCGCAAGTTGCCGGCCGCCGGTCAATAAAAAAGGAGGCCGGGCGTCTTGCGACGTCGCGACCTCCTGAAATCCGGTCGAAACCGGAGGACGAAGTGTTGTGGCACATCTCCGGCCCAGAGGCCGGATGCGCACAGACTACCTGCGCCCGAATGCTAAGGCAATACCTGAAATAACTTGGTGTAAGTCACTGAATTACTTGAGGACGTCCGCGATTTCCAGCTGGATCGCTTCCGCCGCCGCGCGCGGATCCTGCGCCTTGCTGATCGGCCGGCCCACCACGATGGCATCGGCGCCCAGCGCGAACGCCTCGGCCACGCCCACGATGCGCTTCTGGTCGTCGCCGACCGGGCCGCCGGGGCGGATGCCGGGGCAGACGATGGAGAAGCCGGGTCCGGTCGCGGCGCGGATCATGCCGGCTTCCTGGCCCGAGCAGATCACACCGTCGATGCCGGCCGCCTGCGCCGCCAGTGCACGTTGCACGACGATGTCAGCCGGTTCCCCGCCATTGATGCCCATGGCGCGCAGATCGCTGCCGTCCATGGACGTCAGCACAGTCACCGCCAGCAGTCGCAGCTCGCCGCTGCGCGCCTCGGCGGCGGCTTCCATCATCCCGGCATGCCAGCCGTGGATGGTGGCGTAGGTCACCGGCCAGCGGGACAGGCCGCGGATGACGCCGGCCACCGTGGCGGGGATGTCGAAGAACTTCAGGTCGACGAACACGCGCTTGTCGCGGCGGGCGAGTTCGTCCAGCACGGTGAAGTAGTCGCCGCTGGCCAGCAGCTCCATGCCGATCTTGTAGAACTGCACCGCATCGCCCAGCCGGTCGACCCACGCCAGCGCCTCGGCGCCGGACGGTGCGTCCAGCGCGAAGATCAGGCGCTCGCGCGCGCTGAGCGCGACGGGGCCGCGTGCGCTCACGGTGCGTAGTCCAGCGCGTCGCGCTTGGCCTGCGTGCGGGCAGCGGGCGGCTGGTCCCAAGCGTTGTTGAACAGCGCAGGCTCCCACGAGCCATAGGTCGGGTTGGGCAGCATCCACCAGCGCTCGCCGAACCAGTCGTCGTACTCGTCGAACAGCGCCTGGCGACCGTCGCGGGTGTTGGCTTCCACCTGCACGAAATCGCCGATCTGGTCGCCGAACTGCATCAGCACGCGGTATTGCTGGCCGGCCAGGCGGCGGCGGCAGTTCTTCTCGCTGCCGTTCTGCTCGCAGCCTTCCAGTACCGTGCCCAGGCCGAGGAACACGCTGTCGTCGGCGACCGGCAGGCCGGCCTCGCGCAGGTTGGCCAGCGTCGCTTCCTTCAGGTGCACGGCGCGGTTGGAGATGTACAGGATGGTCACGCCCTTGGCGGCGGCGGCCTTGGCGAAATCGACCACGCCCGGCAGCGGCTTGGCTTTCTTCTCGGCCACCCACTGGTCCCAGCTGATCTCGTCGTATTCCTTGCCGTCGCGGATCAGGCGCGCCTGGTACGGCGAGTTGTCCAGCACGGTCTCGTCCACGTCCATCACCACGGCCGGCTTCAGGCCGGCGGCGGCGTTGCCGCGTTCGCTGGGCACCAGCGCGTCCCAGTGCTTTTCCTTCAGCGCGACGTCCAGGTGATCGGCGGCGGCGCGGAAGGTCTGGGTGGTGATCGCGCGGTACTCGACCGAGGTCTGCACCCACGCCACCGCGTTGAGGTTGTCGTGCGTGCCGGTGGGCTTCGCAGACGCCGTCTCTGTGGCAGGCGCGACGGGAGCAGCGGCATCGGCCGGCGCGGCCGCGGGTTCGGTGCGTTTGCAGGCGGCCAGGGTCAGCAGGGAAACCGCCAGGCCGGCGGCAAGCAGGGAAACGCGCATGGAAGATCCCATTTCGAATGTGCGCGAATTCTAGCCGACCGGTCACACGCGTCGTCGGGTATTGAGGTACGCGGGTTATCCTGCCGGCCCGTTCCTGTTCCCGGTCCCACCATGGAAGACACCGCGCCCGTCCTGAATGCCGCCGAGGCCCGCCTGCTGGGCTGCCTGATCGAGAAGGAAGCGACCACGCCGGAGACCTATCCGCTGACGGTCAACGCCGCGCAGGCCGCCGCCAACCAGAAAACCGCGCGCGAGCCGGTCATGGCGCTGGATCCGGGCGCGGTCCACCACGCGCTGCGCCAGCTGGAACAGAAGGGCCTGGCGAAGCAGGTGTTTTCCTCGCGCGCCGAGCGCTACGAACATCGCACCGCGGCGTTCTTCGGGATTCCGCAGCAGCAGGCCGTGCTGCTGGGCCTGCTGATGCTGCGCGGCGCGCAGACGATGCACGAACTGCTCGCGCGCAGTGAGCGGTTGTTCAAGTTCAACGACGCGGACGACGTGCGCCACCATCTGGACCGCCTGATCCAGCGCGATGCCGCGCTCGTCGTGCAGATCCCGCGCGGTCCGGGACAGCGCGAGGACCGCTATGCGCACCTGCTGAGCGGTCCGGTGGACGTGGCCGCGATCGCGGCGCGTGCGCCATCGGCATCTTCAGGAGAATCCGCGTCGCCGGAACTCGAAGCCCGTGTCGCGGCGCTGGAAGCGGACGTCGCCGCGCTCCGCGCGCAACTGGACGCCCTGCTCGCCGCGCGGGAAGACTGAGCGTCAGCCCTCGTCGGGCAGCAGTGCCAGCACGTCGGTCACGCCCATGTCGACGCCCGCCTGCGACAGCAGCGTGGTGACCTGTCCGCGATGGTGGGTCTGGTGGTTGAACAGGTGCGTCGCCAGGCCCAGCACACTGCGGGTGAAGGTCGTGCCCTTCGTGTTCGCATAGGTCAGCGACGCGTCCAGCCGTTCGGCCGTGAGCGTCGCCGCCCATTGCAGGATCAGCGCGTCCATCCAGTCCCGGCGTTCGCGCAGCAGCGGCAGCGTGGGATACAGGATTGCATCCAGTGCCGTCGGCATCGGTGTGTCGTCGAGCGCTGCGAGTACGCCGGGCGCATACGGCGCGGAGGCGAAGCGCTTCAGCCAGATCGTATCGGTCACGACCAGATGGTTCAGCGTGCCGAGGATGGAGCCGAAGAACGCGCCGCGATCCGCCACCAGGGCTTCATGCGGCAACGTCGCCGCTGTGTCGTACAGGCGCCGGTTCATCCACTGGTTGTACGACGCGAGCAGCGTGAATCGGGTATCGCCTGTCATGTTCCTGCGCGCTTCCGGCGTTGGTTCACATTGATGATGGATGGGGTCGCGGGCCATTCGCCGGCACGAAAACGGCACTACATGCGCTTACGCGCGGAGGGACGTTGCACGAGGTGATCCCTCGCGCTACGTTCGCCTCGCCCCGGCACGGAACGTCTTCATGGAACGACGCCTCATCCGGAGCATCGCCACCACCGCGATGATCTCCGTTGCCACGACAGGATGCCACGCCACCATGGTCCAATCGAGCTCACCCGGCCCTTCTTCCGCGCTGCCGGAAGGCCACTACACCAACGTCGGTGCCGAATGGCCGTTGAAGTTCAAGGCGCATTACTTTGGTGTATCGACGTACAGCGCCTATGGATGTCGCGTGGAATACGCGGGTCGAGTGCGCGCCGATGAGCCAGCGGACCGGCTGCAGTCATCATCGGAAGCGCTGGGATCTCGCTATCCCGACAACATGACGGCAGGTGCGGGCCCTATCGGTAACTTTCCCCCGCCGGCCAAAGTCACTTGGCGCTCCAGGGATGGCACCGCACTCCAGGCGGAAATCGATATCGGTGAGATCTTCAAGGATCAACTGATCCGCCACCATGTGGCACGTGAGGATGCACTTGACCCTGCGTCGAGTGGTACACCCGGGATCATCCTTGAGATCAACGACCGGACCATCAATGTGTACATGCGCGACATGATTGCGCTGAGGAAGCCGCAGTTTCCGGATCGTCCGCACAGTGACTTTCGCAATGATCTGATCAAGGTATTCAGCCGGACTTACTGAGCAGGGAGTGCTCGCCATGGGTTCAGGGCAACAGTCGAAGCATCGTGATGGCAGGGTTGACGTCGAACTGGCGGGTGACCCCGGTAGGGAAAGCTTCCATCGGGCAGAAGAAGATCTGTCGCAGCTTCGCATTCCGGTCTTCCTTCATGCAGGCATGCCGAATGAAAAGCTGTATGTGGCGGCAATGGATGGCACAGGCAACAGCATGTTCGACGACAGCCCGGAAGGGTGGAGCGTCGTAGCGAAGATCCATCAGCAAGTCAGGGGACTCCAGGACGAAGGCGTCAACAACATCGCGACAGGTTATGTGGAAGGCACCTATACCCAGAATGGTCTGCTGAATAAGCCTGAAAAGCTGTGGGACGGCCGCTTCGGTCATACCTTCGATGAGCGGGTCGAGACGGCCTATCTGCAGTTCTGCGAGCAGGCCAAAAAGTGGCTCGATGAAGATCCCCAGTCGCAGATCCGGATAGCGGGCGTGGGATTCAGCCGCGGCGGCGAGGGCATTGCGGCGCTGCAGCGCATGGTGCACGAGCGCGGCATCCGCGATCCGCTGGGCGCCAAGGTGGAGCGGGATGCAGAGAATCTCGTCGTGAGCATCCAGTACGCGGACCGTCCCCTCCTCGTGGAACCGGGCAGGACGCCGCAAGTTGCGCTGCTTTTCGATCCCGTGTCGACGGGCGTCGAGGAGCACGATCGCCGCCTGCCACCGTCCACGCTCTCCACGTTCCAGATCACGGCACAGCATGAACGTCGCGATATGTTCCCTTCGAGTCAGCACGTCGCTCCCGGCTTCAGCGAGGACTACCGCAACTACAATGCGTGGGTCGCTGGCGTCCACGGCAACATCGGCGACACGTACGTGCGCAACGGCCTTGGTACGCGCAGCCACAACCTTGGCGTCGAATTCCTCAACCGGCTCAGCGAAACGCCGTATCTCGAGAAGCGTCAGCTTCCAACCGATCCCGACCAGTATGTGATCCACCGTTCCGACCAGCACATGGCTGGCCTGTACGGCACGCGTGGCTACGACCGCGACGGCGTTCGCGACCATGTTGAAACGCTGGCGCCGGAGCGGCTTTGCCGACAGGCCGTGGTCGACGACTGCAATCGCAAGGAACCGATCGACGAAGCGCTCGACGCGCAATTCGAACGCCGCACCGGGATATCGCCGCCGGCGCCGGACAAGGCGGTGCTGCCCGATGCGGGAGACCGCTCCATCTGGCCCGGGCTCAACGATATGGTGGAGCAGGCATCGCGCACGGCGGCGGCGAAAGGAGGCGATCCGATGTCTGCCGTCGTCTCGGAGTATCTGAGCGGTCCGTGCGCGCGTCAGTTCCAGGCCGATGTCGAGCGCGCGTTGGGGGCACGCGAAGGGCAGCCGTTGCACATGGCGACGCCGCATGTGTCACCTGCCGAGCCCGCGCGCGAGTCCCCCGCGCCGGTGCGCTGAGCGGGCACGGGCACGCTACCGCTTCTCTTCCATCAACCCCACCAGATTGCCATCCGGGTCGCGCAGGAAGCCGGTCCACAGTTCGTGATCGGGCATGCGCGCGGCCAGCTGCGGCGGACGCTCCTCCGTCGCGCCGCGCGCGACCAGCGCGGACTGCGTGGCGACGATGTCGTCCACGCTGAAGTAGAGGATCGAGTTCGCACCGACGGCGCCGGCGCCCTGCGGCGTGGTCAGCATCAGGCGCACGTCGCCGGCCTGCAGGAACGCGAGCGTCGGCGCGGGCTGGAACAGGAACGTCAGTCCCAGTGCGTCCCGGTAGAACGCCAGCGCGGCGTCGACGTCGCTGACGGTGATCGCGATCTGGTGGATGTGCGAGAGGCGTGCGGTCATGGTTGCATCCAGTCCAGAGATAGGGGGGGGCAGGCGAGGGCGCCGACCTGCGCCGGCCTAGGACACCCAGCCAGGCAGGGTCTCGACGACATGCCACATTCCATCTTCGCGTTCGAGGCGGAGCCTGTTACCCGAGGCCCATAGTCCGTGGTGATAGGTTTCCAGCATGACGGTGGCCGAGGCGGGTCCATCCATCCTGAATTCGAGGACGTAGTAGAAGATGGCTGGCTGTCCGCTCGCTGCGTGGATGCTGCCCTCGCGCGGATTCGCCACCGACGTGCATTCGGAGGCGTTGGACAGCCGCAATCCCGTCGTGCGCCGCAGGCGATCGAAAACGGCGGAAGATACGTCCCGGCCGTCGACGCCGAGGCAGTAAACGAAATGACCCTGTTCTTTCGGCAGCGCATGTTCAAGCACGACGGTCTGGATGTCGTCCGAGGTCGCCGCACGTACCGCTTGCGGCATCAGTGCCGCGAGGAGCAGAAGCGGGGCCGGCCATGACGTCGGATTCATCGCAACGTTTAGTGCGCTCACTTCGGTCGCCGGCTGCTGCGCAGCAGGAACAGGCTGCCGATGAGCATGCCGAGCAGGGATGCGCCGAGTCCGAGCACGCTGGCGACCACGACGTCCGCCACGGGCGTGCCGGCCGGTGGCAAATGATGCATCGCATTCCATGCAATCCGCACGAGCACCGCCGCCGGCACCGTGAATGCAATCAGCAGCCACAGCGTGACGAAGCGGCCGGTGCCGAAGGCCCGGAGCAGCATTGCGATCACACCGACGGCGACCAGGCCGGGACCGTACAGCGCGCGCGGCAGGCCGGCCAGTTCCGGCTGCAATTGCCAGTACGGGAAGCCGACGCCGACGAGGGCGATCAGGAAGCCGATCCACCGCCAAGCCTTGCTGTCGCGCGTCATGCCCAGGTCCACCGGAGTGCGATGTCACCCAGCGTAGCGCAACCGCCGTCGTCGCGGGTCAGTCGAACATCGCCTGGATCGCCGCCAGGCCGGCGCTGGCGCGTTCCTTCTTCCGTTCGGCATCGGCGACCGGGTCGGCGCCGTCGCGCTGCAGTTCGTCGGCAGGCAGTTCGTCGATGAAGCGGCTCGGCTGCAGGCGCAGGCGCTCGCCGAAGCGGCGCGTCTCGCGGTTGTGGCTGAGCCACAGCTGTTCCTTCGCACGGGTGATGCCCACGTACATCAGGCGCCGCTCTTCCTGCAGATTGCCTTCCTCGACGCTGGTCTCGTGCGGCAGCGTGCCGTCCTCGCAGCCGACGATGAAGACGTAGCGGAATTCCAGGCCCTTCGCCGCGTGCAGGCTCATCAGCCGCACCTGGTTGCCACCATCGTCCTTGTCGTTGCGCGACAGCAGCGCGAGCTGCGCGGCGAGGTCGCCGGCCGAACTGCCGCGCGGTCCGCCCTCGAACCAGTCGGCCAGTTCGTCCAGGTTCGCGCGGCGGCGCTGGAAGGAGGCTTCGTCCTTGCACTGCGAGCGCAGATCGGCCAACAGGCCGGAGCGTTCGCTCAGGCGGCGGACCAGGTCGGCCGGCGGCAGTTCCTCGGCGTGCCGGCGAAGGTCGCGCACGATGTCGACGAAGGCGCTGAGGCCATTGGCCGCACGCGGCGGCAGCGCCTTCAGCGCGCCCATCGATTCAGCGGCGCGCGACAGCGGCAGGTGCGCGTGCTGCGCCATCTCGGCCAGCTTGGCCAGCGACGTGGCGCCGACTTCGCGCTTGGGCGACTGCACGGCGCGCAGGAACGCCGCATCGTCGTCCGGATTCACCAGCAGGCGCAGCCACGACAGCGCGTCCTTCACTTCCTGCCGTTCCAGGAACGCAGTGCCGCCGGTCAGGTGGTAGGGAATGCGCAGCAGCTGCAGCGCCTTCTCCAGCGCGCGCGACTGGTGGTTGCCGCGGAACAGGATGCAGAAGTCGCTCCACGCCGCACTCTTCGATACCTGCACGAAAGCGATCTCGGCGGCGACCTTTTCCGCCTCGTGCTCATTGTCGCGGCATTCCCACACGCGAATGCGTTCGCCGTCGGCCTGGTCGCTCCACAGCGCCTTCGGATGCTCGTGCGGGTTGTTGGCGATCAGGGTATTGGCGGCGCGCAGCACACGGTTGCTGCAGCGGTAGTTCTGTTCCAGCTTGATGATCTGCAGGGCAGGGTAATCCTTCGCCATCTGCAGCAGGTTGTCGGGATTCGCGCCGCGCCAGGCATAGATGCTCTGGTCGTCGTCGCCCACGCAGGTGAAGTCGCCGCGCTCGCCGGCAATCGCCTTCAGCAGCCGGTACTGCGCGTCGTTGGTGTCCTGGCACTCGTCGACCAGCAGGTAGCCGATGCGCTCGCGCCACGCCGCAGTGATCTCGGGGCTGTTCTCCAGGATCTGCACCGGCAGGCGGATCAGGTCGTCGAAGTCGACGGCGTTGAACGTGGTCAGGCGATCCTGGTAGCGCTGGTACAGCAGCGCGGCGTCCTTCTCGCGGTTGGTGCGCGCTTCGGCCAGCGCTTCTTCGGGCGACAGGCCGGCGTTCTTCGCGCGCGAGATCAGGTTCTTGGCGGCTTCGATGTCGTCGGGCTTGGCGCCGTACATCAGGTCCTTGACCTGTGCCGTCGCATCGTCGGCATCGAAGATCGAGAAGCCGCGCTTCAGGCCCACCGCGGCGTGTTCGATCTGCAGGAACTTCAGTCCCAGCGCATGGAAGGTGCAGATGGTCAGCCCTTCCGCGGCGTCGCCCTTGATCCGCTTGGACACGCGCTCGCGCATTTCCTTTGCGGACTTGTTGGTGAAGGTGATCGCCGCGATCCGGCGCGCCGGGAAGTGGTTGCCCGCGATCAGGTGCGCGATCTTCTCCACGATAACGCGCGTCTTGCCGCTGCCGGCGCCCGCGAGCACCAGCAAGGGGCCCTTGCTGTGCAGGACGGCGGCGCGTTGGGGGGGGTTGAGACCGTGCATGGGACGTACTTCGGTGGGGGCGTCATTGTAGCGGGGGCACGCGCGCACCCGGCGCTTGACACGCGCAACCCCGATCCGTATTCAGGGCGGGACATCCTGGGTGGGAGACACGCTCTCCCCGCTGGATGCCAGGATCATGAGCCGGGTGGACTACCTCGCTTTCCATCCCGACCAGCACAACCGGCACCTCGGTGTACAGGCCCTGGCGGCAGGCCGTGACGAAGCGGCCCGCACCTACTTCCAGCGCGCCGCCCGCTACGCCGACAAGCTCTCGCAGGCCGCCCTGGCGGAACTGTGGTGGGAGGGGCGTGGCGGCCCGCGCGACCGGGCGATGGGATACATCTGGATGGATCTCGCGGCCGAACGGGGCACGCCCCACCTGCTCGCCAAGCGGGAGTACTACTGGGCGCAACTGGAGACGGCCGAACGCGATCGCGTGCAGCGCGAGGGGCCTGCCCAGTTCGCGCTCTACGGAGATCCGGCCGCCAAGCCCCGCCTGGAAGCCGAACTGCGCCGTGGCCTGGCGCAGGCGACGGGCAGCAGGACGGGCCAGGCGGGAACGCTGGAGGTCTGCATCGACACGGATGCGAGCGGCGCGTGCCTCGATTGGGCGCAGGGCCATCAGTACTACGCCGACCGGCACTGGCAGCCGCGTGCTTACTGGCTTGCCCAGGACGAAGCGCTGGGCGCGGCGGGCAATGTGGAGCGGCGCGTGGCGCCTGCAACGACGCGGCCGTGAGGGCGGTTCGCGGCCGGGCCGGGCGTTGTCTCCAGGGCCGGGCTGGCGGTGGCAGCGGTAGAATCCCCGCATGGCCAAGCTCTACTTCTACTACTCGGCGATGAACGCCGGGAAGACCACCACGCTGCTGCAGTCCGCGCACAACTACCGCGAGCGCGGCATGCGGGTGGCGATCCTGACGCCGCGGCTGGACGACCGTGCCGGGACCGGCGTGGTGGCGTCGCGCATCGGGCTGCGCGCGGAGGCGGTGGCGTTCGAACGCGGCGACGACCTCGAGCGCTGGATACGCGACGACATCGCCGTGCACGGCAAGCTCGACTGCGTGCTGGTGGACGAAGCGCAGTTCCTCACCCGGGCGCAGGTCTGGCAGCTCAGCGAGGTCGTCGACGCCTTGCGCATCCCGGTGCTGTGCTACGGGTTGCGCACGGACTTCCGTGGCGAACTCTTCGAAGGCAGCCAGTACCTGCTGGCCTGGGCCGACGAGATGAGCGAGATCAAGACGATCTGCCACACCGGCAAGAAGGCCATCATGACCGTGCGCGTCAACGAGCAGGGCCTGGCCGTGCAGGACGGGCCGCAGGTGGAGATCGGCGGCAACGAGCGCTACGTGTCGGTCAGCCGCGCCGAGTTCAAGAAGATCGCGCGCGGCGAAGGTCGCATCGAGCCGCTGCAGCCGGCGCTGCCGCTGGAGTGAGCCGCGTCAGCGGCAGGCGGCGCGCAGGTCGGCGACTTCGCGCGGGATGATGCCGCCATCCGGCAACGCGACCCGCAGCTCGCCGGCCAGGGCATCCAGGTCACGACGGGCGCGTTCCTTCTCGCCGAGGCGGCAGCGCGCTTCCGCCAGGTAGGCGCGCGCGAACCAGCGCAGCTTCGGGGCTTCGCTGCCGCCTCCTTCATGCGTCGCCAGCACCTGCAGCGGGGCGATCGCGTCCTGCGGCCGCCGCAGCCGCGTCAGGTGGCGGGCCATCGACAGTTCGGCGAACCAGGTGCGCGGATGGTCAGGGCCGAAGCCCACGCGCGTCAGTCGCACGGCGCGGTCGAACCGCTCCGTCGCGCCCTGCAGGTCGCCCTTGGCCGCCAGCACTTCGCCGATCATGCGGTCGGTCTCGCCGATCAGCGCATGGCTGGCGCCGATCGTGCCCACGCGCATCTGCCGCGATTCCTCCAGCGCCGCCAGGGCCTCGTCGTAGCGGCCGGCGCTGTACAGCACCATGCCGTAGTTGAACAGGCCGCCGGGCAGGATCTGCAGGCTTTCGTTCTCGCGCCAGATCGCCACGGCCTGTGCGACGTCGCGTACGGCGGTGGCGTTGTCGCCGCGTTCCCACGCAATGATGCCCATCGAATTCCAGCTCGACGCGGTGTCGCGATGGCGCGGCCCCAGCGACTCCAGCGTCATCGCATGCAGGACCCGCAGCTCCTCGTCCGCTTCGCGCAGTTCGCCCTTGTCGACCTGCAGGGCGGCGATATGCCGCCGCAGCGCCTGGGTCAGCGGATGGCGCGGTCCGTGGATGTCTTCCGACAGCGCGCGCGCGCGCTGGAACGCGGCCAGTGCGGCGTCGGTCTCGCCGCGGTTGCGGTACAGCAGCGCCAGGCTGCGCTGGATCTCGATCACCAGCGGATGCCGCGCATGTCCGTGGGCCTGCAGATGCACGAGCGCCGCGCGGTAGCCGCGCGCGCCGGCATCGGCGTTGCCCAGCTCGACGTCCAGCTGCGCCAGGTCGCGCATGTTCTCGGCGACGCCGGCCTCGTCCTTCAAGCCGCGGCGGATGTCCAGCGAGCGGTCGAACATCTGCCGGGCCAGCTGCTTCTCGCCGGCGTCCGCACGGCAACGCCCGTTCTGCGACTGGAACTCCGCCACCCGCAGCGGCATGCGCGACTCCAGCGTGCCCAGGCGCGCCTCCACCGGCGCCATCGCCTGCACGCACTGGCGCGAACGCCCCAGCAGGCGCAGTACGCGGCCGTGCTGGGTGGCCGCCTGCAGGCGCAGGCTGTCGGGCGCGTCGTCGGTCACCGCCAGCACGCGCGCCTGCTTCTCCAGCAGCGCGAGCGACTCGTGGTAGTCGCCCAGGCCCAGGCGCAGGCGGGCGATCACGCCCAGCAGTTCGGCCTGCGCGCGCGGCTGGTTGGCCAGCTCGCGGTCGCCACGTCGCTCGCCGGCCGCCAGCAGTTCGCGGGCATCGAAGGTGCTGCCCTGCTGCGAGGCGCTGGCGTTGTCGAACAGCCCGATCACGAAATCCTGCATCGCCTGCGCGCGCGCGGTCTCGCGCATCGCCTGGCGCCCCTGCCACACGCTGGCCGCCAGCGCGGCGACCAGGACGGCGGTGGCCAGGCCACCGGTGGCCAGTGCCCAGCGGTGGCGCACCAGGTACTTGTGCACGCGATAGCCCACGCTCTGCGGACGCGCGTGGACGGGACGTCCTTCGATATGCCGCTGCAGGTCCAGCGACAGCGCCTCGACCGATGGGTAGCGCTGTTCCGGCGCCTTCTGCAGGGCCTTGAGCGTGATGTTGTCCAGGTCGCCGGCCAGCTTGCGCGCGGTGCGGCGCGCGTCCGGGCACTGGCTGCGGCTGCCATCGGTGGTGCGCAGGGTGGCGACCGAGGGCTTGAGCGGTTCCACCGCCAGGATGGCCTGCTCCCATTCGGCGTCGGTCTGCCGGCGCAGGCGGTAGGGCTTGGTGCCGGCGATCAGTTCGTACAGCACCACCCCCAGCGAATACACGTCGGTCATGGTGGTGACGAGCTCGCCACGCACCTGTTCCGGCGCGGCGTAGTGCAGGGTGAAGGCGCGCACCTCGGTGCGCGGATTCACCGGCACCGGCTCGGGATCGTCGAGCAGCTTGGCGATGCCGAAGTCCAGCAGGCGCACGTCGCCCGCCGGCGTGACCAGGATGTTAGATGGCTTGAGGTCGCGGTGGACGATCAGGTTGGCGTGCGCGTGGCTGACCGCTTCGCAGACCTGCAGGAACAGCGCCAGCCGCGCCTCCAGGCCGACGTTGTTGGCCTGGCAGTAGTCGGTGATCGACACGCCTTCCACGTACTCCAGCGCCAGGTAAGGCTGACCCTCGCTGCCGATGCCGGCATCCAGCAGGCGCGCGATGTTGGGATGTTCAAGGCGCGCGAGGATCTCGCGTTCGCGGGTGAAGCGCAGTCGCAGGTTGGGATCGGCCAGGCCCGGGCGCAACAGCTTCAATGCGACGCGGCGCTTGTACAGGCCGTCCGCGCGCGAGGCCAGCCACACCATGCCCATGCCGCCTTCGCCCAGCAGCGACTCGAGCTGGTACGGGCCGATGCGCATGCCGGGCTTCAGCTGGCCGGGCTTGTCGACCAGCGGCTGGTCGATGAAGCCGTCGCCTTCCTCTTCCAGCGCGAGCAGCGCCTCGACTTCGCGCGCCGTGTCAGGATCGTCGGCGCGCAGGATCTCGAGTTGTTCGGCGCGCGCCTCCGGCTCCAGCTCCAGCAGGACGTCCAGCAACGGCGACAGGCGTTTCCAGCGTTCGACGTCCATCGGTGCGGCGTGGCTGGGCCGGGCTCAGCTGTCCGCCATCGCCGACAGCAGGAACAGCCGCGCCTTCTGCCAGTCGCGGCGGATGCTGCGCTCGGAGCGCTGCAGCAGCTCGGCGATCTCCAGCTCGGACAGGCCGGCGAAGTAGCGCATCTCCACCACCTGGGCCAGTCGCTCGTCGGCGGCGGCCAGTTTCTCCAGCGCATCGTTCAGCGCCAGCATGTCCTCGTCCAGGCGCAGGTTGCCTTCCACCTCTTCCGGAATGTCGGCCACGCGCTTGAGGTCGCCGCCGCGCTTGCGCGCCAGCCGGCTGCGCGCGTAGTCCACCACCACGCTTCGCATCGACGAGGCGGCGTAGGCGAAGAAGTGCGCGCGGTCCTCGAACTTGGCCGTGCCGGTGGAGCCGAGCAGCTTCAGGTAGGACTCGTGCACCAGCGCGGTGGCATCCAGCGTGTAACCGTGCTGGCCCGACAGCTGGCGGCGCGCCATCGTGTGCAGTTCCTGGTACAGCGTGGCCAGCACGCGGTCCAGCGCGGCGCGGTCGCCGCCACGGGCCGAGTCGAGCCAGAGTGTGATGTCAGGTGCGTCGGCCATCCGTCTTCCCCACGTGCCAAGGGCGGGAATATAACGTCATTTACCTCACACGACGTGATTGAAACGGGATCCCTCAGGGGGTCAGCGCTGGCAGTGGCCGCACCAGACGGTGGCGCGCTGGCCGATGCTGGCCTGCTTCATCGGCCGGCCGCAGCGCGGGCAGGGCTCGCCCCCGCGCCCGTAGGCCGACAGTTCCTGCTCGAAGTAGCCCGGCGCCCCGTCCGGGCTGAGGAAGTCCCGCAGCGTGGTGCCGCCGCGGGTGATGGCGTAGGCCAGGATGGCCTTCACCGCGTCGGCCAGCGCCACGTAGCGGTCCCGCGAGACCTTGCCGGCGGCACGCAGCGGCGAGATGCCCGCACGGAACAGGCTCTCGGCGGCGTAGATGTTGCCCACGCCCACCACCACGGCCTGGTCCATCAGGAAGGTCTTCACCGGCGCCTTGCGTCCACGGCTCAGGTCGAACAGGTAGTCGCCGTCGAAGTCCTCCGACAGCGGCTCCGGTCCCAGTCCCTGCAGCAGCGGGTGGGTCTCGCCGGGCGGCTGCCACAGCAGGCAGCCGAAGCGGCGCGGATCGTTGAAGCGCAGCACGCGGTGCTCCTTGCCCTGCAGCGCAATGTCGACGTGGTCGTGCGCCGTCACCGGCGTGTCGGCGGGCAGCACGCGCAGACTGCCGGACATGCCCAGGTGCAGCAGCGCGCTGCCCGCGGCCGTGTCCACCAGCAGGTACTTGGCGCGCCGGCGCACGGCGTCGATGCGCTGGCCGGGCAGGTCCTGCACGACCTCAGGGGGGATCGGCCAGCGCAGGTCGGGCCGGCGCAGCGTGACCGCCTGGATGCGCCGGCCTTCGATATGCGGCGCCAGGCCGCGGCGGGTGGTCTCGACCTCGGGCAGCTCAGGCATGGCCGGGCACCGCGCGGTAGAAGCCGTGCTCGCAGCGCACGCGCACCGGTCCGCCGAAGGCATGGCCCAGGTGCGCATCGGTCAGCGTCGCCGCGCGGTCGCCGTCGGCATAGACCGCACCGTCGCGCAACAGCAGCACGCGATCGATCTCGGGAATGATCTCCTCGATGTGGTGCGTCACCAGCACCAGGGTGATCCCGCGCTGCGCCAGCAGGCGCATCAGCCCCAGGAAATGCTGGCGCGCCACCAGGTCGAGGCCGGCCGTGGGTTCGTCCAGCAGCAACGCCTGCGGTTCGTGCACCAGCGCGCGCGCGATCAGCACGCGCCGCATCTCGCCGGTGGAAAGCTCGGCCACGTGGCGGTCGGCGAGGGCGATCGCGCGCACCGCCTCCAGCGCGCGCCGCGCGCGGTCACGCATGTCGGCGTCGATCTGCCGGTGCGGCGGCACCACGAAGCTGGAAAAGAAACCGGTGACGACCGCATCCTCCACGCGCAGGTACGGCATCTGCTGCAGGTCGCGGGTCAGGTCGCTGGTCACCACGCCCAGGCGGTTGCGCAGCTCGTTGACGTTCCAGTGGCGCAGGCCGAACACCTTCACCGGCGCATCACCTTCGCGCGCCAGCGGATACAGCTCGCGGTTGATCAGCTTGATGAAGGTCGACTTGCCGCCGCCGTTCGGCCCGAGGATCGCCGTGTGCTGGCCCAGCGGAATGGACAGCGAGAGGTTGTGCAGCACGCGGGTGGCCCCGCGCACGACGGTGGCGCGGTCCAGTTCGAACAGCGGCGCGGCGGACGCGGTCGCGGCAGGGGAGGCAGGCAGGTTCATCGGGGCGGGGGAGGATCGGTGCGCCGCCAGCGTACCCGAATCCACCGGCGGGCCGAGGGACGCGCCGCGACGGAATCGACCGCATCGCGCGGCCCGCCCCCTACAATGCCGGCATGCGCCGCCTCCTGACCACGCTCGTCCTTGCCTGCGCGCCGTTCGCGTCGTTCGCGCAGGTCAACGCCACCGGCGAGTACCTCGCGCGCATGGACACCGACCGCGACGGTCGCGTCAGCCTGGCCGAGTACCAGGCCTGGATGAGCTATGCCTTCGACGGAATGGACCGCAACCGCGACGGCATGCTGTCCGTCGACGAGCTGCCCGGCGGACGTGGCAAGCCGATCACCCGCGAGGCGCATCTCGCCCAGCTCGCCGCGCGCTTCAAGCGGCAGGACGTGGACGGCGACGGCTTCCTCAGCGAGAAGGAACTGGCCGCGCCGCCGCGCTGAGCGTCATGGCGCGTGGACCAGCCGTCCGCCCGCGAACGCCCAGTTCTCCCACGTCGTTTCCTTGAAGCAGACCATGACGTTTTCCGGGTTCCTGCCGGCGGCGGCCAGTCGCTGCATCAGGTCGGCCAGCAGCGCCTTCTTCACCTTCACGCTGCGGCCGACGGACCACAGGATCTCGATCAGCGCGAAGTCCTCGTCGCGCGCGCCGGCCACGTCCGGATAGCCGGGGTCGTAACGGAAATCTTCCGCTGGCAGTTCCAGCACGCGCTGGAAGCGGTCGGTCGCTGGCACGCCGGAAACGACCAGCGCGGCATGTACGGCGTCGAAGATCGACGACTTGAAGGCCTCGTCCTTCGGCGCACGGACGGTCAGGGTGATCAGCGGCATAGGGAAGGCCTCGCGCAACAGGGCGATCAGCCTAGCGCGTCGCGCAAAAGAAAACGCCGGCCACGAGGGCCGGCGTCGGGGTTGCCGGCCCCGGGGAGGGGCCGGCGGGGGAGGACCGTTTACTTCGTGATGTCGACGTCCTTCGTTTCACGCAGGAACAGCGTGCCGATGATCAGCGTCATCACCGCGATGCCGATCGGATACCACAGGCCGTAGTACAGGTTGCCGGTGGCCGCGACCAGGGCGAACGAGATGGCCGGCAGGAAGCCGCCGAACCAGCCGTTACCGATGTGGTACGGCAGCGACATCGAGGTGTAGCGGATCTGCGTCGGGAACAGTTCGACCAGGTAGGCGGCGATCGGGCCGTACACCATGGTCACGTAGATCACCAGGATCCACAGCAGGAAGATCGTCATCGGCACGTTGATGCGATCCGTCGGCGCCTTCTCGGTGTAGCCGGCCGCACCCAGCGCCGTCTTCAGTTCGCCACCGAACGCAGCGGTCTTGGCCTTCACATCGTCGCCGGACAGGCCGGCGGCTTCGAACGACGGGACCGAGGCGTCGCCGACGCGCACCTGCGCCAGCGTGCCCGGGGCGGCCGATTCCACGCTGTACGGCACACCGGCACGGGCGAGGGCGGCGGTGGCCTGGTCGCACGAGCTGGTGAACTTGCGCGTGCCCGGGATCGGGTCGAACTGGAACGAGCAGGTGTCCTTGTCCGCGACCACCACGGCCGGCGCGTTGCGGCTGGCTTCTTCCACGCCCGGGTTGGCGAAGTGGGTGATGCCCTTGAAGATCGGGAAGTAGGTCACTGCGGCCAGCAGGCAGCCCGCCATGATGATCTTCTTGCGGCCGATGCGATCCGACAGCCAGCCGAAGAACAGGAAGAACGGCGTGGCCAGGAACAGCGCGGCGGCGATCAGCAGGTAGGCGACGGTCGAGTCGACCTTCAGGATGCTCTGCAGGTAGAACAGCGCGTAGAACTGGCCGGCGTACCACACCACGGCCTGGCCGGCGGTCGCGCCGAACAGCACCAGCAGCATCAGCTTCAGGTTGCCGCCCTTCAGCGAATCGCGGAACGGCGTCTTCGACCCCTTGCCTTCGGCCTTCATCTGCTGGAACAGCGGGGATTCGCTCAACTGCAGGCGGATCCACACCGAGATGCCGAGCAGGATGATCGACGCCAGGAACGGAATGCGCCAACCCCAGGCTTCGAACGCCTCGGTGCCCAGCGACAGGCGGCAGGCCAGGATCACCAGCAGCGAGAGGAACAGGCCCAGCGTCGCGGTGGTCTGGATGAAGGCCGTGTACAGGCCGCGCTTGCCGTCAGGCGCATGCTCGGCCACGTAGGTCGCCGCGCCGCCGTACTCGCCGCCCATCGCCAGGCCCTGCGCCAGGCGCAGCACGATCAGGATGACGGGCGCCGCCATGCCGATCGACGCATAGTTGGGCAGCACGCCGACCAGGAAGGTCGAGATGCCCATGATCAGGATGGTGACCAGGAACGTGTACTTGCGGCCGATGCGGTCGCCCAGGCTGCCGAAGAACGCCGCGCCGAACGGACGGACGAAGAAGCCCGCCGCGAACGCCAGCAGCGCGAAGATCATGCCGGTGGTCGGATTGACGCCGCTGAAGAACTGCTTGGCGATGATCGCCGCGAGCGAGCCGTAGAGATAGAAGTCGTACCACTCGAACACGGTGCCGAGGCTCGAGGCGAAGATGACCTTCTTGTGGCCCTTCGTCAGCTCGCCCTTCGACGAATGCTGCACAGACGTGGAACTCATGTGGATTCCCCTCAGAATGTGTATTTGACGGTGGTGTGCAGACGCTTCAGGTCGCCCTCGCGGTCGTCCTCGAGCGAACGCTGCCCGTAGATGAGCTCCGCGCCGATATCCAGTTTCGGGAACGGCGAGTAGATCAGGTTGGCGTGCATCGACTGCGTGCGCTCGGTGACGCCGAAGCCCGTCAGCGCGGCGTCGTTGTCGAAATGCGAGGCCGCATACATCAGGTTGGTGCGTACTTTCGGACTGAACACATGGCGCCAGGCAACGAAGCCGCCATAACCGTCGAGCGCGGCGATGTCGCCATTGGCTTCGGTCACCACGTCGCTGCCAACGCCGAAGGCGAGGTAGCGGCCGATGCCCTGGCCGGCGTTCACCGCATAGCGGATGTCGTCGCTCTTGCCCAGGTTGAACTTGCCCGAGACGCTGACGGAGGCGCCGGTATCGGTTTCCTCCAGCAGCTTGAACTGGCGCACCATGCCGGCGACGGTGAAGTGGCCCCAGTCGCCCTTGGTCAGCCAGCGCGCGGTGACGTCGGGCATCGCGTTGTCGCCGCTGTTGAAGCGGGTGCCGGCGAGGTACGGCGTGACCGTGGTCTGCGGGTTCTCCACCGAGAACGACCACGGGCCCTTGGTGTAGCGCACCTGCGCCTGGCGCACGAAGACCGTGCCGTCGGTGGGGCCGACGAAGTCGACGGCGTCAGGCAGTGCCGCCACGTCCATGAAGTTGGACCACGTCTGGCCGGCCAGCCAGTTGTTCCAGCTCACGTAGGCGTGGCGCAGGCTGACGGCGTAGGTGTTGGTCGCGGTCTCGTTGCCGGCCAGCGCATTGCTGCCGCCGCCGAAGAAGTCCATCTCCACGAAGCCCTTGAACTTGTCGCCGCTCTCGGTGACATGGTCCGCGCTCAGCCAGAAGCGCGAGAACTGCGCGTGGAAGTCGGTGTAGGCATCGCCGCCATCGGCGGTCGGTCCGCCCACCGGGATCGTGCTGGGCACGTAGAACAGGCGGCCGGAGTTGCCGTCCGCGATGCGGCCGTCGCTGGTGTCGGTGACCATCGCGTCCATCTTGATGAAGCCGCCGTAGGAGAAGGTGCCCCCCGGGTTGGCCGCAGTCAGGATGGTGGTGTTCTGGATCGGCTGCTTGCCCGCGGGCACGGCGGCGGGTGCGGCGGCCTGCTTGGCCTGCACCTGGGTCACCTGCTCCTGCGTGGTGGTGATCTGGGCCTGCTGTTGCTGCTGTGCGGACAGCAGCAGTTGCACCTGCCGCTCCAGATCGGCCACGCGGGCCTCCAGCGCCTTCTCCTTGGCGGTCTGCGCGAACGCCATCCCCGGCGCGATCAAGGCGACGAACATCGCGGCAGCGAGCGGCCGTCGCGCGAATGCGGAACGTTGGGTCATAACCCCTCCCGAAAGGTTGATGGCCGCGTTGCGCGGCTGAAGTGGAGACTTGCGCCTGCACACCGGCAACGCCTATTCGCCATTAGTCGTAACGGCGGTGCAGCAAATGCAAACCCGCTGAAAAACAGGGGGTGCGGCGTTCTGTCGCAGCGGCGGGCACGCAGGATTTAAGACCATGGTCTAAGCCGGATGCTGCGATGCCGCACGCCGCTATGCGTCAAACTCGATGCCCCGGATGCGCCGACGTCGTCCCGCCGGACACGCGCCTTCCGCCCTTCTTGCCTCAGAATCGCCGCATTACTTGAACGTCCCGGGAGGACCTCATGACTGACCTGTATCCGGTCAAGCCGGAATTCGCCGCCAAGACCCGCATCACGCGCGAGCAGTACACGCGCGACTACCAGGCGTCGATCGACAATCCCGAGGCGTTCTGGGGCAAGGCGGCCGAACGCCTCGACTGGTTCAAGAAGCCCACGCAGATCAAGGACGTCAACTACGCGCTCGACGACTTCCGCATCCGCTGGTTCGCCGACGGCGAGCTCAATGCCAGCGTCAACTGCCTGGACCGCCAGCTGGCCGAGCGTGGCGACAAGGTTGCCCTGCTGTTCGAAGCCGACAGTCCGGACACGCCGTCCTACGGCGTCACCTACCGCGAGCTGTACGAGCGCACCTGCAAGCTGGCCAATGCACTGCGCGCGCTGGGCGTGCAGAAAGGCGACCGCGTCACCATCTACCTGCCGATGATCCCGGACGCCGCCGTGGCCATGCTGGCCTGCGCGCGCATCGGCGCGATCCACTCGGTGGTGTTCGGCGGCTTCGCGCCCAACTCCATCGCCGACCGCGTGTCCGACTGCGCCAGCAAGCTCATCATCACCGCCGACGAAGGCCTGCGCGGCGGCAAGAAGGTCCCGCTGAAGGCGAATGTCGACGCCGCGCTCAAGCTGCCCGGCACCAACTCGGTCGAGACCGTCCTGGTCGTGCGCCACACCGGCGGCGCGGTGGACATGCAGATGCCGCGCGACCGCTGGTTCGACGCGGTGGTCGATGCGCAGCCGGCCGAGTGCGAGCCCGAGCGCATGAACGCCGAAGACCCGCTCTTCATCCTCTACACCTCCGGTTCCACCGGCAAGCCGAAGGGCGTGCTGCACACCACCGGCGGCTACCTGCTGTACGCCAGCTACACGCACGAGGCGGTGTTCGACCTGCGCGAGGACGACATCTACTGGTGCACCGCCGACGTGGGCTGGGTCACCGGCCACAGCTACATCGTCTACGGCCCGCTGGCCAACGGCGCCACCGCGGTGATGTTCGAGGGCGTGCCCAACTACCCCAGCGTGTCGCGCTTCTGGGAGGTGATCGACAAGCACAACGTCACCATCTTCTACACCGCGCCCACCGCCATCCGCGCGCTGATGCGCGAGGGCGAGGCGCCGGTGAAGAAGACCTCGCGCGCCTCGCTGCGCCTGCTCGGCAGCGTGGGCGAGCCGATCAATCCGGAAGCCTGGCGCTGGTACTACGACGTGGTCGGCGACGGCCGCTGCCCCATCGTCGACACCTGGTGGCAGACCGAGACCGGCGGCATCCTCATCACCCCGCTGGCCGGCGCCATCGACCTCAAGCCGGGGTCGGCCACGCTGCCGTTCTTTGGCGTGAAGCCCGCGCTCGTCGATGCCAACGGCGAGCAGCTGGACGGCGCCACCGAAGGCAACCTGGTGCTGCTGGATTCCTGGCCGGGCCAGATGCGCACCGTGTACGGCGACCATCAGCGGTTCATCGATACCTACTTCCGCACGTATCCGGGCACCTACTTCACCGGCGACGGTTGCCGCCGTGACGCCGACGGGTACTACTGGATCACCGGCCGCGTCGACGACGTCATCAACGTCTCCGGGCACCGCATCGGTACCGCCGAAGTGGAAAGCGCGCTGGTCGCGCATCCCAAGGTGGCCGAAGCGGCCGTGGTCGGCTTCCCGCACGACATCAAGGGGCAGGGCATCTACGCCTACGTCACCCTCAAGGCCGGCGAAGCGCAGAGCGACGAGCTGCTGAAGGAACTGGTCGCCTGGGTGCGCAAGGAGATCGGCCCGATCGCCACGCCCGACCACCTGCAATGGGCGCCCGGCCTGCCGAAGACGCGCTCGGGCAAGATCATGCGCCGCATCCTGCGCAAGATCGCCGAGAACGCACCGGAGCAGCTCGGCGACACCTCCACGCTGGCCGATCCGTCGGTCGTGGAATCGCTGGTCGCCGAGCGCAAAGTCAAGTAAAGGCAGGAGTGAGCGAAGAGGAGTGAGTAAAGGCGAACAGTCTCTTACTCGACTATCCTGACTTTGCGCCGCTCACTCCTCTCTCCTCCCCACTCACTCCTCGACCCATGCCCACCCTGCTGATCGCCGATGACCACCCGCTGTTCCGCGAGGCGCTGCGCGGTGCCGTGCAGCGCGTGATGCCCGGCGTGAAGCTGCACGAAGCCGACAGCGTCGACGCGCTGTACGTGCTGGTCGACGCGCATCCCGACGCCGACCTGCTGCTGATGGACCTCAACATGCCCGGCGCGCACGGCTTCAATGCGCTGGTGCACCTGCGTGCGCTGCATCCGCAGCTGCCGGTGGTCATCGTGTCGGCGCGCGAAGAGCCGGCGGTGATGCGCCGCGCGCTGGACCACGGTGCACTCGGCTTCATTCCCAAGTCCGCCGATTCGGACACCATCGGCCAGGCCATCGGTGCGGTGCTGGATGGCGAGCGCTGGGTGCCGGACGAAGCGCACAACGCGCCGGCCACCAGCCGCGACGAGCAGGAGACGGCGCAGCGCCTGCGCGACCTGACGCCGCAGCAGTTCAAGGTGCTGCAGATGCTCGGTGCAGGCCGTCTCAACAAGCAGATCGCCTACGACCTGGGCGTGTCCGAGGCCACCATCAAGGCCCACGTCACCGCCATCCTGCGCAAGCTGCACGTCACCAACCGCACGCAGGCCGTGCTCGCGGCGGGCCGCCTGGCCGTGGATCCGGATGGGATCGTCTTGCCGCCGGAAGAAGCCGAGTAACCGACGAACCGCACGCGCATCAGCGACGTTCCGCGCGCCTCCAGCCAACCACGAGGTTCAGGTGATCGCGTTCCCGCCGGATGCGGAACGGCCGCGCTTCCACCACGAGGTCGCGGATCGCGAAGCCGAACGCCAGCACGCCGGCGGTCAGTCCGCCCGCAATCATCGGATTCAGCGGCACCGCCGCGCCGATCGGACTGCCCAGCAACGCCAAGCCCGCCACCACGCCCGCCACGCCTACCGTCGATTCGGCGCACAGGCACAACGCCGTCCGCACCGGTCCGCTCGTCACTTCCCGGCGGCGCTGGGACAGGCGCCACAGGTCGCGCACCAGTCCCTGCAGCAAGAGCAAGCAGGATGCGGCGAGCAATAATGCTCCCACGCTGACAGAGGCCGATAGCCGATTGCCCAGCAAGCCCGCCGCGACGCCCAGCAGCGGTACCAGCGCCAGTTCCAGCTGCTCCGCTCGGGTCATCCGGGCGCCTCCCTGTTCGTGGTCGTGCTGGTCATACGGCCGGGACGGTGTGTTGGATCACGGGGTGACGATGCCGGTTTGGAAACGGCCGTGCAGTGCCTGCCGGTTCCCGCTGCAGGCCCGGGTATTGCTGCCGATGATGCTGAGGCGGCTAACTCAAAAAAAAGCCCCTAACCGTCCATGAAAGCGGGACGCACCACGCGCTCGCTACGCCAACTTCGGGCGTTGCCTGACACGATCTTGATCATGGCGAAGGGTTCGGTCCCGGAGCGGACAACGCCGATAACAATGCTGGCCTGGCAGGCCGCTTGAACGATAGGCACCCGCTCTGCGGATTCCATGATGGCCCGGGCATCAACGCCCACCCCAAGGCCGGATACACGACTGCAACCGCACCGCTTCCCGACGATCAGCGATCACCTAAGGCAACGACTGCTTGACGGGGGAGTCTATACATGAATTGTTAGGCCAATGGTAGCTCAATGCTCCTCCAGCGCACCTCTAGGCCGGCATCAGGACTGTCCTGTCGCTGACGGAACTCTGCCGAAGCCAAGATCTTGGGAGACGATTCTGCATCTCCAAGCCGACTAAGCTCAAAAATATCCGCAGACTCAAAGTCGTCCCGGTACTCCGTGATATCAAGCATCCGAGAGCGAAATGCATGCGGGACCCCACGGTAGAGGGCGATACCAGCCCGAGGGCCGTCGTACCAATCGTCTAGTTGCAAGATTTCCTCGAACTCTCGCATCTGAGGCCCAACGCCTTACACCGGAATTAAGCCGACCCGCGAAGCGGGTTCGGCTTGAATGTATTGTTAGGGGGCTGGCCAGTGACGCTCAATTGGGAACTCCAATGGCTGAAAGCACCTTGCGCGGTATGCTGCATCTCGCACGACTTTGCGTTGGCGATCGCGGATTTTAGCGATGTGCAAAGTGTCACCATCCTTCAGCTCTATGAAGCCAGTTTCGGATCTTGCCTCATCCCAGAAAAAGATGCGCTGCGAGTAAAGATTGTCCAGTGAGCCGTGCCAGACAAGGAAGTGCCAAGAACGGCCATCAGGGCCGTGCAACGGGCCTTCAAGATTTTGACCGCGCCACCAACTCACACAGCCCCCTAACACCTGAATTAAGCCGACCCGCGAAGCGGGTTCGGCTTGAATGAATTGTTAGGTTGCGCCCCACGAGGCGTAACCAGGAATGTGCACTTTGAGGTAGTGCAGGATATCGCCGGCTGCATCCTCCGCATGTCCTCGGACATACTCATGCTCATCCTTAAGCGCCGCGGCAACAACTGGAGAAACCGCTGCAAGGTCGAGGCGTCGGCAGGTCCGTGCGAGGTGACCGAAGCCTAGAATCGCATTGCCGCGAACATTGAAATGCGGATGCACGGCTAACGAGAGACAAATGGCCTCGGACCATGCACAGTCAGGCGGGTCCATGGTTATTACGATTGGCACATACAGCAACTCTTCCGGAATGCCACGAGCGAGCACAGCCTCAACGTCTTGCTCTGTCCATCCGTCTCGAAATGGTCCCATCGCGCAACCTAACTACGATTAGACCCCAAAGTGGGGCGTAGCGGGATTCTGATATCCGTCTCTGCCCACCGTCAATTGTCGAAAGCCTTGTCGTACAAAGGGGTTGGCCTTCGTCGGGCGGCCGCCGCTGGGCTCTGAGCGGCGCGTTATCAGGCATGTCTGCGGTCTATTCCGTTACGCCGGCGAATCCGCCGTGATAACGGAGGCCTATTCAGGCGAGGGAAGTTGGGCGGGAACGTGGTGGGCGGCCAGGAACGCACGCAGCGACGCAGGCTTCACCGGCTTGGTCAGCAGGCGATACCCGCGTTCACGCGCTTCGCGCTTCAGCTCGTCGCGACCATCCGCAGTGAGCAGGGCGCCGGCGATCGGGCCGGGGCTGGCGGCGCGCAGCGCGTCGAGGGTGGCCAGGCCGTCGAGGCGGTCGTGCAGGTGGTAGTCCACCAGCATCACCGCCGGGCCTTCGGCGATCTTCTCCAGCGCCTCGTCGACCGTGGTCGCCGTGATGACCTCCACCTGCCAGCGGCCGAGTAGCGCCTGCATGCCATCGATGATCTCGCGGTCGTTGTCCACGCACAGCACGCGCAGGCCGGCCAGCGAATCGCTGGACAGCGCACGCCGCGACGACGTGCGCCGCTCGCTGAGCGGGGCGCCGCGCGGCACGACGATGGAGAACATGCTGCCGCGGTCCACCGTGCTGCGCGCATCCAGCTCGTGCTGCAGCAGGCGCGAGATGCGCTGGCAGATCGACAGGCCGAGGCCCAGGCCGCGCTCGCCCCAGTCGAACGGCTGCTGGTAGCGGTGGAACTCGTCGTAGATCTGCCGCATATGGTTCTCGGGAATGCCCGGACCGGTATCCCAGACCTGCAGTGCGATCCGTTCGCCGCGCACGCGCATGCCGATCACGATACGGCCCTCGCGCGTGTAGCGCAGCGCGTTCGCGAGGAAGTTCTGCAGCACGCGGCGCAGCAGGCGACGGTCGCTGCGCACCGGGATCGCGCGCGCATGCACGTGCAGCTTCAGGCCCCGGCCCGAGGCTACCGGTGCGTACTGCGAGGCCAGTTCGCGCAACAGTTCGCCGGCGTCGAAGTCGGTGATCTGCGTGTGCAGGCCGCCCGCGTCCAGGCGCGACACATCCAGCAGGCCATCCAGCAGTTCTTCGGCGGCACGCAGCGACGCATCCACGCGCTCGGCCAGATGTTTACGCTCCTGCGCCTGGTCGTCGGCACCCTGTTCGCTTTCGCGCAATGCGCTGACGAACAGGCGCGCCGCGTTGAGCGGCTGCAGCACATCGTGGCTGATCGCGGCCAGGAAGCGCGTGCGCGACTGCTGCGCATGCTCCGCCGCCTCGCTGCGTTCGGCGACGCGCTGCTCCAGCGTCTCGTTGGTCTCCAGCAGCAGCGCTTCGGCGTGCTTGAAGTCGGTGATGTCGTTGTAGCTGGTGACATAACCGCCGCCCGGCAGCGGCTGGCCGCGCATCTCGATCACCTGGCCGTCGGCGCGCACGCGCTCGAAGATGTGCGGGGAGCCGGCCCGCATGTAGCGGATGCGCTTGTTGATCTGCGCGTCGATGTCGCCATCGCCCAGCTCGCCGCGTTCGGCGTTGTAGCGGATCAGGTCGGCGACCGGCCGTCCCACGTAGAGCATGCCGTCGGGATAGCCGAACATCTGTTGGTAGCGCCGGTTCCACGCGACCAGGCGCATGTCCGGATCGACCACGCTGACGCCGGCGCTGATGTTTTCCAGCGTGGTGGACAGGATCTCGCGGTTGAAGCGCAGTTCCTGGCCCGCCTGGTCGAGCACCGCCACCACTTCGCCCAGCTCCATGCCCGAGCCGCGCAGTACGCTGGTCAGCACGATGCGCGCCGACGCGGCACCGATCGCGGCGGCGAGCAGGCGCTCGGTGAACTGCACCCACGCACGATCGGCTGGCGCATTGGGCTGAAGTTCGCGCTCCAGCACCTGCGCCTGTTCGGCGAACGCACGGCGTGCATGGCGCTCGCCGACCACGCGCTCGGCCAGCGTACGCAGGTCGCCGACGCGCACGCTGCCGGGCCATTCGCCGGCGACCAGTGCGGGGCGCTGCGCATAAGGGTCGAGGAACGGCGCGGCGCGCAGGCGTTCGTCCACGCCGGGACGCGAGCGCGCGGAGACGATCATCATCGCGCCGGTGTTGACCAGCAGCGACCAGAACGTGCCGTGCGTCAGCGTGTCCCAGCCGCTCAGGCCGAACAGCGCCTGCGGGCGCAGCCAGCGGATGCCGAACGGACCGTCGTGCAGCCAGAGCAGGTCGAACCAGCCGGCCTGCGTCATCGTCGGCAGCAGCAGCGTGTAGATCCACGTGACGAAGCCCAGCACCATGCCGACCTCCACGCCGCGGCGGCTGGCGCCACGCCAGTACAGGCCGCCGATCAGGCCGGGCGCGAACTGCGCGACGGCGGCGAACGCCATCACGCCGTACGAGGCCAGCGTGCTGTCGTTGCTGCTGCTGCGGTAATAGGAATACGCGGTGAGCGCGAGCAGCAGGATCGCCACGCGGCGGATCCACAGCACCCGCGAGGCGACGTCCGCTTCGGCATGATGCTTGGCCCAGCCGCGTCGCAGCAGCAGCGGCATGATGAGGTCGTTGCTGACCATCGTCGCCAGCGCGATGCTCGCCACGATCACCATGCCGGTGGCGGCCGAAAAGCCACCGACGTAGGCGATGATCGCCAGCGCGGTGCGGCCTTCCGCCAGCGGCAGCGCCAGCACGTAGCTGTCGTCGGCCACGCTGGTGCCGCCGAACAGCGACGCGCCCGCCGCCGCGACCGGCACCACCATCAGCGAGAACAGCGCCAGGTAGCCGCCGAACAGCCAGCGCGCCTTGCGGATGTCGCCGACATCGCTGCATTCCACCACCGCCACGTGGAACTGGCGCGGCAGGCAGACGATGGCGAGGAAGCCGAGCAACGTCTGTGCGATGAAGCCGACCGGTGGCGCGTTCTCGAACAGCGTGCGTGCCGAGTCGGTGACGCGGAAGGCGTTGTCGTCCAGCCACACGTAGGCGAACACGCCGACCGCGATCATCGCCACCAGCTTGACCACCGATTCCAGCGAGATCGCCAGCATCATGCCGTGGTGGTGTTCGGTCGCATCGACCTGGCGGGTGCCGAACAGCGCGGCGAACAGCGCCATCAGCAGGGCGACGTACAGCGCCGGGTCGGTGAAGAAGCCGTGCGTGCTGTCGCCACCGTCGCCGCTGAGCACGCTCAGGCTCATCGCCACGGCCTTGTACTGCAGCGCCAGGTACGGCACCACGCCGATCAGTGCGATCACCGTGACCAGCGCGGCGAGCCGGCGCGAGCGGCCGTAGCGCGAGGAAATGAAGTCGGCGATGGAGACGGTGTTTTCGCTGCGCGCGATCAGCGCCAGCCGCTCGATGATGCGCCAGCCGAACAGCAGCAACAGCACCGGTCCCAGGTAGATCGGCAGGTAGCCCAGGCCGTTGCGGACCGCGCTGCCGACCGCGCCGTAGAACGTCCACGACGAGCAGTACACCGCCAGTGCCAGGCTGTAGACGACGGGCCGCAGCCAGGGGCGGTCGGGGTACATCGGGCGCCGGTCGCCCCACCAGGCCACGCCGAACAGCAGCGCGGCGTAGCCGACCGACACCAACAGCAGGATCCAGCTGGAAACCAACGCCTTCTCCCCGGCGCTCGACTAGTGGACGAGTGTACCGGCTGCCGTGCGTCGCGGCGGCGGGTCAGGGCGCGGGAATCGCCAGCAGCTCGCGCACGGCGGTCTCGGCCTGGCCGCGCAGTTCGGGGATGGCGATGCTTTCCCACACGCAGCCGATGCGCAGGCTGCCGAGGATGAACACGCGCGGCTGCGCGTTGCCGTCGGCATCGACCATGCGGCCGTCGCGCGCCGCCTTCAGACCGATGCCATGCGGTCCCGGCTGTGCGTGGCCCTTGCCCAGCACGTCGTGCAGCAGCGGGTTGCGCATGGTCTGCGCGCGCATCTCCACGCCAGTGGCATTGACCACGTAGTCGACGTCGAACTCGTCGGTGCGGCCGTCGCGCGTATGCGTGGTCACCCGCAGGCGGCGGCCCTCGTTCATCACCGTGTCCAGGCGGCCGCGATGCAGGCGCAGCTGGCCACGGTCGAGCAGTGCCTGCAGCGTCGCGTGTACCTCCGGCGCGATGCGATGGCGGTGCACGTCCCACTGCCGCACGACGTGGCGCAGGAAGCGACGCTGGTCGGGGATCGACAGCGACTGCCACAGCGCCTGCCCGTGCGGGCGTATCCGTTCCATCGCCGCCTGCCACGGCAGGCCGTCGGCCACGGCCTGTTTCGCCGCGGCGCGCAGGAAGCGCATGCGTGCGCGCAGGTCCATCGTTTGCAGCGGGGCGGGGTCGAAGGTCGCTGCGCCGCCATGGCAGTGCGGCAACGGCAACAGGGCGTGGCGCGACAGCACGTGGATGGCGCCGGTGTGGCCGTTGTCGGCCAGGCTCAGCACGGTGTCCACCATGCTCAGGCCGGATCCGACGATGCAGAGTTCGGCGTCGGCGGGGATCGCTTTCACCGCGTCGAAATCCCAGGCCGCCAGCGAGCGGCCTTCGGGCAGCTGCGGCGCACCGCGCGCCGGCAACGGCTTCGGCGTGTTGCCGACCGCGAGCACCACGCCCTTCGCCTCGAGCGGCCCATGCGAGGCCAGGTGCAGCGTCGCACCGTCGTCGCGCGCATCGAGTTCGGACACGCTGTCCTGCACGATCTGCAGCGAGGCGGGGCTGGCGGCGATGGTGTCCTGCAGGCGCGTGCGCAGGTAGTCGCCATAGCGGCGGCGCGCGATGAAGGCGTGCGCCAGCGTCTCGCGGTCCGGGCCGCCGGGCGGCGTGGTGGCGACCACGTAGTCGAGGAAATCGGCAGGGCGGTCGTCGAACGCGCTCATGCGCGCGGCGGGCACGTTGAGGACGTGTTCGCCGTAGGTCGTCGCATACGCCACGCCCTGCGCCAGCAGGTCGCGCGGCTCGATCATCACGATGCGCAACGGGGTGGTGGCCAGGCGCAGCGCCTGCATCGCCGCGAGGACGCCGCCGGCGCCACCGCCGATGATCGCGAGGTCGCAGGGCGGCAGGGGCGAGTTCGTCACGGCAGTCATGCGGCCATTGTAGGCGAACGGACAGGCGAGCCTTTGCGATGCCGCTACATCACCGAGTCCGCCAGTCGTGCGACGCCCTCGCGACTGCGCCGCCAGCCGGGACGCCGGCGCCATTCCTGGTGATCGACGTGGTCGGCATGCGCCAGGTAGTCGGCCTCGATCGCGCGGATACGCGCCACGACATCGGCGTCGTAGCAGACCAGCCCGATCTCCGCATTCAGCGCGAACGAGCGGATGTCCAGGTTGATCGAGCCGACCAGGGCGATGTCGTCGTCCACCGTCAGATGCTTGGCGTGCAGGAAGTGCGGCCGGTACAGCGCGATCTTCACCCCGCAAGCGAGCAGCTCCTCGTAGTACGACTGCTGCGCCCATGCGGTCAGCGGCTGGTTGTTGGTGGCCGACAGCACCAGTTGCACGTCCACGCCGGACAGGGCGGCGATGCGCAGCGCACTGAGGGTGGCGTCGTCCGGGACGAAATACGGCGTGGTCAGCACGACTTTGCGACTCGCCAGATGGATCAGCGCATTGACGGTGTCGCGTGCGTTTTCGAACGGATAGGCCGGGCCGCTCGGCAGCAACTGGGCGGATACGTCCTGCGGTTGCACCGACAGGTCCGGCTGCACGGCCAGCCGCTCGCCCGTCTCGATGTACCAGTCGCTGGCGAACACGCCTTCCAGGTGCGCGACCACGGGTCCCTGTACGCGCGCGACCAGTTCCCGGTTCGGATGGCCGGGCACGAACGTGGCATCGGCCAGGTTCTGCGAGCCGACGTAGCCGATGCCGTTGTCGATCACCGCGATCTTGCGGTGGTTGCGCAGGTCCATGCGCCCGCTGCGGCGCCATTGCAGGCCACCGGGCAGCATGGCGTGCACCTGCACGCCTGCCGCACGCAGGCGCGGCGCATACGCGCGCAGGCCACGCTTGGCGCCGACGGCATCCAGCAGCACCCGGCAGGTGACGCCGCGCGCGACGGCGCGGCAGAGCGCGGCGGTGACGGCCTCGCCCACGGCGTCGTCGAACATCAGGTAGTACAGCAGGTGCACCTGCTGCGTCGCGCCGTCGATGTCGTCGAGCAGGGCGCGCAGCGAGGCGTCGTAATCGTCGAGCAGCGCCACGGCATTGCCGTGCGTGGGCATGAAGGCGCCCTGGCGTTCGATCAGCGGCGCCATTTCGGCGGCCGCGCCGTCGTGCGGCGTCCAGCGCAAGGCGCTGAGCGGACGCTGTTCCTCGCGGATCAGGTCGGACGCGCGCGCCTGCCGCTCGATCCGCTCGCGCGACAGCCACGGATGCCCGAGCAGCAGGTACAGCGGCAGACCCAGCAGCGGCACGAAACCGACCAGCAGCAACCAGCTGCGCGCGGCCGCCGGCGTGGTGCGGCTGGGAATCCACCACAGCGCCGCCAGGCGGATCAGCCAGTCGACGATCAGCAGCGCGGTGCCATAGGACCAGTCCATGCGTCGCATCCGTCGGAGGGGATGGATCGATTCTGCTGGCGGAAGGGTGTAAAAGAAAACCCGCTTTCTCCTGCCGGCAGAAAGCCCGGTCTTTTTCCTTCTCCCCGCGTGCGGGGAGAAGGTGCCCGGAAGGGCGGATGAGGGGCAGCTTTTGACTTGCCGAAGCCGAAAAGCAGGAAACCCCGCCGAGGCGGGGTTTCCTGTAAGGCACTGGATCCCCGCTTTCGCGGGGATGACGCCATGACACCGGCGAACGCGCGAGCGCGTTCGCGTCATGGCGTCACTTGATCTTGCCTTCCTTGTAGATCACGTGCTTGCGCACGACCGGGTCGTACTTCTTGATTTCCATCTTGCCCGGGGTGTTCTTCTTGTTCTTGTCCGTCGTGTAGAAGTGGCCGGTGTTGGCCGAGGAGATCAGACGGATCTTGTCGCGCTTGGATGCCATGGTCGGTTACTCCTCAGATCTTCTCGCCGCGCGCACGCAGCTCGGCCAGGACGGAGTCGATGCCGTTCTTGTCGATGGTGCGCAGCGCGTGCGCGGAAACTTTCAGCTTGATCCAGCGGTTTTCGCTGGCGACCCAGAAGCGGCGCTCGTGCAGGTTGGGCAGGAAACGACGACGGGTCTTGTTGTTGGCGTGGCTGACGTTGTTACCCGTCATCACACGCTTGCCGGTCACTTGGCATACGCGGGACATACGCACCTCGATAGATAGATTGTGTCGCCCGTAGCCCGGGAAACGGCGGCCCGGCGGACGGCCTGCGGACAGGTCGGACACCACGCGATACGGCAGGAAAACCGCTGCTGACACAAGCCGGAATCGCGCTTCCGGCCGCAGATCCGGCCATGCCGGACGCAGAGAGCCGGCGATTATGCCGGGGTTTCCCTTGTCCTGCAAGCACTTAGGCGCGGGCCCGCCCTGCAGGACGGGCTTCGGCCCCGACGCGCGGTGTTCCCCGCGCCAACCTCTGGGTCCAGACCGCCCCGGTCGGGGCTGAAGCCCCTCCTACAGGAGGCCGGCGGCACGGGGCAGGCCAAGGCCCAGCCCCGCGGTCAGGGTGCGGCGGCGGCCGGCTTGGCCGGGCCGGCCTTGCTCTCGGCGATGAAGGCGCGGATCTGGCTTTCCAGCACCGGCAGGGTCACCGAGCCCTGCTTCAGCACGGCGTCGTGGAAGGCCTTCACGTCGAACTTCGGGCCCAGCGCCTGCTCGGCCTCGCCGCGCAGGCGGACGATGGCGATCTCGCCCAGCTTGTAGCTCAGGGCCTGGGCGGGCCAGGAGATGTAGCGGTCCACCTCGGTGGTCACCTCGTGCTCGGACAGGGCGGTGTGGTCGCGCAGGTAGGCCAGGGCCTGGTCGCGGGTCCAGCCCTTGTGGTGCACGCCGGTGTCGATGACCAGGCGGGCGGCGCGCCACATCTCGTAGGTCAGCCGGCCGAAGTCCTCGTACGGCGTCTCGTAGATGCCCATCTCCTTGCCCAGCTTCTCGGTGTACAGCGCCCAGCCCTCGCCGTAGGCGGAGATGTAGTTGTCGCGGCGGAAGGCGGGCTGTTCGCCCTGTTCCTGCGCCAGCGCGGCCTGCAGCGAATGGCCCGGCGAGGATTCGTGCAGGGTCAGCGCCGGCAGGTTGTACAGCGGGCGCGACGGCAGGTCGTAGGTGTTCAGCCAGTAGGTGCCCAGGCCGCCGCGGCCGGCGGTCCAGAACGGCGCGATGTCGGCCGGCACCTCGACGATGGTGAAGCGCCCGCGCGGCAGCGTGCCGATGACCTTGCCGACCTCGCCGTCCACGCGCTTGGAGATCCACGCGGCGCGGTCGAGCAGTTGCTGCGGCGTCTTGGCGTAGAACTGCGGGTCGGTGCGCAGGAAAGTCAGGAACTCGGCGAACGTTCCCTTGAAGCCGGTCTGCTTGATCACGTCCCGCATCTCGGCCTGGATGCGCGCCACTTCCTTCAGGCCGATCTGGTGGATCTGCTCGGCGCTGAGGTCGAGCGTGGTGTATTCGCGGATCTGCTGGGCGTAGAACGCCTTGCCGCCGGGCATGGCTTCCGCGGCGAGTGTCGTGCGCGCCTGCGGTACGTACTCGCTGCGGAAGAACGTCAGCAGCGTGCCGAACGCCGGCACCACCTGCTGGCTGATCGCTTCGCGGATTTCCTTGCGTAACGCCTCCTGCTCGGCCGCCGGGATGCCCGCCGGCATCTTCTTGTACGGCGCATAGAATGTGGACTGCTCGGGATCCGTCAGCTCCGCCACCGCGGCGATCGACACGTCGCGTCCGTCCAGCACCGCGCGCGGCACGGTGAAGCCGCGCTTCAGGCCGCTGCGCATGTTGGCGATGTGCTGGTCGAAATAGCGCGGCACGTCGCGCAGGCGTGCGGCATACGCGCGGTAGTCGTTCGCCGTCTTCATCGGCCGGCGCGCCATGAACGACAGGTTCGACCAGAACGAGGAGTCGGAATTGAACGGCATCTCGTAGGCGCCCAGGCGCACTTCGTCGGCCAGGTTCTCCACCTGCGGGCGGTAGATCGCCAGGTTGATGCGGTTGTCCGGCGACAGCGCCTTCACGTCGATGCCGTCGAGGTCCTTCAGCACCTGCTCCCATACCTTCAGGCGCGCCTGCTGCGCCTCGGCGCCGACGTCCGGCAGGCGGCGCTTGTCGCCGCTGGTGTCGGCGTCCTCGTCCGCCTGGCCGGTCTGCTCCTGCCGCCACTTCCACTCTTTCTCGTACAGCGCCTGGAAGCGCTTGTCGGCGTCGGAGGGGGCGAAGGCGAGCGCGTGCAGCGGTGCGCAGGCAAGCAGCAGGGCGGCGGTGCGGAGGTTCAAGGCGGGCATCCGGTGGAAGCGGAAACCGGATGGTAATGCAGGGATCGCTGGCGCGACTGTGCCGGACGGGGGGAAAGGCGTTGCGCGTGCTGTAGGAGCGACGTGAGTCGCGACCGCACGTCTTCCGTCATCAGATCGCCTGGACGGACACAGGTAGCGAAGGCGACAAGACAGCGGCACGCCATCGGGGTCATCGCGATGGATAGCGCCATCAACGGCGCTCATGCGTTGCGGTCGCGACTTACGTCGCTCCTACAGGAAGCCGGAGCCTCAGCCTTTCGGGCGCAGGCGCTCGAGCACGCCGTCGAGCGTGTCCAGGTCGGTGTACTGGATGATCAGCTTGCCCTTGCCGCCGCGGCCGTGGGCGATGGTGACGCGGGTGCCGAGGCTTTCGGACAGCTCGGTTTCGAGCGAGGCGATGTCGGGCTGCGGCGCGGCCTTCATCGGCTTGGCCTTCTTGCCGGTGACCGGCACCTTGCCGGCGGCGAACTGCTGCGCGCGGTGTTCGACTTCGCGCACCGACCAGCCCTGTTCGGCGGCTTCGGAAGCGAGCTTGCTGGCCAGGTCCGGCGACAGCGTCAGCAGCGCGCGGGCATGGCCCATTTCCAAGCGTCGCGCTTCCAGCAGCGCGCGGATCGCCGGTGGCAGTTCCAGCAGGCGCAGCAGGTTGGACACCGCGGCGCGCGAGCGGCCGACGGCTTCCGCCGCTTCGGCGTGGGTCAGCGAGAATTCGTTGATCAGGCGCTGGAGCGACTGCGCTTCTTCCAGCGGATTGAGGTCTTCGCGCTGGATGTTCTCGATCAGCGCCATCGCGATGACGGTGCGGTCGTCCAGCTCGCGCACCACCACCGGCACTTCGGCCAGCCCCGCTTCCTGCGAGGCGCGCCAGCGGCGCTCGCCGGCGACGATCTCGAACTTGCCCGGCGACAGCTCGCGCACGACGATCGGCTGGATCACGCCCTGCGCCTTGATCGATTCCGCCAGCTCGCTGAGCTTGGAGGGATCCATCGCCATGCGCGGCTGGTACTTGCCCGGCTGCAGGTGCGCGACCGGCAGCGTGCGCAGCGCCTCGCCCGGCTGGGCCTCCGGCGGCGGCGTCTCGGCGGCCTTCGGGCCGAGCAGGGCTTCCAGTCCGCGACCCAGGCCGCGCTTCTTCGGGGCGCTCATCACGCGTGCTCCATGTGCTGCTGTTGCTTCTTGCGGTCGGCCGCGCGGCGCAGGATCTCGCCGGCCAGGCCCAGGTAGGCCACGCCGCCGCGCGAGGCGCGGTCGTAGCCCACGATGCTCTGGCCGTGGCTGGGCGCTTCGGCCACGCGGACGTTGCGCGGCACGATGGTGCGGAACACCTTGTCCCCGAAATGCGTGGTCAGCTCGCCGGAGACGGCATTGGCCAGGTTGTTGCGGATGTCGAACATCGTGCGCAGCACGCCTTCGATCTCCAGGCCGGGATTCAGGCGCGCGCGCAGCGCGTCGATGGTTTCCATCAGCGCCGACAGCCCTTCCAGCGCGTAGTACTCGCACTGCATCGGCACCAGCACCGAATCGGCGGCGGTCAGCGCGTTGAGCGTCAGCAGCGACAGCGCCGGCGGGCAGTCGATGATGATGAAGTCGTAGTCGCCTCGGATCGGCTGCAGCGCGCTCTTCAGGCGCTGCTCGCGGCCGTCGGATTCCATCAGCTGGATCTCCGCCGCGGTCAGGTCGATGTTGCCCGGCATCAGGTCGAAGCCTTCGGCCGTGGTCACCACCGCGGCCTTCGCATCCACCTCGCCCAGCAGGACGTCGCAGGTCGAGGCTTCGACCTCGCGCTTGTCCACGCCGCTGCCCATCGTGGCGTTGCCCTGCGCATCCAGGTCGACCAGCAGCACCCGCTGCGGCGCGCGCGCCAGCGCGGCGGCCAGGTTCACGGCGGTGGTGGTCTTGCCGACTCCGCCTTTCTGGTTGGCGACGGCGATGATGCGGGCCATGCGAGGGCGCCTTATCGAATCCGGGGTGAGGGGGGATTATGCGGGGTCGGGAGCGGGCGTGCGAAATCATCCCAACGGACGCACGGGCGGCGTCAGGGCATCAAGCCACGTTTCCGCAGGATGGCGCCCGCATGCGCTCAGTCAGATCAAGGAGTTACATCGTGCACACCGGCGCGGCGCACGGGTCAGTCGCGACGGACGACCACCATGTGACGCTCGCCGACCAGGCCGGGTACGGCCAGTGGCTCGATCGTGGCCACCGACCAGCCGGCGGGCAGCGCCGCGATCTCGTCGTCCGGTCGCACGCCCTTCATCGCCAGCAGCGTGCCGCCGGGTTTCAGCAGGTGGCCGCCCACGTCGATGATGCCGGCCAGCACATCGAGCGCGCGCGCGGTCAGCGCGTCGTAGGCCTGCGGTTCGTCCAGCGCTTCGGCGCGCGATTCGGCGACGCGCGCGTTGTCCAGCTTCAGCGTGCGCACGGCCTCGCGCAGGAAGCGCGCCTTCTTGCCGTTGCTTTCCACCAGCGTCACGCGCAGGCCGGGCTTGGCGATCGCCAGCGGAATGCCGGGCAGGCCGGGACCGGTACCGAGGTCCGCCAGCGCACCGCCGCGCGCCGCGAGTCCGTCGACGAAGGGATGCATCGCCAGCGAATCCAGCAGATGGCGCGTGACCATCTCGCGCGGGTCGCGGATGGCGGTGAGGTTATAGGTCTTGTTCCAGCGGTCGAGCAGGGCCAGGTAGGCCAGCAGGCGCGGTGCCAGCGCATCGGCGTCGAGCCCCAGCGTGCCGAGGCCGCGGTAGAGGTCGTCGCGCAGGTCGGCGGGGAAGGCGGTGTCGTTCATCCCGGCATTATCGCAGGCCGCCACGCGGCGCCGCGCGGATGCCAGGCCAGGGCCGCGCGGTAACCGGGCGCCGGCGCCCATTCGTGCAGATGCCAGTCGTCGGCACGCCCCAGTGCGGGATCGCAGGCGGACAGGCGCGCGCCGTCGCCGTCGAGCCGGATATGGAAGCGGTGCAGGCCAAAGGAGATGCCCTGGCCGTGCGCCTTCAGTACGGCTTCCTTGGCGCACCACAGGCGCAGGAAGGCCAGCGTGCGAGTGTCGTCGTCGAGCGACAGCAGCCAGGCGGTCTCGTCGGGGTGATAGAAACGCTGCGCCAGCTCCATCGCGCGCGGTCGGGGACGCAGCCGTTCCACGTCCACCCCCAGTTCGATGTCTTCGCCCAGCGCCAGCAGCAGCGCCTCGCCGCTGTGGCTCCAGCCGGTCTCCAGTGCATGCAGGGGCGCGATGAAATGCGGGCGTCCCTGTGCGTCACGGGTGATCGGCAGCGCATGCGGCGCGATGTCCAGCACGCGGGCGAGCTGCTCGCGTGCCGCGGGTTCGCCACGTTGCCGCGGGGCGTGCGGCAACAGCCACAGTGCGATGCCGTCCAGCCGCCAGTCCGCCGGCGCGTCGCGCCAGTTCATCCGGCCATGGCCACGGCGTGGTGCGGCACAGCGTGCATGCACGCAAGGATGGCGCTATGAAACGCGGGCACGGACGCTTCCCCCATGTGGAATCACGACGGATTCACGTCGTAGGTCGAAGATGCAAGCGTGCCCCGCGCCATGGGGTCCTGTCCATCAAGGGAGAAGCGACGAAATGAATTTTCTCATCTATCTGATCGTGGGTGGCATCGCCGGCTGGCTGGCCAGCATCGTGATGAAGCGCGACGGCTCGCAAGGCATCATCCTGAACGTCGTGGTCGGCATCATCGGCGGTTTCCTGGGCGGTTGGTTGCTGCCGACGCTGGGGCTCGGACTCGGTGGCGGCTGGGTCGGCTTCCTGCTGACCGCCTTCATCGGTGCCGTCGTCCTGTTGTTGATCGTCAACCTGTTCACCCGCGGCCGCGCGAGGTAACGGTTCCGCTGCGGCCGCGTGCGCGTTCGAGACGCACCCAGGGTCCGTGGCAACGCAAAGGCCCGGCTATCGCCGGGCCTTTGCTCATTCTGGAACGGCTGTCGGCACGCGGGGATCAGCCGCCCAGCCGCACCCACGCCGGCGCGTGGTCGCTGGGACGCTCCCAGGTACGCGGTTCGCGGTCGATGCCGGATTCCACCGCATGCGCACGCAGCGCATCGGACACCAGCGTCAGGTCGATGCGCAGGCCCAGGTTGCGGCGCAGGCCGCCCATCCGGTAATCCCACCAGCTGTAGACGTTGGCTTCGTCGCTGTGCAGGCGGAACGCGTCGTGCAGGCCCAGCGCGTACAGCCGCTGCAGCGCCGCGCGCTCGGCGGCGGAGGTCAGGATGTGGTCGTCGTTCCAGACCTTCGGATCGAACACGTCGCGGTCGTCCGGCGCGATATTGAAATCGCCCATCACCACCAGCTTCGGATGCGCCTGCAGCTCGCTGGCGATCCAGTCGTGCACCGCGTCCAGCCAGCGCAGCTTGTAGGCGTACTTGTCGGTGCCGACGTCCTGGCCGTTGACCACGTAGAGATTGATGACGCGGACTTCGCCGACCGTCGCTGCGATCACTCGTTTCTGCTCGTCCTCGAAGCCGGGAATGCCCACCTGCACATCGCCGATCGGCTCGCGCGACAGCAGCGCCACGCCGTTGTAGGTCTTCTGCCCGGCGAACACGCTGCGGTAACCCGCCTCCGCCAATGCGGTGTCGGGAAACTTGTGGTCTTCCAGCTTGGTTTCCTGCAGGCCGACGATGTCCGGCGCGAACGCGCCCAGCCACTGCGTGAGGTGCGGCAGGCGCACGTTGAGCGAATTGACGTTCCAGCTGGCGATCTTCATGGTCGGAGTCCTGGGGAATGGGAGCCGTGTGTCGTTGATGTCACCAACGCCTGCGTTCGAACGTGCTTCAGGGGGCGCCGTTCGTGTAGACGTCGACATGCCGGATTCCATTGTCCTCCTTGAAGGTATAGACCACATCGAATCCTGCGTCCTGATTTCTCATCATGATGGCCGTCAGTCCCTTTCCCGGTTCTGCAGGTGGTCCTATCTGTCCACGGTAGTACCGCACCTTGAGTCGCCGCAGCGCGGGCCAGAACTCCGTTCCATAGGGCGTCGACACAGGCACCGGATACCGGATCCAGCACGTTCCTTTCTTGCTGATCCTCAACACGTATTCGGCATCGTGCTGTCTTGCGCGATAGAAGGTGGCGTGATCCCGTGCAGCGATTTCCTCCTCCCGGGGCGTTTCCGGCGGCCGCGAAACGAATCGGCGCTCCAGCAGCGCCGTATCCATCGGTCTGCTTTCCAGCCTGGGCAGAACGCAAAGGTCGACGAAATCCACCAGTGCTTCCGGCAAATCGTGGGCGAGCGCGGTCGGAGCAAGTGCCAGCAACGGCATCAACAGCAGACCTGTGGCGGCACGCATCCCGGCGTCCTTTGTGCTTGCGGACCGGCATCGTAACCGGAACCGCCTGCGCGTTTGTCGCACAGCCGCCCGGCGGATCGGATCCCGGCGCCGTCATGGCTCTACATGTCGCTCACGCCATCGTGGATCGGACCCACGCCGTGAGCGTCGCCCTCGCGCATCAGTCGCGCGGCCATCCACGCGGCAATCAGCATCATCACCATGCCGAACACGGCGATGGCGCGCATCGCGCCGGTGAAGGCGGTGCGTGCAGTATCGGCGACTAGCGTTCCAGCCGCGCCTCCGAGTTCGCCGGCCACCGTGACCGCGCCGCCCAGCGTCGACAGCGCGCGGGTCGCGTCCGCATCAGGCAGCGCCGCAGGCAAGGCGGGTTCCAGCCACAGCCGGTAGGCCAGCATGCCGAGACTGCCCAGGATCGCGATGCCCAGCGCACCGCTGAGTTCGGCGCTTGTCTCCGCCAGGGCGGACGCGGCACCTGCGCGCTCCGGTGGCGCCGTGGTGATGATCAGTTCGTTGCCGACGGTAAACACCGGCGCCATGCCCAGGCTCATCGCCAGCATGCCGGCGATCAGGACCCATAGCCCGTACGGCGGCACCACCAGTGCGGTGATGCCGAAGCCGAGCGCGGCGAACAGCAGGCCGCGCACCATCACCCGGCGCGCGCCCCAATGGCGAGCCAGTCGCGGCGCCAGCAGCGAGCCGACAGTGAAGCACACTGACCACGGCACGGTCGCGATGCCGGCCTGCAGCGGCGTCAGGCCCAGCACCAGCTGCAGGTACTGCGTCATGAAGATGTACACGCCCATCATCGACAGGCCGGCCAGCGCGTAGGCGACGATCGCGGCGGAGAACGCCGGCCGCTGGAACAGCGTGACGTCGAGGAAGGGATAGGCCAGGTGCTTCTGCCGGCGCACGAACAGCACGCCCAGCGCCACGCCCACCAGCAGCACCGCGATGCCGCGCGGATCGACGCCGTACTCGGCGATGCGCTTCAGGCCGTAGACCACCGCCAGCACCGCGAACAGCGATTGCACCATGCTGAGCGGATCGAGCTTGCCGGCATCGGGATCGCGGTACTCGGGCAGCAGCGTCGGTCCCAGCACCAGCAGCAGCACCATCACTGGCACCGCGGCCAGGAAGGCCGCGCCCCACCACCACCATTGCAGCAGCAGGCCGCCGACCAGCGGGCCGATGGCGCCGCCGACCGAGAACGCGGCGATCCACACGCCGATGGCGAACTGGCGTTCGTGCTCGTCATGGAACATGTTGCGGATCAGCGACATCGTCGACGGTGCGAGCGTGGCGCCGGCGATGCCGAGCAGGGCACGCATCGCGATCAGCATGTCCGCGCTGCGCGAGAACGCCGCCAGTATCGACGCCAGCGCGAACGCCGCCGCGCCGATCAGCAGCAGCTTGCGCCGGCCGATGCGGTCGCCCAGTGTGCCCATGGTGATCAGGAAGCCCGCCACCAGGAAGCCGTACACGTCGACGATCCACAGCAGCTGGCTGGCGCTGGGGTCGAGCTCGGCGCTGATCGCCGGCAGCGCCAGGTTCAGCACGGTCAGGTCCATCGCATAGACCATGCAGGGCAGGGCGATGGTGGCCAACCCGATCCATTCGCGGCGGGTGGCTTTGGCGGGTACGGGCGTGGTCGACATGGCGGTCCGTCAGTGAGGTGTCATTCCGTTCGACGAACGGGTGGGGCGCGTTTCGACGAAGCGTACCGACTTGCCTCAGCCGCCTTCCACGTCCACCCGGATGTGCGGGCAATGTCCCGCCAGGTCCCGCGCCCACTCGATGGCGTCGTAGGGTACGCCGCGTTCGGACGGGAAGCGCAGTGGCGCGTCATCGTGGTCGTACAGGAGAATCCGGTCGTCGCTCTCGTCCGCGCGCCGCACGCGGATCCGCGCGATCCGGTCCAGTGCGATCGCATGTTCGCCGGGGGCGATCTCGTCGTCCCACCACCACAGCGTGCGCGCCTCCAGGTCCAGCCGACTGCCCCAGCGACGCACATGCACCAGCATCACCAGCGCGGTGCCTGCAAACACGAAACCCATGACGAAGACCACCGGTACCAGCCATGGCGCGCACTCGCGTCCACTGGGATCGCAGTTGCTGGCCGGATCCACGGTCAGGCCGGCGTACACGAACATGCCGCCGACCAGCAGCATGTAGACGCGCAGGTCGGTGCGGGTGCTGCTGCTGCGGACGAGTTTGCGCATCGGTCCTAGCGGATGATGAAATCGATGAACCGCGCGACCTTCGAGTACGGCGGCTTCAACAGATCGCTGCCGGCGCGGCGCGGTTGCCACAGCACGGGCAGCGCCTTGCTCATCGCATCGAAGCCCGCGCGGCCGTGGTAGGCGCCCATGCCGCTGGGGCCGATGCCGCCGAACGGCAGCGCGTTGATGCCGAAATGCAGCACGGTGTCGTTGACGGTGACGCCGCCGGCCAGCGTATTGCGCAGGATCGTCTCCACGCGTCCGCGATCATGGCTGAAGGGATACAGCGCCAGCGGCCGATCGTGCGCGTTGACGTAGGCGATGGCCTCGTCCAGCGAGTCGACGGTGCGGATCGGCAGGATGGGGCCGAAGATCTCGTCCTGCATGACCTTCGCGTCGTCGCCGGGCTCGATGACGACAGTGGGCGCGAACAGACGCTGCGTGCGGTCGTGTTTCGCTGCCAGCGGGATGACCTCGTGGCCTCGCTGGCGGGCATCGTGGAGGTAGCCGTCAAGCCGCGCGAACTGGCCGTCGTTGATGATGCGGGTGAAATCACCAGCCTCGGACAGGTCGCCGTAGCGCGCTGCGACTTCTTCCCGCAGCGCCTGCACCAGCGCATCGCGGCGCTGGCGGCCGACCAGCAGCACGTAGTCCGGCGCGATGCAGGTCTGCCCGCCGTTGAACCACTTGCCCGTCGCCAGCCGCGCGGCGGCCTGGTCCACGGGGAAATCGTCGCAGACGATGGCCGGCGACTTGCCGCCCAGTTCCAGCGTCAGCGGCGTCAGGTTCGGCGCTGCGGCGGCCATCACCTTGCGGCCAACGGACGTGGAGCCGGTGAACACCAGATGGTCGAACGGCAGTGCGGCGAACGCGCCCGCCACCTCGGCACCGCCGGCGGCGACGCTGACACGTTCCGGCGGGAATACTTCCGACAGCAGCGAACGCAGGAACGCGGTCGTGCGCGGGGTGTGCTCCGACGGCTTCAGGTAGACATGGTTGCCGGCGGCGATGGCGGTCGCCAGCGGAATCAGGGCCAGGTTGACCGGGTAGTTCCAAGGCGCGATGACGCCGACCACGCCCACCGGCGCCTGCCGGATCTCCGCGCGGGCCGGCCAGAAGCGCCAGCCCACGCCGACGCGCTTGGGCTTCATCCAGCGGCGCAGGTGCGAGGCGAGGTGGTCGATCTCGTTGAGCACCGTCATGCCGTCGGCGATCAGGGTTTCATGCCGCGAGCGGTGGCCGAAATCGGCGGCGATGGTGTCGGCCATCTCCGGCAGCCGGCGCTTCAGCGCATCGCGCAGCCGCTGCAGGTCGTCGCGGCGTTGTGCATGGTCCGGCTTGCGCGCCTGCCAGGCCTGGCGCAGCCGCTGCAGGGTCGGCGCGAGATCGGCGACCGGCGTGTCTCCGTCCGGCGCGGGCGCGGTGTGTCCGGCGCCGGTGGCGGTCTCCGCCGAGGCCGCCGTGATCGCGGCGTTGGCGGCGGTGATGGCCGCGTTCGCGGCGGTCGTGGCGGCATGCGGGAAGGTCGTCATGGCCGGAGTGTATGCCTTCGTTCCGGAGCGGGCGCACTACAATCCGGGCATGGACCCGAATCTGACCGCCCTGCGCCCCTACCTTGACCGCTTTCCCGTCCTCGGGCCGCGCGTCTACGTCGATCCCGCCGCCACCGTCATCGGCGATGTCGAACTGGCCGAGGACGTCTCCGTCTGGCCGGGCACCATCCTGCGTGGCGACGTCAACTTCATCCGCGTCGGTGCGCGGACCAACGTGCAGGACGGCACCATCGTCCATGTCAGCCACCACAGCCCCTACAACAAGGCCGGCTATCCGACCCTGATCGGCGCCGACGTCACCATCGGCCACGGCACCATCATCCATGCGTGCACGATCGAGGACCTGTGCCTGATCGGCATGGGCGCCTGCATCCTCGATGGCGCGACGGTGAAGAAGTACGGCTTCCTCGGCGCCGGCGCGGTGCTGGGCCCGGGCAAGGTGGTCGGCGAGGCCGAGCTGTGGCTGGGCAATCCCGCCCGCTTCGCGCGCGCGCTGACCGACAGGGAAATCGAAAGCCTGCATTACTCGGCCGGGCACTATGTGAAGCTGAAGGACCGTTACCTGCAGCCAACACCGCCCGCGGCATGATGACGGCGGCGCGCTCCGCGCCGCATGGGAGGTTCGCATGGCATGGAAACCGCACGGCTACACGTCGGTGGCTCCGTATCTCGTCGTCGATGGTGCGCAACGCACGATCGACTTCCTCGTCACGGTGTTCGGCGCCGAGCCGCTGCGCATGCATCCGATGGGCGATCGCCTGGGCCACGGCGAGGTTCGCATCGACGACACCGTGCTGATGCTGGCCGACGGCATGGACGGCTGGCCGCCCATCGCCAGCCACGTGCATCTCTACGTGCCGGATGTCGATGCGACCTGGACGCGCGCGCTCGCCGCGGGCGCCGAGGCGGTGCAGGCGCCGGAAGAGAAGGGCGACGGCGACCGCCGTGGCGGCTTCCGCGATGCCGGCGGCACGACCTGGTGGATCTCCACGCAGGTCGAGTGAGCCTGCGCGGTCAGCGTGTCGGCGGCAGCCGGCGGTCGATCGCCTGGAACGCGAACGCGGTTGCCAACGCCGCCACCAGGATGATCGCGATGGTAAGGCCCACCTGCCCGTAGCCGAGTTTGTCGGCATTGAGGAACGGATACGGATACCAGCCGGTGATCGCGCCGTGCACCATGGTGTAGGCCAGCCAGGCGACGGGCCAGGCGAACGCCCAGCGGATCGTGCGCGCGTCGATCCGTGGCCGCGGCCCCAGCGCCAGCCAGCCGAGCAGCGTCCACACCGGCGAGAACTGGTGGAAGCCGGCATTGATCCAGATGCCGATGCCGCTGGGATGCACGAGTCCGGCCAGCAGCGTGGCGAACACCACGCCGGTCACCGCGATGCCGAGCAGCGCATCGAGGCGTAGCACGCGCCACAGCGCGCCGTCGCGGCCGGGCCGGATCACCAAGCTGATCGCCGCCGCGAGCACCAGCAGGTTGCTCTGCACGGTGAAGTAGCTGAAGAACCGCAGCAGCTTCGTCGCCAGCGGGACCGGCGCGGCTGCCGCGGTGGTGTTCACGTCCGGTCCGCCGCTCACCAGCAGGAACAGCTGTGCGACCACCGTCGCGGTCACCACCAGGGCGAGGACGAGGTTCCAGAAGCGTTGCATGCGACGTCTCCTAGCGAAGGGAAATCGGGATCGGTGCGGTCGCGCGTTCGAGCGCCGACAGCAGGGCCATCGCCTCGGCGCGACTGGCCCCGCACATGTCGGCACCGGGCTTCAGAGTGCCGCAGAACGCAGGCCGCTCGGGCCTGCCGAACAACCGGCAGCGCAATGCCTCGTCCAATTGCACGCACGGGATGCCGGCCGGCTTGCCCTGTGGCATGCCGGGGATCGGCGAGGTGATCGAGGGCGCCGTGCAGCACGCGGCGCAGCCCGACCGGCAATGGACGACGGAATCCATGATGTCGCGCAGTGTAATGTCGCTGGGCAAGGATGGCGTTCGCGGCTAAAGTCGTCACGCATGGGGAAGGCGCATGGACAGCGGGACTCGCAGGTTCCACCACATCGATCCGGTCGCGGCCACCGCGCTGCAGGCGGGACGCCGCCCGTGGTGAACGCGTGATGCTGGACACCTACCGCGAGGTGGTCACCCCCGAGGGCGTGGGCCTGCACCTGCCGGCGGCGGGCCCGGTGCCGCGTGCGCTGGCGTGGGGCATCGACCTGGCGATCCGGCTCGGCATCGTGATGGTCATGGCGATGCTGCTCGCCCTGCTGGGCAAGGTCGGCGAAGGCCTGCACCTGATCGTGGTGTTCCTGGTGTTCTGGGCGTACCCGATCGTGCTGGAATCGGTCTGGCGCGGGCAGACGCCCGGCAAGAAGGCGCTGGGGCTGCGCGTGGTGTCGGCCGATGGCGCACCGGTGGGCTGGCTGGCGGCGATCACGCGCAACCTGCTGCGGACCGTCGACATGCTGCCGTTCGGTTACGCGACCGGGCTGATCGCCTGCCTGGCCGACCCGCATGCGCGCCGGCTCGGCGACATGGTCGCGGGCACGCTGGTGGTCCATGCCGGGCGCGAGCGCAGCCATGTGCAGGCGCCGGCCAACACGGTGTTCGTACCGCCGGCGCAGCTGCTGCCGGAGGAGCAGGGCGCGATCGTCGCGTTCGGCGAACGCGCGTCGCAGCTCTCGGCCTCGCGCCAGGAGGAACTGGCCAATCTCGCCCAGCCCATCACCGCCGCACACGGGCAGGCCGGCGTGCAGCGCCTGTACGGCATGGCCAACTGGTTGCTGGGGCGGCGATGAGACAGGAACAGTTCGTCGCCCGCCACCAGCCGGAATGGCTCGCCTTCGAATCGTGGCTGCATGCGCGTGGCGAGAGCGCCCGGCGCGCACGCCGCGAGCGCAACACCGGCGAGCTGACCGACGAGGAGGTCCCGGCGCGCTACCGCCGCATCTGCCAGCACCTGGCGCTGGCGCGCCGGCGCGGCTACAGCCCGGTGGTGGTGGATCGCCTGCAGGCCTTGATGCAGGAAGGCCATGGCGTGCTGTACCGCACGCCGCCGCCGCGCTGGCAGCGCGCGGTGCGTTTCCTGCTGGCGGAGTTCCCGCGGCTGGTGCGCAGCGAAGCCGGCTGCATGTGGGTGGCGGCCGCGGTGTTCGTGCTGCCGATGGCGCTGATGTTCGTGCTGCTGCAGTTCCGTCCCGAGCTGGTGTACAGCATCGTCTCGCCCGAACAGGTGGCGATGTTCGAGCGCATGTACGACCCCAGCGATCCCAGCCATTCGCTGGGCCGCGAGAGCGGCACCGACTGGCAGATGTTCGGCCACTACATCTGGAACAACATCAGCATCGGCCTGCGCACGTTCGCCGGCGGACTGCTGGCCGGCGTGGGCGCGCTGTTCGTGCTGTTCGGCAACGGCCTGCTGTTCGGCACCATCTTCGGTCACCTCCAGCAGATCGGCTACGGCGATCCGCTGTGGCGCTTCGTCTGCGGGCATGCGCCGTTCGAACTGACCGCCATCGTGCTGGCGGGCGGCGCCGGCCTGCGGCTCGGCCTCAGCCTGGTGGCGCCCGGGCGGCAGCGCCGCCTCGACGCGCTGGCCAGCGCCGGTGCGAAGGGCGCGAAGCTGTGCCTGGGCGTGGCCTTCATGCTGCTGGTGGCGGCGTTCATCGAAGCCTTCTGGTCGTCGACCCAGTCCATTCCCGCCGCGGTGAAGTACAGCGTGTCCGGCGTGCTGTGGACGGTCGTGGCGCTGTGGCTCGGCGTCGGCGGACGCGGGGTGGCCGATGAGGATTGAGCAGCTGACGGTCCGCCTGCGCGCGCGTTCGGACTGGGAAGCCGTCGAGCTGGGCATGGCGCTGGTGCGCCGGCATGCGGGTGCGATCTGGAGGCCGTGGCTGTGGCTGTCGCTCGGCATGTTCGCGCTGCTCAACGCCGGTGCATGGTGGATCGACAAGCTGTGGCTGGCCGCGCTGCTGATGTGGTGGCTGAAGCCGGCGTTCGACCGCATCCCGCTGTACGTCATCTCGCGCGCGGTGTTCGGCAGCGTGCCGGGGACGCGCGAGACGCTGCGCGCGCAGCTGGGCTGGGGCATGCGCGTGCTTCCGCACCTGCTGACGTGGCGCCGTTTCAGCCCGGTGCGCTCGCTGTACATGCCGATCGACCTGCTCGAGGGCGTGCAGGGCGAGCGCCTGCGCCAGCGCCGCCGGGTGCTGGGGGGAATGGCCTACGGCACCGCTGTCCTGCTGACCTGGATCTGCCTGCTGTTCCAGCTGGTGCTGGTGCTGGGCGGCAGCGTCGCCGTGGTGATGTACCTGCCGCAGGACCTGCTGCCGGACAGCATGCAGGCCGCGTTCCGCGTGGTCGCCATCGAGTGGCCCACCTGGTTCCAGGTGGCCTGGAACGCGCTGATCTGGGCCGCGGTCAGCGTGATCGAACCGTTCTACGTCGGTGCCGGCTTCGGCCTGTACCTCAACCGGCGCACGCAGATCGAGGCCTGGGACCTGGAGATCGTGTTCCGCAAGCTGCGCGCGCGCCTGGCTGCCGCGACGCCGCTGGTGCTCGCCATGGTGATGTTCGCCGGCATGTCCGGTGTCGTTGACGCGCAGGAGCGCCACGGCGCGCCGCCGGCCCGGCCCGCGCCGCCGGCGGCGACGGCGCAGGACGAAGAGAAACCGACGCCGCCGACCCTGCCCATCGTGTTCGGCGAGCAGCGCGTCGACGACCGCGGTTTCCGCAAGGCGGCCGACAAGGCCTATCGCGATCCGCTGCTCGACCGCACGCACGTGCAGTCGAGCTGGGAGCGTCGCAATCCGGAGCAGAAGAAGCCCGACGACCCATCCGATCGCGACAACGCCTGGCTGTCCGGCATCGGCGCCGTGCTGGCGTTCATCGGCGAATGGGGGCTGTGGCTGGTGGCCGGCGTGCTCGTGCTGGCGCTGCTGTTGACCGTGCGCCACTGGTGGCCGTGGATGCGCGGCATCGCGCGGAGCGCACCGAAGGAGCCCGACGCGCCGCAGACCGACGCGCTGGTGTTGCCGGAGGTGTTGCCCGACGACATCGCGACCGCCGCGCGCGCACTGTGGCGCGACGGCCGTCCGCGCCATGCGCTGGCGCTGCTTTACCGGGCCAGCGTGGACAGCATGAGCCGGCGCGCCGATATCGTGCTGCCGCCCGGCGCGACCGAAGCCGAATGCCTGCGTGCGTCGCGTCGCATGCCGCAGGCGGAGGACCGGAACGTGTTCGCGCGTATCGTGCGCGCCTGGCAGTACGCCGCCTACGCGGAACGCCTGCCCGGCGAGGACGAGTTCGATGCGCTGGTCGGCGAGCTGCAGCAGCGCTACGGGTGGACGGCATGACGGCCGCGCGCCGCAACGGCCGCCTGGTGGGCGCGGGCGTGCTGGTCCTGCTGGTGGTGCTGGCGCTGCTGTTCGCGTGGTTCCGGCATACCTACCATCGCGTCGAGAAGACCCTGTACCTGCCGCCGACGGGCGAGGCCGCCTACAACCCGCTGTATGCGCTGGCGAAGACGCTGGAAGCCGATGGCGTGAAGGTCAATGCGCGCCAGCGCCTGATGCTGAACGACAACGCGCTGGCACGCGGCGACACGTTGCTGCTGTTCAACGATCCACGCGCGCTGTCGCCGCCCGAGGCCGAGCGCCTGCTCGCCTGGGTGGAGGAGGGCGGCCACCTGCTGATCCGCACGCCGCAATACTCGCCGGGCGAAGATCTGTCGGAGTCAAACGCGCCTCAGGCAGAGATGCTGGAGCTGCTGTCGGCCTGGCTGGTGGACGAGACGCCGTCCTGCGAAGACTTCCAGGTCGAAGGCGAAGGCCACCATGTCGAGTTCTGCCGCGGCCGCCGTTTCGCCTTCGACGAGGTGGTGCCCGAACTGGCATGGGGCGACCTGCAGGGCGGCTATGTCTATGCGCGCGTGGCGGTCGGCAAGGGCCACGCCGACATCCTGGCCGACTTCGATTTCCTGACCAATACCGCCACGCGCGGCTTCGCCCAGGAAGCGCTCGACGCGCCGCCGGACGGCGGCCTGCGCGACGGTCCGCACCGTGCGCTGGCGCGGCAGGTGCTGGCGCCGAACTACCGCCAGGGCACCATGCACCTGGTCTACGCGGCCGAGATGCCGTCGCTGTGGCGCACGCTGTACCTGCATGGCTGGATGGTGTGGGCGCCGCTGCTGCTCGCGCTGGTGGCCTGGCTGTGGATGCGCATGCAGCGGTTCGGTCCGCAGGTGCCGGCGCCGGCCGGCGAGCGCCGCTCGCTGCTCGAGCACGTGCGCGCCAGCGGCGAACACCTGTATCGCTACGGTCGCGGCGTGATGCTGTATGCGGCGGTCAGGCAGGCCTTCCTCGCGCGCCTGCGCCGGCGCGATCCGGTCGCCGCCGCGCTCACGGGCGAGCCGCAGGTCGCCGCCATCGCCGAGCGCACCGGCCACCCCGCCGACCGCATCCGCACCGCCCTCAATGTCCCTGCCTCGCACGACCGGCAGGCTTTCCGCGACCGTATCGCCCTGTTGATCCAACTGAGAAACCGCCTATGAACGACGAGACCGCCGCCGCGCCGCCCGCGCTCCCGCCGATGCCGCGCAACGCCTTGTCCGAGCGCGTCGAGGCCGTGCGCGAGGAAGTGTCGCGCGCCTTCATCGGCCAGCCCGACGTGCTGGACCAGATCCTGATCGCGCTGCTCGCCGGCGGCCATGTGCTGATCGAGGGCGTGCCGGGGCTGGGCAAGACCCTGCTGGTGCGCGCGCTGGCGCAGGCGCTGGAGCTGACCTACGCGCGCGTGCAGTTCACGCCCGACCTGATGCCCAGCGACGTCAGCGGACACGCCGTCTACGACCCGAAGACCGAGGCCTTCCAGATCCGCCGCGGCCCGGTGTTCACCAGCATCCTGCTGGCCGACGAGATCAACCGCGCGCCGGCCAAGACCCAGTCCGCCCTGCTGGAAGTGATGCAGGAAGGCCAGGTGACGATCGAGGGCAAGTCGTTCGAACTGTCGCCGCCCTTCATCGCGCTCGCCACGCAGAACCCGGTCGAGCAGGAAGGCACCTACCCGCTGCCGGAAGCGCAGCTGGACCGTTTCCTGCTGAAGGTGTTGATCGACTATCCGGCACTGGACGACGAGAAGCGCATGGTCGATGCGGTCACCACCGGACGTACCGCCGCCGACTTCGATCTCTCGCAGGTGAAGCGCGTGGTCGGCGCCGCCGAGATCGCGGCGATGCAGCGCGAGACCGCCGCCGTGCGTGTCGACCCGGAGGTCATCGACTACGCGGTGCGCATCGTCGCCGCCACCCGCAAGTGGCCCGGTATATCGCTGGGTGCCGGTCCGCGCGGCAGCATCGCGCTGGTGCGCGCCGCGCGCGCGAATGCCGTGTTGCAGGGGCGCGATTTCGTCACGCCCGACGACGTGCGCGACATCGCGCGACCGGCGCTGCGCCACCGCATCACGCTTGCCCCCGAACTGCAGATCGAAGGGCAGTCGCCCGACGACGCGCTGCGCGCGCTGCTGGCGAAAGTGGACGCGCCGCGGAAATGATCGTCCTAGCGGTTGCGACCGTCCCCCTGATCTGCCCCCTCCTCCGCCTGCGGGGGAGGGCTGGGGTGGGGGCGCGCGACCAACGTGATGGTGTGCATACGCATCCGTTCTCCGATTGCCCCCATCCCAGCCTTCCCCCGCAGGCGGGGGAAGGGGCATGTCCATGAGGCCTGCCCCGCTGCTCATCGCCCTGCTCGCCGCCTGGGGACTGGCTGGCCTGGCCGTGCCGTTCCTGGGCTGGCCGCTGTGGCAGTGGCAGCTGGCGGGCGCGGTGTTGCTGGTGCTCGCCGTGCTGGATGCCTGGTGGCTGCGGCGCCAGCCGACCCCGGAGACCGTGCGCGAACTGCCCGAGGCGCTGCCGCTGGGCATCGAGCGCGACGTCGCGTTGTGCTTCGAGTCGCGGGTGCGGCAGCGGCTGGACGTGTTCGACCTGCACCCGGGCGGCTGGGCGTCGACCGGCCTGCCGCGCCGGCTGACGCTGGCGCCGATGTCGGCGACCCGCATCACCTACCGCCTGCGGCCCGCGGCGCGCGGCGATGCGCACTTCGACGGCGTGCAGCTGCGCCTGCGCTCGTCGCTGGCGCTGTGGCGGCAGTCGCGCGTGGCCGGCACGCCACAGCGGGTGCGCGTGTACCCGAACTTCGCGCCGCTGACGCGCTTCGCGCTGTTCAGTGCCGAACAGGCCTCGCGCCTGGTGGGTGCGCACCTCAAGCGACGGCGCGGCGAAGGCACCGACTTCCACCAGATGCGCGAGTACCGCGTCGGCGACAGCCTGCGGCAGGTCGACTGGAAGGCCACCGCGCGCTCGCGCAAGCTGATCTCGCGCGAGTACCAGGACGAGAAGAACCAGCAGCTGGTGATGCTGATCGACACCGGCCGCCGGATGATGGCGCGCGAGGACGAACTCGGCCACTTCGACCATGTGCTGAATGCGTCGCTGGTGGTGTCGTACCTGGCGCTGCGGCAGGGCGACGGCGTGGGCCTGTTCGCCGCCGGTGGCGACAGCCGCTGGGTCGCACCACAGCGCGGCATGGCCGCCATCGATACCCTGCTGCGCGCCAGCTACGACCTGCAGCCGCGCGCGGTCGCCACCGATTACCTGGCCGCCGCCACCGAACTCAGCCTGCGCCAGCGCCGCCGCGCGCTGGTGATGCTGGTCACCAACGTCCGCGACGAGGACATCGACGATCTGCTCGCGGCCGTGCGCCTGCTGCAGAAGCGGCACCTGGTCTGCGTGGCCAGCCTGCGCGAGACCTCGCTGGACGATGCGCTCGACGACGAGGTGCACGACCTGCAGGGCGCGATCCACGCCGGTGCCGTCGCCCGCTACATGGAACAGCGCACGGCGGCGCACGACGCGCTGCGCAGCCATCGCGTGATGGTGCTGGACGTCACCAGCGACGAACTGCCGGCCGCGCTGGTGGAGCGCTACCTGGCGGTGAAACGCGACGGCGTGCTTTAGTGGCGGCCATGCGCACGCTCGCGACGCCCATCTTCCTGTTCGCGCTGTGCGTCCAGGCTACGTCCACGGGTGCCGCAGAGATCGAGCGCATCCGCCTGCAGTCCCCGGATATCGTCGTCAAGATCACGCCGGCACTGGGCGGCCGCGTGCTGCACGTCGGGCGCATCGGCCATCCCAATCTGATCAAGGTCGGCGGGCCGGTAGCGTCGCAGCCCGCGCCGCCGGTCTCCGCGGACGCGGGCGACATCGGCTATCTGGGCCACGACGTATGGTTGGGGCCGCAGAGCAGCTGGTGGTCCGACCAGGAGGCGAATCCGTCGCGCCGCGCGGCGAAGGCGGTGTGGCCGCCGGACCCGTACCTGGCGTCCGCGGAAACGCGGGTGGTCGCGCGTTCGCCCGAGCGGCTGGTGCTGGAGGGCATCGACAGCCCGGTCACCGGCGTGCGGCTGCTGAAGTCGTTCGCGTTCGACCCGGTGGATCAGTCCACCGTCGTGGTGACGGCGACCGCACGCAACATCCGCGGACGTCCCGTCGCACGCGACCTGTGGTTCAACACGCGCACGTCGGCGGCGACGCGCGTCTACGTGCCGGTGGCCGATGCGCACGACGTGCGCGTCGAAGGCGAGGAGGCTGCCTTGCCGGCGTGGCGGATCGAGCAGGGTGTGTTCGCGTTCCAGCACGCACCGCCGGACGTGCCGATGCGCCGCGGCAAGGTGTTCCTGCAGCCGTCCGCAGGCTGGATGGCGGGCTTTGCGCACGGGCAAGCGTTCGTGATCCGCTTCGACCACCAGCCGCGCGCCGCCATCCATCCCGAGCACGGCCAGGTCGAGCTGTATCTGGACCATGCCGGCGACGTCCAGGCCGGCCTGCTGGAAATGGAAGTGCACGCGCCTTTCCGCACCCTCGCCGCCGGCGAGGCGATGCATGCGCAGGAGCGCTGGACGGTGCTGGCCTATGATGGACCCGGGACGCAGGAGGCGGAGCTCGCATTCCTGTGCGAACGTCTGACGCTCTGCGTCGCGACCGACTGATCGCCGCGCATCAGCGCGATGCGTCGACGCCTCTGCCGGTCGCGGTCCACCACAGGCCGCCATAGAGATGTGCCAGGTAAGACGGGTCGTCGTACAACGCCGGCGTGTGCCCCAGTGCGGTGACGAAGACGCGGCCACCGGCATAGGCGTGGTACCAGGCGACCGGATGGTCCTTGCCCATGCCGCGCGCGGTCTGTCCGGGCCAGATACGCGTGGGATCGTAGGTGGATTCGTCCACGCTCAGTACCGTGCGCAGGCCGCCCGTGACGGGGGCGTTGAACTCGTACCATTCGTCCGTCCAGATCCAGCGCGCGGGCAGCCCGAAGGCGGCGGGGAATGCAGGGTCCTCCACGCGCACGGTCGCGGTCTGCACCATCGGGTGGGTGCGGAAGGTCCGTCCTATCAGCCGCTCGAACCAGGGCCAGTCGCCGGGCGGATTGAAGATCAGTGCGCGGTGCACGGCCATCACGCCACCGCCGGCGCGCACATAGGTTTCCAGTTTCGTGCGCTGCTCGCCCTTCAGTTCGTCGCCGGGCGTGTTGAGCAGCACGATGGCGGCGTAAGGCGTCAGGTCGCCATCGAACGGCGTGCCGTTCCACGACCAGGTCAGGTCGAAGCCATGCACCTGCGCCATGCGTTCGAACTGCGGCTTGGCGACCACCGCGTAGTCGTGGTGGTAGCGGTTGGGGATGGCCACCACCAGCACCTTGAACTGGCCCTGCGCCAACGCGGAGGTCGCCAACGAGGCGAGGCAGAGCAGGGTCAGCAGCAGGCGGCGTTTCATCCCGCGATGCTAGCGGGCTCGTGTGTCGCCGGGCGCCGCCACGCTATTCCGTTTTCAACGGCGCCTATGCGGATATCGCCTAGGCCGTGCGCGTGGCCTGCATGGCCTTGCAGGCGCCCCAGGCCAGCATGACCAGGCCGGCCGCGGAGACGATGCCGATCAGCATGCCGAACGCGCTGAACAGCCCCATCATGCCGCTCACCGATGCGTAGCCGTCGGTGGCGTTGTTGATCACCCACGCCTGCCACACGCTCATCGCGCCGCGCAGCGCGGTGGTCAGCAGCATCAGCGAAATGCCGGCCAGCGCCAGCTTTCGGCCCGGCGCCGGTGGCGCCCACATCGCCAGCATCGCGGCACCGGCCACGCAGGCCAGCAGGTCGGGAAGCTGGTAGCCGAGCATCGTCAGCATCTGGGTGAGGAATCCGTCCATGCAGTCGCTCCGTTATGGGAAAGCACAAGCCTAGCTTCTTGATCGCGCTTTCGCACGATGCAGGCAATTATTCGATGACGAGATCCAGTGCCGGCAGCCAGAGATGCTTCGCCACCTCCAAGCGCGATGAGGCCGAGTGCCCATGCTCGTTGTAGGCATCGACCTCGATATAGGTGGGCCCAACGGTCCCGCACATGCCCAACACTCCCGACAACATGTGCAACGTCGAGTAAGGCACTGCAAGCACGTAATTGCCGCTGTCGTCGGAACGCGTCACGGCGGGTCCCGCGCGCGCACTACCCTCATTCCAGTAAGCCTGCACGAAAGCGTGCGGGATAGGCGACCCTTCCGGATCGGCGACTCTGCCGTGCAGTCGATAATCGATGCCTTCGCAGCCGGGACGCTTCTCGAGCTCCGCCGTACCATCGCGTCCATCACGTGCGGCGAATGGCGCGGGGCCCAGCGACTCGCCAGCCGCAGGTACCGATGCCAGGCTCAGCGCCACAGATACCACCCTCGCAATGGCAATTGGAAGGGTCACGCCCCTCAATCCGCCGTCACCAGCACCTTGTCCTTGCCGCGCAGCGCGGCGTAGACGGCATCCGTCTCGGGCCGCACGCCATGCCATTGCTCGAAGGCTTCGGCCGCCTGCTCCACCAGCATGCCCAGCCCGTCTACCGCATCGTGGCAACCGGCGGCGCGCGCCCAGGCGAGGAACGGGATCGCCGCTTCGCCGTAGTTGAGATCGACCGCCAGCGTGCGCGGCGTGGCCAGGGGGAAGGGCAGGGTGAACGCGCCCTGGTCCTGGCGCGCGGCGGACGTCGCATTGACGATCAGCGAGAAGTCGCCGAGGTCGCGCAGGTCGTCCCAATAGCGCGAGTGCGCGCGGTCCGGTTCGCCCAGCGCATCGGCCAGCGCGTCCGCGCGGTCCGCCGTGCGGTTGACGATGATCAGTTCGCTGATGCCGGCATCCAGCAAGGCGGGTGCCACGCCGCGTGCCGCGCCGCCGGCACCGAGCAGCAGCGCGCGACGTGCGCGCAGGTCCAGGCCGTGGCGCTCCGTGAGGTCGCGGACCAGGCCGGCGCCGTCGGTGTTGTCGCCATGCCACTGGCCGTCGTTGCGGGTCAGCGTGTTGACCGCGCCGGCGCGGCGGGCGCGGTCGCTGGCCCGCGCACAGATCGCGAAGGCCGCTTCCTTCAACGGCAGGGTGACGTTCGCGCCTGCACCACTCTCGCCGGCGAAACGGTCGAGGGTGGCGACGAAGTCGTGCGCCGGGGTGTCGATGGCGGTGTATTCCAGCGCGATCCCGACCTGCTGCGCGAACGCGGCATGGATGCGCGGCGACAGCGAATGGGCGACGGGATGGCCGAAGACGGCGTAGCGTTGGCTCGACATGGCACGGTACCCCGTCTGCTGGCGTTCGCCGCAGTCTACCCCGCGTCGCCGCCCGCTTGACAGGCTGCGCCCTGCGCTGCACTGTGCCGCCGCCGAAGGGGGTGTGCCAGGGAGCAAGGCGACAGGCAGGCGGACTGGGGAGTCCGGCCGCCTTCCATCGAACTCTGCCACTGCGACGACGTGCGTCGACCGGGAACGGAGCGACGGCGCGCCCATGCATGCGCCCCGTCGGCATGGTCGTCCGCACACCACCGATCCGCCCCGCCGGTACCGCAAGGACGCGGGGAATCCATCACTACCGAAAGGGAGAACACCATGAAGCCGATGTTCCGCTACCTGCCGCTCGCACTCGCGGCCTTCGCCCTGCACGCCCAGGCGCAGTCCGTCTCGCCGGCATACGAAGCGTTCCGCAAGAAGGAAACCACGCAGCCCGCGCCGGCCCAGCCTGCGGCGCCGACCGCGCAGCCGGCCGCATCGACGCCCGCACCGCCGGCGCCTGCGTATGCCGCACCCGCGCCTTACGTCGCGCCCGCGACGGCCCCCGAGGCTGAGGAGAACGGCGGCTTCTTCGTCGGCCTGCAGGCCGGTCAGGGCTGGATCTACGAAGACGTCGAGCAGGACGCCGTGGCCGTGAGTGCCGGCTACCGCTGGCAGGCCGGTCCGTGGACGCAGGTCGGCGTCGAACTGTCGGGTGGTCGCCTGGACAGCACCGACTACCGCGGTTACGAGGTGTCAAAGGCGGACTACAAGGCGATCGGTGCCAATGCCCGCATGAACTTCGGCGACAGCCCGTGGTTCGCGACCGTGCGCGGCGGCTACTTCGATGCCGAGCAGGAGTACTCCGACAGCACATTCTCCACGGATGGCGGCTACGCGGGCTTCGCCATCGGTGTGGACATCAACCGCCATGTCAACATCAGTCTGGGCTACACCGCCTTCGTCTACGCCGACGACTACGCGGACGAGGACTGCGACGACGATGACTACGGCTATGACTGCGATTTCAACCGTGCCGACATGGTGATGCTGGGCGTCGAAGCCCGCTTCTGATGGCAGAGACGAAACGGGAGCCGCGAGGCTCCCGTTTTACTTGTGCCGATGGATGGCCTGCTCAGGCGTCCGCCGGCCGCGTCAGTCGTCGCACGTAGACGTGCTGGGTCTTGGCCAATCCAAAGCCGGCGGACGGATAGAACGCATGCGATTCCGGTCGCAGGATGTTGGAACGCACGAAGACGTCGTGGCCGCCCCGGTCGCGGATCCAGTCGCAGGCCGCGCCCACCAGCCGTTGGCCCAGGCCGAGGCGTCGCGCACGCGGATCGACGATCAGCGCCGTGATCTCGGCGCGGTCCCCGAACTCGATCATCAGCCGCCACTCCGCGGCCACCATGCCCAGCAGGTCGCCGTCGTCGTCCGATGAGGCCGCGACCCTCACCGCGTGCGCCGGCGATGCGAGCAGGTGGGCCAAACGCACCGCCATCCTGTCACCGTCGACCGGGTAGGCGAGCAGCGTGCACAGGCGCGCCAGTTCGCCCGCATCGTCATGCCGCGCATCGCGGATGACGACGGAGGTCATGTCAGCCGTCCCGCAACCAGCGCGCCGCATCCAGCGCGAAGTAGGTCAGCACGCCGTCGGCGCCGGCGCGCTTGAACGCCGTCAGTGCCTCCAGCGCGCAGGCCTTCTCGTCCAGCCAGCCATTGGCGGCCGCCGCCTTGATCATCGCGTACTCGCCGCTGACCTGGTAGGCGAACGTCGGCACGCCGAACTCGTCCTTCACCCGTCGGATCACGTCCAGGTAAGGCAGGCCCGGCTTGACCATCACCATGTCGGCGCCTTCCTCCAGGTCCAGCGCGATCTCGTGCAGCGCTTCGTTGGAGTTGGCCGGATCCATCTGGTAGGTGAACTTGTTGCCCTTGCCGAGGTTGCCGGCGCTGCCCACCGCGCTGCGGAACGGGCCGTAGAACGCGCTGGCGTACTTGGCGGCGTACGACATGATGCGGGTGTTGATGTAGCCGGCGTTCTCGAGCGCCGCGCGGATCGCACCGATGCGGCCGTCCATCATGTCGCTGGGCGACAGGATGTCGACGCCCGCGGCGGCATGCGCCAGCGATTGCTTCACCAGTGCTTCGATCGTCTCGTCGTTGAGGATGTAGCCGGTGTCGTCGATCAGGCCGTCCTGGCCGTGCGTGGTGTACGGATCCAGCGCCTGGTCGCTCATCACCCCGAGTTCGGGGAAGCGCGACTTCAGCGCACGGATCGCACGCGGAATGATGCCGTCCTCGGCCCAGGCGATGCGGCCGTCGGCGGTCTTCGCTGACGGATCCGGCACGCCGAACAGATCCAGCACCGGCACGCCCAGCTCCAGCGCCTGTTCGCCCACGCGCAGCAGCTCGTCGATCGACAGGCGCTCGACGCCCGGCATCGACGCGACCGGCGAGCGACCTTTTTCCTCATGCACGAACACGGGATAGATCAGGTCGTTGGTGGTCAGCACGTGCTCGCGCATCAGGCGACGCGAAAAGTCGTCGCGGCGCATGCGGCGGGGGCGGATATGGGGGTAGGCCATCACGGGCTCCTGGCAGAGCGGCGAATGATACGCCGGTGGCTCCCGGGCGAGCCTGCGACAGGCGGTCGCAGCGCGGAACGCTGCGTCCGCGAAAGCATCAGAGGAAGCCGCCGCCCAGCGACAGCCGGAAGATGGCCACGACGATGACGATGCTGTTCAACACCAGTCCGGTCTTGGCGCGGCCGCGGTGCTGGGTGCGGGTGAACAGGATGCCGATGGCGGCGATGATCGCGCCGACCGCCGCGAACGGGATCAGCAGCCAGTTGGTGATCCCGATCACCGGAATCAGCGCCAGCACCATCCACAGCATCGCCACGATGCCCCACAGCAGGCTGATCAGTCCCATCGAACGGTCTCCAGAGTGTGGCGCGCGGTGCGGCGCCTCATGGCCCCACTATGCGGATGCGCGACAGGCGCTTCAAGCGCCCACGCCGTGCATGCCCTCGATCTCGACCAGCAGTTCGCGGCGGCAGACGTCGGCGTGCAGCATCAGCCAGGGCACCCGGGTGCCGAGGCGCGCTTCGAGTTGCGCGGCGACGGCATCGGCGTCGGCCGCATCGCTGACATAGACCTTGAGGCGCGAGCTGGGATCGAGGTGCGGCGACAGCGAGGGCGCGTGCTCGCGCGCCGCACCGAGCAGGCTGTCGAGGTTGGTCAGGGTTTCGTCGAGCTGCGCGCGCAGCGAGTCCGCATGCTGCGATGCGTGGCCGACGATGCTGGCCGTGCCCGAGAGCAGCAGCGGCATGCTCGGCGAGGGCGGCAGCAAGGCGCGCGCGAAGCTGGGCGACTGCGGGCCGTATTCGCGTGGATAACGGTAGGCGCTGACTTGGCGCGGATTCTCCAGCGGCAGGCCGGGCTCGCGCGCGGCCAGCCAGTACACCTGCAGCACGCGGCGCCCATCCCGGCTGCCGATCGCGGTCGCGGCCGGCAGCACGCGCGTGTCGACATCGCCCAGCCCCTGCACGCGGCCGACGCAGAACTGCCGGTAGCGCTCGGCATCGCCGTTGCCGTCGGTGATCGCGTCGAAGTAGTTCCAGATCCGCAGCAGGTGCGGGTAGCCGCTGTCGCGCCAGAACGCTGACATCGCCGCATAGGCGTATGCGCTGGCATGCAGGATGCCGCCTTCGGGTTCTTCCCACTCCACCACGCCGAACATCAGGCTGCCGTCGTGGCTGTAGCGCACGGCGCCGTCGCGACCCGTCGTGACCGGACCGGAGGCGCGCCAGACCTCGTACGGCGCGGCCGCTTCACGCAGCGGCGACAACGGCACGCGCAGGTAGCGGGGATCGTCGATGGCCGAGGTGGCCGGCGCCAGTGCGCCGAAGCCGAACACCGCCAGGATCTCCGGCAGGCCCAGCAGCGCCTGCGGCGAGGGGGCATGGATGTAGTCGACGGCCAGCCGCTGGGGCGCGGATGGATGGTCGGGGGCGGAGCTCATCGTGCGGGAAACGGGGGCATGGTCAGGGCGAAATGATAACCCGCCCATCCCGTCACGCCCCGAGCCTCCGGGCTGTGCCAGTATTCAGCCGCAGCGGCGGAAGATCGCCGCAGGCCCACGGGAGAAGCCGCCATGTCGTTTCGCATCGCTACCGTCGTGTTCGCCGCCCTGCTGGCCAGCGGGTGTGCCAGCAGCTCCAAGGTCATGCTGGGCCAGGCACGCGCGCCCGTCGATCCTGCCCAGGTGCAGGTCTATCGCGTCCCGCCCGCGGGCTCGCTCGAAATCGCGCAGCTTGAATCCAAGAGCGCGGTCGGTTTCGGTACGCAGGGCCAGACCGACGCGGCCGTGGCCCGCCTGAAGCGTGAAGCCGCCGCGCTGGGTGCGAACGGCATCGTGCTGCTGGGCGTGGGCTCCAGCGGCTCGCCGGTCGGCATGTCGGTCGGTGCGGGCAGCTACGGCCGCCACTCCGGCGGTGGCCTCAGCATGGGCATCCCGACCACGCAGAAGCAGGCCGCGGGCGTGGCGATCTATGTGCCGCCGGGGACGGTGGTGGAGCCGGGGCTGGTGGTGCCGGATCCCGCCGCGAAGCCCTGAGGCTGTCCCGCAGAGCGGCAAACGCGAAGGCGGCCGAGGGCCGCCTTCGTCGTTGAGGAATCAGGGAGACGCCGACGCTGCAAGCCCTTCCAGTACGATCCGCTCGCCGCCATCCACGTTCATCGCCAGCGTCTCGTAGCGCCATTCGCCGGCGCGCTTCTCGGCCACGACGTAGAGCGTGCCGTCGGCGCGCGGGCCGTCGAGGGGAATCGCTAGGTCGGCTTCGCCGCTGGCTCCGCTGGTGCTGATGTTTCCCTGTACGAACCAGCCCGCACGGATCGGTTCGCCGAGCGCGGCGATGACGGCAGGGTCGGACTGCGCACGCGTGAGGGCTTGCTGATAGGCGACCGAGGACTTGATCGCCCCCAGCAGCAGCGCTACGCCGCCGAGGGCGAGCGCGGCGAACAGCGTCAGCAGCACCGCCGCCAGCACCGGCACGAACCACTTCCAGTTGCGTTGCCACCAGTTGGGTTGGGCGGGGATGTGCGTCGACATCGCGGTGCTCCTGGGTTGTGTGGAATCAGGGCTTCAGGCAGCGGGCGAAGAAATCCTCGGTCAACCGGTAGCGGTGCAGCAGGTCGCTGCCGCGCAGGCCGTGCTTGGCGCCCGGATAGGTCATCAGCTCGAACGGCGTGCCGCGCTTCTGCAGGTCGCTCATCAGCTTGGTCGAATTGCTGAAGAGGACGTTGTCGTCGGCCATGCCGTGGATCAGCAGCAGCTTGGAACGCAGACCGTCCAGGTGGGTGAACACGCTGGCTTCGCGGTAGCCGGCCTCGTTCGCCTTCGGCAGGTCCATGTAGCGTTCGGTGTAGTGGGTGTCGTACAGCGCCCAGTCGGTGACCGGTGCGCCCGACACGCCGCAGGCGTAGGCCTCGCTGTGCTTTGCGAGCAGCATCAGCGTCATGTAGCCGCCGTTCGACCAGCCGTGCACGCCGATGCGCGCCGGGTCGACGAAGGGCTGCGCCTTCAGCCATTCGATGCCGCGCAGCTGGTCGTCCACTTCCACCGTGCCCTGCTTGCCGTACAGCGCGCCACCGAAGGCCGCGCCACGGCGCGGCGTGCCGCGGTTGTCCAGCGAGAACACCACATAGCCCTGCTGGGCCAGGTACTGGTTGAAGAACGCGTCGCTGCGGCCCGGCCAGGCGCGGGTGACGGTCTGTGCGGCGGGGCCGCCATAGACGAACACGACGACGGGGTACTTCTTCTTCGGGTCGAAGTTGGCGGGCTTGATCAGGCTGTAGTGCAGCGGCGTCTTGCCGTCCGCCGCCGTCAGCGTGCCGAACCTGGTCGGCTGATGCGCGGCGAGGTACTTCGCATAAGGATGGTCCGCGTCTGTGGCTTCGTTCCGCAGCAGCGTCGCCAGCTTGGTGCCATCGGCCTTGAACAGTTCGATCTGCGGTAGCACGGTGTCGCTGGACCAGCTGTCGACGAAGACGCTGGCGTTGCGCGCGAAGCTGGCGGCATGCACGCCCGGCGCCTGCGTGAGACGGCGCGGCTCGCCGCCGGCCAGCGGGACGGCATAGACGTGCGTCTCGGTCGCGCCGTCGCGCGTGCCGCTGACGTAGGCCAGGCCCTGGTCTTCGTCCACCGCCAACAGGCTGTCGACGACCCAATCACCGTGGGTCAGCTGCGACAGCGCCGCCCCTTCCTCGGACGCGAGGTAGAGATGCTCGAACCCATGGCGTTCGGACGACCACAGGAAGCGTCCGTTCTTCAGGAAGCGCAGGTCGTTGTGCAGCGGTACCCATGTCTTCGACGTCTCGGTCACCAGCGTGCGCTGCTTGCCGGTCGCCAGCGTGGTCTCGATCAGTTCGAGCTTTTTCTGGTCGCGCGACTGGCGCTGGAAGGTCAGGCGCTGCGAGTCGCGCCAGTCCACGCGGGCCAGGTAGATGTCCTGCTCGGCACCCGGGTCGATCCACTGCGGCTTCGCGGCCGCCTTCGGCGCGATCACGCCCAGCCGCACCAGCACGTTGCGGTCGCCGGCTGCCGGATAGCGCTGCTCGATCACCTCGGTGCGGTCGGGATAGACCTCGTAGCGCTTCTGCACCGGTACCGGCGTTTCGTCGATGCGCGCGAAGGCGACGGCCGAATCGTCCGGCGCCCACCAGTAGCCGGTGTGGCGATCCATTTCCTCGTCGGCGACGAACTCGGCCACGCCGTTGCCGATCGTGTCGCTGCCATCCCGGGTCAGTTGTACTTCCTCGCCCTTGGACAGATCGACGACCCACAGGTTGCGGTCGCGGATGAAGCTGACGAAGCCGCCCTTCGGCGAGATCTTCGGGTCGGTGGCGAAGCCGCCACCGCTCGTCAGCTTGCGTACCGCGTCCTTGCCCGACCTGGACAGGTCGTAGAAGTACAGCTCGCCGCCGAGGGGAAACAGCAGCGCCTTGCCGTCCGGCGACCACTGGTAGTCGACGATGCCGGACAGCGCGGCGATGCGCTGGCGCTCGCGGCGCGCTTTTTCTTCGTCGCTCAGCACTTCCTCGCCCGGCAGCACCACCGACGAATCCACCAGCAGGCGTGTCTGCCCGCTGGCGATGTCGTACTCCCACAGGTCCAGCCGGTTGCGGTCGCTGTCCTTGCCGCGCAGGAAGGTCACCCGCGAGCCGTCCGGCGCGACCTGCGGCCTGGTCAGCGTGGCGCCGGTCAGCGGCGCACTGCCGGTGATGGCTTCCAGCGTGAGTTTTTCGGCGTGGGCGGGCAGGGTGGTGGCGAGGGTCATCAGGGCGAACAGGGCAAGGCGCATCGGATTTCTCGGGCGGCGGGGCCGGTCAGGCCCAGGATTATGCCGCGAACCCCCGGCGCCGGTGCCTCAGGCCTTGGGCGCGCCCTGGCCGAACAGGTGCTTGCGCTCCTCGTCGGTCAACGGCTTGCCGGCATCGGGATTCACCTGTGTCTTCAGCGCGTAGGCGCGCTGCACGGCAGGCCGCGCAGCGATGTCGGCCTGCCAGCGCAGCAGGTGCGGATACGGCGAGAGGTCCAGCGGCGCCTTGTCGTAGGCATTAATCCACGGGTGGATCGCCATGTCGGCGATGCTGTAGTCGTCACCCGCCACACAGGCGTGCTTCGCCAGTTGCGTGTCCAGCACGCCGAGCAGGCGCTGCACTTCGCGGGTGTAGCGGTCGATGGCGTAGGGGATCCTTTCCGGCGCGTAGACCGTGAAATGACCGTACTGTCCGGTCATCGGCCCCAGGCCGGCCATCTGCCACATCAGCCACTCGTTCACTGCCACTTTCTGGCGGACGTCATTACCGAAGAAGCGGCCGGCCTTGTTGGCCAGGTACAGCAGGATGGCGCCGGATTCGAACACGCTGAGCGGTTCGCCGCCGTCGGCAGGCGCGTGGTCGATGATCGCCGGCATCTTGTTGTTGGGCGAGAACGCGAGGTAGTCGGGCTTGAACTGGTCGCCCTTGCCGATGTTCACCGGCACGATGCGGTAATCGAGCTTGGCGCCGGCCTCGGCGAGCTCTTCCAGCAACAGCGTGATCTTGTGGCCGTTCGGGGTGGGCCAGTAATACAGATCGATCATGACGGGGTCCGCGAGAGGGGGATGCGCCGGAGTCTAGCGCCCCGGACCGACTTGGCAGCGTCAGATCCGGCCAGTACCCTGCGCCATCCTTGGAAAAGATCGTTCCCGACATGACCGAACCGAAATCCACACGCCTGGGTCCGTTGCCAGCCCTGATCTTCAGTTCGCGCTGGCTGCAGCTGCCGCTGTACCTGGGTCTGATCGTGGCGCAGGGCGTTTATGTGGTCCTGTTCCTGAAAGAGCTGTGGCATCTGGTCCACGGCGCGACCAGCCTGAGTGAGCAGGACATCATGCTGTTGGTGCTGGGGCTGATCGATGTGGTGATGATCTCCAACCTGCTGATGATGGTGATCGTCGGCGGCTACGAGACGTTCGTCTCGCGCATGGGGCTGGAAAAGCACCCCGATCAGCCGGAATGGCTAAGCCACGTCAACGCATCGGTCCTGAAGGTCAAGCTGGCGATGGCGATCATCGGCATCTCGTCCATCCACCTGCTGAAAACGTTCATCGGCGCCAGTGCGCTCGGCGGTCTGCCGCTGTGCGGCACGCCGGCAGCGTTCGCGGCGGCAGAGGCGGCCAAGGTGGCCGGATGGGTGGCGAAAACCTGCAGCGACTTCACGCCGACCGGGGTGATGTGGCAAACCATCATCCACGCCATCTTCATCCTGTCGGCCATGGGTATCGCCTACACGGACAAGCTGATGAGCAATGGCGCGACGTCCAAGCACGCCGTCCACTAACCCGTGGCGGCCGAACCGCTGATCCGCGATGCGGTCGATGGCGATATCGACGCCATCGTCGCCTTGAACACGGCCGAGGTCCGCCACACCAGCCCGATGGATGCGGACAGGCTGCGCCAGTTGGCGTCCCTGTCCGCCTACCATCGCGTCGCGGTGCTGGAGGGGCGCGTGGTCGCCTTCCTGCTGGTGATGCGCGCGGGTGCGGATTACCGCAACGACAACTTCGCCTGGTTCGCCGAGCGCCATCCCGATTTCCTCTACGTGGACCGCATCGTCGTGGACGCGGCGGTCCAGGGGCACCGGCTGGGCTCGCGGCTGTACGCCGACCTGTTCGCCTTCGCCCGGGAACGCGGCATCCCGCGCATCACCTGCGAGTTCAACGTGGTCCCGCCGAACGAGCCCTCGCGCCTGTTCCATGCGCGGCACGGTTTCGTCGAGGCAGGCAGGCAGTGGCTGGACGATGGCCGCAAGCAGGTCTCGATGCAGGTCGCCGAGCTTGCCTGAACGGCCCGCGTCTCAGGGCGTGGGCCGCCGCAGGCCGTAAAATGGGCGGATGGATGTCTCCCACCTGCTCGATGATCTGAATCCCGCCCAGCGCGACGCCGTCTCTGCCGAACCCGGGCATTACCTGGTCCTGGCCGGCGCCGGCTCCGGCAAGACCCGCGTGCTGACCCACCGCATCGCCTGGCTCAACGAAGTCCATGGCGTGCCGACCCACGGCATCCTCGCGGTGACCTTCACCAACAAGGCCGCCGGCGAAATGCGCGCGCGCGCCGATACCCAACTGCGCAACGGCAGCCGCGGCATGTGGATCGGCACCTTCCACGGCCTGGCGCACCGCCTGCTGCGCCTGCACTGGCAGGAAGCGAAGCTGCCGGAGACCTTCCAGGTACTGGACAGCGACGACCAGCAGCGGCTGGTCAAGCGCGTGGTACAGGCGATGGAGCTGGACGAAGGCAAGTACCCGCCCAAGCAGCTCACCTGGTGGATCAACGAGCAGAAGGACGAAGGGCGCAGGCCCGAGCATATCCAGCCGGCGCCGAACGACGATTGGCTGGACGTGCGCCGGCAGGTCTACGCCGGCTACCAGGAGCGCTGCGACCGCGCCGGACTGGTCGATTTCGCCGAACTGCTGCTGCGCGCGCATGAGCTGCTGCGCGATACCCCGGCGCTGCTGGCGCACTACCGCACGCGCTTCCGGCAGATCCTGGTGGACGAGTTCCAGGATACCAATGCCATCCAGTACGCCTTCATCCGCGTGATGGCGGGCGACACCGGGCACGTCTTCGTGGTGGGCGACGACGACCAGAGCATCTACGGCTGGCGCGGGGCGAAGGTCGAGAACATGCAGCAGTTCCTGCGCGACTACCCGTCGGCGCGGACCATCCGTCTCGAGCAGAACTACCGCTCCAGCGCCAACATCCTGGGTGCCGCCAACGCGGTGATCGCGCACAACCCCGCACGCATCGGCAAGCAGCTGTGGACCGATACCGGCGACGGCGAGCCGATCGACCTGTATGCCGCTTACAACGAAATGGACGAAGCGCGATTCGTCGTCGAGCGCATCCGCCAGTGGGTGCGCGATGGCGGCAGCCTGGGCGATGCCGCCATCCTCTACCGCAGCAACGCGCAGTCGCGCGCCTTTGAAGAAGCGCTGCTGTCCGAGCAGTTGCCATACCGCGTCTATGGCGGCATGCGCTTCTTCGAGCGTGCCGAAATCAAGGACGCGCTGTCCTACTTGCGGCTGATGGCGAACCGTGCCGACGACGCCGCGTTCGAGCGCGTGGTCAACACGCCGACGCGCGGTATCGGCGAGCGCACGCTGGACGAAGTCCGTCGGCTGGCGCGCGGCGCCCGCGTGTCGCTATGGGGCGCCGCGACGCTGGCGGCGCAGGGCAGCGACCTGGCCGGGCGTGCGCGCAATGCGCTGGCGGGATTCGCCGCGCTGGTCGACCAACTGGCCGAGGAAACCGCGGAGATGACGCTGGCCGAGCGCGTCGACCACGTGCTCGCACGTTCGGGGCTGCGCGAGCACTGGGCACGCGAGAGCCGCGGCGGGCTGGATTCGGAATCGCGTACCGAGAACCTCGACGAACTGGTGTCGGTCGCGTCGCGCTTCGTGCGCCGCGAAGACATCGCGGCCGAGGAAGATGGCCAGGAAGGCATGAGCGAACTGGTCGCGTTCCTGTCCTACGCTGCGCTGGAGGCGGGCGAAGGGCAGGTCGAGGCCGGCGAGGACGGCGTGCAGCTGATGACGCTGCATTCGGCCAAGGGCCTGGAGTTTCCGCTGGTGTTCCTGGCCGGCCTGGAGGAGGGGTTGTTCCCCAGCAACCGCTCGCTGGACGAGAGTGGGCGGCTGGAAGAGGAGCGCCGTCTCGCCTACGTCGGCATCACCCGCGCGCGCCAGAAGCTGGTGCTGAGCTATGCCGAGGCGCGCCGCCTCCACGGCCAGGACATGTACGGCATCCCGTCGCGTTTCCTGCGCGAGATTCCGGCGAACCTGCTCAATGAAGTGCGACCGCGGGTGCAGGTCAGCCGTCCTGCGTCCGGCTTCGCCACGCGCGTGACGCCCGGGCACCCCAGCCTGGAGACGCCCGGCCTGAAGCTGGGCCAGACCGTCACCCATGCGAAGTTCGGTCATGGCGTCGTGACCGACTACGAGGGCAGCGGCGCGCACGCACGCGTGCAGGTCAATTTCGACGGCGAAGGCAGCAAGTGGCTGGTGCTGGCGTACGCGAACCTTCAGGCGGTGTAGTCGTCGCGATTGATCCAGATCACGGCGCCCTACGCCGGCAGCGCGTGTAATGGCCGCATCCCATCATCCTGAGGTGCGGCATGTACCGGCATATCCTGATTGCCACCGATGGTTCCGAGCGCGCCGCCAAGGGTGTGGAGCAGGGGTTCGCGCTCGCGCGTGAGCTGCAGGCGAAGGCGACCGTGCTGACCGTCAGCGAGCCCATCAACACCGGCTTCGACGATGCGCTGGGCTGGAGCGCAGTGGCGACGTCGCTGCCCGACTTCCAGAACGCAAGGGAAGAAGCCGCGCGCAAGGTGCTCGACGCCGCCACGGCGCAGGCCGGGCAGGCAGGCGTCACGCCGCAGCTGCTGCATGTGGCGGATCGTTACGCGGCCGACGCGATCGTCGATACCGCCGAGCAGCAGGGCTGCGACTTGATCGTCATGGCTTCGCATGGACGGCGGGCATTGGGCCGGTTGTTGCTGGGCAGCCAGACCAGTGAAGTCCTGGCGCGCTGCGGTGTGCCGGTGCTGGTGATCCGCTGAGCGCGGGGCCTCACCAGCCGTAGAGTTTCCAGTACACCGGCGAGATGTCGCTGTTGTCCTTGCTCTTGTCCAGGCGGCCGTCGCCGTCGGAGTCGTACAGGTAGTAAGGCGCGCCACGCGAGGGCGTGACCTTGACCATGCGGAGATTGCCTGACACGCGGTATTCCTCGATCGTGTCGCCGTTCTTTTCCGTGCGCACCGCCACCTGGGCATTGGCCAGGTCGACGTCGGCGGGGTTGCTGCCGCCGATCGAGGCGCAACCGGCCATGGCCAACAGGCAGGACAACGGCAGGGCAAGGGTCGTCATGCGGTTCATCGTGGCGTCCGGTCGGGGGAATGACGGCCCGATTATGCGCCGAACGCGTCGTGCGCGCGTGACGCCGCACCCGGGAGCGCGGCGTAGAATGCCGGCATGACACGACTCGTACTGATCGACGGCTCCAGCTATCTGTTTCGCGCGTTCCACGCGCTGCCGCCGCTGACCAACGCACAGGGCGAGCCCACGGGGGCCCTGTTCGGCGTGGTCAACATGCTGCGCGCCACCCTGAAGGAGCGACCCGACTACGTCGCCTTCGTGCTCGACGCGAGCGGGCCTACCTTCCGCGATGAGCTCTATCCCGACTACAAGGCCAACCGGCCGCCGATGCCCGAGGATCTGCGCACGCAGGTCGAACCGATGCGCCGCATCGTGGAAGCACTGGGCTTTCCTCTGCTGTGCGTGGACGGTGTGGAGGCCGATGACGTGATCGGCACGCTCGCGCTGCAGGGCGCGGCGCAGGGCATGGACGTCACCATCTCCACCAGCGACAAGGATTTCGCCCAGCTGGTGCGTCCTGGTGTGGCGCTCGTCAATACGATGAGCGGCAGCCGCCTGGATTCCACCGAGGCGGTGATGGAGAAGTTCGGCGTGCGCCCGGACCAGATCGTCGATTTCCTCGCCCTGATGGGCGACACCATCGACAACGTGCCCGGCGTGGAGAAGTGCGGACCGAAGACCGCCGCCAAGTGGCTGGGCGAGTACGGCACGCTCGATGCGATCCTGGAGAAGGCGGGCGAGATCAAGGGCAAGATCGGCGACAACCTGCGCGCGGCGCTGCCGCGTCTGCCGTTGAACCGGGAACTGGTGACCATCAAGACCGACGTCCCGCTGGAGGGCGGCCCCGACACGCTGCCGTTGCGTGATCGCCATGTCGATGAACTGCGGGAACTGTATGCGCGCTATGGGTTCAATCAGGCCCTGAAGGAACTCGACGGCAGTGCGATCGTCGACGCCGCGTCCGTCACAGAAAAGGAGCCAGGTCGCGCGCGGGGTACCGGCCGGGTGTCGTCGACCACCGAGGACGAGGGCGCGGTCGATCCGGCACTGGGCGTGGCAGGCGAATACGCCGCGGTCACGGAGCCGGCACAGCTCGGCGCACTGATCGCGCGCCTGCAGCAGGCCGACGAGTTCGCCTTCGATACCGAGACCGACAGCCTGGATCCGATGCAGGCCAACCTGGTCGGCCTGAGTTTCTCCACTGAACCCGGCCACGCCGTGTACGTGCCGGTCGGGCACGACTATCCCGGCGCACCGCCGCAACTCGACCGGGCATCCGTACTTGCCGCGCTCAGGCCGGTACTGGCGGACGCGGGCAAGCGCAAGCTCGGCCAGCACGGCAAATACGACCTGCACGTGCTGCGCCGCCATGGGGTGGACGTGCAGGGTTATGCCGACGACACGATGCTCGAGAGTTTCGTGCTGAACTCGGGCAGCAACCGCCACGACATGGACAGCCTGGCCAAGCGCTTCCTCGGCTACGACACGATCAAGTACGAAGAAGTCGCGGGCAAGGGCGCGAAGCAGATCCTGTTCTCGCAGGTGGCCGTCGACGACGCCACGCGTTATGCCGCCGAGGATGCCGACATCACGCTGCGCCTGCATCGCGTGATCGCGGCAAAGCTCGCCGCCGAGCCAGGCCTGGAGAACGTGTACCGCACCATCGAGATGCCGCTGGTGCCGGTGCTGGCGCGCATCGAGGCCAACGGCGTGAAGATCGACGGCGACGAGCTGCGCCGCCAGAGCGCCGACCTGTCCAAGCGCATGTTGGCCGCGCAGCAGAAGGCCACCGAACTGGCGGGCCGCACCTTCAACCTGGATTCGCCGAAGCAACTGCAGGCGCTGCTGTTCGACGAACTGAAGCTGCCGGTACTGGTGAAGACGCCGACCGGCCAGCCCAGTACCAACGAAGAAGCGCTGGAAGCGATCGCCGACCAGCACGAATTGCCGCGCGTGATCCTGGAATACCGGGGTCTGGCGAAGTTGCGCAGCACCTACACCGACAAGTTGCCGGAAATGGTCAATCCCGACACCGGCCGCGTGCACACCAGCTACCACCAGGCCGGCGCTGCGACCGGGCGACTGTCGTCCACCGATCCCAACCTGCAGAACATCCCGATCCGCACCGACGACGGCCGCCGCATCCGCAAGGCCTTCGTCGCGCCGGCGGGCCGCAAGCTGGTGGCCTGCGACTACTCGCAGATCGAGCTGCGCATCATGGCGCACCTGTCGCAGGATCCCGGCCTCGTGCGCGCGTTCGAATCCGGTGCCGACATCCACAAAGCGACGGCGGCGGAAGTCTTCGGCAGGAAGCTGGAGGAGGTCACCGGCAACGAGCGTCGTGCGGCCAAGGCGATCAACTTCGGCCTGATGTACGGCATGAGCGCCTTCGGCCTGTCGCGCCAGCTGGGTATCGCGCGCGGCGAGGCGCAGGACTACATCGCGTTGTACTTCAGCCGGTATCCGGGCGTGCGCGACTACATGGAGGGCACCCGCCAGCAGGCGCGCGAGCACGGCTACGTCGAGACCGTGTTCGGCCGCCGCCTGTACCTGGAGTACATCAACAAGGGCACGCAGGGACAGCGCGCCGGCGCGGAGCGCGCGGCGATCAACGCCCCGATGCAGGGCACGGCGGCGGACATCATCAAGCGCGCGATGATCGGCGTGGATGCGTGGCTGGCGGACCATCGCGACCAGGCCCTGATGATCCTGCAGGTGCACGACGAACTGGTGTTCGAGGCCGAGGCCGATTTCGTGCCGACGTTGCTGAAAGAGGCGACAGCCCGCATGGCCGGCGCGGCGCAACTGAGCGTTCCGCTGGTGGTCGACAGCGGCGTCGGCGACAACTGGGAAGAGGCCCATTAGACGGGCCCGAAAACGGTTTCCCTTCCGGAACATGGACTTGCGAAACGTTCGGGGAAACCCCGTCAGGTATATTTGTATACCGACGAGTTCAATAAAATGAATTCCTCCTGAATCTTACGGTTTTTTAACCGGAATCTTCACGAACCATCCATGTGCGGAGTGGTCATATAGCTCGCGACAGATGCAACGTCTGTCGCTGATCTCTCCCATCCCCTGGAGCGATCTCCCCCGGAGCGACGACCCCTCCCCAGGTCCCGCTCCCCTGGCCCCGCCGATCTCCCCCTGGTCTGCGGGGCTTTTTATTGCCTGTCGTTTGCCGAGTCCCATGCGCTACCGTGCGCGCAGTCCATCGGCAGCGGGGTGATGCATGAGCGCGACGTTCTCCGAGATGTTCGATCTGGCCATGCCCTGGTGGGCGTTCGTGTTGCGGGCCTGTGTGGTGTACTTCATCCTGCTGGCCATGATCCGCATGACCGGCAAGCGCACGATGGGGCAGTTCACGCCGTTCGACATGCTGCTGGTCGTGCTGTTGGGCAATGCCGTGCAGAACGCACTGCTGGGCCAGGACACCTCGGTGGGCGGCGGCCTGCTGCTCGCGGCGACGCTCATCGCACTGAACTGGATCGTCGGCCTGGTGTCGGCGCGCTCGAAGGTGGAGCGCTGGGTGGAAGGCTCACCGGTCCTGCTGGCGCGGGACGGGCAGGTCTATCGGAACGTGCTGCGACGTGAGCTGATCAGCCGGGAGGATTTCGACAAGGCCATGCGCGAGGCCGGATGCCTGGACGTGGCCGACATCCGCTTGGCCGTCCTGGAGAACAACGGACACATCACGGTGGTGGCGCGGCAAGCCTGAGGGCTTCTGTAGGGGCGACGTCAGTCGCGACCGCACGCTGTCCGCGACGTCGTTAGTTCCTGATTCTTCGGAACGCGCAGGGCGCTCGCACATGCGGGGTACGGTTCGGCAACCGTATCGATCCAGCAGGTCCGTTTCCACGGTCGCGACTGACGTCGTTTCTGCAGGACGCGGCTCAGCCGAGTTCGGTGAGCCAGTCGCGCGGATGCAGGTAGTCCGCCAGCCGCTGTTCGTCGCTGCCGTCCTCCGGCGCATAACCGTACTCCCAGCGCACCAGGGGCGGAAGGCTCATCAGGATGGATTCGGCGCGCCCGCCGCTCTGCAGGCCGAACAGCGTGCCGCGGTCGTAGACCAGGTTGAACTCGACATAGCGACCGCGGCGATACAACTGGAACGCGCGCTCGCGTTCGCCATAAGGCGCATCCTTGCGGCGCTCGACGATGGGAAGGTAGCCGTCGAGGAAGCCGTCGCCGACGGCGCGCAGGTAGCCGAAGTCGCGGTCGAAGTCCTCGCTCAGGTCGTCGAAGAACAGGCCGCCGACCCCGCGGGTCTCGTGGCGGTGCTTGAGGAAGAAGTATTCGTCGCACCAGCGCTTGTGCGCGTCGTAACGCGCCTGGCCGCCGAACGGCTCGCACAGGTCGCGCGCCGTCTGGTGCCAGTGGCGGACGTCTTCGTCGACCGGATAGAACGGCGTCAGGTCGAAGCCGCCACCGAACCACCATGCCACGGTTTCGCCATCGCGCTCGGCGCGAAAATGGCGGACGTTGGCGTGCGTCGTCGGCAGGTGGGGATTGCGCGGGTGGAAGACCAGCGACACGCCGACGGCGCGCCACGATGCGCCCGCCAGCTCCGGACGGTGCGCGGAGGCGGACGGCGGCAACCGGTCGCCCGACACGTCCGAGAAGCCGATACCGGCCTGTTCGAACACGGCGCCATCACGCAGTACGCGCGTGCGCCCGCCGCCACGGATCGGCGATGCGTCGCCCGGGGGCCGCGCCCACGCATCCTCGCGGAAGCGCGCGCTGCCATCGGCGGCTTCGATAGCCGCGCAGATGCGGTCCTGCAGGTCGGTCAGGTAATCGCGGACGGGCGAGATGTCGTTCATGCCGACATTCTAGCGGGGCGCGCGGAGCATCCCGAACTCGGCCCGCACGGCAGGCTTGCACAGTTGCCACACGACCAGGCCGTGCAGCACGGCGAATACCAGTGCGCTCACCCACAGCGTCGCCAGTGTCAGCATGCGCAGCGCCGCGAGCTCCCGCTGCATCTGGTCGAGTGCTGGCTGCGCGGGCAACGCCTGCACCCAGGAGAACGTGGCGTCGGTCACCGCGATGCCGGCGAAGTTGGCCGCCGCGCCCAGCACCATGAAAAGCACGAAGCCCCACCAGCCCCACGCGCGCCGGCGCAGCAGGCCGAACGACGCCGCTAGGAACGCGGCGCTGACCGCCAGGAAGGCGAGGGCGATCGTGGTCAGATGGGTGAGCACCCACGTCACGGCCGCGGGGACCGAATGCGCCGCCAGGAAGCCTGGCAGCGCGCCGGTGTCCACCTGGCCCAGCACGACGACCGCCGCGACGACCTGCAGCACGGCGTACAGCACGGCGGCGATGCCGATCGCGATCGACACCTTCGCCGTGACGGTGACGAAGGCCGAGCCGGGCGCGTGGGTCACGGCGGACGCCATCGCCTTACTTCAGATTCTGCTCGAACAGCTTGAGCACGCGCTTGTACTCGTCCAGCCACGAGTCCGACCGCGTGAAGCCATGGCGTTCCAGCGGATACGCGGCCAGCTCCCAGTTGTCCTTGCGCAGTTCGATCAGCTTCTGCGTGAGCACCACCGAGTCCTTGAAGAACACGTTGTCGTCGATCATGCCGTGCGCGATCAGCAGGTGGTCCTGCAGGCCGGCGGCGTACTCGATCGGCGACGAGGCGCGGTAGGCCTCCGGATCCAGTTCGGGCGTGTTGAGGATGTTGCTGGTGTACTCGTGGTTGTACTGCGTCCAGTCCACCACCGGACGCAGCGCGGCGCCGGCCTTGAACGTGCCGGGCTCGCGGAACAGCGCCATGAACGTCATGAAGCCACCGTAGCTGCCGCCGTAGATGCCGGCGCGGTCGCGGTCGCCCTGCTTCTGTTCGACCAGCCAGTCCAGCCCGTCCAGGTAGTCCTCGAGTTCAGGATGGCCCATGTTGCGGTAGATCGCCGTGCGCCAGTCGCGGCCATAGCCTTCGCTGGCGCGGTAGTCCAGGTCGAGCACGATGTAGCCGCGCTCCACCAGCAGGTGGTGGAACATCTGCTCGCGGAAGTAGTTGGGATAGCGCGCGGTGACGTTCTGCAGGTAGCCCGCGCCGTGCACGAACATCACGATCGGGTAGCGCTTGCCCGGTTCCATCGTCTTCGGGCCGTAGTACTTGCCCCAGACCACACCGGCGCCGTGCTTCGACGGCACCTGCACGTACTGCGGCTCGATCCATTCGCGCGCCTTGAAGGCGGCCGTGCGGGTGTCGGTCAGCGGCTTCGCGCTACCGCCCTCGATGCCCACCACCGCCACCTGCGCGGGCGTGTAGCTGCGCGAGTGGCGGACCAGCAGCTGGCGTCCGTCGGGCGAGGCGCTGAAGCTCTCGACGCCGTCCAGAGCGGTCACTTCGCGCAGCGCGCCGCTGGCCAGGTCGAGCTTGCAGACCTCGTAATCGCCCGGCCAGTCGCGGTTGCACAGGAACAGGAAGCCGTTGCCGTCCGGGGCGATCTCCGGCTCGGAGACTTCCCACTTGCCCGTCGTGCGCGCGCGGAACTTCTCCGTGCCGGCGGCGGTGTAGAGATGCGAGTAACCGGATTCTTCCGACAGCAGCCACAGGGTGCGGTTGTCCGGCAGCCAGCCGAAGTCGTTGAAACCCCAGTTGATCCATGCGGCGTCCGTCAGGCGGTGGCGCGGCACGAGGCGCGCGCCCGGCAGGTCGACCGTGGCGATCCAGCGGTCCTTGTTGTCCACCGCATGGACCTGCACGGCGGCCTGGGTGCCATCGTTCGTCCAAGCCACGGCGTCGCCGTCGCGACCGCCTTCCACCCGCACATCGCGATTGCCCTTCAACGGCTCCTTGTCGGCGGACTTCCTCAGCGACGCCAGCGGATCCTTGTCGATGCCGGGCAGCGGATCGAAGGCGAGCGGCTTCACGCTGCCGTCGGCCAGGTCCACGCGCCACAGCGCATGCGGCAGCGGCGCATTGCGGCCGACGCGCGTGCGCACGTCCTGGAATTCCTCGTAACCGGATTCGGTGACGTACTTGGGCATCTTGCCGCCCTGTCCGGCATCGGCACCCTTCTTGCGCGTCACCACCAGCAGCCAGCGGCCGTTCGGGGACAGCGAACTGGATTCGATCTCCACCTCGGTGCCCAGGTAGATCGGCGCCGGCGCGCGGGTGGGGTCGGCCTTGCGCCACGCCTCGGCCTGCTTCTGCGCGGCCTCGCGCTGGGCGCGGTCGTCGGCCAGCGTGCGGATCGTGCGCAGCTGCTGGTCGCGCAGGGTATCGGCCTTCGGCGGCGCCAGCGGGTCGCGCTCGGCCTTGAGTTCGGCGACCGTCGAGGTGCCGGTGCCCGCGGTCCAGCGGTACCAGGCGGCGCCGGTGCGCCAGATCACGGCGCCGTCGTGGGCGAAGCGCGCCTGTTGCTCCGCGTCGTTGCTGCGGGTGACCTGGGTCAGTGCGCCGCTACGCAGGTCGCGCACGAACAGGTCGCCGTTGCGCGACAGCAGCATGCGCTGGCGGCTGACGTCGTACACGGGGGTCGCCGCATCCAGTCCCGCGCGCTGGTCGTCGCCGATCTGGCGTGCGGCGCTGCCATCCAGGCCCTGTTCGAAGGTGTCGCGCACGACGCTGGCGTCGCGCTTGAGTTCGTACTGCACCTGCTTGCCGTCCCAGGTCCACCAGGCGCGTTCGACCGGCGGGCCGATCCAGTCCGGTTCCGCCATCGCCTGTTCGATCGTGAGGGGAGCGGAGGTCTGTGCGTGCGCCGAGGGAGCGAGGGCGAGCGGCAGCAGCAAGGCGAGCAGGGCAGGGCGCATCGGGCTTCCGTTAGTGCGAGGTGAAGAGGTCAAGAGTACCAGTCCGGCCATGCGGTTCCGGCCGCCGATGGTCATGCCCGGGCGTGAACGCGTGCGGGTTTCGCGCATACGGCATTTCCCGCACAATCCCCGCCTATCTACACGCGGGGGCGCGATACGCGCGGATGCAAGCCTACGTCTACAAGAGCCAGCGCAAGGCCGACACGTTCGTCTACCTGTCGAAACGCGACGATTTCTCCCTCGTGCCGGAACCGCTGCGCACGCAGCTGGGTGAGCTGTCGTTCGTGCTGGAAGTGGCGCTGACCCCGGACCGGAAGCTGGCGCGCGAAGACGCGGCCGTCGTGCGCGAGAACCTGTCGGCGCGCGGTTTCCACATCCAGTTCCCGCCGCAGCCCGATCCGCGCGTCCGTGCCGATGCCTGAGTCGCGCCTGCAGACCCGACCCGTCGCCGTTGCCGCCCTGCTGGCGGGCCTGCTGCTGGCCGGTCTCGGCGGGTGGGTGGGCGGCGTGGTCGCGGCGGTTGCCGCATGCCTGGCGCAGCCTGCGCTCGCGCTCGGGGTGTCGTGGCTGCGAGGGACGCGGGTCCTGGCGCCGGCCCATGCGTGGCGCGAGGACCTGCCTGCGTTGCTGCTGGCCTGGGCGGTCGCCTTCGGCGGCAGCGCGGCGCTGCTCGCCTGGCCGCTGGCCTCGTTGCACGACAGTGGCAGCCTGCCTGCCGCGCTGGGCGTCAGCGCGGTGGTGGGCGCGGTGATCGTGGGCCTGTGGCGGACGTGGCCCCTGTGGCATGGGCTGGAGCGCGATGGCGGTTCGCTCGCCGCGCACTGGCGCGGCCTGGTCGAACGCGATTTCCATGCCTGGCGCGGCCTGGCGGTGGCGACGCTGCTGGCGCTCGCCATCGGCGGCGGCCTCTGCCTCGCGTGGAGCGGACTGGTGCCGGACGCGTTCCGGGGCGGTGCCGCGGTGGCGTACGCGCTGCTGCTGCCGGTGCTGCACTGGGGCGTCCAGCGGCAGGACGGCGCGGGCGTACTGCCGGTGGTCGAGATGCCGGACAGCGAGGACGATGCCGTCCCGGCCGCGCAGGCCGAGCACAGTGCGGGGCAAGTCCTGGATCTGGAGCAGGCGCTGTTCGAGGCCGCCCGCGGCGGCCGCGTGGACCGCGCGCTGGAGCTCGTCGAAGCCGGCGCCGATCCGCATGCGCTGCCACCCGAAGGCGCGCGCGACCAGCGCAGCCTCGGTGCGCTGGCGGCCGTGCTGCCCGACCTGCGCCTGCTGCGCACGCTGATCGCGCATGGCGTCGACCTCAATCACGCGCACGCCGGCGTCACGCCGCTGCTCGCCGCGACGCGAGACAGCTGGCACGGCCGGCCCGATGCCGTTACCACGCTGCTCGCCAACGGCGCCGATCCGCGCATCGCCGACGCCGACGGCAACACGCCGCTTCACCATGCCGCCCGCAGTTCCGATCCCGGCGTGGTCGCGTTGCTGCGCGATGCCGCCGCGGAACTGGACGCGCTGAACCGCGATGGCCTCACGCCGCTGGGCGTGGCCTGCGTGGCCGGCAATTGGCGGCTGGCGAAGTTCCTGCTCGAGCGCGGCGCACGGCCCGATCCGCAGGGCGGACAACCGGTGCTGCTGGCCGCCGCCTCGACGGAAGAAGACGATCCTGCCGGCGTCCAGTTGCTGCTCAAGCACAAGGCCAAGGTCGATGCGCGCGATGCGCAGCGTCGCAGCGCGCTGCACGAGGCCGCGTTCGCCGGCCATGCGGAGATCGCCACCACCCTGCTCGCTGCCGGTGCCGACGTGCATGCGCGCGACGCGCAGCAGCGCACGCCGTGGCTGGACGCAGCGCGCGGCGCGCACCTATCGGTGCTGGAGAAACTGGCGGAAGCCGGCGCCGACTGCCACGCGGTGGATGCCGAGCGCCGCAGCGCATTGATGCTGGCCTGCACGGCCGAGCAGGCGTCGCCCGTGCTGGTGCGCCGCCTGCTGGAATGGGGCGTGGACCCCGCCCTGGCCGACGCGCAGGACCGTCGTGCGGTCGATGTCGCCGCCGAAGCCGGCCGCTGGGCGCTGGTCTCCGCGCTGGATCCCGGCTATGCACTGCCCACGGCCGTCGCCGCGGCAGACGACGAAACGCCGCCCGACCGCGCGCCTGCCGCGCTGCTGCGCGAAGGGCTGGCCAGCGGGCAGTTCGACGGACTCGACGCGCTCGCGCGCCTGAGCTCGCGCGAGGAACTCGGCGCCCTACTGCACGACGCCGACATGCAGCGGCCGGCCCGGCTATCGTGGCTGTTGCGCCACGGCGCCGACGCCGACAGCCGCAATGCGGCCGGCGACACCCTGCTGTTCGCGCTGCTGGCACAAGGCCCTGCCGGGCAGCCGGCCCTGGCGACGTTGCTGGCGCGCGGCGTCTCGCCGGCCGGCGCAGGCGGACTGGCGCGTTTCATGGCGGCATGCGCGGCGGACGATCAGGCGGCGCGCGCGCTGGAATCGTGCGCGCTGGACCTGCTGGAGCGCGGCGCCGATCCGTTCGCATCCTCGTCGCAGGGCGACCCGGCGCTGTCCCTCGCCGTGCGGCTGGGGTGGCAACGCGTGCTCGACCGCCTGCTCGACATCGGCGTGGATCGCGAAGCGCGCGACAGCCATGGCATGACCGCACTGCACCTGGCGGCGGTGCTGGGGCGCGAGACCGCACTGAAGCAGCTCATCGCCAAGGGCGCGTCGCCCGACGCGCGCGCCGCCGACGGCCAGACGCCGCTGGGCGTGGCGCTGGCCTGCGGTCGCCGCGATCTGGCCGACTGGCTCGACTGGCGCATCTGGTCGTTGCCGCGGCGCGCGCTGCGTCCCGCCGACCTGCCGGCGGCGGCGATGGCGGGCGATCGCGATGCCGTGCGCCGTTTGCTGGACCTCGGCTTCGATGTCGATTCGCCCGACGCCCAGGGCTGCACGGCGTTGCTGCGCGCATCGGGTGGTGGCTTCGCGTCCGCGGTCGAGCTGCTGTTGGCGCGTGGTGCCGATGCGCAGCGCGCCGCCAATACCGGCGCCACGCCGCTGTCCGCGGCGGTCAGCATGCGCCAGGTCGAGATCGTCGGTGCCTTGCTGGCGGCGGGTGCGGACATCGAGCACCGGCTGCCCGGCGGCGTGACCGTGCTGATGCTGGCCGCGGCGCTGGGCCTGCCGGAAATCGCCGCCCGCCTGATCACCGCCGGTGCCAACGTGCATGCCGGCGACGCACAGGGCCTGTCGCCGCTGCATTGCGCCGCCCTCTACGGGTTCACCGCCCGCGAGAAACCCCGGCTGCTGGCGCTGCTCGACACGCTGCTGCTGTCCGGTGCGGAATCCGAACAGGTCGCGGCCGGTGCGGTGACACCGCTCCTGCTGCTGCTCGGCGCACGGGCCGAACCCGGTACCGCCTGCGACGAGGAAGTGGTGCTGGCCGGCCTGGAGCGCCTGCTCGACGAAGGCGTGTCGCTGGACGTGCAGGACCCGCGCGGCTTCGGTCCGCTGCATCTGGCATCGCTGCACGGGCTGCTGCGCGTGGTCAGCCGGTTGCTGCGCGCGGGCGCCGATCCGGACCTGCGCGACACCTTGAACCGCACGCCGCGCGAGATCGCGGTGATGCGCGGTTTCATCGACGTCGCCGCCGAGTTCGTGCCCGCCACGCCGGGCGCGGGCGCCTCGATGGCGCGCTTCCTGCGCGACCGCGGCTGACGCAACGCTTCACTTCGCCGGCACGTCCTCGCCGGTCGCATCGGCTTCGAACAGTTTCTCCAGGTCGCTGATCGCATCGCGTGCGGTCTGGATCACCGCGCCATCGTCGTCGTAGACCAGGTACTGCGCACGCAGCAGCTTCTCGTCGTGCTGGCGGAAGCGGCGCGCATGTTCGGCGGCGGTCTCCGGCGGCAGGCCCAGTTCCACCAGTACCTGCTGGGCCATCTCCAGGCTGGAGCCCAGCGTCTCGCGGTACGCCTCCGCGCTCAGGTCCATCAGTCGCCACGCGTGCTGGCGGTTACGCGCGCGCGCCAGCACGCGTGCCTCGGGATACATGCGGCGGATCAGGCGGGTCGCCTTGATGTTGGTATCAGGGTCGTCCATCGCGATCACGAACACTTTCACGTGCTGCGCGCCGGCCGACCTCAGCAGGTCGGGCCGCGTGGGGTCGCCGTAGTACAGCCGGATATTCCCGAAGCGCCGCAGCGTGTCGACCGTGTCGGGACTGTGTTCCAGCGCCACGAAGGGAATGCGCTGCGCGGTCAGCAGGCGCGCGACGATCTGGCCGAACCGGCCCATGCCCGCGATCAGCACCTGCGGCTGTTCGTCCGGGATCTCGTCGAACGTGCGCGCCGTCGGCCGCGACCGCACGGTGACGGGCAGCAGGCGGTGCAGGCCGAGCAGCAGCAGCGGCGTCAGCGCCATCGACACGCCGACGATGGCGGTCAGCTGGTTGCGCAGTTCGGTATCCAGCAGCTTCACGCGCGCGGCTTCGCTGAAGACCACGAAGGCGAATTCGCCACCCAGCCACAAGGTGCCGGCCAGCATCAGCGCGCCTCGCGGATCCAGCCGTCCCGGCCAGCGGCCGATGCCGAACAACAGGCCGAACTTCACTGCCAGCAGGACCGCCACGCCCGTCGTGACCAGTTCGGGTTCCTTCACCACGGCGTCGAGGTCGATGTCCATGCCGACCGCGATGAAGAACAGGCCCAGCAGCAGGCCCTTGAACGGATCGATCTGCGATTCCAGTTCGTGGCGGAACTCCGAATCCGACAGCAGCACGCCGGCGAGGAACGCACCGAGGCCGGCGCTCAGCCCGGCCAGCTGCATGAACCAGGCGATGCCCAGTACGACCAGCAGCGCCGTGGCAGTGAACACTTCCGGCATGCGCGTGCGCGCGACGATGCGGAACAGCTGCCGCAAGATCAGCCGGCCGCCGAGGATCACGATCGCGATGGCGCCGATCGCATGGAACACCATCGTCCAGGTCAGCGTCTCGTTCTTGGCGCCGCCGAGCAGCGGGATGGCGGCGAGCAGCGGAATCGCCACCAAGTCCTGGAACAGCAGGATCGCGAAACCGAGCCGGCCGTGCTCGCTGGTCAGTTCCTTGTGCTCGGACAGCAGCTGCAAGCTGACGGCGGTGGAGGACAGCGCCAGGCCCAGGCCGATCACCAGGGCCGTCTTCCAGTGATGCTCGAATGCCAGTGCGATGCCGCCAAGTACCAATGCGCTCAGCAGCACCTGCAGCCCGCCGGCGCCGAACACCGGCTTGCGCATCACCCGCAGGCGCGAGGGCGACAGTTCCAGGCCGATGACGAACAGCATCATCACCACGCCGATTTCCGCCGCATTGAGGATGCGGTCCGCATCCCGCACCAGCGCCAGCCCGTCCGGGCCCAGCACCACGCCCGCCACCAGGTAGGCCAGTACCGCCCCCAGGCCGAAGCGCTTGAACACCGGTACCGCGATCACCGCGGCCAGCAGGAACACCAGCGCCAACTCCAGACCACTACCGTGCATGGTTCACCTCGCGGGGATAGTATGCGGGCGACCGGGCCCGGAGCGGGCCGCTTCCAGGGAAGAGGGAGGGTGTGATGAAGCAGCGGAATGCGTGGATGCTGTGGGGCGTGCTGGTCGCGGCGATGCTCGCCTGCGTGCCGGTGGCCTGGGCGCAAGGGCCTGCCGGTGTGCGCAAGCAGGTCGAAGCGAGTATGCGGGTCACCGGGGCGATCCATATCGCGACTGATGGCAGCGTCGAGCGCGTCCAACTGGATACGCCGGACAAGTTGCCGAAAGGGATCGCGGACTTCGTCGAAAGCAACATGGCGGCCTGGCGCTTCGAGCCGGTGCTCGTGGACGGCGTGCCGCGGCGCGCGTTGACCAAAGTCAGCGCGTTGCTGGTCGGCAAGACGATCGGCGGCGGCCAGATGTCCGTGTCCATCCGGGGCGCCGATTTCAGCGACGACCGGGTAGCGCCGGCGACGCAACAGATCGCCGGGCGCAAGCTGCGGCCACCGGGATTCCCGATGTCCGCCGCCGAGGAGGGTGTGCAGGGAACGGTGTATCTGCTGGTCAAGGTTGAGCGCGACGGCACTGTGGGCGACGTCTCGACCGAGCAGGTCAATCTGCGTTTCGTGGCCAGCGAGCCTCAGATGAACCGGCATCGCGACCGTTTTGCACGTGTCGCCATGGCCGCGGCCCGCGACTGGACGTTCACGCCGCCGACCGAGGGTGAGCAGGCCGCGCAGCCGCACTGGATCGTCCGCGTACCGGTCGATTTCACCTTCACCGGCCCGCTGCCTTATGGCAAATGGCAGGTGTATGTCCCCGGCCCCCGCACGCGTCCTGGCTGGGCGCCGCAGGAGGACGCCCCGGGCTTCTCGCCGGATGCGCTGGCTGAGGGAGGCATTCATTTGGCGGGCGGCAATCGTGGACCGAAGCTGCTGACATCTCTCGACGGCGCATGATCGGAAGCGGCGCGCGACACCGGCGGACGCATCCTGTTCGCCGGTGAGCATGGGCACCGGGTAGACGGGACGGTATGGGGAGTACGAGTGAGGATCACGCAATGCCTTTTGATGTCGCTGTTGGCGACGGCCACGGCGGTAGCGGCGCAGGCGCCGGGCAACGGCAGCGAAGTGGCGGCTATCGAGCACGCGGAGCGGATGCGTGGTCAGGTCGTTGGCAGCATGCGGCTGTCGGGGACGCTGGTGGTTGCGGCGGATGGTGCGATCACGGCCTATGCGATCGACCGGCCGGAAAAGATCCCGCCGCCGGTGTTGCAGCACGTGGCGCGCCACGTATCGCACTGGCGCGTGATCAGGACAGAAGATCACGCCGGTGAAAAACGTTTCAGCGTACGCGTGATGGCGACTCCCCAAGGCAACGGCGACCATGCGTTGTCGCTGGTCGGGGCCTCGATCACCCGGAAGGGGAAGGCGGAGGAAGATATCGCCGTCGTGAGCCGTCCGCGACGCGTGCAATACCCGCGCGCGTACCGCGAGGTGGGCGTCGGGGGCACCGTGCACGTGGCGTTGAAGGTCGGGCGTGACGGCAAGGTGCAGGACCTGGCGACCGAACAGGTCAATCTCGACTTCGTCGGAACGCCTTCCGAAGTCGTGCAGGCCCGCGCGGACTTTGCCGCCCAGACCGCCGCCGCGTTGCGCCAGTGGAGTTTCCGGATGCCGGTCGCGGGACCGTTCGCTGATGCACCTTATGTGGTGACCCGCGTCTCCGTGCACTACACCGTGAAGCCGGCACTGGGTTACGGTGAATGGGAGTACTACATTCCCGGCCCGCAACGCGCCGCACCCTGGATCGAGCAGGAGGGCTTGGCGGCGATCGGTGTCGGCGAAGCGGGCGTGCCCCAACTGGTCGGCGTGGAGCCGCGCTTGGAAATGCTGGAGCCTCGCCGCTGATGCAGGCAGGCCGAGCGTGAACGTGGTTCCGTAGTGGCACAACGCGTTTAAACAAGGAGATAACAAGATGCGCAAGTGGATGGCAATGGGATTGCTGCTGTTTTCGGCGTGGGCGCACGCGCAAGGTGCTGGCGCGGTCCGCAAGCAACTGGAGGCCAGCCTGATGGTGGACGGCGAAATCACGGTGGATGAAAAGGGCGCTGTCGCGGAGTACTCGCTCAAGGATCCGGACAAGCTCCCACCGGGCGTCGAAACCTTCATCCGCAACAACCTGGCCCAATGGACTTTCGAGCCGCCGACGGTGGAAGGGAGGCCGGTCAGGCTGCGAAACAACATGACGCTCATGCTCGTGGCGAAGAAGGTGGATGACGACAATTTCCTCATGCGCGTTCAGGCGACCAGCTTCTACCCGCAGTCCACGGAAGAAGGCTACGAGATCGCCAGCCGGAAGATGGAGCCGCCGCGCTATCCACGCCCGGCCGCGAAGGGCGGCGCGCAGGGCACGGTGTACCTGATCGTCAAGGTCGGGCGCGATGGGCGTGTGCAGGATGTCGTGGCCGAGCAGGTAAACCTGCGCGTCGTCACCACGGAGAACATGATGGGCAAGCTCCGCGACATGTTCGCGGACGCCTCGATCAGCGCCGCCCGGAAATGGGAGTTCACGCCTCCCGCGCGAGGCGACGATGTGGACGCCGAGTACTGGTCGGTTCGCGTGCCGGTGGACTTCAACATGGGAACGTCCAGCCCGCGTTATGGCCGCTGGATCGGCTATATCCCGGGTCCACGCCAGAAGGCTCCCTGGGTGGACTCCGATCTCGCCGACAGCTCGCCCGAGGCCATGGCGGCCGGCCAGCCGCGCCAGTTGGGGAAAGAAGGGTTGCGCCTGCTGACGCCGCTGTCGCCGCGAGGTTGATCCACCAACGAAAACGCCCCGCAATGCGGGGCGTTTTTTGTTTCCTGCAGCGAGACCGATCAGCGCTTCATCGAACTGAAGAACTCGTCGTTGGACTTGGTGTTCTTCATCTTGTCCAGCAGGAACTCCATCGCCGCGATCTCGTCCATCGGGTGCAGCAGCTTGCGCAGGATCCAGATCTTCTGCAGCAGCTCCGGCTCGATCAGCAAATCCTCGCGGCGGGTGCCGGAGCGGTTGATGTCGATGGCCGGGTAGACGCGCTTCTCGGTGATGCGGCGGTTGAGGTGCACTTCGCTGTTGCCGGTGCCCTTGAACTCTTCGTAGATCACCTCGTCCATCTTGCTGCCGGTCTCGACCAGCGCGGTGGCGATGATGGTCAGCGAACCGCCTTCCTCGACGTTGCGCGCGGCGCCGAAGAAGCGCTTCGGGCGGTGCAGGGCGTTGGCGTCCACGCCGCCGGTCAGCACCTTGCCGGAACTGGGCACGACGTTGTTGTAGGCGCGGGCCAGGCGGGTGATCGAGTCCAGCATGATCACCACGTCCTTCTTGTGCTCGACCAGGCGCTTGGCGCGCTCGATCACCATTTCGGCGACCTGCACGTGGCGCGCGGCGGGTTCGTCGAACGTGGAGCTGACCACTTCGCCGCGCACGGTGCGCTGCATTTCGGTCACTTCTTCCGGACGCTCGTCCACCAGCAGCACGATCAGGTGCACGTCCGGGTGGTTGGTCGTGATGGCGGTGGCGATCTGCTGCATCATGATCGTCTTGCCGGCCTTCGGCGGCGACACGATCAGCGCGCGCTGACCCTTGCCCTGCGGCGCCATCAGGTCGAGGATGCGGCCGGCGATGTCTTCCGACGAACCGTTGCCGCGCTCCAGGGTGAAGCGGCGGCGCGGGAACAGCGGCGTCAGGTTCTCGAACAGCACTTTGTTCTTCGACGCTTCCAGCGGCTCGCCGTTGATCGTGTCGATGGTTGACAGCGCGAAGTAGCGCTCGCCGTCCTTCGGCCAGCGGATGCGGCCGGCCAGGTGGTCGCCGGTACGCAGGTTGAAGCGGCGGATCTGGCTGGGGCTGATGTACACGTCGTCCGGGCCGGCCAGGTAGCTGGCCTCGGCGGCGCGCAGGAAGCCGAAGCCGTCCGGCAGGATTTCCAGCACACCGTCGGCGGCGACGCCTTCACCGTGGCGGGTCAGCACCTTCAGCAGCGCGAAGATCACGTCCTGCTTGCGGGCGCGTGCGACACCTTCCTGGATGTTCAGTTGCTCGGCGATGTCCAGCAGCTTGGGCGCGGGCATGCGCTTGAGGTCGCCCAGCGAATACTGCGGGAAGCCCTCCGGCACGTTCGGCGGCTGCCGCGGCACGAAGGCCTCCTGGCCACCGCCGTTGCCGTCCTGCGGCATGCCGTCGTGGCCCTGCCGGTCGCGGTTGCGTTCGCGTCGGTTGCGGAAGCGGTCGCGGCGATTGTTGTTATTGAAGCGGTTGCCGTCGCGCTGGTCGCCGCCTTCGTGCTGGCCGCCGCCACTCTGGGCCTGCGGCGCGGCGTCGCCACCACCGTCCTGGGACGGGGCAGGCGCGGCGGGTGCTGCGGGCGGAGCCGGTGCGCGTTCGGCCACGACGGGCGGAAGCGGAAGCTGGGGCGCCGGATCGGACGCGCGCTCGGTGGGCGCGGCGGCGGTGTCGGTGGTCGGGGTTTTCGGAACGCGGGCTTTGCGCACGCGCTTCTCGGCGGGAGCGCCGGTTTCGTTGCTGCTGTCGGACAAGTTGCGAATCCTCGCTAGGTGGCGAGCGCCGGCGTTGCGGCGGCGGGGTGAAGTGAAGAGTGGGTGTTCAGATGGGTGCGGCGCATCCCCTGCGCCGGAATTCGGGTCCGACACTACCACCGGCCCGGAGTGCCGGCAAGCCGCGCAGGGGCGACGGGTTCAAGCGGATTCAGCCTGCGGGCCCCCGCCTTGGCGGGGGCGGGCGAGGGTCAGGCAGCCTGGGAGCCCAGGGCCTTGTCGATCATCTGGGTCAGCTGGCCCTTGCCGACGGCGCCGATCTGGGTGGCCTGGATCTGGCCGCCCTTGAACAGCAGCAGCATCGGGATGGAGCGGACGTGGTACTTGATGGCGGTGGCGCGGTTCTCGTCCACGTTCACCTTGGCGACCTTCAGCTTGCCGCCGTAGGTCTCGGCCAGCTCGTCGAGGACCGGGGAAATCATCTTGCACGGGCCGCACCATTCGGCCCAGAAGTCCACCAGGACCGGCTCACCGGACTGCAGTACGGCAGCATCGAAATCGGCATCGCCGACGTGGGTCACTTTGTTGCTCACGGGGATCTCCTGCGGGGTCCGCGGGCGGGCGCGGACGGGTTCGGGCCGGGACGGCCACCACGATTGGGGTAAACTGGGGCGTTCCGCGACCTTTATCAAGGGTTCCCAGGTGGTCGCGCAACCCGGCACAGGGGGCGCAGTGTGCGACGCCGGTCAGGCCGTTGCAAGCACACCCACCGCATTCATACGAGACGCGCGCGGAACACAGCGACGCAAAGAAGAAGGCATGAGCGACAAACCGTTAACCGACATCACGTTCTCCTCGTTCGACCTGCATCCGGCGCTCCTCGCGGGGTTGGAAGGCGCAGGTTTCTCCCGTTGCACGCCGATCCAGGCGATGACGCTGCCGGTCGCCTTGAAGGGCGGCGATGTCGCCGGCCAGGCGCAGACCGGCACCGGCAAGACGCTGGCCTTCCTGGTCGCGGTGATGAATCGCCTGCTGACCCGCCCTGCGCTGGCCGAGCGCAAGCCGGAAGATCCGCGCGCGCTGATCCTGGCGCCGACCCGCGAGCTGGCCATCCAGATCCACAAGGATGCGGTGAAGTTCGGCGCCGACCTCGGCCTGCGCTTCGCGCTGGTCTACGGCGGCGTGGACTACGACAAGCAGCGTGAACTGCTGCAGCAGGGCGTCGACGTCATCATCGCCACGCCGGGTCGCCTGATCGATTACGTCAAGCAGCACAAGGTGGTCAGCCTGCACGCGTGCGAGATGTGCGTGCTGGACGAAGCCGACCGCATGTTCGACCTCGGCTTCATCAAGGACATCCGCTTCCTGCTGCGCCGCATGCCCGAGCGCACCACGCGGCAGACGCTGCTGTTCTCGGCCACGCTGTCGCATCGCGTGCTGGAACTGGCGTACGAGCACATGAACGAGCCGGAGAAGCTCGTCGTCGAGACCGAGTTCATCACTGCGGCGAAGGTGCGGCAGAAGCTGTACTACCCGGCCGACGAAGAGAAGATCCCGCTGCTGATCGGCCTGCTGTCGCGCAGCGAAGGCGCGCGCACGATGGTGTTCGTCAACACCAAGGCCTTCGTCGAGCGCGTGGCGCGCGCGCTGGAGCGTGCCGGCTACCGCGTCGGCGTGCTGTCCGGCGACGTGCCGCAGAAGAAGCGCGAGTCGCTGCTGAAGCGCTTCCAGGCCGGCCAGCTGGAACTGCTGGTGGCCACCGACGTGGCCGCGCGCGGCCTGCACATCGACGGCGTGTCGCACGTGTTCAATTACGACCTGCCGTTCGACGCCGAGGACTACGTGCACCGCATCGGCCGCACCGCGCGCCTCGGCGCCGAGGGCGACGCGATCAGCTTCGCCTGCGAACGCTATGCGATGTCGCTGCCCGACATCGAGGCCTACATCGAGCAGAAGATCCCGTCCGAGCCGGTCACGGCCGAACTGCTGACCGCGCTGCCGCGTCCGGAACGTCCGAAGCCGGTCGCCGGCGAGGGTGACGAGGAAGAAGAAAGCGTCAGCCAGATCTTCCGCGAGGCACGTGAGCAGAAAGCCGCCGATGAGGAACGTCGTGGCGGTGGCCGCAAGCCGGGTGGATCCGGTGGCGCCGGTCGTCGCGACGGAGGCCGCCGCGAGGGCGGCCGCCGCGAAGGGCCGCGTTCGGCCGACGGCAAGCCGCGTCCGCCGCGCGCACCGCGTCCGGAAGGCGAAGCGGCGAAGCCGCAGGCGCCGCGTCCGGCGAACGAGGACGTCCGTTCCGATGCCGCTGCGCTGCCGGAAGGCGAGCGCAAGCCGCGCAAGCGCCGTCGTCGTCGCCATGGCCGTCCGCTCGAGGGTGCCGAAGGCGCCGTGGCGAATGCCGCGCCGGTCGCCGCGAAGCCGGCGGCCGCGCCCAAGCCGGCCGACGACAATGCGGGTTTCCTGACGAAGCTGGGCCGCAAGATCCGCTCGCTGGTGTCCGGCGGCTGAGCCCCGTCATCGCGCGCGTCGAGGAGAAGCCGGGCATGTCCCGGCTTTTTCTTTGCGTGTCGGCATCGCCAGCGTCTCGACGGGTCCGGCATAATCGACGGACATGAGCGTCCTCCGATTCGAAAACGTCAGCAAGCAATACCCCGGTGGCCACGCGGCGCTGGAGGACGTCAGCTTCGAGGTGGCCGAGGGCGAGATGCTGTTCGTCACCGGCCATTCCGGTGCCGGCAAGAGCACGCTCCTGAAGCTGATCCACCTGAGCGAGCGGCCCAGTCGCGGTGCCGTCGTGTTCGGTGGCAGGAACCTGCTGAAGGTGCGCGGCGGGCGCATCCCGCTGCATCGTCGCGAGGTCGGCGCGGTCTACCAGGACCATCGCCTCCTGACCGACCGCACGGTGATGGAGAACGTCTCGCTGCCGCTGATCCTGCGCGGCGACCGCCGTGGCGACATCGGCAAGCGCGTGCGCGAAGTGCTGGCGCGGCTGGGCCTGGGCCATCGCGAGAACGCGCTGCCCACTCAGCTGTCCGCGGGCGAACAGCAGCGCGTCGGCATCGCGCGCGCCATCGTCGCCGAGCCGCGTCTGCTGGTGGCGGACGAGCCGACCGGCAATCTCGATCCGACGCTCGCGGCGGAGATCATGTCGCTGTTCGCCTCCATGCCCGAGCGCGGCACCAGCGTGCTGGTGGTCAGCCACGACCTGTCGCTGCTGAAGCGCATGAAGAAGCGCGTGCTGATCCTCGACCACGGCAAGCTGGTCGACGACATTTCCCCGGCGGACCTGGCCGAATGATCGACGCGAAGAACAGCCGCGCGCAGGCGCGCTCCGGGTTCGGCATCTGGCTCGACCAGCATCTCTACAGTTTCGTCTCCAGCCTGGGCCGCACCGTGCGCCGTCCGTGGGCCACGCTGCTGACGATCGGGGTGATGGCGGTGGCGTTCGTGCTGCCGCTCGGACTGTGGCTGGCGCTGCAGAACGTCGGCCATTTCGCGGGCGACGTGCAGCAGTCGCGCGAGATCGACCTGTTCCTGACCCCGGACACGCCGGTCGCCCGCGCGCAGGCGTTGGCGGAAGCGTTGCGTAGCCGCGACGATGTCGCCCGCGTCGAACTGCGTACGCCGGCGCAGGGCCTGGCGGAATTCCGCGAGCGCAGTGGCCTGGCGGGTTCCCTGGACCTGCTGGACGGCAATCCGTTGCCCAGCCTGCTGGTGGTGGTGCCCGAAGGCGATGAGGTACGCCTAGTCGCCGCGCTCGAGGCGCTGCCCGAAACCGACCTGCTGCAGCACGATGCCGCCTGGCGCGAGCGCCTCGCCGGCTGGATGGGCTTCGGCCAGCGACTGGTCTGGGTGCTGGCGGCATTGTTCGGCCTGGGCGCGCTGCTGGTGGTCGGCAACACCGTGCGCCTGGACATCCAGTCGCGGCGCGAGGAGATCGGCGTGCTGCAGTTGCTGGGCGCGAGCGACGGCTTCATCCGCCGGCCGTTCGTCTATATCGGTGCGTGGTACGGGCTCGCGGCAGGTGCGCTGGCGCTCGGCCTGCTGACACTGGCGGCGCTGGCGCTGCGTGCGCCGCTGGCGTCGCTGGCGCGCAGCTATGGCAGCCCGTTTGCGCTCGTCGGACTGGATCCGGTCGGCGCGACGGCCGTCGTCGTGGCGGCCACGGCGATCGGCTGGTTGGGCGCATGGCTGGTGACCGGCCACTTCTTGCGTCAGACTCGTCCGACTGCCACCTGACCTTCCCGCACCTTCATGGCCCAAGAGCTCCGGCATCTGATCAGCGACACGCCCCGCGTGATGGTGGTGGACGGGTCGAAGCTGGTCCGCAAGCTGATTGCCGATGTGCTGCAGCGCGAACTGCCGGGCGTGCAGGTGATCGGTTGCGCCAGCATCGCCGAGGCGCGCGAGGCGCTGGCGGCCGGCGAAGTGCACCTGGTGACCACCGCGCTGGCGCTGCCGGACGGCGATGGCATGGAGATCGCGCGCAGCGTGCGCGAAGCGGCGGGTCAGGCGTACGTGCCGGTCATCGTCGTGTCCGGCGATGCGCAGCAGCATCTGGAAGAGCGCCGCTTCACCGAGTTCGTCACCGACTATTTCGACAAGGCGCTGGGCCATGAAGCCCTAGCGACCTTCATCCGTGGCTACGTGCAGCCCGAGCCGGTGGTCGGCGCCACCATCCTCTACATCGAGGACAGCCGTGTCGTCGCCGAGACCACCAAGCGCATGCTGGAGCGGCAGGCGCTCAACGTGGTGCACGTGATGAAGGCGGAGGATGCCTTCGCGCTGCTCACCGCCGAATCGCTGGGCCTGTCCACGCACAAGTTCGACCTGGTGCTGACCGACGTCATCCTGAAAGGCGAGCTGAGCGGGCGCGACATCGTGCAGCGCATCCGCGTGGATTTCGCCTACGGCAAGCGGCGCCTGCCGATCCTGGTGATGACCGGCGACAGCAACCGCGACAACCAGGCCGAGCTGTTGCAGGCCGGTGCCAACGACCTGGTGCTGAAGCCGATCGCCGAGCGCCTGCTGGTCACCAAGGTGCTGTTCCAGTTGCGCCTGGCGCGCATGGACGAAACGCGCAGCCTGGTCTGAGCGCATGACGGACGACGACCGCGTCAGGCTGGAACCCTCGTGGAAGGCGCGCATCGGCGACTGGCTGTCGCGCCCGGAGATGCAGGAGCTGTCGGCTTTCCTGCGCCAGCGCAAGGCCGCCGGGGCGCGTATCTATCCGCCGGGGCCGCAGATCTTCGCCGCGTTCGACGCCACGCCGTTCGACGACGTGAAGGTGGTGATCCTGGGGCAGGATCCGTACCACGGGCCGGGGCAGGCGCACGGCCTGTGTTTTTCGGTGCTGCCGGGCGTGCCGGTGCCGCCGTCGCTGGTGAACATCTACAAGGAAATCAACGCCGATCTCGGTATCGCGCCGCCCGACCATGGCTGCCTGTTGCCGTGGGCGCGTCAGGGCGTACTGCTGCTCAATGCCGTGCTGACGGTCGAGGATGGCCGTGCGGGCGCACACCAGGGCAAGGGCTGGGAAGGCTTCACCGACCACGCCATCGAGACGCTGGCGCGCGAACGCGAGGGCCTGGTCTTCCTGCTGTGGGGCAGCTACGCGCAGGCCAAGGGCAAGGTGATCGACACGCGCCGCCACCGCGTGCTGCGCGCACCGCATCCGTCGCCGCTGTCGGCGCATCGCGGCTTCCTGGGGTGCGGGCATTTCAGCGCGACCAACCAGTACCTCGCGCAGAAGGGTCAGGCGCCCATCGACTGGCGGTTGCCGCCGCGTGACCAGTTGGTGCTGTGACGCGCACTTGGGGTCGGACGTGTAGGAGCGGGCCATGCCCGCGATGCCTTTTGTGCGATCCGACCGAAGTGCATCGCGGGCATGGCCCGCTCCGACAGTCGTTTTCCCGGGAGATCAGCGGGCAGTCGTTCTTCCGGGAGATCAGCGCGTGCGCCTGCGCTTCTGCGGCGGCGATACCGGTGGGGGCGGCGTGACCGGGATGTTCCTGATTTCACTCTGCAGCTCTTCCAGCATCGGCACCATCTTCAGCTGCACGGCACTCATGATGTTCTGCATCAGGGCCGGGTTCTTGTCGAGCATGCGCTGGCCGGCCGCGCTCTCGTAGAACTTGGTGATCGCGCGCACGTCCTCGCGCGTGTAGGTCTTCTTGTAGACGTCCAGGTAGACCGGGCGCATCTCTTCCCACGACAGCGCCTTGCGCACGATCTCCTGGGTCTTGCTCTGGATGCGGGCGACCTCGGCCTTCTGCTCGTCGGTCATTTCCTTGCCGGCGAAATGCTTGTCGAACTCCTGCTGCTGCACGGCCTCCATCTGCGGGACCACGCCGGCCAGCAGGCTTTCGGCGCGCGAGGCCTTCAGCAGGCGGTCGATGTCGGCATCGGAAGGTTCCGCCGCGAAGGCGGTGCCGGCGCAGGCCAGCGCGACCATGACGAGGAGGAGGCGGGAAAGCCGGCGGGCCGCGGTCAGCGAGGCAGCGATCATGCAGTGCGGGTGGCGTGGAACGGGGGCACAGGGTGCCTGCCGAGGAGTAAATCTGGTGTTAACTGGCGCCGATCCTGCGGGGGTCCGCTACGAACCGACGCCTATCCTGACTACAATCCGCCGCATGGGGAGCACCGCACTCGAGATCACGCCCACGCTGGCGATTCCGGACGACGAACTGGTCGAGCGCTTCGTGCGCGCGAGCGGCGCCGGCGGCCAGAACGTCAACAAGGTGGCGACGGCGGTGGAGCTGCGCTTCGACGTGGCCGGTTCGCCGTCGCTGCCGGAGCCGCTGCGCGAGCGCTTGCTCGCCAAGCGTGATCGGCGACTGACCGACGAGGGCGTGCTGGTGATCGACGCGCAGCGCTTCCGCACCCAGGACCGCAACCGGCAGGACGCACGCGAACGCCTGGCAGGCATCATCGCCGCCGCGCTGGTCGTGCCGAAGAAGCGCGTCGCCACCAAGCCCTCGCGTGCCGCCAAGGCGCGGCGTCTGGACGCCAAGCGCGAGCGCAGCCAGGTCAAGCGCGGCCGCTCGCAGAAGAGCCAATGGGAGTAATTGTTTGAGCCACGACATCGTTCCGCGCATCCCGCCCAGCATGCCGCAGGTGCCGCCCAACCGCTTCACCCGCTGGATGGGGCGCACCTTCCTGCGGATGTTCGGCTGGCGGATCGAGGGCACGCTGCCGGACCTCCCCAAGCTGGTGATGATCGTCGCGCCGCACTCGTCCAACTGGGACGGCATCTGGGGCATGGCGGCGAAGATCGCGATGGGCTTCCAGGTGCGCGTGCTGGGCAAGGCGCAGCTGTTCTGGTGGCCGCTGTCGCCGCTGCTGCGCAAGCTGGGCGTGGTGCCGGTGGACCGCGCTTCGCCGCAGGGCACGGTCGAGCAGGCCGTGCGGATGATCCGCACGTCCGACAAGATGTGGTTCGCGCTGACGCCCGAGGGCACGCGCAAGCGCGTGGACAAGTGGAAGGGTGGCTTCCTCAAGATCGCCCATCAGGCGCAGGTGCCGATCCTGATGGCGTACTTCCACTACCCGGACAAGATCGTCGGCATCGGCGACGTGTACTACCCGACCGGCGACATGGAGACCGACATGGCCGCGATCCGCGAGTGGTACCGGCCGTGGCAGGGGAAGAACCGCGGGACGGTGTGAGTGCGCAACGTCCGCTGGATCCTGCCGTGCGTGCTGCCTCGCGTGGCGGCTTGCGCATTCCATGATCCGGATGCGGAGCAGATCGAGCGCGAAGCGCGGGCAAGGCATGCGGATTGCGTGCTGATCGACGCTGAGCCCGGTGAAGGTGACGACGACAACGTCTACATGATCCTGGAGATGCAGTGTGCGGGCGGCGCAATGCGCCAGTTCGAGGCGTTGTATCAGCGCAGCGGTGACCGATGGATCTACCGCTCGGAAGCCGAAGTCGATCCCGCATCTCTTCACGAGGTGCCATGAACAAGAAGGCCCGCCTGTCGGCGGGCCTTCTCTTCAGCGCGATGGATGGGGTTACAGCTTCTCGCCGCCCAGCTTCCAGGTGAGCTGCACGAAGTAGCTGCGGCCCATCGAGTCGAACCAGGACGTGTCGTAGTACGGGTAGTTCGCCCACGTCGCGTCGCGCGGCGGCATCTTGTCCATCAGGTTGGTGACCGACAGCGACAGGCGCAGGTGGTCGGTGATGTCGAAGCGGGCGCCGCCGTTGAAGCGCCAGGTCGACCCGGTCCACGCGTCGTTGTTGTAGTTCGCCACCTGGCCCAGGTAGTTGCCGAAGAAGCTCAGCCCCACCTTGTCGCGATCCCAGCTGATGCCGAGGTTGCCCTTGTTGCGCGGCAGGGTGGTCGCGCTGAAGCTCAGGTCCAGCATGTCTTCTTCGGGATCGCCCGGGTACTGCTGGCGGGTGTGGGTGTCGGTCCAGGTGTAGGAACCGGTGAAGCGGAACTCGCCGGCGTTGTCCGTGGTGAGGCGATAGTTGGCGGTCAGGTCGACGCCGGTGGTTTCCTCGTTGGCGATGTTGATCGGCGCGAAGCGGACGCTGGTGATGTCGCCGTCCGCGTCGCGGATCACCCGGGCGAGCGCATCCACGCAGGTCGGGGAGCTGATGTCGACGGGAGTGCCGCTTTCGGTGGTGCCGAGGCGGCAGTTGGCCTCGTCGATGCGCAGCTGTTCGCGGCTCTGGGTCTGCACCTGGTTGGACACGCGGATCTTGTAGTAGTCCACCGCCAGGTCGAAGTTGGCGAAGGGCGACCAGACGATGCCGGCGGAGAACGACTTGCTGGTCTCGACATCCAGGTCGATGTTGCCGGTGTAGACGTCGAACGTGTTGATGTCCCAGGTGCCGTCGTCGTAACAGTCGGCGTCGCTGAAACCCGGCTCGTCGGTACGGCACTGGTAGTAGTCGGTCGACAGCGTGCGGTAGTAGTCGTCGCCCGCGAACAGGTAGTGCATGTCCGGCGCGCGGAAGCCGGTGCCATAGGAGCCGCGCACCAGCAGCGTGTCGATCGGACGCCATTCCAGGCCGGCGCTGTAGGTGAACTTGCTGGGGTTCTTGTTGCCGTATTCGTAGCGGTCGTAGCGGCCGGCCAGGCTGGCCTGCAACGAGGACAGCAGCGGCAGGCGCACTTCGCCGGCCACGCTCCAGCGGTCACGGTCGCCGCTGCCGTCGCCGTAGCGCGGGCCGTAGTAGGCATCGGCCGTCAGCGCCAGCGGATCGGGATTGATGTCGTAGGACTGCGTGCCGTATTCGATGGCGCCGGCGAAGCCGACGTCGCCGGCCGGCATCGAGAACAGCGCCGGCGTGTCGACGGTGAAACTGAGGTTGTCGTTGTCCGCCTTCGGGCGGAAGGTCGACATGGCCCCGATCGATGCGAACTCGGCCGGCGTCAGCGGCGTGAACAGGCGGGTCGGATCCGGGCTGAAGATCGCATAGCCATCCGCGTCGTAGCCCTGCTGTTCGCCCAGGAACAGCCGGTTGGCGGCAGCGGCGCGGATGCGCGGCATGCCGACGTCGGCCTTGTACTGCGAGTGGTTGTACGCGGCTTCCCAGTTCCAGTTGTCGCCGAACGCGCCCTGCAGGCCCGTCGTCACCGCGAACGTCTTCTGGGTGGTGACGTTCATGCGGTTGCCGAGGCCGCCGATTTCCTCGGGCGTGAACTGGCGCGACCAGATCTCGTAGTGGCCGGTGACGGCGTTGTAGAAGATCTTGTCATTGTTGTCGGTCGAGTTGGGATCGTGGAACTCCCAGCCCATGACGTCGCTGACCACGTCGTTGCCGTTGGTGCCGGTCAGCAGGCGGACTTCCTGGCGGCCGAGCTGCACGTCGGCGAACCAGGACAGGCTGTCCGAGAAGCGGTATTCGAACGAGCCGTACGCGGTGTAGCCCTTGCGCTCGTTCTGGATCGTGCGATACGCGATGGCGCGCTCGCTGCCGCAGTAAGGTTCGCCGAAGCGGTCCTCGGCCAGCACCGTCGTGCCGTCGTTGAGGCCGGACATGGCGCGGCAGTCGTCGGCCGGCGCGATGTTGACGTCGTCGTCCCAGTCGTAGCGCTGCGCGGTGAGGCGCGGCAGGCGGCGGCGCGAGGTCGGCGCGTCGAGCGTCGAATCCTGGTTCTCGCGCTCGTAGCCCCACAACGGGCGCTTGTCCAGCAGCTCCACGCCGACGATGCCGCTGAAGTTCTCCCGCTCGAAGCCGGTGGTCAGCGTCAGCCGGTGGGATTCGCCGCCACCGCGCTCGGTGTTGCCGTAGCGGTAGTCGAAGGTGGTGCCGTCGGTGGACTTCTTCAGGATGAAGTTGATCACGCCCGCCATCGCGTCCGAGCCGTACACGGCGGATGCGCTGCCGGTCAGCACTTCGATGCGATCGATCATGCCGAGCGGGATGTTGCCGATGTCGGTGAAGTTGCTGCGGCCGTTGAGCGGCAGCGGGAAGTCGGCGATGCGGCGGCCGTTGATCAGCACCAGCGTGTGGTTGGGGCCGAGGCCGCGCAGGTCGGCCGCCTGTGCGCCGGGCGTCGACTGCGCGCTGGTGGTGTTCTGCTGGCCCTGGACGCTGCCGCTGTTCTGGCTGAGCGAACGCAGCACTTCAGGCACCGAGGTGAAGCCGGCCGCCTGGATCTGCTCGGCCGTCACCACCGTGATCGGTGCCGGTCCTTCGATCTGCGCGCGCGGAATGCGCGAACCGGTGACCTGCAGGGTTTCCAGCTGGGTTACGGGTTCTTCGGCCTGGGCGCCACCGCCGGGAGGCGCCTCCTGAGGCGCGGGACGCGGCGCCGGTGCGCGACGGGGCGTGGTGTCGGCCTGCACGATGAGCACGGCGCCGGAGGCGTCGCGCTTGGCCTGGAATCCGCTGCCCTGCAGCAGGCGGTCGAGCGCCTGGTCGGTGGACGTGGCGCCCTGCACCCCGCTGGTGCGCCGGCCCTTCAACTGGTCGGCGCGGTAGACCAGCTGCGTGCCGGACTGCTTGGCCAGCGTGTTGAGCGCCGCCGTCAGTTCGCCCGCAGGCAGGTCGATGCGGCCCGGGGCCGCCTGGGCCTGCGCGGCAAGCGCCACGCTACAGGCCGCACTCAACAACAGGACGCGCACTGGATACCGCATGGACTCTCTCCCCGGGGGCGCTCGGAATGGCGCCTGTTGGCTATCAGGACGAACGAACCGCGCAAATCCCCCCGTGACCTTCGTCGTGGCGTGCGCGGCCTAGCGTGTGTGCAGGACGATGCGGTCCGCATGCCGCTCGGCGCGCACGGGAAACCCCTGTTCCAGCAGGTGCGCGAAGCCCTCGGCATTGGACCAGCGGAAGTTGCCGCCCACGCGCAGGTCGGCGACGGCGGCGTCGCCCAGTTCCAGCTTGCGGGTGTTGAAGCGGTTGAACTCGGCCGCGGCGTCCGCCAGCGAGGTGTCGTCGAAGGTCAGGAAGCCGTCGCGCCATTCCAGATACCGTTCCGCCTCCGCCACCGGCAGCGAACGCACCAGCACGCCGCTGCGGCCGGCGGTCGCGACGCTGCCGGCGGGCAGCAGCGAGACCGGTTGCGCCGCGCCGTCGGGGCCGGCGCGGCTCTCCAGCCGCACCTTGCCTTCGGTCACCACCACGCGGATCTCGTCCGGATCGCGCCGCACCGAGAAGCGCGTGCCCACGGCGGCCACGCGACGGCCGTCGGTCTCGACCACGAACGGGCGCCGCGTGTCGTGCGCGACATCGAAGAAGGCTTCGCCTTTCGCCAGCGCCACATGCCGTTCGCCACGGCTGAGGCGCACGTCCAACTGGCTGTCGCTGCTCAGCGTGGCGGTGGAGCCGTCCGGCAGCGTGATGGTCTGGATCTGGCCGACGGCGCTGGCGTAGCTCGCCTGCTCGCGACCGCTCAGCTGCCAGCTGCCCCAGGCGACCGAGCCGAGCGCGACCAGCGCCAGCGTCGCGGCGAGGCCGTGCTGCCAGCCGCGACGGCGGTGGTCGACGCGATTGCGTGGAGCGAAGGTCAGGCCGCGCAGGTCCGGACGCGCATCCGCCTTCGGCCCGTCTTCATCGGCTGCCGCACCGTTGCGCGGCGGCAGCGTGCCCGCGGGCAGGCCCGCCGCCAGCGCCTGCAGGCGGCCGGCTTCGATCCAGGCGGACTGCAGGCGCAGGAACGCGACCTTGTGCCGCGCGGACGCGGCCAGCCACGTGTCCAGGCCCTGCTGCTCGTCCGCCGTCCAGCCTTCCGCATCGCGGCGGGCCAGCCAGTCGGCCGCGAGCGCTTCAATCTGTCTGCTGTCGGCCATGCCCATCGTCCTCGTCCATGACGGGCCGGGCACGTCGCCCGTCCAGCGCAGGCACGGCGTCGCCGCCGTACAGGTGGTCGGCGATCAGGCGCATCCCTTTGGCCAAATGCTTTTCCACGGTCTTCTCGCTGATGCCCAGTCGGCGGGCGACGTCCTTCTGCGGCAGCTCCTCCACGCGCCGCAGCCACACCACTTCGCGGCAACGGTCGGGGAGCCGGTCCAGGGCCTCGACCACGCGCTTGAGCGCCTGGCGGGTCCCGGTCCACCGCTCGGGCGACACCTCGTCGATCAGGTAGACGTTCGAGGACTCGAAATCACCCACTGGCTCGATCGACACCACCCGGCTGCGGCGCAGGCGGTCGGTCATCAGGTGGCGCGCGGTGGCGAACAGGAAGGCCTTCGGCGTGTCCGGCCGCGCGCGCGCCGCCGCTTCGTACACGCGCGCATAGACCTCCTGGCGCAGGTCGTGCCACTCGTCGCGGTGCGGCCACGCGCGCTGCAGGAACAGCGCGAGCGCGCGTTCGTGGACGAGGACCTCGCGGACGAACCAGTCGTCGAATTCGGTGGGCATGGCCGCACTCTAGCCCAAGCGCGCGCGCTTCCGCATGGGGGAACACGGCCGCCGGTTCGTCTCACTCCGTCATCGGTGCGTGGCATCCTGCCGCGACCTTCGAAACTGGGAGTACGGCATGGTCTCTGTCTTCGGCATGTTGCAGCGCGGCGCGATCTGCGTGGTGGCGCTCGCCTTGTCCTTGCCGGCGTGGGCGGCCAAGCCGGCGCACTACGTGCTCGGCGACATCAACGCGAAGACGCCGGGACAGGTGCAGCCGGGCCTGCTGCTGATGGGCGGCGGCGACCGCAACTTCGATGCGATGCACTGGTTCATGAAGAAGGCCGGCAACGGCCACATCGTCGTGCTGCGCGCGTCGCAGGCGGGCGAGATCGGCGAGGAGTTCTTCAACGAGGTCGGCGGCATCGCCTCCGTTGAAACCTGGGTGTTCAGCGACCGCGAAAGCGCGAGCGATCCCGCCGTGCTGCGCAGCCTGAAGCGCGCGGACGGCATCTTCCTCGCCGGCGGCGACCAGTCGCGCTACGTGCGCTACTGGCGCGGCACGCCGGTCGGCGCCGCGCTGGATGCGCATGTCGCCGCGGGCAAGCCGCTCGGCGGCACCAGCGCAGGCCTGGCGATGCAGGGCGAGTACCTGTACGGCGCGATGGACGGCGGCAGCCAGATCAGCCCGCGTGCGCTGGCCGATCCGCTCGGCGCCGACAACACCATCGAAACGGATTTCCTGAAGCTGGCGCTGCTGAAGGGCGTGCTGACCGATACGCACTTCAGCGAACGCAATCGCCTGGGCCGCCTGATCGCCTTCGTCGCCAAGGCCGAATCGATGGCCGGCCGCCCGATCCTGGGGTTGGGCGTGGATGAGGATGCCGCGGTCGCGGTCGAAGGCGATGGCCGCGCGCGCGTCTACGCGACCGCGCCGGGCGCCGGCGCCACGGTGGTGAAGGGCGGCTTCGTGCAGAAGCAGGTCGAAGACGAAGCGATGAACCTCGACCGCGTGGACACCGTCATTGCCGGCGTCGATTCCGTGCTGCACCTGCCGAGTGGCCGCGTCGAGAAGCCGGCCGCCGAACGCCACTACGCCGTACGCAACGGCGTGCTGGTCGCATTGGACTCGCCGCTGCTGGTGATCCACGGCGGCGCCGGCGTCGAACGCGCCGGCATGACGCCGGCCGACGAGGATGCCGCCCGCAAGGCGCTGGAGGCGGCGCTGCGCGCGGGCCATGCACAACTCAGCGCCGGCAAGCCTGCGCTCGACGCGGTGACGGCCGCGATCACCGTGCTGGAGGATGCGCCGCAGTTCAATGCCGGTCGCGGCGCGGTGTTCACCCATGACGGCAAGAACGAACTCGACGCCTCGATCATGGATGGTGCCACCGGCAAGGCCGGTGCGGTCGCCGGCGTGCACCGGGTCAAGAACCCGATCACGCTGGCGCGTGCGGTGATGGAGAAGTCGCGCCACGTGATGATGGTCGGTGGCGGTGCCGAAGCCTTCGCCAAGGAACAGGGCGTGATCCTGGTCAACCCGTCGTACTTCCGCACCGAGAAGCGCTGGCAGCAGCTGCAGAACGCGCTGAAGGAAGAGACCCAGGCACAGGCGGGCAACACGCCGCTGGAACTGCCGGGCAAGGCCTACTTCGGCACGGTCGGCGCGCTGGCGCTGGACGCGAAGGGCCAGCTGGCGGCGGGCACGTCGACCGGCGGCATGACCAACAAGCGCTACGGCCGCGTCGGCGACTCGCCGATCATCGGTGCCGGCACCTGGGCGGACGATCGCTGTGCGTTCTCCGGCACCGGCTGGGGCGAGTACTACATCCGTGCCGCCGCCGCGCACGAGGTCTGCGCCCGCGTGCGCCTGGCCGGGCACAGCATCGCGCGTGCGTCCGAGGGCGTGATCAACCGCGACATCCCCAAGGCCGGCGGCGACGGCGGCGCCATTGCACTGGGCGCCGACGGCAGCATGGCGTTCCCGTTCAATACTGAAGGCATGTACCGCGGCTGGATCGGCGCCGACGGCATGCCGCACGTGGCGATCTACAAGGAAGACCCGCTGCCCGCGCGCTGAGGCGCAGCAGCGGCTATGCTCGGCCCACCAATCAGGGAGGGTCGGGCATGAAGGGGATGCTGGGGATCGGCCTGCTGGCGTTCGCGTCGGCAGCATCGGCGGGGGATGAAAAGAGCGAGGCGGTCAGGTTCTACGCCAATGCGCGCGTGGTCCTGGACGCGCAGGGCGTGCCGCAGCAGGTGCAGGCCAACGAACGGTTGCCGCCTGCGGTCCGCAGCGCCATCGAGCAGCGGGTGATGCAGTGGCGCTTCGAGCCCGCACGGATCGATGGCGTGGCCAAGGCGGGCGTGACCCATGTGTTTCTCGATGCCTGTGCCGTTCCGGCGGCGGACGGCACCATGCGCATGGCGATGGACTACCGCTCAAACGGTCCCGGCCTGGCAGGCGGCGCCGTGCTGGTGGCTCCGCCGAGGTATCCCGTGGAGGCGGCGCGCTCGAACCGCGAGGGCAGCTTCAACGTCGTCATGCGGATCGGTGCGGACGGTCGCGCATCGGTGGAGCGCATCGAAACGGTCGCCGGTACTGCCAAACCGTTCGACAAGGCGCTGCGCGAGTGGGTCGCCGCGATGCGCTATGTGCCGGAAGAGGTGGACACCGCGCCGATCAGCACCCAGATGTCGATGCTGGTGGATTTCGAGCTTGGAACAGGGAGCCTGAAACAGGCCGCGCGCGAAAGGCGCGAACAGGATGCGCAATCGGCCGAATGCCGGATGGCGGCGGGAGAAGGAACCGATCCTCGCCGCCCGGTCGTGCTGGACTCGCCCTTCAAACCGGTCACGACGGGCTGATGGCACGCCGTCGACATATCAGGGGAATAGCAATGACGTCATGGACTGCGTTGGGACTGTTGTTGTTGGCCGGACAGGCGTGGGCGGAAGGCAAGGGAGATCCCGTGCTGTTTCCCGCGACGGCCAGGATCGCGCTGGACGCCGAGGGTGTTCCGCAAGCCGTGCAGGCCAGCTCCCGGCTGCCCTTGCCGGTGCGCGAGGCGATCGAGGCGCGCGTGAAGCGGTGGCGTTTCGAGCCGGCGCTCGTGGATGGCGTGGCCAGGCCGGGGGTCACCCACGTCCGCTTGCAGGCCTGCGCCATCCCGCAGCCGGATGGCAGCCTGCGGGTCGGCATGGATTACCAGGGCAACGGCCCCGGTTACGCCAACGATGCCCTGCGGTTGCCCAAACTTCCCTATCCGCCGGCGGCGATGCAGTCGGGCGCGCAGGCCGACATCGACCTCAACGTGCTCGTCGGCGAGGATGGCCTGGTCACGCTGCAGTCGATGAAGGCAACGCGAGGGTCCGCGAAGGCGTTCAAGGAGGTCCTGGAGGCGTGGGTGGGCGTGATGCGTTACGTGCCGGAAGAGGTGGATGGCCGGCGCATTGCGACGCAGGTGCGGATACCGGTCTCCTTCTCTTTCGAGGAGCGCTCCCGGCGGCAGGAACGCCGGGCGGCGGCGGCACGCAGCCCCGAGTGCGTGGCCGCGGCCGGCGAACCGGAGGACGCGATGACGCCGGTCGTGCTGGACTCTCCCTTCAGGCCGGTCACGACCGGGTGATCCCGGCGGGTTGTTCGCCCCGCTGACAGGTAAGCGCCGCTGACGGGCGGCGCGTTCCCCGCGACGAGGGGAAATGTGACTTGGTGCGCATTATGTGACGTGTAAGTTAAGATACATGTCACGAAAGCGGGCCCCTCTCTGCCTTGGACGGCGCCTTGGGCCGGCCCGCCACAGGGGACAAGAACCAGGCCGGCGGTCGGACACGCCTGCAGAGCGCCCCTTCACCTAGCCGCGTCAGGGGATCCGTTCGTCGATGTCGTACCGAGCAGTTGATGGCCTGCGCCGCCGGGGCGCCCTTTGTTCGTCCTCCTTCTCCCTTTCCGCTGCTTCGCCGCGCCGGGTCTGGGCACGCCGCTCCGGCCAGGTCGCCATGGTGCTGGCCGGCCTGCTGGCCGCCGGCTCGGCGCTGGCACTGATCACCGGCACCTGGACGACCAACGGGTCCGCGTCGGCCAACACCAATGTCAGCGGCGTCACGGTCACCTGGACCGGCGCGGCCGACCAGAACTACGCCAACGGCGCGTTCAACACCACGACCACCGGTGGCTGGTGGACCGATCCCTATGGCGGCACGGTTCCCGGCGGCACCTCGCTGGTGATGCTGCACGACAGCGGCACGCGCAACTACACGGTGACCTTCAGCAAACCGGTCGACAACCCGGTGCTGCACATCGACCGCCTGGGCGGCGCCATCGGCAGCGACCCCAACAGCTCGCGCTGGACGCTCGGTGCCACCAGCGCGACCGGCGGCGCGGTGACGATGACCGAACTGAGCGGCAACCCGCAGTTCGTGTTGAGTGGCAGCAGCTTCTTCCGCCAGACCAGTGCGTCCTTTTCCGGCGAAGCGGACGGCGAGTGCCGGACGGGCACTGCGGCATCGGTGGCGCGCGGCACGGCCTGCGGCTCGATCCGCTTCAACGGCACCGGCATCACCAGCCTGACCTTCAGCGTGACGCAGTCCGGCCCGGCCGGCGGCGACGAGCTCGAATTGCGCTGGAGCTTCGCGGGTTCGAACCTGATCGTGCGCAAGCAGTCCGCAGGCGGCACCGGCACGTTCGGTTTCACCGCCAGCAATGCGCTGTCGCAGGCGTTCAACCTGACCACCACCGCGCAGGACACGCCCGTGGCGTCCGCCACCTATCCGCTGACGAACCACGCTGCCGCGATCACCGTGGTGGAGACGGTGCCGTCGGGATACGTGCTGACCGGCGCGACCTGTGCCGACCAGAACAACGCCAGCGTCGCCGCGACGGTCAACACCACGACCCGCCAGGTCACCATCGCCGCCGGCGCTTATCGCGCCAACCAGACCATCACCTGCACGCTGAGCAACGCTGCGACGGCGTCGCTGGCGCTGGCGAAGACCTGGGTGAACGCGGCCGTCAACGACACGGCCGCACTGTCGGCGAGCGGCGGCGCGAACACCGCCAGCCTGGCGTCCGTCGCCAACAGCGCGTCCGAGACCGACACCGGCACCGCCGTGCAGGTCGTGCCGGGCAACGTCATCACGCTGGCGGAGACGCTGGGTGCGGGCAATGCGCGGACCTACACGGCCAGCGCATGGACGTGCAGTGGCGGCAGCCTGAGCGGCAACACGCTGACGCTGACCAGCGCGCATGCGGGCCAGGCCATCGTCTGCACGATCACCAACAGTGCGCGGGTGGTCGATGTGTCGGTGGTGAAGTCGACCGCCGCCGGCACCGCCGTGAGCGGGCAGGTGAGGAACTTCACCGTGGTCGTGTCGAATGCGGGCCCCACCGCCGCCGATGGCGTCGTGGTCAGCGATACGCCCGGCGCCGGGCTGAGCTGCCCGGCGGCCGGCAATCCGATCACCTGCTCCGCCACGGGGGGCGGCGTCTGCCCGGCGACGGGCGCATTGCCGACCCTCGTCACCGGCGGCGTGGCCGTGCCCACCCTGCCTTCCGGCGGCGTGGTCACGTTCACCGTGCCCTGTCAGGTAACGGCCAGCGGGCTCTGACCGCGCGCTTCCCAAGCGCGCGGCGAGTCTCCATGATGCGGTTCCGTTTTTCGCCGCCGTGACGCAATGAGCCGTACCGCCTGGCTGTGGGCGGTGGTGATCCTCACCACGCTTGCCCTGGCCGCGACCTTCCTGGTCACGCCGCGCTTCCCCGTCCCCGTTCCCGATGCAGGCCCGCCGGTCACGCCATTCGGCTGGCCAGGACAGCTGTCGCTGACGGCCGGCGACGGCGTGCGTGGCGCACAGGACGGTGCCGGCGCGCAGGCCTGCTTCGACGATCCCTGGGGCATCGTCGTGATGGAGGACGGCACGCGCTACGTCACCGACGCCGGCGACAACAACCGCATCCGCCGCATCGCGCGCGACGGCATGGTCACGACCCTGGCGGGCGGGCGCGAAGGTTTCGCCGATGGAACCGGGGCGACAGCGGCGTTCCACACCCCGTCCGCGCTGGCGCGCGATGCGGCAGGCAACCTCTACGTCGCCGATACCGGCAACCATGCGATCCGCAAGGTCACGCCGCAGGGTGTCGTGACCACGGTCGCCGGCACGGGCGAGGCCGGTTTCCGCGACGGGCTTGCTGCGCAGGCGCAGTTCAACGGTCCGATCGGTGTGGCCGTCGACGGCCGCGGGCGCGTCTACGTGGCTGATACCTACAACGACCGCATCCGCCTGATCGATAGCGACGGCCAGGTCAGCACGCTGGCCGGCGGCGACGCGCCGGGGTTCGTCGATGGCACCGGCGGCGAGGCGCGCTTCGACACGCCTACCGGGGTCGCGGTGGATGCCGCCGGCGTGGTCTGGGTCGCCGACCTGCGCAACGACGCGCTCCGCCGCATCGCACCGCAGGGCGGCGTCAGCACGCTGCCGATGCAGCCGGACCTGCCGACGCTGGCAGGTCCGCGCCGCCCGCTGTCGCTGGCACTGACCCACGACGGCCATCTGTATGTCGGCGAGCTGTTCAGCGGCCGCGTGATGCAGGTGATGCGGGATGGCCGCTGGCATGCATTGGCAGGCCACCTGCCCGGGCAGCGCCTGTCGCGGGCGGCGGGACTGACGGTCGATGCCGCGGGACGCGTGCATTTCACCGATGCGGGCAGCCACCGCGTGCACCGGATCGCAGCGCTGGCCGCCGGCGCCGCACCGGTCGTGGCGACCGTCGGCCCGTCGAAGGACGATCCGCTGCCCGCCACCGCCGGCCGCTGGCCGTTGCAGCCGCAGGACGGCTGGCACGAAGTGGTGGGCACGCTGGGCGAAGTGCGCGGCGACTACCAGGGCGAGAGCCGCCACCACCTGCACGGCGGACTCGATATCCGCGGCGACGTCGGCGCGACGGTGCTCGCCATCGCCGATGGCAAGGTCAGCAGTCCGTCCGCCGCGTGGAACTTCGATGGCCTGAGCGAAGGGCTGGGCGTTGGGCCGCTGGACTACATCCACCTGCGGGTCGGCCGCACACCGCGCGGCGATCTGCTCGATCCCGCCCGTTTCCAGCTGCTGCGCGACCTCAGCGGCGACCCCAGCCGCATCCGCGTGCGCCGCGGCACGCGCTTCGCCGCGGGCGACGCGCTGGGCACGATCAACCGCATGGCGCACGTGCATCTGTCGATCGGGCCCTCGGGCTACGAACGCAACGCGATCGCGCTCGGCTTCACCGGGTTCACCGACGCGTATCCGCCGCGCATCGACAAGGTCGCGCTGTACGACACGCTGGACCAGCCCATCGACCAGCGCCAGGACGGCCGCGTGCTGGTGCCGCGCGACCTGCAGGGCGTGCGCATCGTCGTGGATGCCTGGGACCAGGTGGACCGCAACCTGCCGCGCCGACGGCTCGGCCTGTACATGCTGGGCTACCAGCTGCTGCACGACGATGGCACGCCGGTCGCGGGCTTCGAGGCGCCGCGCATGACGCTCGACTTCCATCGCCTGCCTTCCGACGAGGCGGTGCAGGTCGCGTATGCGCCGGGCAGCGGCATCACCGTGCACGGCAGCGCGGTCACGCGGTTCAAGTACAGCGTGACCAATACCGTCCGCGACGGCATGTGGAGCGAGGGGACGTGGCAGGCGGGTGCACTGCCGCCCGGCGACTACACCCTTCGGATCACTGCCCGCGATTACCACGGCAACGAAGCGCAGGGCCGTCGCGACCTGAAGCTGCGCCTGCAGTAGGGCGGGCCAGCTCAACGCCGAACTGCGTGCGGGATGATGTCGATCCGCGTTCCCCCGGTTCGTCGCACTCCTGAAAGCGGCCGGAGCGACCGGTCCGCACGACAGGAGACTGCAATGCGCGTCATGGTCATCGTGAAGGCCAGTGCCGATTCGGAAGCCGGGAAGATGCCGAGCACCGGACAGTTGGAAGAGATGGGCAAGTTCAACGAAGCGCTGGTCAAGGCCGGCATCATGCTGGCCGGCGAGGGCCTGCATCCCACCGCGCGCGGCGCGCGCGTGCGTTTTGATGGCAAGCAGCGCACGGTCATCGACGGTCCTTTCGGTGAAACGAAGGAGCTGATCGCCGGCTTCTGGCTGTGGCAGGTGCGCAACCTCGACGAGGCGATCGAGTGGATCAAGCGCGCGCCGTTCGACGGCGGCGAGGAGATCGAACTACGCCCGGTGTTCGAGGCCGACGACTTCGGCGACGAACTGACGCCCGAACTGCGCGAGCAGGAAGCGCGCCTCGCCGAACAGATCCAGTCGCAGACCCAACGTTGAGGCCATCGCCATGACCACCCAGATCTTCGTCAACCTGCCGGTCCGCGACCTGGAGCAATCCACGTCGTTCTTCAGGGCGCTCGGCTATGCGAACAACCCGCAGTTCACCGACGAGAACGCCGCCTGCATCGTCATCAGCGACACCATCTACGTGATGCTGCTGGTCGAGCCGTTCTTCCAGGGCTTCACCCGCAAGACGATCTGCGACGCGCGCACGCACACCGAAGCGATCATCTGCCTGTCGGCGGAATCGCGTGCCGCCGTGGATGCACTGGCGGACAAGGCGCTCGCCGCGGGCGGCCGCGAGACGCTCGAGGCCAAGGACTACGGCTTCATGTACCAGCGCAGCTTCCAGGACCTCGATGGTCATCAGTGGGAAGTCGTGCACATGGACGAAGGCGCGACGCCGTCGGATTGACGTACATGAATGTAGGCGGCGCATCGCCTGCGATTTGCCTGAGAAGGCTTGCAGGTGTGGTCCATCTGTCGTACAGATGAGGCCACGCACGCGGGACGCCGGAGGCCATCGATGCAGGGCAGGACGCCAGCCGACGCGCGATGCCGCGCAGCGCGCACGCGATCGCTGGCGTGGGTCGCGGCGATGATCGTCTCAACCGCAGGATGCCAGGGCATGGCGATGACGCAGGAATCGGGCAACGGAAAGGCCAGCAAGATCGACAATACGGTCGCCGACTGGCCGTTGACGTTCGTGCAGCACAACTTCGGCGCGCACTGCTTCGACACCATCGGCTGCAAGATCACATACTCGGGCTTCACCCACGGGGTCGACGGTGACGACGAGGTCAGTCCGCCTCTGGCGTCTTACCGGGGGACACGCGAACAGATCCTGAGTGCGGGACACATCGCACGGCGGAACTTTCCTCCGCCCGCCCACGTGACCTGGCGCTCGAAGGATGGAGCGGCGCACGAAGCGGACGTCGATATCGCCGGGATCTTCCGCGACCGGAAGATCGTCCATCAGGTACCGCGGGAGGAGATTCGCGAGGGCGTGTCGATCACCGATCCCGACATCGTGCTCGAAGTCGAGGACCGGACGATCACGGTTTACATGCGTGCGTTCATTCCGACCAAGGCGCTGCAGATAGCGGGCAATCCCTATAGCGGTCATCGCAATGATCTGGTGCGCGTGTGGAGCAGGACCTACTGACGCAATAGTCCAAGGAGCAGGACATGGGCGGAGAACGACATCCCGACGGTGTCAGCACGATACCCGCAACGGTATCGGACTTGGCGAGCTTTCCACGGGCCAGCGGACAGCTCGCGGCGTTCTCCGCGCCTGTTCTCCTCGCCAGCGACAGGCCGAACGATCGTCTTTTCGTCGCTGCGTTCGATGGTACCGGCAACAGCATGATGACGGACGCGCCGGAGAACCATACCAACGTCGCCCGGATCGCCAAGCAGGTCGAGTCGCTGAAAGATCCCGCCATCGCGCAGGGCTACGTGGAAGGGCCGGGAACACAGGGCGGCCTGAGCGGCGCGTACGACCTCGCCAAGGGGTATACGTACGAAGCACGCATGGAAGACATGTACCTGCAGTTCGTGAAGCAATCCGCCGCCTGGTTGAAGGAGAACCCGGATGCGGACATCCGCATCGCCGCCATCGGCTTCAGCCGCGGCGCGGAACAGGCGGCCGGCTTCACGCGGATGGTCGAGGAGCGCGGCATCAGGAATCCGGAAGGCGCGCAGGTCACGCGCGACGGCGATGGTCGGGTCCTGCACGTCGACTACATCGGTGCGCCGCTGCGCGAACCCGGCACCGTCATCCAGGCCGTCGGCCTGTTCGACCCGGTCGGCACGGGCGAGCCGCGCGATCACGACCGCCGATTGCCGCCGTCGGTGGTGTCGGGTTTCCAGATCACCGCCGACGACGAGCGGCGCAACCTGTTCCAGTCCACCCGCGTGATGGATCCCGGCGTGACCGATGGCGGGCGCTTCCTGAACGTCACCGTGGCTGGCGCACACAGCGACATCGGCGGCGGTTACACGCAGGACGGCATCGGGATCCGCAGCGGCAACGTGATGATCGACTACCTCAACGGGCTGAGCGACCGCCCCTTTCTGGATAAGCGCGCGGAGCCGACTGATCCGGCGCGCAACATGATCCATCGCTCCGAGGAGCACCAGTTCTTCTACCGCACCTCGGTCTACGACAAGGCCGGCACGCGCGGCGTCATCGAAGAACTGGCGCCTTCGAACCTGTGCAGGATCGACTGCCTGGACGCGCAGCCGCGCAACGAGGCGATGGCGTCTGCATTGACGTGGCGGCCGGTCGATATCCGCCCGGCACCGACGGCATCGGCTGTTTCCACTGAGCCGCCTCGTGATGGCGGGATGGTCGAGCGCCTGCTCGACGCAGCGAAGCGGGGCGACAGCGGCGCGATCGAGCGCATCTCGCGCGACCAGTTGCAGGGCGACAGCGGCCAGGCGTGGCTGCAGGCCGGCCGCCAACGGCTGGAAGCCGAGCGGGCCCTGCAGGCGCCGCCGATCGAACGCCAGCAGGAACCGGCCGCGCTGGCACGCTGACGAGAAGGCGGTGGCGTGACCGCCTGCGCTTGTCCGTCGAATGCCCCTGCGCTTTAATCCGCGCGGGGACACGCGATGCCACGGGAGGCGTCCATGGGGTGGGGAACACGGAGTGCGGGCATCCTGCTGGGGTGCCTGCTGGCGCCGCTGGCGCATGCGCAGGTGGACCTGGATCCGCTGCTGAAGAAAGACGAACTGCAGACCCTGAAGATCTCGCCCACCGGCGAGTACTACGCGATGACGGTGCCGCTGGAGGACCAGACCGTCCTGGCCGTGGTCCGGCGCGCCGACAAGCAGATCACCGCCAAGGTCAGCGCCGGCAGCGACAGCGTCATCAGCGGCGTGTGGTGGGTCAGCGACGAGCGCGTGGTGGTGTCGGTGGCGAAGAAGTTCGGCTCGCGCGACCAGCCGTATCCGACCGGCGAGCTGTACGCCACCAACGCCGACGGCACCCAGCGGCGGCAGATCTTCGCGCGCTACGGGCTCGACGCCACGCAGGTGCAGCCGCGTGCCGCCTACCTGATCGACACGCTGCCCGAGGACCCCCGCAAGGTGCTGGTCGGCATGTACGCGCTGGACACCTCGACGCCGAACACGCGGGTGGAGCGGCTCGATGTCTTCAACGGCTCCATGAACACCGTGGCCACGGCACCGGTGCGCCGCGCCAGCTTCACCGTCGATGGCGCGCGGCGCGTGCGCTTCGCGCAGGGGGCGGGCGACGACAACATCAACAAGCTCTACCACCGCGCCGACGACCGGGCGCCATGGACGCTGGTCAACGACGAGGGCAAGAGCGGCTTCGTGGAGTGGCCGCTGGGCCTGTCCGCCGATGGGCTGACCGCCTACCTTCAGGTGCAGCAGCGGGACGGACCGGACGCCATCGTCGCCCTGGATACGGTGACCGGCGCGCGCACGCCGATGCTGCGCGATCCGGTCGTCGATCCCTACGACATCATCTACGCGGACGACGGCCGTACCCCGGTCGGCAGCTTCTTCATGCACGGTAAGCTGCGCACGGCGTTCTTCGACGAGAAGTCGCCGACGGCGCGCCTGTACCGCAAGCTCGAGCGTTCGTTTCCCGGTTCGTCGATCGCGATCACCTCGGGCACGCGCGACGGACGGCTGAAGGTCGTGCATGCCTGGAGCGACACCAGTCCGGGCGACTTTTTCCTGTTCGACACCACCAGCAATGCGGCTGACCTGATCTTCAGCCGGCGCAGCTGGCTGGATCCGGCGACGCTGGCGCCGAGCGAGCCGGTCACGCTGCGCGCCCGCGACGGCATGGCGCTGCACGGCTACCTGACCCGGCCGCGTGCCGGGCGCGATGCGCCGATGCCGATGGTGGTGATGCCGCATGGCGGCCCGTTCGGCATCTTCGATGGCTGGGAGGTCAACGACGAAGCGGAGATGCTGGTCCGCGCCGGCTATGCGGTGCTGCGCCTGAACTACCGCGGTTCGGGCAACTACGGCCGCGCCTTCCGCCACGCCGGTGCGCGGCAGTGGGGCAGGAAGATGCAGGACGACCTCACCGACGCCACCCGCTGGGCGATCGAGCAGAAGATCGCCGATCCGCAGCGCATCTGCCTGTACGGCGCCAGCTACGGCGCCTACGCCTCGCTGATGGGCGTGGCCAAGGAGCCCGACCTGTACCGCTGCGCCGCGGGTTACGTCGGTGTCTACGACCTGGCGCTGATGCACAAGCAGGATTCGCGCGAGAGCAGGTCGAGCCGTACCTGGGCCGAAGACTGGATCAGCGACGACCGTGCCGACCTGGCGGAGGTCTCCCCGAACCTGCTGGCGCAGCGCATCCGCGTGCCGGTGTTCCTGGCCGCGGGCGGCAAGGACGAGATCGCACCGCAGGCGCATAGCGAGCGCATGGAAAAGGCGTTGAAGGCCGCGGGCGTGCCGGTGGAGACGCTGTACGTGCGCACCGAGGGCCATGGCTTCTACACCGAGGCCAATCAGCGCACCTACTACACGCGGTTGCTGGACTTCCTGTCGCGCCATCTGGGCGGCGCGAAGGCGAAGTAGCTCAGGCCCCGACGCGCCGGCGGACTTCGTCGAAATCGCGCACCGGCCGCACCTCGATGCTGCCGGTGCCGACCCACGGGAATTCCTGCGCGATCTTCACGGCTTCGTCGAGGCTGTCGGCCTCGATCAGGTTGTAGCCGCCGAGGATTTCCTTCGTTTCGGCGAACGGGCCATCGACGACGCTGGTCCTGCCGTCGCGCACGCGCACGGTGCGCGCGGTGCTGCCGTGTTCCAGTTGCTGCGATTCGATCAGCGTACCCTGCGCCTTCAGTTCGTCGGCGTGGGTGATGCAGCCGTGCATCATCCGGTCGAACGCGCCCTCGGGCAGCGCCTCGAGCAGGGAATCGTCCGTGTAGACCATCAGCAGGAACTTCATGCGCCCTCCCGGCGTGCAGTGCAGGCCGGGATTGTGCCACGCCGGTGTTCAGGCCACGTGTCGTGGCCGCGCTGCGCTCACTCGGCGGCGGGCGAGCGGTACCAGGTCTCGACGGTACCCTTGATCTTCATCGTCATCGGGTTGCCGCGACGGTCCTTCGACTTGCCCACCGGCACGCGCACCCAGCCTTCGCTGACGCAGTACTCCTCCACGTTGTCGCGCTCCACGCCGTTGAAACGGATGCCCACGCCGCGGTCCATCGCCACGGCATCGTGGAACGGGCTGCGCGGGTCGGAGGCCAGGCGGTCGGGAGGCGTGTCGGACATGGGAAGGCATCGAGCGGAGAACGGGGTGCAAGGATAACCGAAGCGCCGCGGTCACCACGCCACGCGGTTGCGGCTGCAGGCGAGCGTGGCCTGCAGCGTCAGCCGGCCAAGGCGCGGATCGGCGCTGAGACGGTCGGGGGCGGCGATCGCGGGCGCGCGGAAGGCGCCGCCGTCGTGCAGCAGCAGGCGGTTCCAGCGCGCCGGCACCGTCAGCGCGTGGGTGAAGCTGGCGTTCGATGCCTGCGGATAGCTGGCGGCGCATGCATGGCGCAGGGAGAATTCCTCCGGCGACAGCGCATCGGCATCGTGCTCCAGCTGTTCGACCTGCTGGGGCGAGACGCGTGGCAGGAAGAAGTGCGTGCCACCGAGCACGGGGTCGTGGAACAGGAACAGTTCGGCCGCCACGATGCACTGGTCCGCCGCGAACGGACGCAGGCGGCGGGGGTGCCAGTGCGTCGGCGCCAGCTGCGCCGCAGGCGTGGTCACCAGCGACAGCCGGCTCGCGCTGCGCAATACGCGTCGGGCGCCCAGCGCGTGGCGCGCGTGCTCGCGCAGCACATCGTGCAGCAGGGCGGTGAATTCCTCCGGCATGCGCAGGTGCACACCGGGAAACACCGCGGGAGGCACCGCCTGAAAATCCTCGCGGTAGGCCTCCGCAAAGGCGGGCAGCCGTTCCGGCGCCAGCAGCGCATCGTCGATGACGATGCAGACGTGGCCATGGCCGATGGGCAGTTGCTGGACCACGGGGCGGGGGTTGAACATGGCGCGGCCTCCCCGGCAGGCCGGCCCGCCGGCGCGGCCCACGATAGACCTTGCGCGCCGCGCTGACAAAAAGAACGCCGGGGCGGCCCACCACGACCGCCCCGGCGTGTGCTGCCGTCGAGGAATTACGGCATCAGCACCTTGTCGACCACATGGATCACACCATTGCTCGCCTTCAGGTCGGCGGTGGTGACCTTGGCGACGTTGCCCTTGGCGTCGGTCAGCGTCACGCCGCCATCGACCACCTGCGCCTTCAGTTCGCCGCCCTGCACGGTCTTCAGCGTCGCGGTGCCGCCGCTGGCCTGGATCTGCTGGGTGAGCGTGGCGGCATCCACCGCGCCCGGGACCACGTGGTACGTCAGCACGGACGTCAGGTCGGCCTTGCTCTCGGGCTTCAGCAACGTGTCGACGGCGCCGGCGGGCAGGGCGTCGAACGCCGCGTTGGTCGGCGCGAACACGGTGAACGGGCCGGCACCCTTCAGTGTGTCCACCAGGCCTGCGGCCTGCACGGCGCTGACCAGCGTGGTGTGGTCGGGCGAACCGATCGCGGTGTCCACCACGTCTTTCTGTTCGACGGCCGGCGCGGCGCTCTCGGCCGGCACCGGGTCGCTGGCTTCGGCGACGGGCGCCGGTGCGGCGCCGGCATCGGCTTCGGCGGTCTTGGGCGAGCAGGCGGCCGCAGCGACGACGGCGAGCAGGGCGACGGAAAGGACGTTGCGATTCATGGGTGATCTCCTGGGTGGGTATGGATGTCGTTGTTGCGCTTGCGGGAACATCTACGCCGCCACCTCACACGCGGATGCATCACGTGGCCTTAATATTCAGCAAACTTTGACATCGGCAACCGCCGACCCCGCACCGCACGCGACCATATCCATGACCTTGCCCGACGACGAATTCGATCCCGACGACAACTTCCGCCATGCCTTCGACGACGAAGACGACATGGACCTGGACGACACCGAAGCGTTGGTCTGGAACCTGCTGGTGCTGATCAACCCCGGCGACGAGGAAACCGCACTGCGCCAGTTCGCCGCCTACCGTGATGCCGGTGGTGGCGACGGTACCGAGCCGGACCAGGTGCTGTGGACGCTGAAGGACGCCATCGACTGGACGTCCGGCTTCTACGTGGACTGGAAGGACACCGAATCGTTCATCGACTGCACCAACCAGCTGGCCGCGCGCTACGCCATCGAGATCGACTGGGGCGGCGACGCGAGCGACGAGGATTTCCTCGACGGTACCGACGTGCCCGCGCTGATGGCCGTTGCCTACGATCGCCTGCGCGAACATGGCTATACGCTGTGGAACTGGAACACCGGCGGCGATGCGTACGCCGGCTGGATGGCACTGCGCCGCGACGACGAGGGCATGCAGCAACTGGCTGCGGTGATGGGCGTGGAGATCCGGCCGGGCAGCGACGCGTTCTGATCGCTTCCCGGCGACGACGCGCGCTAGACTCGCCGGGTCGCCGGTGTCGAGATCGACCGTCATGCGTGTGCTGCTGGCCTGTCTTGCCTGCCTGATACTGTTCGCATCGTGCGCGGTGCATGCGCAGGACGTCACGACGCTGCTGTCGCCGTCCAAACCGAAGGTGCCGGAGGCCATCACGCTGGCCGACATACCGGGTCGCGCCGATGCCGACGAGCGCTATGCGGAGGAGGTGTCGCTGCGTGCAGCGCGCGCCGATCCGCTCGGCCGACTGGTGCCGCGGCTGGCTACCATCGAGGCATCGGTGGCGGAGAAGAACGGCCTGTTCGCCTACGGGGAGCTGCGCACCCTGCCCGTGCTGCGGCTGGAGAGCATGGAGCGGCACTGGAAATTCGACGCGCGCCAGTACGCGCGCTGGCGCGGCGACATGCAGGCGTCGGTGGCGCCGTATGCGCAGGATGCGGCCGAGCTGGCGCTGCGGCGCGCCGACTGGGAGCTCACCCGGCGGGGCATGGCAGGGGACGGCACGCCGGATGCGCTGCGCTTGCGCGTGGAGAGCGTATCCGCGCGGCTGCAGTCGGCCGAGCAGGCGCTGTCCACGCCGCTGGCCGGGCAGATCCGCCTGGGGCAGCGCGCCAACCTGCTGGCCGCGCGCATCCAGGCTGGCCAGCAGGCGGTGGATGACGCCATCGCCTATTCCGACCGGCGCCTGTTCCGCTTGGATGCGCCGCCCTTGTGGCGCGTGCACGACCGCACGGTCCTGCGCCAGGACGTGGCGGAAAGCCTGAAGCGCGAGGTCCAGCAGGAGAACAGCTTCGTCGCCCAGTACGCGGCGGCGGATGTCGGGAACCAGCGGCTACTGCACGTGCTGCAGCTGTCGTTGCTGCCGGTATTGCTGTGGATTGCGTGGCGACACCGGCGCCGCCGTCTCGATCCGGCCGCGGTAGTGGCGACGGACGCCGAGTCGCGCGTGGTCGGACGTCCGTTCTCCACCTGGCTGCTGTTGTCCATGATCGGCGTGCTGGTGTTCGAGCCGAACGCGCCGCTGTTCCTGCACCAGTTGGCGATGCTGGTCGCCCTGGTGCCCGTGTTGCGGCTGATGCCGCAGCAGGGCCGTCGCCTGCTGGGGCCGTGGCCCTATCTGGCGACCGCGTTCTACCTGCTGCAGCATCTGGCCGTGCTGCTGATGGCCAGCGACTATCTCTACCGGCTTTATTACCTGGCGCTATCCCTGCTGGCACTGGCCGCGACCGGCTGGCTGCTGTGGCGCTCGCGTGGCGAGCGCTACGCCGGCGTGGCCGGCCGAGCCGGGCAACTCGTGCACGGCCTGGCCTGGGGTGGCGTCGCCGTGCTGACGGCGGCGAGCGTCGCGAATGTGCTGGGCAATGTATCGCTGGCGGAAATGCTGACGGCCGGCATCATCGAGAGTGGCTACTTCGCGCTGGTGCTGTATGCGGCGGCGACGGTGCTGGAAGCGCTGTTGCGCCGGCTCGGCGCGCGCCCCGAGGTGCGTCGGCTGTGGCTGATGCGTCGGCACGGCGGCAACCTGCTGGACACCCTCGCACGCTGGGCGCGCGTGGCGGCGGTGATCGGCTGGATCGCCTACACGATGACGCGCTTCCGCATCTTCCGGCCGGTCTACGACACGGCCAGGGCGATCGTCACGCACCGGTTCGAGTACGGCGAGCTGTCGATCAGCCTGGGGCACGTGCTGGTGTTCTGCATCGGCGTGGTGCTCGCCGTCTGGGTCGCGCGGACATTGCGCGCGCTGTTGCGCGAGGAAGTGCTGCCGCGCATGTCGCTGCCGCGCGGCGTGGACAACAGCATCGCCTCGCTGAGTTACTACGTGCTGTTGCTGCTGGGCCTGCTGGCGGCGCTGTCGGCGGCGGGCTTCAAGATCGGGCAGCTGGCCTTCATGTTCGGCGCGCTCGGCGTCGGCATCGGCCTGGGCCTGCAGGACGTGGTGAAGAACTTCGTCTCCGGCCTGATCCTGATGTTCGAGCGGCCGGTCAAACCCGGCGATGCCGTCGACATCAGCGGCACTGCCGGCCGCGTGCGCGCCATCGGCATGCGCGCCACCACGGTGCGCACCTTCGAGGGCGCCGACGTGGTGGTGCCGAATGGCATGCTGCTGTCGGACAAGGTGACCAACTGGACGCTGGTCGACCAGAGTCGCCGCGTGGACGTCGACCTGGGCGTGGCCTACGGCAGTGATGTGACGCGGGTGATGCAGCTGCTGCAGGAAACCGCCCGTGCCACGCCCGGCATCGCCGACGATCCTGCGCCCGCCGTGCTGTTCACGGGCTTCGGCGCCAGTTCGCTGGATTTCGCCATCCGTGCGTGGACGCGCCGCTACGACGACTGGTCGACGATCCGCAGCGACCTGATGGGCCGGCTGTACACCGCGCTGGACGCGGCAGGCATCGAGATTCCGTATCCACAGCAGGACATACACGTGCGTACGATCTCCGAGCACGTGCTGGCCTCGCTGGCTCCCGCGCGCGATCCGGACGATACGCCACGCTGACGACGCAGGCCTTGGCACGGTGCTTTTCTCCCGTCCTTCCGGCGCGCCCTGAGCTGTTCCGCGGGTGCCGGCCCCCTCCGGCACCGTAGGGCACGGGCCTTGCATGGGGTTACCCCGCCGCCGAACTGGGGCATAATTCGAATTACAGAATCACATTTGTGACGCCCGTCGTGTCGGGCGGCGTCCGGATGTGACGCGAACAGCGCGCATGGATCGTGACTGCCAGCCCGTCGGGGGACGGCAGTCGGGGGATCCGGCGCGTTGCGGGGACGCCTTCGGGCGACAGCGTTGTTACAGGGGATTGCCAGTGATTCAGGAAGCCGGGTCGGCGTATGCCGATGACCATCGGACGGTTGTGTGCGGCTTCGTGCCCGTGACCTCGTATTCTTCTCGCTCCGCGCGCACGTTCGCGCGCGGCCTTGCCCGGGCACTGTTCATCGCCGGCGGCCTGCTGGCGTTGCCGGCCATGGCGGCGGACCTGCAGCTGACGGATCTGTCCGACAGCGGGTACGACCCCGTGCCTGCGGGCAGCGACATCGTCTATGCGATCACGCTGGAGAACGGCGCCGGCGACACCTCGGCCGCGACCAGCAGCATCTTCGACCTTCCCGCGGGCACGACCGCGAGCAGCCTGCCGGCGTTCTGCGCTGCCGCCGTCGGCACGCCGACGCGCATCGTCTGCAACCACGGTCCGCTGCAGGGCACGCTGGCCGGCGGCTCGCCGATCAGCTTCCAGATCGGTGTCGACACCGGCGGGCAGGCGCCGGGCACCGTCACCATGCGCGGGGCGGTGGGCTTCAGCGCGAACACGCCGCCGGCGACCACGCCGATCTCCAGCCTCACCGTCGCCGATCTGTTCTTCGCCGGCGACACCAACACCGCCAACAATCTCCGCAGCCAGGCCACCACGCTGACCGTGGCGGGCGACCTGCGCCTGCAGAAGAGCGCCACGCCCGACCCGGTCGTTGGCGGCGGCGTCGTGACCTATACCCTGACGGTCACCAACGATGGTCCCAGTCCGTCGACCAACTTCCGCGTGGTCGACACGCTGCCCGCCGCGACGACCTTCGTCGCCGGCAGCTTCAATGGCGCGGGATGGACGTTCGCGCAGGGCTCCATGACCGCCACCCACGCCGGTACGCTGGCGGTGGGCGCCAGCTCGACGTTCAGCTTCCGCGCGCGCGTGACCGCCGGCAGCGGCAACATCACCAACGCGGCGGTGGTCGAGGCCATCGGCACGCCGGACCCCGAGCCGGACAACAACGATGCGGAAGTCACCACGGCCATCACGCCGGGTGCTGACCTGGCAGTCACCAAGTCGGCGGCGCCCGCGCCGGCCATCGCGGGCCAGTCCATCACCTTCACGCTGACCGCGCGCAACCTGGGCCCCAGCGTCGCGCAGAGCGCGAGCGTCACCGATGCGCTGCCGGCCGGCTTCGTCATCACCGGCGGCACCGCACCCGCGGCGTGGACCTGCAGCAGCGACGCGGCCAACAGCGTGCGTACCTGCAATCGTACGGGCGGCGACATGCCGGTCGGCGAAGTGGCGACGATCACCATCGTGGCGACCGTGCCGTCGACGGGGCCCAACAGCAGCGGCGACGTCACCAACACCGCCACCATCACCTCGGCCACGCCGGACCCGAACAGCCCCGGCAACGGCACGAACAACAACAGCGGAACGACCACGTTCACGGTGCTCGCCGACGGTGCCGACCTGTCGCTGACGAAGGCCAAGACGCCTGAGCTGATCACGGTGTGGGACGGCATCGGCAGCGATGCCGACAGCCGCATGACCTCGACCGTCGTCGTGCGCAACCTCGGTCCGCGCGCGGCCACCGGCCAGGTGCAGGTGGTGGATGAGCTGGCAGCGGGCGAGGAATTCCTTTCCTTCGCCGGGCCCTGGACCTGCAGCGTCGACAATCCCTATGCGGTGCCGCCGGCACGCCAGCGTGTCACCTGCGACCTCAACGCGGGCTCGTTGCCGCTGGCGGTGAACGCCAACGCGCCGCAGCTGCAGATCGTCAGCCGTGCACGTGCGGCGGGTTCGCTGAACAACACCGCGTGTACGGGTGGTTCGAACGGCTCGCTGGAGCCGCTGACCGGCAACGGCGTCAACACCGATCCCGAAACCGGCAACGACTGCAACGGCGCCGGCACCCGCACCACCAACGAGCGCGCCGACCTGCGCATCGCCAAGCAGACCAACGGCCCGGGCACGGCGGACAACGTGCTGAGCGCCAGCCAGACCACGGTGACCTACACGCTGACGGTCACCAACGACGGCCCCGACAGCACCACCGGCATCGTCGTCAACGATGCGATCCCGGGCTTCGTCACCGGCCGCACCACCGTCACCGCCAGCACCGTTCCGCCCGGCTGGACCTGCGCGACCGGCGCCTCGGTGATCTGCCGTTCCGGCACCACGCCGTTGGCCAACGGCGCCAGTGCGACCATCGTGCTGACCGTGCAGCGCGCGCTGTTCGACAGCGCGGGCAGCGGCGCCAGCACCTGTGGCGGCGTGCCGATCAACAATGCCTTCTGCAACACCGCCGGCGTCGGCATCGACGCGAACGTGGCGGGTTCGGTGGGCGAAATCAACACCGCCAACAACAGCGCGTCGGACTGGCTGCAGGTCGACCGCGTCGCCAACGTACGCACGACGGCGAAGAACATCACCTCGGGTGCCACCGGCCAGGCCGGCGTGAACACCACCTATGTGATGTCGTACGAAAACCAGGGCCCGTCGACCGTGCCGGGCGTGGTGTTCCGCGACGTGTTCACGCTGCCGGCGAACGATGCCGGCTTCGTGCTGGTGTCGGCCACGCGTACCGGTGGCGGCTCCGCCACGTGTACTGCGGCGGCAGGCGCGGGCGTCACGACGACACCGGCCAGCGGCGGTACGTCGTATGCCAATCCCACCGGCGGCACGGCGACGGTCACGCTGACCTGCCAACCGCTGTCGATGAACAACGGACAGACCGAAAGCATGACGGTCGTGATCCGGCCGAGCGTCAACGTCGGCAATACGGGCCGCACGTTCACCAACGTGGCGGACTTCTATTTCGACCGCGACAACAACGGCACGCCGGATCCTTCCAGCGGCACCGATGCCAACGGCAGCTTCGACTACAACCTCAACACCGCCGACGACCAGCGTTCGGCCACGCTGCCGTTCAACAGCGGTGCGGTCGACCTGATCACCAACAAGGTGGACGTGGGCTTCGCCGGTGGCGTGGATCCGCTGGGCTACAACGCCAACGACGTCAGCCAGAACCTGATCACCTACCGCCTGACGGTCCGCAACAACGGTCCGTCGCTGGCGACCAACGTACGCGTGACCGACACCATCACGCCGCAGGCAGGCCGCACCGTGCGTTATGTCGGCGCCTCGTCGACGACGGGCGGTCCCTACGTGGTGGGCGCATGCAGCGTGACCGCCGGCGCCAACCCCACCATCGGCGCGCCGATGACGCTGGATTGCCAGATGCCGGGCGAGGGCTTCTCGCCCAACCAGCCCGGCGTGGTCGCCAGCGGACAGACCAGCACGCTGTACGTGCGCTTCCAGTACGAAACCGCGCCCGGTGCCGCTGGCGACACACTGCTGAACACCGTGGCCGCGACGTCGGAAGAAACCGACACCAACCCGGCCAACAACAGCGCCGACCAGGACACGACGATCCGCGCACGTGCCGACGTGGGCGTGAGCAAGACGACCGTCGTGGCGTCGCCCGACAGCGATCCTGTCGTCGCGCTGCCGCCGACCGTGACCAGCGTGGCACTGCGCCAGCCGTTCTTCTACGTGGTGGAAGGCGTCAACAACGGCCCGGGCGCCAGCCTGTCGCTGGACCGTACCGGCAGCAGTCCGCTCAACGGCACCGGCACCGTGGTCACCGACACGCTGCCGGCGGGCCTGGTGGTCACCGGCGCGATCACCTGGCGCAAGGCGGGACCGAATCCGGGCGGCGGCGAAGTGCCCAACGGCACCGGTACCTGTACGCAGGCGGGCAGCACGGTCACCTGCAACCTGGGCGACGTCACCTCCACCGGCCGCGTACGCATCATCGTGCCCTCGCGCTGGGACAGCTACCCGAGCGGCGGTTCGGTCAACAACAGCGCGACCATCGCCACCCAGCAGGTCGATCCGATCCCGGGCAACAACACGGTCACCATCCCGCTGGCGGTCACGCGCTCGTCGCTGGCCGGCGTGGTGTTCGAGGACCGCGACCGCGCGGGCGCCAACGGCGGCACGCACCAGGGCTTGGGCACCGAACCGGGCATCAACGCCGTCACCATCACGCTGACCGGCACCGATGCCTACGGCAACGCCGTCAGCCGCACCACCACGACGAATGCCAGCGGCGCCTACAGCTTCGCCAATCTGTCGCCGGCCAATGCGGCCGGCTATACGCTGACGCAGACCCAGCCAGCGGCATACGTCAACAGCCCGTCGATGCTGCCGACCACCGGTGGCAGCGAGCCGTCGCTGGGCGGTACGTACAGCGCGGGTTCGCCGAACTCGGTGATCGCCGCGATCCCGGTCGGCGCCAACGACACCGGCGTGCGCTACCACTTCCCCGAAGTGCGTCGTCCGTCGCTGTCGGGCCTGGTCTACATCGACCGCAACTTCAGCAACGTCCGCGAGGGCAGCGACGGCGTCATCGCCGGCGCGACGGTCGAACTGCTGAACGCCGCCACCGGCACGGTCATCACCACGGCGACGACGAACGCCAGCGGTGCCTACAGCTTCACCAACCTCGATCCGCTGATCGTCTACACGCTGCGCGAAGCGCTGCCGGCCGGCAACTACCAGAACCGTCCGACCGCGGTGAATCCGGGCCTGATCGGCGGTGCGGCCTGCGTCACCGGCTGCACGCCGGGCACGGCGGTGAATGGCGATGCCGCCACCACCGACCGCATCAGCAATATCGACCTGGGCGCGGGCACCGACGGCACCGCGTTCAACTTCGGCGAAGACGCCGTGGCCGCCATCGGCGGCAGCGTCTATGTCGACCGCAACGGCAACGGCGACTTCGATGCCGCCGATGCGGGCACGGTCAACTCGCGCCCGAATGGCGGCCTGCAGGGCGTGACGGTCACGCTGACCGGCGCCGGTGCGGACGGCATCTTCGGCAACGGCGACGATCCGGCACCGCTGACGCTGCAGACCGACGCCAACGGCGCTTACCAGTTCACCGGCCTGGTGGTCGGCCAGAACTACCGCGTTACCGAAACGCAGCCGGCCGGCTACGGCAACGGCACCGAACACCCGACCAACGTCATCGACGTCAACGCGCTGCCGCTGGCCGGCGTGACCGGTCGCGACTTCGGCGAAACGCTGGGCTCGCTGGCGGGCGTCGTGTTCGAGGACTTCTCGGGCACGCCGGCCAACAACAACAACGGCAGCTTCGACGGCGGCGAGAATCCGATCGCCAACGCCACGCTGACGCTGGCCGGCACCGACCTGTCCGGCACTCCGGTCAACGTCACCGTACAGACCAATGCGACGGGTGCGTACGTGTTCCGCGACCTGCTGCCGCCGCAGGCCGGCACCACGTACACGATCACCGAGACGCAGCCGACCGGCTACATCGACGGCCGGCACACGCCGGGCAATGCGGCGACGCCGGGTACGGCGACCACGCCAAACGTCATCGACGGCATCGCGATCAGCGAAGGCCAGGCGGCGACCGGTTACCTGTTCGGCGAACTCGCCAACGCCATCATCAGCGGCACGGTCTACCTGGATCGCGACGACGACGGCGGCCAGGACGCGGGTGAGCCGGGCATTCCCGGCGTCACCGTGGTGATCGAGGGCGCGGGTCCGGATGGCGTGTTCGGCACGCCGGACGACCTGCCGCCGGTCACCCTGACCACCGACGCCAACGGCGGCTACCGCTATGGCGGTGCGATCACCGGCCAGAACTACCGCATCGTCGAGACGCAGCCCACCGGGCTGGCGAACGGCCAGGAAAACCCGACCAACACCATCACCGTCACCAACCTGCCGGCGAGCGGCTCCAGCGGCAACGACTTCGGCGAACGCGCCGCGTCGCTGAGCGGCAGCGTGTGGCTGGACGCCGACAACGACGGCGTGCGTGATGCGGGCGAGAACGGCATCGCCGGCGTCAGCGTCTCGCTGCCCGCGGGCACCGTGGATGCGCTGGGCAATGCCGTGGCCGCGGTCGTCACCGACCCCAACGGCAACTACCGCTTCGACGACCTGCTGGCCGGTACGTATACCGTCAGCGAGCAGCTCGCGCAGCCGGTGGTCGGTGGCGTCACCACGATCAACGGCACCACCGTGGCCGGCACGATCGGCGGCAGCGCCAGCGGTACCGCCACGCCAGCCGCGACCGTGCCCAGCGCGGTCGCCGGCATCGTGCTGCCCGCGGGCGGCGCGTCGATCGACAACCACTTCGGCGAGACGCTCGGCGTGGCGCTGTCGGGTCGCGTGTTCTTCGACGCCGACAACGACGGCGTGCAGTCCGGCGCGGCCGAGACCGGCATCGACGGCGTGACCATCACGCTGACCGGTACCGACGACACCGGCGCAGCCGTGTCGCTGAGCACCACCACCGACGCCAACGGCGACTACGCGTTCGAAGGCCTGCGTCCGGGCACCTACACGGTGACCGAACCGACCCAGCCGACCGGCACCAGCAACGGCCAGACCGTGGCCGGCACCGTCGGCGGCACGCCGTCGGGCACCGCCACGCCGATCACCACCGTGCCCAGCGCGATCAGCGCGATCGACCTGACCACGCCGGGCGCGAGCTCGGTCGGCAACAACTTCGGCGAGATCCCGCTCAACAGCTCCATCGGTGGGCGCGTGTGGCGCGACAGCGACAACGATGGCGTCATCGATCCGTCGGAAGACGGCATCGGCAACGTCGTCGTGCGCCTCACCGGCACCGACCTGGCAGGCAACACCATCACCCGCGAAGTGACCACGCAGCCGGACGGCACGTACGCCTTCACCGAGTTGCCGCCGGGCACGTACACCATCACCGAACCCGAGCAGCCGGCGGGCACGCTCAATGGCATCACCAACGCCGGCACCGGTGGCGGTACCGCCACGCCGCCGACCTCCGCCCCCTCCGTCATCAGCGGCATCACGCTGGGCGTGGGCCAGGACGTCACCGGCAACGACTTCGGTGAAGTGCCGGCGGGTGCGATCAGCGGCCGCGTCTACAACGACGGCAACAACAACGGCGTCATCGACACGGGCGAGGGTGGCTACGCGAACGTGCAGGTGGTGCTGACCGGCACCGACGACCTGGGCCAGGCGGTCAACGTCACCGTGACCACCGATGCCGACGGCCGCTACCGCTTCGACGACCTGCGTCCGGGCACCTACACGGTGACCGAACCGACGCAGCCGCCGGAAACGCTCAACGGCATCACCAGCGCCGGCACCATCGACGGCATGGCCGTCGGTACTGCGACGCCGGTGACGACCACGCCGTCTGCGATCAGCGGCATCGTGCTGCCGCCGGGTGGCGAGTCGATCGACAACAACTTCGGCGAGATCGGTGATTCGCCCGACCTGGTGGTCAGCAAGACCGCCACGCCGGCGATCTTCACCGTCAACAACACCGCGACCTACACGCTGCGCGTGCGCAACATCGGGCAGCAGCCCAGCGCCGGCGAGTACGTGGTGGAAGACCGCCTGCCGGCCGGCCTGACGCTGGCGGCCACGCCGGTGGGCACGGGCTGGACCTGCACCGGCGCGCCGGGCGACAACCGCTTCCGCTGCGCGAGCAGCACGGTGATCGCCGCCGGCGCCACCTCGACCGACACCATCGTCGCCTCGGTGCGCGTCGCCGCGACGGCCGCCACCGGTTCGCCGGTGAACAACGCGGTGATCGTCGAGGGCGGTGGCGAGAACGAGTTCCGCACGCCGACGCCGGACGAACGCGCCGACTTCGAAGGCAACCCGGGCGACCTGCCGGTGTGCGACCCGGCGATCACGCAGAACGCGTGCCGCCTGCCGACGCCGGTGCAGTTGTCGGCGTCCGTCTCGGGCACGGTGTGGTTCGATCAGGGCGGCGACTTCGGCCGCATCGACAGCGGCGACCGCCGCCTGTCCGGCTGGGTGGTGGAAGTGGTCAACGGCAGCGGCCAGATCGTCGGCACGACGACCACCGCGGTCGACGGCACGTACTCCATCGCCGACCAGGTGCCGGGGATTCCGCTGAACATCCGCTTCCGCGATCCGGCGACGGACGTGGTGTGGGGCCTGCCCGTGAGCGGTGACACCGTCGCCGGTCCGCCGGTGCCCTGCGATGCCACCAATGCCGCCGCCAATGGCACGGCCAGCTCCTGCCGCAGCAATGACGGTGGCAGTACGCACCTGGCCGTGGTGCTGGCGCCGGGTGCGAACCTGCCGCAGCAGAGCCTGCCGCTGAATCCGGGCGGCGTGGTCTATGACGCGACCACGCGCACGCCGGTCCCCGGTTCGCGCGTCACGCTCACGCCGATCGGCACCTGTGCGGGTTATGCGCCCGAGCAGCACGTGCTCAACGCCACGCTCGGCGGTTACACCGTGCAGGGCACGTCGGTGTCGATGACGGTGGGCGCGGACGGCTTCTACCAGTTCCTGCTGGGTCCGAATGCGCCGGCCTCGTGCCGCTTCCAACTGGCGGTGACGCCACCGGCCGGCTACACGTTCCAGTCCGGCATGATCCCGGCGGAAACCGCGCCTCTGTCGCCGCCGTCCACGCCGGGCGAAGGCTATCCGGTGCAGACGAACGCCACGGCACCGACCGGTCCGGTGGGCACGTCGACGACGTACTACCTGGAGCTGACGCTGGGCTCGGGCGTGGCCGTGCCGGTGCACAACCACATCCCGCTGGATCCGCAGATCGCGCCGGGCCTGGTCATCACCAAGACCGGCGACCGCAAGACGGTGGAGGTGGGCGACAGCCTGGTCTATACCATCACCATCCGCCAGACCGCGGGTGCGTCGATGGGCACGGTCAACGTGATCGACCGCCTGCCGCACGGCTTCACCTTCATCGACGGCACCGCGCGCGTCGACAGCGCCGGCATCGCCAATCCGCTGGGCAAGCCCGGCCCGACGCTGGTGTTCGACGTCGGCCCGCTCGCGGTCGGCCAGCAGAAGGTGCTGACGTACCGCGTCCGCGTGGGCGTCGGCAGCCAGCAGGGCGACGGCATCAACCGAGCGCGTGCCTGGGGCTGTTCGATCGATGGCGGCTGCGTGGATCCGACCACGCTGACGCCGTATCCGAACGGCGGCGTGGTGCCGTCCAACCCTGCGGAGTACCGCGTGATCGTCAGCGGCGGCGTGTTCGCCGACGAAGGCTGCGTGTTGGGCAAGATCTTCGTGGACTGCAACGTCAACCACGTGCAGGACAAGGAAGAGCTGGGCATCCCCGGCGTGCGCATGTACTTCGAGGACGGCACCTGGATGGTCAGCGACTCGGAGGGCAAGTACAGCTACTGCGGCCTGCCGCCGAAGAGCCACACGCTGAAGGTCGATCCGTCGACCCTGCCCGCGGGTTCGCGCCTGACCACCAGCAGCAACCGCAACCTGGGCGATGCGGACAGCCTGTTCATCGACCTCAAGAACGGCGAGCTGCACCGCGCAGACTTCATCGAGGGCAGCTGCTCCAACCCGGTGATCGAACAGGTGAAGGCACGCCGCACGCAGGGCGAGATCCGCGCGCCGGAAATCGAGCGCAACCAGCAACCGCTGCGCTTCGAGAGCAAGCCGGCGCGCGCGCCGCAGCAGGGTACCGATTCGGCCAACCAGCGGCCGATCGTCGAACCGAGGCCGACGGCGCCGGATGAAGTCCGCAACGGGGAGGTGCAGCCATGAGTCGCTTCGCCCCGCGTCCGTCGACGTCCCTGGAATCCCGTGCCATGCGTGCTTCGCGTCCTTCGTTCCATCCCCTCGCGCTCGCGCTGGCCCTGGCGGTGACGCCGGTGCTGGTGCAGGCGCAGGCCGTCTCCGGCGACCAGCGTTTCACGCCGGCGATCGGCCAGGCCACGCCGCTGTACCCACAATCGCCGGAATCGCAGCGCACCGCGCCGCAACCGTTGTATGCGCAGCCCGGCAACGTCGACTACAGCGTCAACGTCGGCGTGGACCGCGTCGTGGTCGAGGTCGACCGCGACGGCGTACCGGCCGATGGCCAGTCGCCGGTCAAGGTGGTCGTGCAGTTGTACGGTGCCGACGGCAAGCCGATGGCGGGCGAGTCCTTCGCGACCATCGAGCACAGCGGTGGCCGTATCAAGCTGGCCGACGGCCGCACGGACGAATTCGGTCCGGGCCGCCTCGATGCCGATGAAGTCACGCCCGGCATCCAGCTGGCCGTGCGCGATGGCCGCGCCGAGTTCGAACTGCTGGCGCCGCACGATCCGCAGGACGTGCTGCTGCGGGTGACCTCGGGCAGCCACAGCGCCGAAGGCGTCGTCGGTTTCGTGCCGGAGATGCGCGAGCTGATCGCCACCGGCCTGATCGAAGGCGTCATCAACTTCCGCCGCAAGGGCGACAACCTGGTCAACGGCACGCAACGCGGCGATGGCTTCGAGCGCGAGATCCGCCGCTGGGAGAAGCAGTTCAACAGCGGCAAGGCGAACGGTGCCGCGCGCGCGGCGTTCTTCGTCAAGGGCACGATCAAGGGCGAGTACCTGCTGACCGCCGCCTACGACTCCGACAAGGACGTGCGGGCGCGCCTGCTGCGCGACATCCAGCCGGAAGAGTTCTACCCGGTGTACGGCGATGCGTCCCTGCGCGGCTTCGATGCGCGCTCGGCCGAGCGCCTGTACGTGCGCGTGGACAAGGACCGCAGCTACCTGCTGTACGGCGATTTCCAGACCGGCGACAACATCGCCACGCAGACCGGCGTGGATTTCGGTGCGCAGGCCGGCCAGCGCGTGCTGGGCACCTACAACCGCACCGCGACCGGCCTGGGCTGGCATTTCGAGAACGCGCGCGTGCGCGGCAACGTCTTCGCCATCGAGGACTCGCTGCGCCAGGTGATCGAGGAGCTGCCGGCCGCCGGCAGCGGTCCGTACGGCCTGCGCAACAACGCCGTGCTGGAAGGCAGCGAGCGCGTGGAGGTGGTCGTGCGCGACCGCAACCAGCCGTCGCGCATCGTCTCGGTGCGCCCGCTGGGCCGCCTGGTCGACTACAGCTTCGAGCCCTTCTCCGGCCGCATCCTGCTCAACAGCTTCCTGCCTTCGTTCGACAGCGACCTCAACCCGGTGTCGCTGCGCATCACCTACGAACTGGACCAGGGCACCGAGAAGTTCCTGGTGGTGGGCGCGGACGCGCAGTTGCGCGTGGGCGCGAACGGCGAGATCGGCGGTTCCTACGTCGACGACCGCAATCCCTTCGCCGCGTTCGAGATGGGCAGCGCCAACGTCGGCTACAGGTTCGGTGCCAACACCTGGCTGGTCGCCGAAGCCGCGCGTACGCGCAGCGAGGTCAACACCAACAGCGTCAACCAGTACGGCACGCCGGGCCTGCAGGGCCTGAGCGGACTGGTGGAAGGCGATGCCTGGCGCGTCGAGCTGGGCCACGCCGGCAAGGCGCTGGACCTGAAGCTGTTCGCCGGCCAGTCCGATCCTGCGTTCAACAATCCGGCGTCGCCGCTGTACGGCGGGCGTGGCGAGTACAGCGTGACCACGCGCTGGCGCCTGACCGACCGCTTCGAGCTGTACGCGGAAGGCCTGCGCAGCGAGGACCGCAATCCCGATGGGGGCGAGCGCGAAGCCGCCAGCGCGGGCACGCGGGTAAAGGTCACCGACAAGCTGACGCTGGACGTCGGCTACCGCGCCATCCGCGAAACCGTCGGTGCCTACTACACGTGGGCGACCAGCAGCGGCTACGGCAACATCGGCGGGCTGTCGGGCGGTTACGCCACCGGTTCCGGCGGCGGTGCGCTCGGCTACGGCCAGCAACCGCTGGACCCGCTGACCGGCCTGCCGATCATCAGCAGCGGCAATCCCAACGACGTGGGCAGCGGCCTGCCGGTGGGCACCGAGCTGTCGTCGGACATGCTGCGCATCGGCGCCGGCTACCGCGCCAGCGACCGTTTCAGCATCGGTGGCGAAGTCGAGCAGGACATCCACGGCGAAGACCGCAACCGCGTGGCGCTGGGCATGGATTACCAGCTGCGCGAGCGCAGCCGGATCTACGGCCGCTACGAGAAGCAGACCGGCATCAGCGGCGTAAACGGCCTGACCCAGGACGGACGCGAGGCGGATACGGTGGCGCTGGGCGTGGACACCAGCTTCATCAAGGACACGCAGCTGTTCTCCGAATACCGCCTGCGCGATGCCATCGCCGGCCGCGACATCCAGGCGGCGTCGGGCATGCGCAACCGCTGGGACCTGCGCGAGGGCCTGCGCCTGGACACGACGCTGGAACACACCAACGTCATCTCCGGCACCATCGGCGATTCCACCGGCATCGGATTCGCGCTGGACTACAGCGCCAATCCGCTGTGGCGCGGCAACGTGCGGCTCGAACACCGGATCTCCGACGACGTCGCCGGCACGCCGACCAACGAGGGCTACAACACCACGCTGCTGCAGTTCCTGGCCGCGCGCAAGCTGAGCCGCGACTGGACGCTGCTGGCGCGCAACTACCTGTTGCGCACCGAGTACGACGCGCGTGGCGACGTGCTGCAGGACCGCTTCCAGATCGGTGCGGCCTACCGCGACACCGACACCAACCGCGTCAACGCGCTGGCCCGCTACGAGTACAAGCTGGAGAAGGACGAAAGCGGCATGGACGGCACCGGCTTCGGCTCGGATACCGGGCAGGACATCCGCAGCAGCGCGCACATCGTCTCGGCGCACGCCGATTGGCATCCGTCGCGGCCGTGGTGGCTGACCGGCCGCGTGGCGGCGAAGTGGCAGCAGGACAGCTTCTTCTACGCCGACACCGGTCGCGTCGACGACGATTTCAATGCCGTGCTGCTGTCCGGCCGCATCGTCTACGACATCACCGAGAACTGGGACATCGGCGTGCTGGGCTCGACCTTCCGCGGCCAGGACGGCGCCAACCAGTACGCGTTCGGCGTGGAAGTCGGTCGCCTGCTGCGGCAGAACCTGTGGCTGTCGGTGGGCTACAACGGCACCGGCTTCCGCGGCGACGACGACCTGACCGGTTACGAGTACACGCAGCAGGGCGCGTTCATCCGCCTGCGCTTCAAGTTCGACGAAGACCTCTTCCGCAGTGAAGACGCCCGCTACCGCGATCCGGTGCGCTGAGGATTACCGACATGACCCATACCAAGACCTCCCTCCTGTGCGCCGCCGTGCTGGCCGGCCTCGCCTTCACCGCCGGTGCGCAGCAGACGCAGCTGACGCCGGCGCGCGACCGGATCACCGACGAGGCGATCCACGCCGACCTGACGGGCTACGAGCACACCCAGGGCCGCATCCAGGCCTTGAACGACGGCGGCCGTCCGGTGCGCGACTACCACCTGTCGAAGGCACAGTGCTGGCTGGACGTGTCCTTCCACGAGTATTCGCGCAACGACCGCAGCGCCTTCCCGCAGGAAGCGCTGACCGAGTCGGAGAAGCTGATCGTGGGCATGGAGCAGGGCGTCACGCCGCTGCCGACCGACACGCCGCTGGTGAACAACGCCGCGCGCGTGCGCGAGGACCTGTGGAAGCGTCTCGGCGCGATCCATGGCACGCCGGGCTTCGCCTGCGCGCAGCAGGCCGTCGCCTGCGGCGAAGTGGAACTGGTGCACGCCGGCAACGAGTTCAACCAGCAGCAGTGGCGTCACGCCAAGCCGTACATCCAGATCGCCGAAGACTGGGTGAGCGATGCCGAAGCGCTGTCGCGCCAGTGCGGTGCCGTGCCCAACATACCCGCCGCATTGCCGGCGGACACGGTGCTGACCGCGAACGTGCTGTTCGAGTTCGACCGATCGGGCCGCACCGACATCCGTGCCTACTCGCTGCAGAGCCTGGACCGTGAACTCGGCCGCCTGCGCGAGGAAGGCCTGACGCTGACCGGCGTGGAACTGGTCGGCCATGCCGACCGCCTGCAGGGCAGCGGACACGACTACAACCAGGCGCTGTCCGAGCGCCGCGCCCAGACCGTGCGGGCGCTGCTGGTCGAACGCGGCATCGACGCCGCCAAGGTGACGTACGGCTTCAAGGGCGACACCGAGCAGGTGCAGCCGTGCGCCGGCGTGACACCGCAGGCGGCGCTGCGCGAGTGCCTGATCCCGAACCGCCGCGTCGAAGTCCGACTGCACGTCGCCCGCTGAGGCGGCCGACACGCGACGCGAGCCACGGCCTTGATCCGTGGCGCGCGTCGCGTCGCGGTGTCGATCCGCGCCATGCCTGTTCGTCGAAGAGAGGACAGTCCCCGGAACGGAGCAGACCATGGCACAGGCTTTCACGGTGGAGCGGATCGACCACATCGTCCTCCGCGTGCGTGATCTCGCCCGCAGCATCGCGTTCTACGGCGAGGTGCTGGGGTGCCACGTCGTGCGCACGCGTGACCACCTGGGACTGGTGCACCTGCGGGCAGGCGCCTCGATGATCGATCTGGTCAGCGTCGACGGGACGCTCGGCGCACGCGGTGGCGCGGCGGCGGGACACGAGGGGCGTAATGTCGACCATCTGTGCCTGCGGATCGAACCGTTCGACGAAGCCGCCCTGGTCGCGCATCTCGCCGATTTCGGCATCATGCCGGATGGTCCTGCAGACGTGAACTTCGGCGCGGAAGGCGACGGCCTGTCGCTCTACTTCCGCGACCCGGACGGCAATACCATCGAGCTCAAGGGTTCCGCCGTCGGCGCATGACGCGTCAGGGTGCCGCGGTGGCGCGCGGCTCGACGGGTGCCGATGGCGCTGCGATGGCCTCGACCGGCGCGTCCGGCATCGCCGTATCCGCGTCCGGCAGCGGTGCACCGGGTGCGAGCAGCTTGCCCTCGCCCTGCAGCGCGTCTTCCGCCGCCTTGGTCATCACCACGATGCTGATGCGGCGGTTGATCGGGTTCTGCGGATTCTGCTTGTCGAACAGCACGGCCGACGACAGGCCCACCACGCGCGACACCTTGTCTTCCTGCATGCCGCCGGCCACCAGCGCGCGGCGCGCGGCATTGGCGCGCTCGGCACTGAGTTCCCAGTTGGTATAGCCGCGGCTGGAGGTGTACTGCGTGGTGTCGGTGTGGCCGGTGATGCTGATGTGGTTCGGCACCTGGTTCACGAAGCCGGCCAGCTCGGCCAGGATCGCCTGCGTGTAAGGCTTCAGCACCGTGCCGCCGAGATCGAACATCGGCCGGTTCTGCTGGTCGACGATCTGGATGCGCAGGCCTTCCGGCGTCAGGTCGAGCAGCAGCTGGTCCTTGAACGGTTCCAGCGCCTGGCTCTTGCCGATCGCTTCCTGCAGCGCCTGCATCAGCGTTTCCAGGCGCTGCTTCTCCTGCGCTTTCTGCTGTTCTTCGGAGACCTGGTCCGCCTCGCCCGGCGGCTTGTCGAACGGGTTGTCGCTCTCGCCCTTCGGCAGGTCCATCGTGCCGCCGAGCTTGATCATCGACGTGCTGGCGCCGCCGGGTCCGTTCGGGCCGGGCGCCGGCGAGAAGCTCTTGCCGCTCAACGGGCTGGGATTACGGAAGTATTCCGAGATCGCTGCGCGGTCCTTGTTGGTCGTCGCGCCCATCAGCCACATGACCAGGAAGAACGCCATCATCGCGGTCACGAAGTCCGCATAGGCGACCTTCCACGAACCGCCGTGATGGCCGCCGCCGGCGACCTTCTTGACGCGGCGGACGATGATGGTGGGACGCTGCTCGCTCATCGCCGTGGCTTACTTGTTGGCCTTGAGGTGGGCTTCGAACTCGGCGAACGGCGGGCGCACGTCCGAGGGCAGCGTCTTGCGGGCGAACTCCAGCGCGACGGCCGGGTTGTAGCCGCGCAGGCAGGCGAGCAGGGCGGTCTTCACCGATTCGTACATGCGGCTGTCCTGCTCGACCTGCGCCTCGATGGCGGCGGCCAGCGGCGAGACGAAGCCGTAGGCCAGCAGGATGCCGAGGAAGGTGCCGACCAGCGCGGCGGCGACGTGCGCGCCGACCGCCGCGATGTCGCCGCCGATCGAGCCCATCGTCACGATGATGCCGAGCACCGCCGCGACGATGCCGAAGCCGGGCAGGCCGTCCGAGACCTTCTGCAGCGCGTGCGCGGGCGCCATCGCTTCGTGGTGGTGCTTCTCCAGTTCCAGCTCGAGCAGCGGTTCCAATTCGTGCGGCTCGATGTTGCTGCCCACCATCAGGCGCAGGCATTCGGTCAGGAAGTCGAGCAGGTGGTGGTCGGCGAGGATCTTGGGGTACTTCTGGAACAGCGGGCTGTTGGCCGGGTTCTCGATGTGCTCTTCCAGCGACATGAAGCCGTCGCGGCGCGCCTTGTTGAGCATCTCGTGGATCAGCGTCAGTACGTCCAGATAGTCGGACGACTTGTATTTCGCGCCCTTGAACACCGACAGCGTCGCCGAGATCGTGCCCTTCACCACCTTGGTCGGGTTGCTGGCCATGAACGCGCCCAGCGCGGCGCCGCCGATGATCACCAGTTCGAACGGCTGCCACAGGGCGCCCAGCTTGCCGTGCGAGCCGAGATAGCCGCCGATCACGCTCAGGGTGACGATGATGAAGCCGACGATGATGAGCATGGCGACGCGGGCGCAGGGTGGGGTCACCCAAGGATCGGCCCGTCCGGGCGTTTCTTGAGCCGCGACCGTCCGTCGGCGGGTCGCCGGGAGTGACCTTCGGCAGGGTTGACTACACTTGTCGTCACGGGCATGTTGACGACAACTGTAGTCATCAGGCGAACCCATGCCCGGCAAGGTCCAGAAGTCCATCGGCGACCAGGAACTGGCGCTGCTCCAGCATCTGTCCGAACACGGCGAGGCCAGCGTCGGCGAGGTCGCCGCCGCCTTCGGCGAGGCGCGCGGGCTGGCCCGCTCCACCGTCCTGACCATGATGGAGCGGCTGCGTGCCAAGGCTTTCCTGCGCCGCCGTCAGGTCGACGGCGTGTACCGCTATGCCCCGGTCGCCCAGCACGACGACGTGATGCGCAGTGCGGTGGGCAGCTTCGTGGAGAAGACGCTGCAGGGTTCGCTGTCGCCGTTCGTGGCGTGGATGTCGCAGCGCACCGAGGTCAGCGACGACGAACTGGCCGAACTGGAGGCGCTGGTCGCCAACCTGCAGTCGAAGCGGAAGGAGGGCTGAGATGGACGTCATCGCCTTCGCCGACGCCATGATCGACCGCGTGCTCGCGGTCGGCCTGCAGTCGCTGGTCCTCGCCGCCCTGGTCTGGGCGCTGTGCCGTTACCTGCCACGCCTGGATGCGCGCACCCGCGCCTGGCTGTGGTGGCTGGTCGCCACCCAGATGGTGGTCGGCCTGGTCTGGCTTGCGCCGGTCGCGCTGCCGCTGCTGCCCGCGGAGCCCGCCGCCGCCGCCGCCGCGCCCGTTGTCGTGGCGATGGCGGCAGACGCGTCGACGTCCGTCGCACCCGCGATGGCGGTCATGCCGGCGCCGGCGACGCAGGCGTCGCGTATCGACACCGGCGTGCTGCTGCTCGCCGCCTGGCTCGCCGGCATCGCGGTGATGCTGGCGAACACGCTGCGCCATGCCTGGCGCCTGCGTCAGCAGATTCAGCGCGCCCGTCCGTGCCGGGACCGCCGCGTGCGGGCGGTCTACGACGCCCTCGTGCACCGGCTCGGCATCGCGGAGGCTCCCGCGCTGCTGGTCAGCGACGAGATCGACTCGCCGATGCTGGCGCGTCCCTGGCGGCCCGTGCTGATGCTGCCTGCCGCCAGCCTCGCGGCGATGGGCGACGACGACCTGCACATGGCGCTGCACCACGAACTTGCCCACCTGCAGCGACGCGATCTGTGGTGGGCCTGGATGCCCGCGCTGGCGCAGCACCTGTTCTTCTTCCATCCCGTCGCCCACCTGGCCGCGCGCGAATACGCCTTCGCCCGCGAGGTCGCCTGCGACGCCGCCGTGCTCGAGGACGAGCAGCACGCCGCCCACGACTACGGACGCCTGCTGGTGAAGCTGGGCGTCTCCACTTCCCCGGCGCCGGCGCTGGCCGGCGCGTCCCCCACGTTCCGCATCCTCAAGAGGAGACTGTTGATGTTGCAGCAGACCGCTTCCCCCCTGCGTGCCGGCGCGCTCGCGCTGACCCTGGGCATCGTGGCGCTGGCCGCCGTGCCCTACCGCGTCACCGCGCGCACCTCGCCCGTCGCCGTGCCGGTGGTGGCGACGGCCGCGACGCCTGCCCCGGCGACCGTCGCCACGCCTGCCAGCGCGGCAACGCCCGCCACGGCGGCGTCTGCCGCTGCGGCCCCGCGCCCGATCGTCGTCGCCGATGCGCGCGACATGCCGGCGCCGCCTACGCCGCCGGCTCCGCCACCGCCGCCAGCCCGCCCGAAGGTGGCCGCGCCGCCGCCGCCCCCGCCGCCCGCGCCACCGGCGCCACCGAAGCAGGTCTCCGGCATCTGGAGCATCGGCGATTCGCGTGGTGGCGATGCCTACGTGCTGATCGACGGCGACGACGTGTCGATGGCGGGCCACAGCGAAGACATCCGCACCGCCCAGCGTCTGCAGCAGGGCAATGCCCCGGTGCTGTGGGTGCGGAAGAACGGCAAGCAGTACGTGGTGCGCGATGCCGCCACGGTGCAGCAGATGAAGGCGGCGCATGCGCCTGTCCAGGCGCTGGGCGAGCAACAGGGCAAGCTCGGCGAACAGCAGGGCGCGCTCGGCGAACGCCAAGGCGAACTGGGCGCGAAGCAGGGCGAACTGGGCGTGAGGATGTCGGAGATCGCGACCGGCCAGGCCGCCGCCGCGCTGCGCGGCGAGGACACCCGCGATGCCGCCCACGACCGTCGCATGAAGGCGTTCGCGGACGAACAGGAAGCGTTGGCCCGCCAGCAGGAAGCACTGGCGCGCCAGCAGGAACCCCTCGCGCGGCAGCAGGAAGCGCTGGCCCGCAAGCAGGTGGCGGCGAGCGACAAGATGCAGCGCGATGTCGACCGCCTGCTCGGCGAGGCCATCCGCAGCGGCAAGGCGCAGCAACTCTGAGAAATGGGATCGCCGCGGACGCTCGCGTCGGTGGCGCAGCGATCAGGACGCGTCGACGTCCAGGCCGCTCCACTGCGACCGCGCGATCCGGATGATCGCGCGGACCTGCTCGCGGTCGCGGTGCCGGGAGATGGCGATGGCGCCGAACCGCAGCGCGTCTTCGCGCAGTTCCTCGGTCAGGTCGTAATGCGCGCCGCTGCGCTTGTCCTGAAAAGCGCGCCGCGGCAGGCCGAGCCGTTCCGCCATCGCATGCAGTTCGTCCAGCGTGTCGGCCATCAGGTGCGCCCAGCGACGGCCGCGCCACAGGGTGAACGCGTCGTCCACGTAGACGCTCATCGCGGCGTCGTGGCCTTCGGTGGCCGCACCATGCGGTCCATCAGGTGCTCCAGCGTCGCCGGCAGGTCGCCGCAGCGGCCCATGTGCACCGGCGAGGTCTGGATGATGGAACTGCGCTTGGCGGTCAGCCAATGGAAGCGCGCGCGGGTCGGCAGCAGGCCGATCGGCGCGGCGGCTTCGCCGCCGCGGCAGATCGCCGGAATCGTGTCCAGGTGGCGGCGCAGCGAGTCGAGGTCCAGCGTGGGATCGAGCGCACGCAGGCGCGCCTCGTCCAGTTCGATGCGCGCTTCCAGGAAGCCGGCGCGTTCGCACGACAGGATGATGCCGACGTTGGCGAATTCCTCGCGTTCCACGCGCGGGACCACGCGGATCACCGCGTAATCGTAGGTATCAGGCGCGCGCACGGATCGCCTCCTGCACGAACGCCTCGCGCTGCGCCACGCGGCGCGTGAGGTAGGCCACGTAGGCGGCACGCTGCGTGGCCGGATCGCCGAAGCCGTCCGGTCCCTGCAGCCATGCATCCGGCACGTCGGCGACGATGTCGGCGATGACGTCGTAGGACAGGCGCGACGCCAGATCCGCATCGACTTCGGCCAGGCGCGACGCCCAGCGCAGCAGCACGTGGTCGCGGATCAGCGGAAACGGCTTGCCCGCACCGGAGACATCGCCATCCCAGCCGTGGTGGAAGTACAGCGCCGCGCCGTGGTCGATCAGGTACAGGCGGCGATGCCATATCAGCAGGTTGGTATTGCGCGCCGTGCGGTCGACATTGCTGATGAAGGCGTCGAACCAAACGATGCGCGAAGCGAGATCGGCGTCCGGCTGCTCCGCGACGGGATCGAAGTTCACCGCGCCGGGCAGGTAATCCATCGCCAGGTTGAGCCCGGCGCTGGCCTTGATCAGGTCCTGGATCTCGGGATCGCCTTCGGTTCGCGCCAGGTCGGCGTCCAGTTCCATCAGCGCCAGGTTGGGCATCGGCAGGTCCAATGCCTTCGCGAGTCCGCCACAGATCAGCTCGGCGACCAGCGCCTTCGGCCCCTGGCCGGCACCGCGGAACTTGAGGACGTACAGGCCGTCGTCGTCGGCTTCGACCACGGCAGGCATCGAGCCGCCTTCGCGCAGCGGGGTGACGTAACGGGTGGCGATACGGAGAGGAAGCGTCATAAGACGATCAGGATACCGCGCCCGTTGCAGGAGGGGCTTCAGCCCCGACCGTACAGCGGCGGAGCGATCGAACATGCGCTCGGCAGACCAGGTGCCCGAGGGTCGGTGGCTTGTCGCCGACGATGGCAGTCGGGGCTGAAGCCCCTCCCTCGGTTACGTAGAGCGCGATACGCCCATCCGCCGCAGCGCCAGGTAGACCACCACGCTCGAGGCCACGCCGAGCAGCAGGGCGAAGGCCAGGCCGTGCGGGCTGTGCGCGAACGGCAAACCCGGCAGGTTCATGCCAAACAGGCCGGCCACCAGGCTGGGCGGCAGCAGCAGGGCGGTGACCATCGACAGTACGTACAGGTGCCGGTTGGTGCGTTCGGCCAGCTTCGCCGCGACCTCGTCCTGTAGCAGGCGCGCGCGTTCCTGCAGCGTGGCGACATCGCCATCGAGATCGTCGAGACGCTGGTTGAGGCGCGAGACCGCAGGCAGCAGTTCGTGTTCGGTGTCGGCCGGATGACGTTGTTCGAACTGCTTCAGCACGCGCCGCATGGCGGTGAGCGGACGGTGCAGGCGCACGGTCTGGTGGCGGAGCTGGGCGAGGTCGCGCCGCTCCTCGCCGATGCTGTCGGCCAGCACGCGGTCCTCGATACGGTCCAGCCGCACCGACAGTCCATCGCTGCTGCGCTCAACGGTGTCGGCGAAGCGGCCGGCGATGATTTCCAGCATGCGTACGGGCGAATCCGCGCCGAGGCCGCCGCCGACCGCACGCCGCGCCGTCTCCACCGAGCGCAATGCCTGCCGGCGGGCCGTCACCAGCAGCGCGGGCGTCAACGCGAAGTGCAGCCAGCCGATGCCGTCGTCGCCGCGCAACTGGCCTTCGGCGGCCAGGTCGACACCGCGCTGGTGCGCCCAGTCGACGAATACGCCATGCGCCGCGTCGTCTTCGAACTGCAGGTTCACGTGCGAATCCGGCGACAGCAGCGTGGCGTGCGCGTCATCGGGCAGCGGCAGCTTCGCCACCACCTGCGCGCTGCGGACATCGCTCAGGTCCAGGTGCAGCCAGTGCCAATGCCCGCCGACGCCATGGATCGCCTCGATGCCGCATTGCGAGGCGTCCATGGCCTGCGCACGGCCCGCCGCATCGAACCGGTACAGCCAGAGCGCGCCGGGCAGGCCGGCGAACGGCGAGGCGGGCGCTTCGTGATCGACAGGCGGGGACATGTTGCAGCCGTGCGGCAACCGGAAGACGGTAGGGTGACGGTCAGGCTACCGTCGTCATGTGCCGGTCTTGTGACAACCCGACCGACCCGTCAGCCCGCCGGTTGCGCTTCAGCACCGCTGCGGTGCAGCGGGTCGGGCAAGGCGGCGCCGTTGGGCGTGAAGGCCAGCGATACCGAGTTTAGGCAGTGGCGCTCGCCGGTCGGCGGCGGGCCATCGGGGAACACATGGCCCAGGTGCGACTGGCAGCGCGCGCAGACGATTTCGGTACGGACCATGCCGTAGCTGCTGTCGCGGACGCGGCCAACATGCGCTTCGTCGACCGGCTGGAAGAAGCTCGGCCAGCCGGTGCCCGAATCGAACTTGGCGCTGGAGCGGAACAGCGGCAGCCCGCACAGGCGGCAGGTGTAGACGCCGTCCTGCTTGTTGTCCAGGAACACGCCGCAGAACGGGGCCTCGGTGCCGTGGTGCAGCAGCACGCGGCGCTCCTCGTCGCTCAGTCCCGCGACCAGAGTGTCGCGCTGTGCGTCGGTGGGCGGGGTCAGGTCGAAGGCGGTCATGGGGATGTTCCGTAGAGGGACGGTGTCGATATGGTGCCGCCTTCTGCGTCCCACAACCCTGGTTTACCATCGCGGCGTTCCCACCCGAGATTGCACGGATGCGATTGGCATTGGCCTTGTTGACGACCCTGGCGCTACCGCAGGCGGCGCGCGCGCAAGCACCGGATGCGCCGCCACGCGTTCCGCCCGCGCCCGGCTGCCTCGATGCGCGGCAGATGGCCGAAGTGCGGCAGGCCTCGTCCACCGAACTCGCCGTGCAGGGTCGCGACGGCCAGCGCTTCCGCATCACGCTGTCCGAGGGCTGTCCCGGTGCCGGGCACGCGGACGCCGTGCTGCTGGCGCGCGAAGGCTGGGTGTGCGGCACGGGCAAGGAGTACGTGCGCATCGGCGATGCCACCTGTGCCGTGGCCGGCATTGCCGCCGTCGATGCCCGCGAGTACGCCGCGATGGCACGCGCCGCGACGATGCAGGCGGACGATGGCGTGACCACGCTGGAGACGGTGGAAGTGCGCGCGCCGCAACGGCGCGGTTTCGCCGGCTCGGCCAGCTTCTGCTTCAACCCGCGCTACCTGCGTGCATGGTCGGAAGACAGCAAGGGCATGCTGGTGGAGCTGTCGCCTCGCCGCTCGGGCGGGCATCGCTACTACCGGGTCGAGCTTGCGCAGAGCTGCCCCGACCTGGATTCCGCGCCCGCCATCACCTTCCGGTCCGGCGTGGGCATCGGACTGATCTGCGGCAATCCCGGGGACCGCGTGGTCGCGCAGACCGGTGACGGCGGCAGCCTGTTCAACGCGGGCGACGCGGACGCGATCATCCCCGGCGACGAGCGACGCTGGTCGCGCCGCGGGATTCAAGTGCAGTGCACCGTGTCGGCGGTCTATCCGCACGAATCCGACGCCGGAAACGGACAGGCCCCGCGGTAAGCGGGGCCTGTAGGTCGCGTAACGGCGGCGGAGATCAGGGCGTCGAGGTCAGCGCCGCGCCGCTGCGGAACTCCTTGCGCAGCCAGTCGTCGATCAGGCGCTTCTCGTAGCGCAGGCTGTCGTTGTTGTTGATCTGCGTGCCCATCAGGAACGCGTGGTCGACCAGCTTGCGTTCGCCCTCGGCCACGATCTGGCCATCCGCGCCCTTCAGCGTGAAGTTGAGCGTCATGCGCGGCGGATAGAGATCCTTGACGATGCGGATGTCGTTCATGCCGGCGCGCACCGCCGGCTCGTAACGGCCGGCACGGTCGATGTCGGAGATCGTGACCTCCAGGGTCTGGCCGCGGGCCAGGCGCTGGCCGGCCTCGTCGCGCAGGTAGGTGGCCAGCTGGGTGACCCAGCTGCCGCGCTCGGCTTCCCAGCGATTGCCGCTGTACTTGATCTCGCTGAATTGCGCGGGATCGGTCCAGCTGACGCTGACCGCGCCGCCATCGGCGGGGACGCTGCGCGGCAGGCTCGGATCGGTGACGGTCTTGGGGGCCGCCATGGCGGGCGCGGCAGCGGCGAGCGCGACCAGGGCGGTAAGCAACAGGGCAGGCGCCTTCATGACGGGTCCTCCGTGGATGTCACATGAAGTGTGCGCCCGCGACCGGGGCCGGACAACCGGCCGGCCGCCCCTTGTCGTGCGGCGTTCAGTCCCTGTTTCCAGGCCGTTCAGAGGTTGCGCAGGCGCTCCACGTCGCGCACCGGCGGCGCGCCGAACATGCGGCTGTATTCGCGGCTGAATTGCGAGGGGCTCTCGTAGCCCACGCGATGGCCGGCGCTGGCGGCGTCCACCACTTCGCTGAGCATCAACCTGCGCGCCTCCTGCAGGCGCAGCTGCTTCTGGTACTGCAGCGGGCTCATCGCCGTGACGGCCTTGAAATGGTGGTGCAGCGCCGAGGCGCTCATATGCACCTCGCGGGCGATGTGGTCGATGCGCAGCGGCTTGGCGTAGTGCTCGCGCAGCCAGTGGATCGCCTTCGCCACGCGCTGGCCCTGGCTGTCGGCGATGCCGATGTGGCGCAGCATCGCGCCCTGCGGGCTGCACAGGACGCGGTAGAGGATTTCGCGTTCGACCAGCGGTGCCAGCAACGGGATATCGCGCGGCGTATCGAGCAGCTTCACCAGCCGGATCGCGGCATCCAGCATTTCCACGCTGCTCGGCTGCAGGAACAGGCCGCGCGACGGCGGTGGCAGCGGCGCCTTCGCCGATTCGGCCTCGGTGACCATCTCGGCGATGGTCGCGGCCGAGAGCTTCAGGATCAGGCACAGATAGGGCGCGTCGGCCGACGCCTCGGTCACCTGGCCGGTCACCGGCAGGTCCACGGAGGCGACCACGAAACGGCTGGCGTCGTAGTCGTAGACCTCGTCGGCGAGGATCGCGCGCTTGGCGCCCTGCACGATCAGGCACAGCGCGGCCTCCTGCACGCCGCGCATCGGCAGCTGCATCGGCGCGCTGAGCCGCGAGAAGTTCAGCGCCGGAATCGCCGTGGTGTGGAAACCGTCCGTGCCGGTGGATCGTTCAATCAGACCGGCCAGTTCGTGGACGCGGTCGTCGAGTGGGGTGGGAGTGTCGGGCATGGGGCCTGCCTGTGGAACGGGCGAAGAGAGTGGAAACGAGTCTACGCAGCGGGCGCGCGGATGGAACGGCATGGGACAGACCTTCGCAGGATCAGGCAAGGATCGACGAGGAACCGGATATCGACGCCGGCGTGCCGACGCCCAGACTGCGCCCCGTCCCGGCACAGCCCGTGCCGAGCGTCCCCCAACGAGGTGTCCCATGTCCGGAATCGAAGGAAAAGTCATCGCCATCACCGGCGCCAGCAGCGGCATCGGCGAAGCCGCCGCCCGCGAACTCGCCCGCCGCGGCGCGAAGGTGGTGCTCGGCGCACGCCGCACCGACCGGCTCGAACAGCTGGTCGCCCAGATCGAAGCCGCCGGCGGCACCGCCCGCCAGCGCGCGCTCGACGTCACCCGCCTCGATGACGTGCAGGCGTTCGTCGACTTCACCCGCAACGAGTTCGGCCGGCTCGACGTGATCGTCAACAACGCCGGCGTGATGCCGCTGTCGCCGCTGGCCGCGCTGAAGATCGACGAATGGAACGCGATGATCGACGTCAACCTCCGCGGCGTGCTGCATGGTATCGCCGCCGCGTTGCCGGTGATGCAGGCGCAGGGCGGTGGCCAGGTCATCAATGTCGCTTCCACCGCGGGCCACCGCGTATGGCCCAGCGCGTCGGTGTACTGCGCGACCAAGCACGCTGTGCTGGCCATCTCCGAGGGCCTGCGGCAGGAGCACGACAACCTGCGCGTCACCGTGGTGTCGCCGGGCGTCACCACCAGCGAACTCGCCGGAACCACCAGCGATGCCGACATCAAGGCATGGCTCGAGGACTTCCGCCAGGTCGCGATTCCCGCCGAGGCCATCGCGCGCGCCATCGCCTACGCGGTGGAGCAGCCCGATGACGTCGATGTCAGCGAAGTCATCGTACGACCGGCGGCGAGCGCGAACTAAGCGTTCCACCGCGAGGGGTTGCCGTCGCCACGGCAGGGGAGTGCAATGGCGCACTCCCCCGTTTCAGGATCCCTCCCATGGAATACCGCTATCTCGGCGCATCCGGCTTCCGCGTGCCCGTCCTCTCCTTCGGCACCGGGACCTTCGGCGGCCAGGGCGCGTTGTTCAGCGCCTGGGGCAGCACCGACGTGGCCGAAGCGCGCCGACTGGTCGATGTCTGCCTCGATGCCGGACTGAACATGTTCGACAGCGCCGATGTCTATTCGAAGGGCGCGGCCGAGGAAATCCTCGGCGAAGCCATCAAGGGCAAGCCGCGCGACGCGCTGATCATTTCCACCAAGGCGACCTTCCGCTTCGGCGACGGCGAGAACCAGGTCGGTTCCTCGCGCCATCACCTGATCAATGCCGTCGATGCCGCGCTGAAGCGGCTCGGTACCGACTACATCGACCTGTTCCAGCTGCACGGCTTCGACGCGCGTCCGCCGGTGGAAGAAGTGCTGTCCACGCTGGACACGCTGGTGAAGGCCGGCAAGATCCGCTATCTCGGCGTGTCGAATTTTTCCGGCTGGCACCTGATGAAGTCGCTCGCGGCCGCCGACCGCCATGGCTGGACGCGCTACGTCGCGCACCAGGCCTACTACTCGCTGGTCGGCCGCGATTACGAGTGGGAACTCATGCCGCTGGCCGCCGACCAGGGCGTCGGCGCGGTGGTGTGGAGTCCGTTGGGCTGGGGTCGCCTGACCGGCAAGATCCGTCGCGGCCAGCCGCTGCCGGAGAACAGCCGCCTGCAGTCGCAGACGGCGCAGGACGCCGGTCCGCAGGTCGATATCGACTACCTGTACGACGTGGTCGATGCGCTCGACGAGATCGCGCAGGAGACCGGCAAGTCGATCCCGCAGGTCGCGCTGAACTGGCTGCTGCAGCGGCCCACCGTCAGCACCGTGGTGATCGGCGCGCGCAACGAGGAACAGCTGAAGCAGAACCTCGGCGCGGTCGGCTGGAGCCTGAGCGCAGGCCAGATCGCGAAGCTCGATGCCGCCAGCCAGCGTCCGAAGCCGTATCCGTACTGGCACCAGGCCGGCTTCGCCTACCGCAATCCCACACCGGTCTGACCGCGACATCCTGCGGATGCCGCGACCAGGCGATCTCGTGGGTCCTGTGGTCCCGTGATCCTGTAGGAGCGCCCTTGGGCGCGATGCTTCTGGTGAAATCGCGAGAAAGCATCGCGCCCGAGGGCGCTCCTACAAGAGCAATCGCTGGAACAGCATCACGCCCGACGACACTCCTGCAAAAGCAGGGGTCAGCGCGGGCCCTCCCGGGCGGAAGGACTTGCTAGAGTCACGCCTCATTGTCCGTCACGGAGTTCCGATGCGCCTGTCCGTCCTCGCCATTGTCCTGTCCATCGCTTGCGCGCCCGCGTTCGCCGCGACGACCTACGTCAAGGCGGGCCGCCTGCTGGATGTCGAATCGGGCCGCGTGCTGACCGACCAGGCCATCGTCATCGAGGACACGCGCATCACCGCTGTCGGTCCCGCCGCGAGCACGCCGGTGCCCGCCGGCGCGACCGTGCACGACCTGTCGACGAAGACCGTGCTGCCCGGCCTCATGGACGCACACGTGCATCTGCACGGCGATGCGGACCTGCAGGGCTATCGCCGCCTGGCGATCTCGCTGCCGGCCGCCGCCATCAAGGGCGCGAAGAACGCACGCACCACGCTGCTCGCCGGCTTTACCACGGTGCGCGTGCCGGGCTCGCCGGGCTATGCGGACGTGGCGCTGCGCGATGCGATCGCGAACGGTGAAGTCGACGGCCCGCGCATCCTCGCGGGTGGCGTGGCGATCGGCATCACCGGCGGCCACTGCAGCGACAACAACCTGCTGCCGGCCGAATACAAGGCCGTCGGCGAGGGCGTCGCCGATGGTCCATGGGCCGTGCGGCAGAAGGTGCGGCAGGACGTGAAGTTCGGCGCCGACTTCATCAAGACCTGCTCCACCGGCGGCGTGCTGTCCAAGGGCACCGAGGTCGGCGCCCCGCAGTATTCGCTGGAAGAACTGAAGGCGCTGGTCGACGAGGCGCATGCGCTGGGTCGCAAGGTCGCCTCGCACGCGCACGGCGCTACCGGCATCCGCAATGCGCTGCTGGCCGGCGTGGATTCCATCGAGCACGCCAGCTTCATCGACGACGACGGCATCGCGCTGGCGAAGAAGAACGGCACCGTGCTGGTGATGGACATCTACAACACCGAATACATCCTCGGCGAGGGCGAGAAGGCCGGCTTCCTGCCGGAATCGCTGGAGAAGGAGCGCCGTGTCGGCGCCACCCAGCGCGAGAATTTCCGCAAGGCGCACCAGGCCGGCGCCATCATGGGCTTCGGCACCGACGGCGGCGTCTATCCGCACGGCCTCAATGCGCGCCAGTTCTCGCGCATGGTGCAGTTCGGCATGACCCCGCTGCAGGCGATCCGCTCGGCCACGCTCGTCAACGCGCGCCTGTTCGGCATCGACAAGGATGTGGGCGAGCTGAAGCCGGGCTACTCCGCCGACCTGATCGCCGTCGACGGCGATCCGCTGCAGGACGTCGCCGTGCTGGAGAACGTCGGCTTCGTGATGAAGCAGGGCCGCGTCTACAAGAACACCGCGAAGGAATGAGGCGCACCGTATGTCCAAGCCCGTGAAGATCGATTTCGTCTCCGACGTCGCCTGCCCCTGGTGCGCGATCGGCCTGGCCGCGCTGGAGCGCGCCATGGCGGAGGTCGGCGGCGACCTGCAGGTCGAGCTGCACTTCCAGCCGTTCGAGTTGAATCCGGACATGGGGGCGGAAGGCGAGCCCATCGCCGATCACCTGGGCCGCAAGTACGGCCTGAGCGCGGAGCAACTGGCGCAGAACGGTGAAGCATTGCGCCAGCGTGGCGAAGCGCTCGGCGTGCGCATCGACCTGCAGAAGCGCGACCGCATCTACAACACCTTCGACGCGCACCGCCTGCTGCACTGGGCGGGTGAGCTCGGCGCGGCGCAGCAGCATGCGCTGAAGCGCGCGCTGCTTCAGGCCTACCACGGCGAAGGGCGCAACGTATCGGATCGCGACACGCTGGTGGACATCGCGGCGGCGGTCGGCCTGGATGCCGGCGAAGCGCGGCGCATCCTGGAGACGGACACCTACGCCGCGCAGGTCCGTGAGCGCGAACACGTCTACCAGCAGCACGGTATCCGCGCGGTGCCCTCGGTGATCTTCAACGATCGCCACCTGGTGCAGGGCGGCCAGCCGCCCGAAGTGTTCGCGCAGGCGCTGCGGCAACTGGCCGGGATCAGCGGCTGACGCGGGTGTAGCGCGTCTCCACCGCGCGCAGTTCCTCGCCCTGCGGGGTGATGTTGAACATGGTGATGAGCAGCGTGTCCGGGTCCGGCTGCTCCAGCGTCGTGCGCCAGTCCCAGCGCGGGCCGCCCTGTCCGTCCCCGTAGCTGCCGAGGACATCGGGCGAAGCGGCGTTGCCGGCGCCGCTCGAGAACATGATGCTGGTGCCGGTGCCGAAACTCTCCACCCAGGCGGCTTCCCAGTTCCCGTCGTCCAGGTGATAGCCGTAAATCACGACGCCTTCGATGGCTTCGTCGTTGTAGCGGCTTTCGTATTCGTGGATCAGGAAGCGTCCGCCCAGCACGCTGCGGATGCGCCCGCGCTGCGGCGCCTCGCAGGCAAGCTCGTCCGGGGTGAACCACAACCGGAATGTCCCTTCCCAGTCGCCCACCATCTGCGCGAGTTGCCGGTGCCGGCCGTTCGCGAGCGATGCTTCGAATGCCTGTTTGCCCATGGCGCTCATCCGTCCTTTGCGGAGCGGGCATCATGCCATCCGTTCACGGACACGCAGGTCGAGGCGTGTCCGCGTCCGGAAACCGGGTGGCTCAGCCGTGGCGGGCCAGCAGGATGGCTTCGTTGCTGGGCATCTCGACGACCACGGCGGTCGGGATGCCGTGGTGCTGGTGCAGGGTGGCGGCGAGCAGCTTGGCGCTTTCGCGCGCATCGCCCAGGTTGTCGAACCAGTTGCGGCCGTACTGGCCTTCGTAGAGTTGCCAGCCTTTGTCGTTGGCGGCGATGGTGAACAGCAGGCGGGGCATGACGGACTCCAGTCAACACGCCGGGCAGGGAACCGGCGTGATCACTGTGCTCGAATGTGTCAGTTATCACATTCGGCGGACGCCCCGGATGTGCGTAGGAAAAGTCCTACCCGACTGTAGGCGGTCTGCCCGGACTCAGCGTAACAGCGGCGCCAGCGCCTTCCATACGTGGTCGCGCAGCTTGGGTTGCGCGCTGGCGACCGGATGCAGGTTGTCGGCCTGGTAGGCGCTGCGGTCGAGCGCGATGGGCTCCAGCAGGAACGGCAGCAGTGCCGTCTTGTACTGCGTGGACAGCGCACTGAAGTTCTGCTCAAAGCCGCGCGTGTAGTCCGGGCCGTAATTCGGCGGCATGCGCATGCCGACCAGCAGCACCTTCGCCTTGCCGGCCTGTGCTGCCTTGATCATCTTCTCGAGGTTGGCGCGCGTCTGCGCGAGGGGCAGTCCGCGCAGGCCGTCGTTGGCCCCCAGCGCGATGACGACGACTGCAGGCTTGTGCCGTTGCAGTTCCGCCGCGATACGTGCGGCGCCACCGGCGGTGGTCTCGCCGCTGATGCTCGCATTGACCACGCGCCAACCCGGCGTGGTCTTGCCGATGCGGTCCGCGGTGAGCGAGACCCAGCCCTGGTTCGGCGCGAGACCGTAGGCGGCGGACAGCGAATCGCCCATCACCAGGATGGTGCGCGCGCCCTTCGCCGGTGCGGCGGCCGCGCTCTGCGCTGCGACGGGGCGTGCGAACAATGCGACGAGCAGCAGCAGCGACAGGCTCGCCACCCATTGCATGCGTGCGCGACGGGCCCCATACCTGTTCAAATTAAGAAACATTTAATCCGTGCTCCCGATGATTCACGAAATGACCGACGAGACGATCATGGCCGACGCCAGCAGACTCCACACTGAAGCCGCCACCCGCCACGCCGTCCTGGACGTGCAGGGGCTCGGCAAGCATGTCCCGCTGCCCGACGGCGACCTGACGATACTCGACGACATCGGCTTCCGCATCGAACACGGCGACACGGTCGCCATCGTCGGCGCCTCGGGCTCGGGCAAGAGCACGCTGCTGTCGCTGCTGGCCGGCCTCGACGTGCCCAGCACGGGCGCGGTGACGCTGGACGGCGAGCGCCTGTCCGACCTGGATGAAGACGGCCGGGCGCGCGTGCGCGGCGACAAGGTTGGCTTCGTGTTCCAGAGCTTCCAGCTGCTGCCATCGCTGACCGCGCTGGAGAACGTCATGCTGCCGCTGGAGCTGCGCGGCGATAGCGACGTGGAAGGCCCGGCCAGACAGATCCTGGAGAAGGTCGGCCTGGGCCAGCGCCTGGGTCATTACCCGCGCCAACTGTCGGGCGGCGAGCAGCAGCGTGTCGCGCTGGCGCGTGCGTTCGTTACCCGGCCGTCGCTGCTGTTCGCGGACGAGCCCACCGGCAACCTCGATACGCATACCGGCCAGGCGATCATCGAATTGCTGTTCGCGCTGAATGCCGACGCCGGCACCACGCTGGTGCTGGTCACCCACGACGACCATCTGGCGGCACGCTGCCAGCGCCTGCTGCGGCTCGATGCCGGTCGCCTTCGGGGCGCCACCGCATGAGGACGCTGGCGCTGGCGTGGCGCCAGCTGCGGCGCGATCTCGCCGCGGGCGACGTGCGCATCCTGTTCGCGGCGCTGGTGCTGGCCGTCGTCGCCGTCACCTCGGTGGGCTTCGTGACCGATCGCGCCGAGCGTGCGCTGGCGATCGAGGCGAACCGCCTGCTCGGCGGCGACGTGGTGGTGCGCGGCGATGCACCACCGACCGACGCATTGCGTGCGCTGGCCACTGCGCCGGGCTTGCGCGCAACCGAAACGCAGGAACTGCAGAGCATGATCCGCGCCGGCGAATCACTGTCGCTGGGCGACCTGCGTGCGCTGGGCGATGGCTTCCCGCTGCGCGGCAGCTTCCGCGTGGTCGACCGCACCGGCGGCGCCGAGCGCGATGCCGGCGGCATTCCCGCGCCGGGCACGCTGTGGATCAGCCAGGCCGGCGCCGAGACGCTGGGTACGAAACCCGGCGACACGATCGGCATCGGCACGCGCGAACTGAAGCTGGCGGCGCTGGTGACGCAGGAGCCGGATGCGGCGCTCGACTACTTCAATGTGGCGCCCAAGGTATTTCTCAATCTCGCCGACCTGCCGTCCACCGGCCTGGTGCAGGAAGGCAGTCGCCTGCGCTACCGCCTGGTCGTCGCCGGCGACGCGGCGGCGGTCGAGACGTTCACGGCGGCGGTAAAACCGCAGCTCGCGCGCGGCCAGCGCATGGAAACGATCCAGGACGCACGGCCTGAAGTGCGTTCCGCGCTGGATCGCGCCAGTCGCTTCCTCGGCCTCGCCGCGCTGGTGTCCGTCGTGCTGGCGGCGGTCGCGGTGGCGATGGCGGCGCGCCGGCACAGCGAGCGGCATCTGTCGGGCACGGCGGTGATGCGCTGCCTGGGCGCGCAGCAGCGCACGCTGGTCGGCATCCATGTCGGTGAACTGGTGCTGCTGGGATTGGCGGCCTGCACGGTCGGCGTCCTCATCGCATTCGGCCTGCAATGGGGCATTGGCAGCTGGCTGCAGCAGTCGCTGGAGATCGATATTCCGCCCGCAGGCCTGATGCCGGCACTGCAGGGCTACGGTGTGGGCATGATCGTGCTGCTCGCCTTCGGCGCGCCGCCGGTGCTGGCGCTGCGTCGCGTGCCCGCGCTGCGCGTGCTGCGCCGCGATCTCGACCGCACCGAACCGAGCGCGTGGCTGGTCGCGCTGACCGGTTTCGTCGGCCTGGGCGCGTTGCTGTGGTGGAAGGCGGGCTCGCCGACACTGGGCACGGCGATGCTGGTCGGCATCGCCGGCACGCTTGCGGTCCTCGCGCTGCTGGCGTGGGCGCTGATCCTGCTGGTGCGGCGCGTTCGCTCGCGCCTGCGCGGCAGCCTGCGCTACGGGCTCGCCAACGTCAGTCGCCGCGCGGGCACGTCGATCGCGCAGGTGTCCGCGCTCGGCCTGGGCCTGATGGCCTTGTTGCTGCTGACCTTCGTGCGCACCGACCTGCTCGACCGCTGGCAGCTCGCGCTGTCGGCGAATGCGCCGAACCGCTTCATCATCAACGTGCAGCCGGACCAGGTGGATCCGGTGAAGACCTTCATGCAGGGTCGCGGCCTGTCAGCGGTCGATCTCTACCCGATGATCCGCGGCCGCCTGGTCGAGCTCAACGGCAAGCCCACCAGTGGTGCCGACTATGAGGATGCCGACGAGCGTACCCAGCGCCGCGCCGACCGCGAGTTCAACCTGTCGATGGCGGCCACGCTGCGCGACGACAACAAGGTCACGGCCGGCGAATTCTGGACCGGGCGCACGCCGGCATCGCCGGAGCTGTCGGTGGAAGAGGATTTCGCCGAAGGTCTGGGATGGAAGCTCGGCGACCAGGTCGCCTTTGACATCGCTGGCCAGCGCTTCGAGGGCCGCGTCACCAGTCTGCGCAGCGTGGACTGGGAAAGCTTCCGGCCGAACTTCTTCGTCGTCGCGTCACCGGGCGCACTCGATGGGTATTCGGCCAGCTACATCACCGCAGTCAGCGTACCGGCAGGTGACATCGCTTTCACCCGCGAACTGGTCAACCAGTTCCCCAATCTGTCGGTGATCGATGTCGAGGCGGTGCTGAAGCAGGTGCGCAGCACGGCCGAGCAAGTGTCGCAGGTGGTGCAGGTGGTGTTCTGGTTCTCGCTGGCGGCAGGCCTGCTGGTGCTGATGGCGGCGGTGAGCGCCAGCCAGGACGAGCGCCTGCTGGAAGGCGGCGTGATGCGCGTGCTCGGCGGCAGCCGTCGCCAGTTGCGCTTGGCGCAGGCATCGGAGTTCGCCGCCATCGGCTTGCTCGCCGGGTTGGTCGCGGCGATCGCCGCGTCCGTGCTGTCCGGTGTGGTGGCGACGCAGGTGTTCGAGCTGCCGTGGAAGGCGAACTGGCAGCTCGCCGCCATCGGCGGAGGCCTCGGCATGCTGGCCGCCCTTGGGGCGGGCCTGTTCGCCACGCGCAAGGTGCTGGATGCGCCACCGTCGGTGACATTGCGGGAACTGCAAGGCTGAGGCTTTACTGCTGTTGTAGGAGCGCCCTCGGGCGCGATGCTTTTGCTTCCTTTTGCCGCAAAAGCAAGAGCCTCGCGCCCGAGGGCGCTCCTACCTATCTATATAAGAGAATGGGTCAGCCGACTAGGAGAATGGGTGAGCCAAAAAAAAGGGGCGAGCCGAAGCTCACCCCTTGATGCAGACCACCTGGCGCAACGTGTGCACCACTTCCACCAGGTCGCTCTGCGCGGACATCACGGCCTCGATGTCCTTGTACGCCGCCGGCGATTCGTCGATCACGCCGGCGTCCTTGCGGCATTCGACGTGTGCCGTGGCCTCGCGGTGCTGCGACAGCGTGATCTGCTGGCGCGCGGCGGTACGGCTCAGCACGCGACCGGCGCCGTGGCTGCAGCTGTGGAAGCTGTCCGCGTTGCCCTTGCCGCGCACGATGAAGCTCTTCGCGCCCATGCTGCCGGGAATGATGCCCAGCTCGCCGGCACGCGCGCTCACCGCGCCCTTACGGGTGACCAGCAGGTCCTCGCCACCGTGCGTTTCCTTCTGCACGTAGTTGTGGTGGCAGTTGACCGCCATCTTCTCCAGCTGGAACTTCGGCAGGCGATGTCGCATCTCGGCCAGCACGCGCGACATCATCGCCTCGCGGTTCTCGCGGGCGTAGTCCTGCGCCCAGGAGACGGCCTCCACATAGTCGTCGAACAGCGGCTCGCCCTCCATGAAGAAGGCCAGGTCCTTGTCCGGCAGGTGGAACCCCAGCACGCGGTGCGCCAACTGCTCGCGCGCGCGCTCGATGAAGTAGGTGCCGATCAGGTTGCCGGTGCCACGCGAGCCGCTGTGCAGCATCACCCAGACGGCATCGCTTTCGTCGAGGCAGAGCTCGATGAAGTGGTTGCCGCCGCCCAGCGTGCCGATCTGGCAGTCCAGCTTGTCGGTGCGTACCTTGCGGTGCTTCTGCTTGATCACGTCGAGGCGTTCGACCAGTCCTGATTGCGCGATGCGCGTACCGATGCTGTCGGGCAGCTTCCGGTGCTCGCCGCCGCGGCCGTTGCCGACCGGCACGCTGCGCTCGATGCTCGAGCGCAGTTGCGCCAGGCTGTCGGGCAGGTCCTTCGCGCGCAGCGTGGTGCGCACCGCGGCCATGCCGCAGCCGATGTCCACGCCGACCGCGGCCGGGATGATGGCGCCGCGGGTCGGAATGACCGAGCCCACCGTCGCGCCCTTGCCCAGGTGCACGTCGGGCATCACCGCGACCCACGGCCCGACGAACGGGACCGACGCGATGTTGCGGAGCTGTTCGTGAGCGCCGTGGTCCAGCGGCACCCCGCGCACCCAGCCCTTGATCGGCGTGGTGCTGCCTTCGGCGTGCAGCAGTTCGAAGTGTGTTTGTGTGTTCATGTGATGTCCTTGTCCTTAATCTTTGTAGGAGCGCCCCAGGGGCGCGATGCTCCTGCTTTCGCTTCTTCCCTGAAAAGCATCGCGCCCCTGGGGCGCTCCTACAGAAAGCCTGTCGCGGCGGATCCGTCCACCGCACAGGCCTTGCTACTTCAACGTCACCAGCTGCTTCAGCACGCCATCCAGGCCGCCGAACACGGTGAGCTTGTCGATCTTCTCGGTGACCTTCTCCAGCGCCTCGAGCTCCTTCAGGCGCATCAGCACCGGGGATTCGTCGATCAGCTTCGCGGTGTTGAGCAGGGAACGCGTGGCGTTCGCCTCCTCGCGACGGCGGATCACGTTGGCTTGCGCCTGCTTCTCCGCCTGCACCACCGCGTTGAGGATCTCCTTCATCTCGCCCGGCAGGATCACGTCCTTCACGCCCACGCCCAGCACCTCCACACCGAGGCCGGTCAACTGGCCACGCACGTGCGCGAAAATGTCGGCGTCCAGCGACACCTTGTCGCCGAGCAGGTCGTCCAGCGTCTTGGCGGAGACCGCCTTGCGCAGGCCGTACTGCAGTTCGCGGTAGACGACGTCGCCGACCTTGGCAACCCTGGTACGCGCCGCCACCACATCGGTGACGCGGGTGCTGGCGGCCAGGTTCACGCGCAGGCTGACCTTGTCGCGGGTCAACAGCTCCTGACCCGATACTTCGATCGTCTGCACGCGCAGGTCGACCACATCCACCGCCACGTTCTTCTGGAAATTCCAGAAAGCGTAGGCGCCGGGCGCGAGCGTGCGCTCGAGCTTGCCGTCGACGAACACCAGGCCGGCGGACTCCGCCGGCACGTCGGCCACGACGGCCAGCTTCGACAGCGTGCCCAGCTGGCGCAGGCGCCGCGCGACGGCGGCATCCACCTCCAGCGAGGCCAGCGTCACCGCCTGCACCTCGACCTTCACCAGGCCGATCCAGTACAGGCGCCGCGTGCCGGGCGGCAGCACGTCTTCCAGCTTGCCGTTCTTCAGCACCAGGCCGACCTGGTCCACCCCGATGTCGGCGTGCATGAAGGTCTCGCCCAAGCGGTTGCCCAGGCCGACGATCAGCGCGTCGACGTCGTGGCCGGCGTATTCCGGCACGGCGATGTTGAAGGTGCGCACCTCGGTCCGACCCATCGGGTCGAACCAGCGGTACACGCCGGGTGCGAGCACGCGCTCGAACCGACGGTTGCGATACACCAGGCCGCGCTCGCCGTCACCGATCACGACCCTCTTGGTCCAGAACATGGCGTTGTTCTCCTTGTTGGCTCTGGTGGTTCGATCCGGTGGGCCGACATCGCCGCGGTGGATCGAGTCCCGTGACGATGGGATGCCAGCCGCGACCTGCGGTTGACGGAAGAAGGTGGAAACGCCCCTTGACGGAGGTGGTGCGGACAGCCGGCGCTGTCGGCGGAGGCGTCGTCGCGACGACGCCATCCGGAGATCGCGTCGAGCGCAGCGTGCCTCCGCGTCGAGGGCGCGGTGCCGGCACCGTCGCCGCTGCGGTGCGCTGCCTTCCTGCATTCCATCGCGGAAAGACGAGGCGCCGCACGGGGCGTTTCCTGGGAGGGACTTTCGTCCCGGTGTCATGGCGTGACAGGCCATGTGCCCTTGCAGGCGTTGGAGCGGGAATCGAACCCGCGACACTCGGATTTACCGTCCGATGCTCTACCCATCTGAGCTATCCAGTGGTGGACGAACCGGATTCGAACCGGTGGCCAACGGCTTGCGCCGCTGCTCTGCCTCTGAGCTTTCGTCCGTTCGAGGAACACCTTCTCCCACGCTTCGGCATACGCCACGGCAGCACCGTGCGCACCGGACGGGACAGGAACCCGTACCGCTGTAGCGTGTTCGATCGATGCTCCGCATTGCCGGCTGTCGCCAACCGGCAATCCGTTCGGGCGCGATGCGCCCTTGTGGTGTCCATTCCCCGCGCCGCTCGCGTCGAAGCATCACAACGCGGCGCACATGCGCCGGTCGCAGCCCCGCCCCTGCCTCGGGGCGCGCGGACGCGCTACCCGGATGCTCCAGGGCGGAAAGAAACTTCCGTGGTGGAATGGAAAGAACCTGGTCGATGCATGCGCATCCTCCGCGAACGCTGGAAACAAAACGCCCCCGGGACTTGCGACCCGAGGGCGTTCGCGTTCCTCGGGAGATCGGGGTGACCGATCTCCCAGGGAGTCAGTCGGATGTCAGAAGCGCAGGCACCGCGCGCGTTCGCTATCGCGCAGATAGCCGTCATTCGCGTGCAGCACCAGGCCGCAGCGCGATGGCTGCAGGGCGGGCTTGCTGTCGAAGGAATAGGCGGGCTTCATGAGAAAAATTCGTCTGGTGAAAAAACGGCCATGAGGCCGACGGGCGCGGACAATACGCCGCTTGTTTGCGAAGCGCAACACTTTTTTAATTTTATTTTCGATGGTCGACCGGCGGCATCGGAAGGAAGCACCCGTGGCTGCCGCTAGAATGACGCACCCCATCCCCTCGCGCCTCACACCGTGGCCTCAAAATTTTCCGATCCCGCGCTCGACGCGCTGATGCTGCCCTTCGCGCAGGGCCAACTCGCCTGGCCTGATGGGCCGGTGCTGTTCCTGCGTGCGCGCGACGGCGCTGCGCTGCGGCAGTTCCCGCTTGCAGATCTCGTCTGCGAGCAGAGTTTCCGGCCAGACGCCGAGTTGCTCGAGCGTGCGGGACTGCGCGTAGTGGCCGACGCGGCCGATGACGGCGCGCGCTATCCGCTGGTACTGGTGTTGCCGCCACGCCAGCGCGAAGAAGCGCGCGCGTTGCTGGCACGCGCGGTGCAGCTGGTCGCACCCGGCGGCATCGTCGTCGCGGCGATGACCAACAACGAAGGCGCGAAGTCGGGCGAGGCCGACCTGAAGCAGCTCGCCGGCTTGGCCGGCACGCTGACCAAGTTCCACTGCCGTACGTTCTGGACGCGTCCCGTGGCCGAGCGCACGGACGAGACGCTGCTGACGCAATGGACGGCCCTCGATGCGCCGCGCCGCATCGAAGGCGGACGCTTCCTCAGCCGTCCGGGCGTGTTCGCCTGGAACCGCATCGATCCGGCGTCCGCCTTGCTGGTCGACTGCCTGCCGAACGATATCGCCGGTCACGGCGCCGACCTCGGTGCCGGATGGGGCTTCCTGTCGCTGTCGCTGCTCGAGCGTTGCCCGGGTATCGCAGCACTGGATATCTACGAGGCCGAGGCACGCGCGCTTGCGTTGGCGAAGGAAAATCTGGGCGACGCCACATCGTCTGCGCGCCTTGATTTCCGCTGGCACGACGTCACGGATGGCCTGCCGGAACGCTACGACTTCATCGTCAGCAATCCGCCGTTCCATACGCAGAGTCGCGCGGACCGTCCGGACATCGGCCAGCGCTTCATTACCGCTGCGGCCGCCGCACTGAAGCCGGGCGGGCGCTTGTGGCTGGTGGCCAACCGCCATCTCCCGTACGAGCAGACCTTGAACGAAAGCTTCGGCGAGATACGCGTGGCCGGCGAGCGCGACGGTTTCAAGGTGATCGCTGCAACGAAGGCAAGGCGGTGAGCGCATGAAGATCGTCAAGCACATCGCCAATCTCGGCTACGGCAGCCGCAAGCAGGTGCAGTGGATGTTCCGCGAAGGGCGCATCACCGATGCCGACGGCGAGGTGCTGTACGCCGATGATCCGGTCGACCACGATGCCATCCGCGTGGATGGCGAACCGCTCGATCCCGCGCCCGGCGTGGCGATCCTGCTGCACAAGCCGGTCGGTTACACCTGTTCGACCAAGGACACCGGCCGCATCGTCTACGACCTGTTCCCCTCGCGCTTCCGCGAGCGCTCGCCGGTGCTGTCCACGGTCGGCCGCCTCGATCGCGAGACCAGCGGCCTGCTGCTGCTCACCGACGATGGCGGGCTGCTGCACCGGATCATTTCGCCGAAGGCCAACCTGCCCAAGGTCTACGACGCCACGCTGGCGCAGGACCTGCGCGGCGACGAAGGTCCGATCTTTGCCAGCGGCACGCTGATGCTGGAGTCCGAACAGACGCCACTGGCGCCGGCGGGCCTGCATGTCATCGGCCCGCGCCATGCGCAGCTCACGCTGACGGAAGGGCGTTACCACCAGGTGCGCCGCATGTTCGCTGCAGTCGGCAACCATGTGGAAGCGCTGCATCGCAGCCGTGTGGGCGGCCTGACGCTGGATGGACTGCCCGAAGGCCAATGGCGTCTCCTCGGCGACGCCGACCTGCGCACGCTGTTCGAAGGAGCGGCGTGAGCGCGACGATCCTGCCGTTCACGCCTGCGGCGGTGATCTTCGACATGGATGGGCTGATGCTGGACAGCGAGCGCGCCATCATCGGTTGCCTGGCCGAGGCGGCGCGCGAAGCCGGCCACGACCTGCCCGAGGTGCTGTGGCTGTCGATGGTCGGGCATAGCGAAGCCGTCTGCCGCCACTTGCTGGACGAAGCGGTCGGCGAAGTGGAGCGCGAACAGATCCTGCAACGCTCGCACGTGCTGTACGACGCCGTCGTCGCGGCGGGCGTGCCGCACCGTCCCGGCATCATCGCGATGCTGGATTTCCTCGACGCCCACAGCATTCCCCGCGCCGTCGCCACCTCCACGCGCCGACCGCTGGCGCTGCGCAAGCTGGAAGCCGCAGGCCTGCTGCCGAGGTTCGATGCGATTTGCACCAGCAGCGATGTCGAACACCCCAAGCCGGCACCGGACATCTACCTGCTGGCCGCGACATCGCTCGGCGTCGATCCTGCGCACTGCCTGGTGCTGGAAGATTCGCCGACCGGCGTGCGCGCCGCGCTGGCCGCGGGCATGTACCCGATCCAGATTCCCGATCTGCTCGAACCCGATGACGCCGTGCGCGCGCTGGGCCACACCATCCTGCCGTCGCTGGACGATGCGCGGCGGTTGCTGGAGCGGCGGTTGGCGGCCGATGTATCCCTGTAGGAGCGACGTAAGTCGCGACCGCACGGCGAAAACCCACATGGATATCAGTCTTGTACTGATGTATCCATGTCCATCCCCTCCACAAGCTGCGAGGGATGGGACATTCGTCGGGCAAGAAGACTTCAGGGCATGTGGCGCTCCGGCGCGGGCGCACCTCGGTCGAGGGGCAGGTGTATCTGGTTACTTTCGCTACGCGCGATCGCAGGCCATTGTTTCTTGACCCCGTCATGGCTCACGAGACGGCGCGAGCGATCGCGGACAGGCGCCTGTGGTATCGATCGCAGCTGCTGGCCTGGGTACTGATGCCGGACCATTGGCATGGCCTGATCGAGCTGGGCGCTCTCGAAACCCTTTCCGTCTGCGTGCAACGGTTGAAAGCCAACACGTCCCGCGCTCTGCGATCCGAGCGGCGACACGGCGGATTATGGGCTTCCGGTTTCCATGACCGTGCGATGCGGTCTTGCGAAGATCTCAGGGTCGCGGCGCGTTATGTGGTCGCGAATCCGTTACGGGCAGGATTGGTCGACGCGATCGGGAAGTATCCGTACTGGGATGCGGTGTGGTTGGGGGATGCATGCCTTGGGTAAGCCGCCTCAGCGCGGAAGGCGTGCGGTCGCGACTTGCGTCGCTCCTACAGAAAAGCGCGTCGCTCTGCTACTCCACGAACAGCTTCGCCCAGCCCGCATGCCCGAGCGCATCCAGCGTCTTCACGTTGCGTTCGACGATCACGTCGGGATCCGGGAATGCGTCCACCGCGCGATCGATGCTGGCTTCGCGCAGCAGGTGCAGGGTGGGGGAGGGCGAGCGGTTGGTGTAGTTGCTGATGTCGTCGGGCGCTGTGCCGGCGAACTGGTAGTCCGGATGGAAGCTGGCGACCTGGATCTCGCCCTGCAGGTCTAGCGCCTCGACCGCCGCATCCGCGTTGTCGAGGAAATCGTTGTAGTCCAGGAAGTCGGTCAGCACGTCCGGATGCACGATCAGCGTGGTATCGACCTGCTCGGGATCGGTATCGCGCAGCAGCACCAGTTCTTCCGCCAGCTCTTCGAGCAGCGCTTCCGGCGTGCTGGCGTCGCTCAGCACGAAGCGCACCTGCTGCTTCACGTACACCGCCTTGGCGAACGGGCACAGGTTCAGCCCGATCACCGCGCGTTCCACCCAGCGGCGGGTGGCGTCGAGCGGGTCGGGCGTGTCGCCGGGAACGACGGGGGCGTCAGTCACGGAAGTTGTCGAACTGCAGCGGCAGTTCGAACTCGGTCTTCTTCAGCAGGGCGATGACATCCTGCAGGTCGTCGCGCTTCTTGCCGGTGACGCGCAGCTTGTCGCCATTGATCTGCGCCTCGACCTTGAGCTTGGCGTCCTTGATCGTGGAGACGATCTTCTTGGCCAGCTTCTGCTCGATGCCCTGCTGGACGGTGATCTTCTGGCGCGCACCGGCCAGATTGGTTTCCACTTCGCCGAAGTCCAGGCAGCGCGCATCGATCTGACGGGCGATCAGGCGCGCGCGCAGGATGTCGGTCATCTGCTTGAGCTGGAAATCGCTGGGCGCGGACTGGGTGATCAGCTTTTCTTCCAGCACGAACTTGGCGTCCACGCCCTTGAAGTCGAAGCGGGTGGAGAGTTCGCGGTTGGCCTGGTCCACGGCGTTGGTCAGCTCGTGGACGTTGACCTCGGAGACGACGTCGAAGGAAGGCATGAAGGAAATCCTGTAGCGGGGCGCGGAATTCTACCGCGCGCCGGGAAGCGGCACCGCCTCTGCCGGTGTGGACGTGTGTGTACGTCGCCATACGCCGGCCAGGCGGCGAACGGCTTCGCACGCCAGCAAGGGGACGATCCAGCTGCACCAGAGCAGGGTCGCGATCAGCGTCGGCGACGGTGCCAGCCCGCCCGCAATGGCGAGGGGCAGGGACAGGCGGAAGAGGATCGGCGCCAGCGTCACCGCGTAGTTACGGACCATCCAGCGACGGTGCCGGTCCACCGCGCCGCGGCGGATCGCGGCCAGGCCGGTCAACGCGGTGGTGAGCCAGGCCAGGGCGGTCGCGGAGAACGCGGCGCGAATGGCGAACGGGGCGGGCGAGGTGGCGATCAGTCCGGCGGCGCCAGTCGCGGCCACCAGCATGCCCACCAGATAGATACGGCCGGTCAAGCGATGCAGACGTGCATTGCGCAGTCGCCACTGGGTCAGGAACTGCACCGGTCCGAGCAGGACGGTGGTGAGACCACCGGCGAGGTGCATCCACAGCCAGCCCCGTCGCGTCATGAACATGCCATAGGCGGCCGAATCGAGATGCCGGTACTTGCCGTAGGCGGCGATCAGGAATTCGACGCTGGCGATCACGAGCAGCAGCCACAGGCCGGCCCAGGCCAGGCGCAGGACGAGACGGGAGCGCGGCGAGGCGTCGGTACGCGGAGCGGTCCCTGTCATCGGCCTGCCTGCACGGGTGGGTGCGCGCAGGGTAGCGCACGTCGCCGGAACGCGGCCGGCCGGGGCGATAATGGCGCATGTCCGCGCCTCGTCCCTCGCTCACCTCCGCCGTCCTGCTGATGCTGGCGGCCGTGCTCATGTTCGCGCTGATGGATGCGGGCCTGAAGCTGCTGTCCGCGCACTATCCGCCGCTGCAGGTGGCGGCCCTGCGCGGCCTGTCGTCGCTGCCGCTGGTGACGGTGTGGGTGCTGGCGACGGTGCCGGCGCGTTCGCTCCTGCGCGTGCACTGGCCGCTGCACCTGCTGCGTGGTGCGTTGGGCGTCGCGATGATGGCCGGCTTCGTCTACGGCTTGCGCACGATGCCGCTGTCCACCGCGTACGCGATCACCTTCGTCGCGCCGCTGCTGGTCACGGCGATGGCCGGGCCGTTCCTGAAGGAGCGGGTGGGCGCGGCGCGCTGGACGGCGATCGGTATCGGCTTGGTCGGCGTGCTGGTGGTCCTGCGGCCCACCGGCGAGGGCATGCTGACCGGTGGCGGGCTGGCGATCCTGGTTGCGGCGATCTGCTATGCGCTGGGCGCGATCACCGTGCGCATGCTGGCGCAGCGCGACAGCACGCAGGCGATGGTGTTCTGGTTCGTCGTGCTGCTGTCGCTGGGCGCGTGGCTGCTGGCGTTGCCGGCGTGGAAGCCGCTGCAGTCGTCGCACCTGTGGATCATCGCCGCTGTCGGCGTTTCCGGTTCGCTCGCGCAGGTGGCGCTGACCGAAGCCTTTCGGCGTGGCGAGGCGTCGCTGATCGCGCCGCTGGAATACACCGCGCTCGTATGGGGCGTGCTGCTGGACGTCGCGCTGTGGTCGGTGCTGCCGGACGGCGTCACCTGGATCGGCGCCGGCATCATCGTGGCGAGCGGGCTATACCTGTTGCGGCGCGAAAAGGCCCACGTGGAAGCGGAACATCCCTGACCTCATCCGCTTTTGCGGCATGATGCGCGCATGCCGATCGTCCTCGTCCTGCTGTTCGTCTTCCTGCTGCTCGCGCTGTGGGTGGTGTTGCTGCCGCTGTCGCTGTGGCAGCGCTACCGCTACGGCCGTGCGCGCCGCCTGGCGCGTCGCTGGCTGTTGACGCTCAACGCGTGGAGCCTGCTGGTGTCGGTGGCGCTGTTCGTCGCGATCAGCGCCTTCGGCCTGTTCTGGTGGCCGGACAGCCTGGTCGGCGCGGGCATCGGATTGCTGGCGGGCAGCGTGCTCGGCCTGTTCGGCCTGTGGCTGACGCGCTGGGAGGTGGCACCGCAAGGCGTGTTCTACCAGCCCAATGCCTGGCTGGCACTGCTGTTGGTGGCCATCGTCGCCGGCCGCATCGTGTGGGGGACGGTGCAGATGGTGCAGTACTGGCGTTCGGACAGCGTGCCGGCGACGCATGCGCTGCTGAGCGGGCATGGCAGCCTGCTGGCGGTGGGCGGCCTGTTGCTGGGCTATTACCTGGTCTACGCGTGGTGCGTGAAATGGCGCGTCGCCCGTCTCGAGCGGCTGCGCGGCTACGGAACCCGCTGATCGTCCGCGGCACACAAAGAGGCGGCGGACCCGAAGGCCCGCCGCCGTATCGACGCGCTGACGCGATGGATCAGAAGCGCGCGCCGATACCCACACCCACGACCCACGGGTCGATCGTCAGTTCCTCGCCGGTGCCCTGGCCGGCCACGCGCACGCCGGCGTCGCCCTTCATGTAGCGCGCATCGGCGCGGGCGAACCAGGTCTCGTTGATGTTGAAGTCCATGCCGGCGGTGGCCATGGCGCCCTTGGCGGTCTCCAGGCCCACATGGGCACCATCGCCGCCGATGGTCTCGTTGCTGAAGTTGGATTCGTAATAGCCCAGGCCCACGAACGGGCGCATCACCTTGTCAGGCGCACCGAAGTGGTACTGGCCGCTCAACGCGATCGGCTGCTGGTCGACGGTGCCGATCTTGCCCGGGCCATCGGCCTTCACGCGATGGTTGAACTTGTCGGCCGCGCCCCACAGCTCCACGGCGATGTTGGGCGTGGCGTACCAGCTGGCGCTGATGACAGGCGCGACATCGCCATCAATCTTCAGGCCGGGCGCCGGATCGCGATCGGGCTTGAGAATGGCGGCACCGCCGACGACGGCGAAGCGCTTGTTGTAGGCATCGGAGGTAGTGTCGGTCGTCGCGTCCTGCGCAAGGGCGGGTACGGCGATGAGGGAAGCGAGGGCAATCGTGAGGGTTCGAATGGACGTCATGCAGGAATCTCCTGTTCTGTTTTCTTATGTCCCTGTCGAGCGATGCGAATCATGGAACGTCATCGCCGTCAGGGAGAGCGCACCGTAACCAGACGCGGATGAATGCCTCCTGCGTCGCGAGGTGAACCGATCTGCAACGCAACGCTCTTTCACAGGAAATTTCACGATGCTTGCATCTCGCTGAGCGAGCAGGTCGCGTTCGTTCAGCGGCGCGCCGATGCGGGCTGCGGCGCGGTCGGGATGTCGCGATGCATGACGCGGCTCCGCGGCTGCGCTACTGTGCGCGCAACAAGAGGTGCCCCGCATGGCGAGCAGCAAGGCGAAGACGGTCGACGACTACCTGGCGGAGCTGCCGGAAGAGCGGCGCGCGGTCGTGTCGACCGTCCGCGACCTGGTCAACCGGCACCTGCCCGACGGCTATGTCGAAACGATGAGCTGGGGCATGATCAGCTGGGAGATCCCGCTCTCGCGCTACCCCACCACCTACAACAAGCAGCCGCTGTCGTACGTCGCGCTGGCCGCGCAGAAGCATTACTACGCGCTGTACCTGACCACCTGCTACGCGAACTCCGCCCAGGACGTGGTGCTGCGCAACGCCTACGCGGACGCCGGCAGGAAGCTGGACATGGGCAAGAGCTGCCTGCGCTTCAAGGCGCTCGATGATCTGCTGCCGGAGGTGATCGGTGGCGTGATCGCGTCGACGCCGGTCGATGCGCATATCGCACAGTACGAAGCCAGCCGCGCACGGACCTGACCCGCATGCCCCCCGCCAAACGCAAGCCACGCACCGGACGCGCCGCGACGGACCTGCCCTCGCCCGGCGGCCACCTGACGATGGCCGACCTGGCGAAGGTGGCCGGCGTCTCCGCGATCACCGTGTCGCGCGCGCTGCGCGACAGCCCGCTGGTCAACGCCGAAACGCGCGAGCGGGTGCGGCAGGTGGCGCAGCAGTACGGCTATTCGTTCAACGTCAGCGCCCGCAACCTCAAGCTCCGCCGCAGCATGACGGTGGCGGTGGTGGTGGAGATGAAGCCCACCGTGGAACGGCAGATGTCCGGGCCGTATCCGCTCGACCTGTTGGGCGGCATCACCCAGGAACTCACGTCCACCGGCTACAGCGTGCTGCTGACCTCGCTGCAGGGCGGTTCGCTGCCGAACGTGCAGGCGGCCGACGGCGTGATCCTGCTGGGCCAGGGCGCGCACGAGGACGCCATGCACGAAGTGCAGCGCTGGGGGCGACCGATGGTGGTCTGGGGCGCGGTCAGCCGGCACGAATCGCAGGTGGTCGTCGGCAGCGACAACCAGCGCGGCGGTTCGCTGGCGGCGGAGCGCTTCATCGCGCTCGGCCGGCGGCGCCCCGCGTTCCTCGGCGATCCGGCGCATGGCGAATTTGCCGAGCGCCTGGAGGGCTTCGCCGCCGCATTGGCGCGGCACGGCATCACGCCGCTGACGCCGACCGTGGCCAGCTTCACCGTGGGCGCGGGCGCCGAAGCCGTGCATGCGCTGCTGGAGGCCCATCCGCAGGTCGACGCCCTGTTCGCGGCCAGCGACCTGCTGGCCATCGGCGCGATCCGTGCCCTGATCGAGCGCGGCCGCCGCGTGCCCGAGGACGTGTCGGTGATCGGCTACGACGACACGCCGCTGGGCGCCACCTACGTGCCGCCGCTGACCTCGGTCCACCAGAACTTCATGGACGCCGGCGTGCTGCTGGCGCGCAAGGTCCGCGCCCTGATCGAGGGCGAGGCCGCCGGTTCCGAGACCCTGCCGACCCACCTGGTGGTCCGCGCCACCTGAGCGCTGGGCGCTGTTGCATTGCAGCGTCTACCCGGTGGACATCCGCCCCGCCGCTTGCCGGGTCGGGCGCGCGCAACTGATTGATTAAAAAAGCGTTGAGTGCCTGCGGTGCCTCGCTTTCGATGCGCCTCGATTCACACTTTCGACGCATTGATATCGATAACTTGACATCGATAACAACGACTCCTAGCGTCGCCCCGCCATGGCGCTGTCATGGCAGACAGGACAACGGGAGCGGGGATGTCGGTGGAAGCACGTCAGGCGGCGGAGATGACGGAACGCGGGGCCAGTGAAGGCCGTGCCGATCCGTGGCGGCTCACGCAGCGCGGCTTCGACGCCACGCGGGCGGCGCGCGACGAAACCCTGTTCGCGCTGGCCAACGGAACCCTGGGCGTGCGCGGTGCATTGGAGGAAGCCGACAGCGCCACCGACGGCAGCTTCCTGTCCAGCGTGTTCGAGCAGAACCCGATCCACTACCACGAGCGTTTCCCGGGCTTCACCCGCAGCACCGATACCCGCGTGCCGGTGGCCGAAGGCAAGCACATCCGCCTGCGCCTCGGCGATGTGCCCCTGCAGGTCGCCGAGGCGGAGTGGCTCGATTTCGAACGCACGCTGGATTTCGCGGCCGGCGCACTGGATCGCCGCCTGCGCCTCAAGACGCCGCAAGGGCACACGCTGGAAATCACGGCGCGACGCGTGGTGCCGCTGGCCGAGCGCGCGCTGCTGGCGATCCGGTTCGAGGTGGCCTCCGTCGATTACGCCGGGCCGCTGACGCTGGTTTCGTCCATCGAGACGGGACGCCAGGCGATCGAGCAGGGCGACGATCCGCGGATCGGCGTGCACGGCGGCAAGGACCTGCAGGTCTCGGACGAGCATGCCGATGCCGGCGAGGCGCGGCTCACCCAGCGCACGTACCACAGCGGGGCGGCCCTGGTCTGCGCGCAGCAGCATCGCCTGTCGCCCGGCCTCATCTTCGATAGCGCGGAGGCCGGCACGGGTCGCGTCGAGCAACGCTTCGTGGCGACGCTGACGCCGGGCGCGTCGGTGGCGATCGAGAAGTTCGTCGCCTACGACGATGGCAACGGTGCCGCGGCCGATGGCGTGGACGCGGTGCTCGCGCGCGCGCAGTCGGCGGGCTTCGGCGGCATCGCGGCGGCACAGGCCGACGCCATGCACGCGTTCTGGCAGCGCGCCGGACTGTCGGTGCACGGCGATCCGGCGGCGGAACTCGCGCTGCGCTTCAACCTGTTCCACCTGCTGCAGTCGGCCGGTCGCGACGGCATCACCGGCACGGCCGCCAAGGGCATCACCGGCGAGGGCTACGAAGGCCATTGCTTCTGGGACACCGAGGCGTTCGTGCTGCCGGTGATGGCGTTCACCGCGCCGGACGTGGCGCGCGCGATGCTGATGTACCGCTATCGCACGCTGGACGGCGCGCGCGACACCGCGCGCGCGATGAACCATCCCCGCGGCGCGCTCTACCCGTGGCGCACGATCGCGGGCCGCGAATGTTCCGCGCACTACCCCAGCGGCTCGGCGGCGTACCACATCAACGCCGCCATCGCGTACGGGATCGGGCTTTATCTCGACGCCAGCGATGATCTCGACTTCCTCAGCGAGGCTGGCGCCGAGATTCTTTTCGAGACCGCGCGCATTTGGCCGCAGGCCGGCCATTTCAATCCGCGGCTCGGCGGTGCGTTCTGCATTCATGAAGTGACCGGTCCGGACGAATACACCGCGCTGGTCAACAACAACTGGTACACCAACCGCATGGCGCAACAGCATCTGCGCCGCGCGGTGGAGGCCTGGTCGCGGTTGTCGGCGGAGCGTCCGCAGGCGCTGGCCGCGCTCGCGTCGCGCATCGGGCTGGATGCGGACGAAGTCGCACTGTGGCAGCGCGCCGCCGATGCCATGCACCTGCCGGTCGACGAGGCGCTGGGCATCCATCCGCAGGACGACGACTTCCTCGCCAAGCCGCGTTGGCCGTTCCCGAAACGCGAAGGGCCGCACCGTCCGCTGCTGCTCGACTACCACCCGCTCACGCTGTACCGCCACCAGGTCTGCAAGCAGGCCGACGTGGTGATGGCGCTGGTGCTGGCGGGCGACGGCATCGATGCGGGCAGCAAGCGGCGCGATTTCGACTACTACGAAGCGGTCACCACCCACGATTCCACGCTGTCGGCGCCGGTGTTCGGCATCCTCGCGAGCGAGGTGGGCCAGGACGAGAAGGCATGGCGCTACTTCGACGCCAGCCTGCGCGTGGACCTCGACGACCTGCACGGCAATACCGACCACGGCGTGCACATGGCCGCGATGGCAGGCAGCTGGCTGGGCCTGGTGCAGGGCTTCGGCGGCCTGCGCGTGGTCGCGGGGCGGCTGCAGTTCGCGCCCACACTGCCGGCGGCGTGGACGGGCTATGGCTTCAACCTGCGCTGGCGCGGCTGCGCGCTGCGGGTGGACGTGGACACGCGTGGCGTGCGCTACCGGCTGGACGAGGGCGACGCGCTCGCCTTCCGCCATGCCGGCAGCGAGGTGGCGCTGACGCCGGGGCGCGAGGCGGTGTTGCCGCTGGCCGTGCCGGCGCCGCCGAAGGCGACGTTCCCGCGTGCCTGCGATGCGCTGGTCTTCGACCTGGACGGTGTGCTGACCGATACCGCGCACACGCACTACCGCGCGTGGAAGCGCCTGGCCGACGAAATCGGCGTGCCGTTCGACCTGCAGGTCAACGAGCGGCTGAAGGGCGTGGACCGGATGGCGTCGCTCGAGATCATCCTGGAGCGCGCCCCGCGCACGTATTCGCCGGACGAGAAGCGCGCGCTGGCCGACACCAAGAACGGCTACTACGTGCAGGAGATCGCCAACGTCGGGCCGCAGGACCTGTTCGACGGCGTGCGCGACGTGCTCGACGCCGCGCGCGCCGCCGGCCTGAAGCTGGGCCTGGCCTCGGCCAGCCGCAACGCGCCGGCGCTGCTCGACAAGCTCGGCATCGCCGACCGATTCGACTACATCGCGGACGCGGGCCGCATCGTCCGCGCGAAACCCGACCCGGCCATTTTCCTGGATGTCGCCGCCGCGCTCGGCGTGCCCGCGCACCGCTGCATCGGCGTGGAAGACGCCGCCGCCGGCATCGAAGCCATCCATGCCGCCGGCATGGCCGCCGTGGGCATCGGCGACGCGCGCGCGCTGCGCCATGCCGACGCCGTGATTCCCCGTATCGCCGAGTTCGACCTGAGGACGTTCGTTTCACCTTGACTGCACGCGGCCACAGAAGCCGCGGCGGCGGGCGCCACCATCACCACACGCTGTACCTGGAGGGAGAGACCATGCAGTACCGCAAGCCGCACCTGATCCGTTATGCCCTGTCCGCCGCCATCGCCGCAGCGCTGACACCTGCCGCCGTCCTGGCGCAGGACGCAGCGCCCGCCGCGACATCGAGCGACGCCACCACACTGGACGCCGTCGTGGTGTCCGGCTCCGCCTCCGGCGGCGTGCGCAAGCTGGAGGCCAGCTTCAACATCGTCACTGCCAACGCCGAGCAGATCAAACAGGCGAACCCGAAGAGCACCGCCGACCTGCTGAAGATCTCGCCCGGCATGTGGCCGGAATCCACCGGCGGCCAGACCGGCGCCAACATCGAGATCGCCGGCTTCCCCGGCGGCGGCGATGCGCCGTACTTCTCCACGCTGCTGATGGGCTCGCCGATCTACGGCATGCCCACGCTGTCGTTCTTCGAGACCACGTCCATGTTCCGCCTGGACGACACGATCGAATCCGTCGAAATCCTGCAGGGCGGTCCCTCGGTGGTGTTCGCCGACGGCCAGATGGGCGCCAGCGCCAACTTCTTCCTCAAGACCGGCACCGACGAGCCCTCCGGCAGCGTCGGCCTGACCTACGGCAGCGAAGGCCTGTGGCGTGTAGACGGCTTCTCCGGCTTCAAGGTCTCCGAGAACTGGTACGGCAGCATCGGCGGCTTCTGGCGCGAGTCCGACGGCGTGCGCGATCCGGGCTTCAAGGCCGACAAGGGCGGCCAGCTGACCGGTACGCTGTCGCGCGATTTCGACAACGGCCGACTGACGCTGTACGCGCGCTACCTCAACGACAAGAACCAGTTCATCACGCCGGTCCCGCTGATCCAGCGCGGCAAGGACGACTTCAGCGCGTATCCGGGCTTCGATCCGCTGAAGGACACGTACTACAGCCAGGCCATCCGGCACGTGCGCCTGCCCAACTATCCGGGCGGCCCGGTCAATGCGGACCTGGCCGATGGCCGTGGTGCGGATGTTCTGTTCGCGGGCGGCAATTTCGACATGTCCTTCGATGGCGGCTGGTCGATCAGCAACAAGTTCCTGTTCACCCAGGGCGACATGGACACCAACGCGCTGTTCTCGGGCAACAATCCGGCGACGCTGCAGGACATGCTCTACAACCCGGCCACGCCCGGTGGCTTCTCGAACCGCGACAACATCGCGGACCGTATCCCGGTGGGCTCGGCGACGGCGAACTACGTCGGTGGCGGCGCGGTGCCGCTGACGCAGAGCGTGATCCAGCAGGGCTGGTGGCATATCCACAAGGAACTGAAGGCGTTCAACAACGACTTCCGCCTGAGCAAGGACCTGTTCGAAGGCAATACCCTGACCGTCGGCCTGTACGTCAACCATTACTCGATGAGCGACAAGTGGTCCCTCGGCAACCAGATGCTGATGACCAACGAGCCCAACGCCACGCCGATCACCGTCAGCTACGTCAATGGCGGACAGACCTACCAGCGTACCGACAGCCAGGGCTTCGCCGACTTCGGCGGCTACCACATCGCGCAGAACGGCAGCGCCACCAACCTGGCGCTGTACCTCTCGGATTCGTGGCGCATCGGCCAGTGGTTGTTCGACCTGTCCGGTCGCCTGGAGAACCAGGACGCGACCAGCAATGTCTGCAACCGCTCCTCGTCCGGCCCTGGCGGCCTGGATGGCAATCCGAACACGCTGTACGACAACAACGTGGAAGTCTGCAACGGCACGTTCGCACGCAATACGTACAAGAAGAGCCATCCCGCGTTCACCGCCGGCGCCAACTATTCGTTCACCGAACACATGTCGGCCTACGGTCGCGTCAACACCGGCGGCCACTTCCTCGACTTCGACAACGGCATCCGCGGGACGACCAACGACAATTACCCGCCGATGCAGAAGATCCGCAACTACGAAGTGGGCTTCAAGTACCAGTCGCCACTGCTGTACGCGGACATCAGCGCGTATCGTCGCGTGTTCAGCGGCTTGCAGTACACCGCGACCGATGGCGCGGGTACCCCGTTGGAAGACGAAAACGGCAACCAGCTGCCGCCGTTCGTCTATGGCTCTGAATCGGTGGGCGTAAACTTCATCGGTGCGCTGACGCCGACCGACCATCTGCGCTTGCAACTGGTGGCCAACTACCTGGACGGCGAGTACACCGACTTCAACGCTTGCGTGCCCTACATCACGATCGGTGGTGAAGAAGATTGCGCGCGCATCGAAGGCCAGCAGCTGCAGCGCCAGCCGAAGTTCCGCGCGATGTTCACGCCGAGCTACCGTTTCGACGCCAGCTGGGGCGACGTAACGCCGTACATCACCTACACCTATGTCGGCGACCACACCCAGGACCAGTCGGGCCTGCAGCAGCTGGGCTCGTACCAGACGCTGGACTTCGGCGTGACGGCGAACGTGGGCGAGAACTGGCAGTTCAACCTGCGCGGCACCAACATGACCAACGAGCTGGGCCTGACCGAGAGCAATTCGCGCATCTTCGGTGCGGCGACCACCGCCGGCGGCGTGCTGCTGGCGCGTCCGCTGGAAGGCCGCGAGGTCAACCTGCAGGCCAAGTACAGCTGGTAAGTGCGGCAGGGGGACGCCTCCCTCCTCTCCCGGGAGGCGTCCCAGGGGTGGCCACGCCGCATCGGCGGCGTGGTCCGCCGTGGAGGTTCCGTTGCCGCGCCCGCGGTGACACAGTGATGCGCGCGTCCCGTGGATGCGCCGGAGGCGATAGATGAAGCGAAGCCGCATGGTGCTGGCGTTGATCCTGACCTACATGATCTTCGCGATGCTGCTGAACTCGGTGGGGGCGGTGATCCTGCAGGCGATGCAGGGCTTCGGAGTCAGCAAGACGGCGGCCTCGACCCTGGAAGCGTTCAAGGACCTGCCCATCGCGGTCGCGTCGTTCCTGGTGGCGTCCACGCTGCCGCGCCTTGGCTACCGGCGCGCGATGATGCTGGGCCTGCTGCTGGTCGCGGTCGCCTGCGCCGGCATGCCGCTGCTGAAGGCGTTCTGGGCGACCAAGCTGCTGTTCGCCACCGTGGGCGTGTGCTTCGCGCTGGTGAAGGTGTCGGTGTATTCCAGCATCGGCCTGCTGACCGACGACGCCAAGGCGCATGCCGGCCTGACCAGCACGGTCGAAGGCTGGTTCATGGTGGGCATCCTCGGCAGCGCCTGGCTGTTCGCCGCCTTCATCAATCCGGATGCGCCGGGCGATCCGGTCTGGCTCAACGTGTACTGGGTGATCGCCGGCCTGTGCCTGGCGGTCATCGCCTTGCTGGCCACGGCCGAGATGGACGAGACCGCCGCGCGCGACGGCCATGCGGTCGGCGAGTCGTTCGCCGACATGCTGCGCCTGCTCAGCCGGCCGCTGGTGGTCGTGTTCCTGGTCTCGGCGTTCCTGTACGTGCTGATGGAACAGGCCATCAACACCTGGCTGCCGACGTTCAACCGCGAAATCCTGCACCTGCCCACCGCGCTCAGCGTGCAGGCGGCCGGCATCTTCGCCGGTTCGCTGGCGCTGGGTCGGCTCGGTGGCGGCGTCCTGCTGCGCCGCCTGCCCTGGTTCCCGGTGCTGGGCAGCTGCGTTGTCGCGATGGCGGTGCTGGTGCTGCTGGCGTTGCCGCTGGCCGCCAACGTGCAGCCGCAGGCCGAGCACAGCTGGTGGAACGCGCCGGCGGCGGCGTATGTCTTCCCCCTGATCGGCCTGCTGATGGCGCCGATCTATCCGACCATCAATTCGGTCGTGCTGAGCGCGCTGCCGAAGGCGCGGCATGCGGCGATGACCGGCCTGATCGTGGTGTTCTCCGCCCTCGGCGGCACCACCGGCTCGTTCATCACCGGCCAGCTGTTCGCGCATTTCGACGGCACGCGCGCGTTCTACCTGCTGCTGGTGCCGATGGCGCTGTTGCTGCTTTCCCTGGCGCTGCTCGACCGCAGCCGCCGTACCACCGAAACCGCGGCCGTGCCGGCGGGAGGATCTTGATGACGCGTCGTTCGACTCTCCTGCAGCGCTGCGCGCTGTTGTTGCTGCTGGCGTCGCCGCTGATGCCGGCCCTGGCGAACGAGGCGGAGCCGCTGGCATTCCGCATCACCGAAGGACACATCGAGAACGCCTTCTACCAGCAGGGTCCCGTCGCGGCCCACCTGCTGCTCAGCTCGGGCACCAAGCCACGCGTGCTGGTGGCGTTTCCGGCGGGCAACAGCGGCGTCGGCGTGTGGTTCGAGGAAATGGCCAGGCCGGTGCAGTGGACCTTGAGCGGGGTGGACGCCGATGCGTCGACCCCGTCGGGCGCGTGGCATGGCATCCGCGCGCAGGCCACGGTGGACGCGGAACGCCTGGTGATCACCGACGCGGTGCTGGGCAGCGTGCGCGTGCTGCGCGACTACCAGCTGGGGCAGGGCTATCCGCCCGAGACGCGGGCGACGCCCGTGGTGACGCCGCGCGAGGTGACGTGGGAGCGCGCGCGGCTGGATGGCGCACCCGGTTACCGCATCGTGCTGGCCGCCGGGAACGGCCGCTTCGTCCGCGAAGGCGAGAAGCTGGTGCTGCGCGCCGATGCCGCCGGTGTTCCGTTGAAGCTGCAGGTGCGCGCTGCCACCGGCGAGACGCCGCTGACCCCGTTCGCGGGCGAAGCGCTGCTCAACGACCAGGCCGCGGCGGACGCACGCAGCCGGCAGGCGCTGCAGTTCCTGAGCTACCAGGAGAAGTTCCTGGCCGGTTCGTGGCGCTTCGATACCTACTTCGGTCGCGACACCCTGATGTCGGTGCGCCTGCTGATGCCGGTGCTGCAACCGGCGGCGGTGGAAGCGGGACTGGGCGCGGTGCTGGCGCGGTTGTCGCCGGGCGGCGAGGTGGCGCACGAGGAAGACATCGGCGAGTTCGCCGTGCTGCGCCACCGCAAGGAGCAGGGCAAGCCCGACGCAACGCCGATCTTCGATTACGTGATGATCGACGACGACTACATGCTGCCGCCGGTCGCCGCCGCGTGGCTGCTCGACGACGCGCGCGGACGTGCGCGGGCGGAGGCCTTCCTGCAGGCAAAGCAGGGTGGCGAAGCCCAGGGCGCGGCGCTGGCGCGCAACCTGTTGTTCGTCGCCAGCCAGAGCGCCGCCTTCGCGAAGACGCCCGCCTACGAACACTTGGTCGCGCTCAAGGCCGGCAAGCCGGTCGGCCAGTGGCGCGACAGCAACGAGGGTATCGGGCGCGGACGCTATCCCTACGACGTCAATGCGGTGTGGATGCCGGCGTCCCTGCGCGCGATCGGCGGCTTCCTGGATAGCGGTCTGTTGGATCCGTACACCACGCCGGCCGAGCGCGAACAGTTGCGCGCGGCGTCGGCACAGGCGTCACGTTGGGAGACCGAGGCTGGCAAGCTGTTTACCGTACGTCTGCCGAAGGCGCAGGCGGCCTCGCAGGTGCGCGCCTATGCGGCAGAGGTGAAGGTACCCGATGCTGGCGCGATCGCCGCGCTGGGCAGCGAGGGCGTTGCGTTCCCGGCCATCGCATTGGATGCGCAGGGTACGCCGATTCCGGTACTGCATTCCGACGAAGGCTTCCGCCTGCTGTTCGGCATGCCGGATGCCGCGTCGCTGGATCGCGACGTGGCGGCGCTGATGCGGCCGTTCCCGGCCGGGCTGATGACGGACGTCGGTCTGCTGGTGGCCAATCCGGCCTATGCGGATCGTGACGTATGGCCGCGGCTGGGCAGCAGCGCTTACCACGGCACCGTCGTGTGGGCATGGCAGCAGGCGGTGCTGGCGGCAGGTCTGCAGCGGCAGCTCGCGCGCACCGACCTGCCCGCGGCCACGCGTACGCGGCTCGTCGACGCGCAACGCACGTTGTGGCGCGCGATCCGCGGCGCCGATGCGGTACGTACGTCCGAGCTGTGGACGTGGGCGTATCGCGATGGCCGCTACCACGTCGAGCCGTTCGGCGCGCAGGGCGCGCACGAGGACGAATCCAACGCCGCGCAGCTGTGGAGCACGGTGTTCCTGGCGCTGGCGCCACCGACCGACACGGAGTGAGCGAGGGCATGACGATGACGCGGCGAAGCGGTGTGCATGCAGGGTGGCTGTGGCTGATCGTCGCGATGGCGTCGCCCGCGTGCGCCGGCGACGAAGCGTCCACGTCGGATGCGGCCACGCTCGCGTTGCCCGCCACGCCGCTGCCCTTCAGCGAGTTCGCCAGCGCGCCGGCGCGCGAACGCTTCATCGCCCTGCAGACGGAGGCGCGTGCCGGCGACCTGCCGGATCCGGGCGATCTCGCCGCGCAGCGTCGCTTCTACCAGCGCTACAACGATGCGCGCCTCGCCGAGGTGCGTCGCGCCTATGCTGCGGACGTGCGCGACACCACGATGGGGGGCGTGCCGGTGCAGGTGGTGACACCGCCCGGCCATCGCGATACGAAAGGCGGGCGCGTCCTGGTCAACCTGCATGGTGGCGGCTTCATGTGGGGCGCCGGCAGCGGTGCGCTGGTCGAGGCGATGCCGGTGGCGGTGGTGTCGGGAACGCCCGTCGTCACCGTCGACTACCGGCTGGCGCCGGAGCATCCCTATCCCGCGGCGGTCGACGATGTCGAAGCCGTCTACCGCGCATTGCTGGAGGATCACCGCGCCGAGGACATCGGCCTGTACGGATGTTCCGCCGGCGGCATGCTGGCGGCGCAGGCGGTCGCGCGCATCCTCACCCGGGGCCTGCCTGCACCGGGTGCGGTCGCCACGCTGTGCGGTACCGGCCTGCCGTTCTCCGGCGATGGGTTGACGCTGGGCCAGATCGCCACCGGTGCCGCGCCGATGAAGCAGGGCGACCTGCAGCGGTTGCCCTACCTGCGCACGGCGCGGCTGGACGATCCGGTCGCCTTTCCCGGCCACGATGCCGCCTTGCTGGCGCGCTTCCCGCCCACGCTGCTGATGGCGGGCAGCCGCGACTTCTCGGTCAGTTCGCTGACCACCATGCACCGTCGCCTGCTGGTCGCGGGCGTCGACGCCGACCTCGTCGTGTTCGATGGTCTGTGGCATGCGTTCCTGGTGTTCCCGGACCTGCCGGAATCGAAGGAGGCGTATGCGCTGGTCGCGCGCTTCTTCGACCGCCACCTGGGCCGCGCGCCACGCTGATCACGCGCGGTGGCGTATCGTGGCGCTCCTTTCAAGGAGCGACCCATGAATGCGACCGGCGTGGCCCTGGCCCTCTTCATCGGCATGCTGCTGCCGCTGCAGGCGTTGATCAACGCATCGCTGGGGCGGCAGACCTTCGGCCCGGTGTTCGCGTCGCTGGCGTCGTTCACCGTCGGCACGCTGGTACTGCTGGCGTGGTGGCTGCTGACGCGCCCGGTGTTCGTGCCCGCCGCCCTGGCGAAAGTGCCGTGGTGGGCGTGGACCGGTGGCGTGATCGGGGCGGTGTTCGTCGCCTCGGCCACCGTGCTGGTGCCGCGGTTGGGCGCCGCCTCGCTGATCTGCCTGGTGGTGGCGGGGCAACTGGTGGGTTCGGTGGTGCTGGACCACTTCGGCGTGCTGCATGCGCGGCAGCCGGTCGACGCGCTGCGCGTGGTCGGCCTGTTGATGGTGGTGGCGGGCGCGCTGCTGGTGGTGAAGCCCTGGCAGTCTGCGGGCGCCTGATCCATGGGCGTGTTGCTGACGGGACTGCCGCCCAGCGTGGGCGCGGATTGCCGCGTGCTGGTGCTGGGCTCGATGCCCGGCGATGCCTCGTTGCAGGCCGCGCACTACTACGCGCATCCGCGCAATCGCTTCTGGCCGGTGATGGCATCGCTGTGCGGGTTCGCGGCCGACCTCGCGTACGAAGACCGGCTGCGTGCCCTGCACGAGGCCGGCGTCGGCCTGTGGGATGTGATCGGCCAGTGCGAGCGCCGCGGCAGTCTCGACACTGCCATCGTGCGGAGCAGCGAGGTCGCCAATGCCGTCGGCGACCTGCTGCTGGCGCACCGCAGCATCGTGGCGATCGCCCTCAATGGCGGCAAGGCGGCCGATGCGTTCCGCCGCCACGTGCAGCCGAACTTGCCGCCGGCGCGCGCGTTGGAGCTGTTCGCGCTGCCGTCCACCAGCCCGGCGCATGCGGCGATGAACGTTGCTGCCCTACGAGAGGCGTGGTCGGTGATCGCGCCGTTCCTGTCGCCGCGCTGACAATGCGGCGCCGTATCGTCGATGTGTTTCATGAGGCGTGTCCGCCGACCAAAGGGATACCACTGCGCGTGCGGTGCGGCGGGAACGTGTCGATCGGACCGCATCGGCATGCATTGTCCCGTCGGGGACATCAATTAACCCTAAGGAATGGTTGGCGCATCGCGCCGCTGCGGACACAATAGGGGTTCCCCTCTTCACGCCCCCACCGGAGTAATGCCATGTCCGACATCAAGGAAGCCAAAGTCCCCGATATCGGTGACTACGATGGCGTACCGGTGATCGAGATCCTTGTCGCGGTGGGCGATACGGTGAAGAAGGACCAGGGCCTGGTCACGCTCGAGTCGGACAAGGCGACGATGGAAGTGCCTTCGCCGTTCGCCGGCGTAGTGAAGGAGATCAAGGTCAAGCTGGGCGACGAGATCGCCGAGGGCGCCGTCGTCGCGCTGATCGAGAGCAGCGAAGGCGCCGCCGAGGCCAAGCCCGCCGCCGCGCCCGCGCCCGCGCCGACCGCTACCGCCGAGACCGGCGCCAAGGTCGAGCCGGTCGCCGTGGCGCCGACGCCGGACAAGATCGCCCAGCGCGAGATCGCGCAGGAACGCGCCGCGCCGGCCGCGGCCCCCGCCGCCTCGCGCGTGCTGGACGACAAGCCGGGCATCGATCCGGAAGCCTCGCCCCCGCGCACGCCGCCGGTCGAATTCAATGCCGACCGCGTGCTGCCGGAGAAGGTCGCCTACGCCAGTCCGGCCGTGCGCCTGTTCGCGCGCGAACTGGGCGTCGACCTGAACCAGGTCACCGGCAGTGAGCGCGCTGGCCGCATCAGCAAGGAAGACGTGCAGAAGTACGTCAAGGGCGTGCTTGCCGGTGGTGTGGCCGCGCCTGCCGCCGCAGGTGCGCCGGTCGCCGCCGGTGGCGGACTCAATCTGCTGCCGTGGCCGAAGGTCGACTTCAGCAAGTTCGGCGAGACCGAGGTCGTCGCGCTGTCGCGCATCAAGAAGATTTCCGGCGCCAACCTGGCGCGCAACTGGGCGATGATCCCGCACGTCACCCAGCACGACCACGCCGACATCACCGATCTGGAAGCGCTGCGCGTGGCGCTGAACAAGGAAAACGAAAAGGCCGGCATCAAGCTGACCATGCTCGCCTTCCTGATGAAGGCCAGCGTCTCGGCGCTGAAGAAGTTCCCCGACTTCAATGCGTCGCTCGACGCCAGCGGCGAGAACCTCACGCTGAAGAAGTATTTCCACGTCGGCTTCGCCGCGGACACGCCGAACGGCCTGGTCGTGCCGGTGATCCGCGACGTCGACAAGAAAGGCGTCAATGAAATCGCGCAGGAAAGCGGCGAGCTGGCGAAGAAGGCGCGCGACGGCAAGCTGGGTCCGGCCGAGATGTCGGGCGGCTGCTTCTCGATCTCTTCGCTGGGCGGCATCGGCGGCGTGGCGTTCACGCCGATTGTCAATGCGCCGGAAGTGGCGATCCTCGGCGTGTCCAAATCGTCAATCCAACCGGTGTGGGACGGCAAGCAGTTCCAGCCGCGCCTGATGCTGCCGCTGTCGCTGAGCTACGACCACCGCGTGATCGACGGCGCCGCCGCCGCGCGCTTCACCGCCTATCTCGCCCAGCTGCTCGGCGACATGCGCCGCGTTCTGCTGTAAGTCTGTCGGGTGGGCGCTGGCCCGCCGATCCGAACACACCACGGTGGGCCAAGGCCCACCCTACGAAAGAGAGTGGTATGGCGAACACGATCGAAGTCAAAGTCCCCGATATCGGCGATTACAGCGATGTGCCGGTCATCGAGATCCTCGTCGCCGTCGGCGACACGGTGAAGAAGGACCAGGGCCTGGTCACGCTGGAATCGGACAAGGCCACGCTGGAAGTACCCTCGTCGGCCGCCGGCGTGGTGAAGGAACTCAAGGTCAAGCTGGGCGATTCGCTGTCGGAAGGCAGCGTGGTCGCCGTGCTGGAAGTGGAAGGCGCTGCGGCCGCTGCGCCCGCACCGGCAGCACCCGCCGCTTCGGCGCCCGCAACGCCTGCGGCTGCACCTGCCGCTGCCGCGCCGGCTCCCGCAGCGCCGGCCGCTGCGCCCGCGCCGTCCGGCGGTGGTGGCCTGATCGAGGCCAAGGTGCCCGATATCGGCGATTACGACGGCGTGCCGGTCATCGAGATCCTGGTCGCCGTCGGCGACACGGTGAAGAAGGACCAGGGACTGGTCACGCTGGAATCGGACAAGGCGACGATGGAAGTGCCGTCGCCTGCCGCCGGCGTGGTGAAGGAGATCAAGGTCAAGCTCGGCGACTCGCTCGCCGAAGGCAGCTTGGTCGCGATCCTGGAAGGCGAGGGCGCCGCCGCGGCGCCCGCCAAGGCCGCGCCGGTGGCGCCGTCACCGGCCGCGCCCGCTGCGCCGACGACCTCCGCGCCGAAGCCGGCACTGGGCACCGGCAAGGCCGCCGACATCGAGTGCCGCATCGTCGTGATCGGTTCGGGTCCGGGTGGCTACACCGCCGCGTTCCGCGCCGCCGACCTCGGCCTCGACACCGTGCTGGTCGAGCGCTACGAAACCCTCGGCGGCGTCTGCCTCAACGTCGGCTGCATCCCGTCGAAGGCGCTGCTGCACGCGGCCGCGCTGATCGAGGAAGCCTCGCATTCCGACGACATCGGCATCAGCTTCGGCAAGCCGAAGATCGACCTCGACAAGCTGCGGGGCTTCAAGCAGGACAAGGTGGTCGGCCAGTTCACCAAGGGCCTGGCCGGCATGGCCAAGCAGCGCAAGGTGCGCACGGTGACCGGTGTGGCGAAGTTCGTCTCGCCGAACGAACTGGAAATCGTCGGCAGCGACGGCAAGACGCAGCTGCTGCGCTTCGAGCAGTGCATCATCGCCGCCGGTTCGCAGGCGGTGAAGCTGCACAACTTCCCGTGGGACGACCCGCGCGTGATGGATTCCACCGATGCGCTGCAGCTGGCCGAGGTGCCGAAGAAGCTGCTCGTGGTCGGTGGCGGCATCATCGGCCTGGAAATGGCGACCGTGTACCGCGCGCTGGGCGCGGAGGTCACCGTGGTCGAGTTCATGGACCAACTGATGCCGGGCGCCGACAAGGACCTGGTGAAGCCGCTGGCCGATCGCCTGAAGAAGCAGGGCGTGGCCGTTCACCTGAAGACCAAGGCCGCCAAGGTCGAGGCCTCGAAAAAGGGCATCACCGTCGGTTTCGAGAGCGCGACCGAAGGCCAGACGCCGGAGCTGGAATCGGGCACGTTCGACCGCGTGCTGGTCGCCGTGGGCCGTTCGCCCAATGGCGGCAAGCTGGATGCCGACAAGGCCGGCGTGACCGTCACCGACCGCGGCTTCATTCCGGTCGACGCGCAGATGCGCACCAACGTGCCGCACATCTTCGCCATCGGCGACCTGGTCGGCCAGCCGATGCTGGCGCACAAGGCCACGCACGAGGGCAAGCTGGCCGCTGAAGTCGCGGCCGGCGAAAAGAAGGAGTGGGTCGCGCGCGTGATCCCGTCGGTGGCCTACACCGATCCGGAGATCGCCTGGGTCGGCGTGACCGAGACCGAAGCCAAGGCCAAGGGCCTGAAGATCGGCGTGGGCAAGTTCCCGTGGGTCGCGTCCGCGCGCGCGGTCGGCATCGGCCGTGGCGAAGGTTCGACCAAGCTGATCTTCGACGAGCACACCCACCGCATCATCGGCGCCGGCATCGTCGGCGTGCACGCCGGCGACCTGATTAGCGAACTCGCGCTGGCGATCGAGATGGGCGCGGAGGCCGGCGACATCGGCGCGACCATCCACCCGCACCCGACGCTCAGCGAATCGGTGGCGATGGCGGCCGAGGTCTACGAAGGCACGATCACCGACCTGTACATCCCGAAGAAGAAGTAAGCGCCGGCGGGACGGCGGAAACGGAAAGGCCACGCATCGGCGTGGCCTTTTTCGTGGACGCGATCCGAGTCAGGCGGGCAGCGGCATCGCCTTCGCGGCCCGGCGCGCCTCGATCCGCTTCCACACCTTTTCATGGAAGTGGAAGACGACCGTATTGGTCGCCGGCTCGATCAGCGCGAGCATGCCGCCGACCAGCAGGCTGCCGGTGAACAGGTAGCCCAGGGTGAAGGCCACCGCGAAGTGCAGGATGGCGAAGCTGAGGGTCTTGTTCACGGCGGGCTCCAGATGAGAACTGGTCTCAAGTATGGGCGTCCCCTGCATGCCGTCCAATGAAACGTTTCGCTTGGATCGATAAGCTTTGCCTATCGAGTCGGCCGATCAGAAGCGGAACGTCACGCCCGCCATCGGGCCATGAACCTTGAACTGGCCAGTGAGTTTGCCGGCCACTTCGACCGTGCCGACGCCCGACTCGGCCGGTGCTTCGAACGATCCCGTGTAGTCATTGCTGAGCTTCAACCGGAACCAGTCATAGCCCACGTGAATGCCGAGACGTTCGGTGACCAGATACTCGACGATCAGACCGCCGCGCTCGAAATGGCCGCGCTCGTCGACGAAGTCGCCCCAGCGGGTATCCAGGTATTGGGCCTGGGCCTCCACGCGCAGTCGCTCGGTCGGCGCCCAGCCGATCCGCGTATGCAGGTTCGGTGAGGTGCCGTCCTTCTTCCAGCGGAACGACTCCCACTGCGGGTCGACCTGGCCGGTACCCGTACTCGTGCCGGTGCCGCGGGCCTCCAGCACGGCGTGGGTGACGCCGGCGCCGAGGCCCCACTGGAACCGCGGCGTGTCGACGACCGCGTACTCGTAATTGAGGCTGGCCAGCTCGAAACTGAGGCGGCCGTTGATGTCCACGGCCGGCACTTCCACCGGCTCGCCGGGAATCTCGACCTCGTCGAAGATATTGCCCGGGTCGATCCAGTCGCCGTCGAAGTTCCAGGACTGGTTGCGCCGGTAGTCGTAGTAGTTCAGGCGCAGCGACTGACGCGGGGTCATGTTGAAGGCGAACTCGCCGCGCGGGCGCCAGCGGCCGTCGGAGTCGATGCCACCGGCCGCCGCGAGGTCCTCGGACTGCTCGCCGTCGGTGGCGACGCCGGTACCTTCCAGGCGGATGTTGGCTTCGGGGTTGAAGGCGGACAGGCGGATCTCGAAACGGGCGTCGTCGGCGACGTCCTGCGCGGCGGCGGCGGCCGTGAAGAAGGGCAGCGGCAGGCAGACGAGGGTGGCGGCAAGGCGGGGCAGGCGGCGGGAAGCAGGCCGGTTCATGGGCGTTCCATGCGTCGAGGGGGGGGGGCTCCACCCTCGCGGCCCGGCGGTCGTCATACGGTGAATTGGATGAACGACGGTGGCGCAGATGCATGGCGCGCACCTTCCCGATGCCCCGAAAAGTGAAGCCCCGGGGGCAGCCGGGGCTTCGTGGAAGGCCTGTGGCGGAGCATCGGACGAGGAAGTTGAGCAGCAGGCCTTGCAGGGACTGACAGGCGGTTTCCGGCAAAGTTCCGGAAAATTTCCGGGAAAATTCTGAATAGGGAAACGGTTACACGCAGAGGGCACAAGGGCTGCGGGCGGATCGTGCCCGCGCGCCGCCTTTCGACCTTTGGCGGTTGTCCCGGAAATTGTCCCGCTGCTATACTTTTGCGGCTCGGCGAGGCGCATTGCCGCCTCGTACCCCGCCAATTCCGTAGGGCTTTCGTGTGCTGAATTCCGTCGCTGCGGGTCGGCGGCTGGTGTTGCGCGCCGCTGTCTGGCAGACGGGGGCGGTACTGCTGGTCGCGCTGCTGTTCCTGCTCCGGGGCGTGCCCCAGGCGGTCGCGGCGGCGCTCGGCGGGCTGGCGATCGTGGCGGGCGCGCTGCTGGCGGCCTGGATGGCCTTCGGCGGCGGCGTACTCGGGGCCGTCTCGGCGGTGCTGAGGCTGGTCGCGGGGATGGTGGTGAAGTGGGTCGTGGTGATCGGTGTGCTGGTGATAGGCGCGGGGCTGTACAAGTTGCCCCCGCTGCCACTGCTGGCAGGCGTGATCACCGGATTGGTGGCACAGGTGCTGGTCGCGACCGGCAAGCAGCGATAACCCAACTAGAAAGGTTTCCGACACATGGCGGGCGAAGCTCTTACTCCCACCAGCTACATCCAGCACCACCTGAAGAACCTCACGGCCCAGGTGGGCGGTGACGGTCCGTTCTGGACGATCAACGTCGACACCTTCGTGACCGCCGTGCTGATGGGCCTGCTCATCGTGTTCGCCTTCTGGCTGGCGACCCGCAAGGCCACGGCCGGCGTGCCGGGCAAGTGGCAGGCCTTCGTCGAGATCATGCTCGAGTTCGTCGACAAGCAGGCCCGCGACACCTACCACGGGACCAGCAAGCTGGTGACGCCCATCGCGATCACCATCTTCTTCTGGATCCTGATGATGAACCTGCTGAAGATGATCCCGGCAGACTTCATCGCCAAGCCGCTCGAACTGATGGGCGTGCACTACTGGAAGCCGGTCCCGACCGCCGACGTCAACGCCACCCTCGGCATGTCGATCAGCGTGTTCTTCCTGATGCTGGTCTTCGCCTTCCGCTCGAAGGGCCTGGGCGGCTTCGCGCACGAATTCCTGACGGCGCCGTTCGGCAAGTGGATGATGCCGTTCAACCTGATCCTCAACATCGTCGAATGGGTCAGCAAGCCCATCTCGCTGGCGATGCGACTGTTCGGCAACATGTTCGGCGGCGAGATCGTCTTCCTGCTGATCTGGGTGTTGGGCGGCGCGGGCATCGTCGGCATGCTCGGCGGCGCGGCGTTCGGCCTCGGCTGGATGTTGTTCCACCTGCTGGTCATCCCGCTGCAGGCCTTCATCTTCATGATGCTGTCGATCGTCTACCTGAGCCTGTCGGAAGACAGCCACTAACGTTTCCGCTTCACCGTTTCGCTTCGTACCATCCACCTTTCAAGCACTTAAGTTCCGGAGATCACCATGGAAAGCATCCTCACCAACCTCGCCCAGGTCCAGGCTTCGACCGCCCTCGCCATCGGCATCATGATCGGCCTGGCCGCGCTGGGCGCGGGTCTGGGTCTGGCCATCATGGCCGGCAAGTTCCTGGAATCGGCTGCCCGCCAGCCGGAACTGATCCCGGTCCTGCAGGTGCGCATGTTCATCACCGCCGGCCTGATCGACGCCGCGTTCATCATCTCGGTCGCCGTCGGCCTGCTGTTCGCCTTCGCCAGCCCGTTCATCACGATCTTCACCGAGCAGCTGGCCAAGCTGGCGGGCTGATCCGTCGCGTGCACGCCTGACCACGGGTTTCGGCCCGCGGTCAGTCACCAGGCGTAGCTGGGCCGGCGCGATGTGCGCGGGCCCTTCATCACCGGCAGGTTTACGATGAATATCAATCTCACTCTGTTCGCCCAGGCGCTGGCCTTCGCTGGCCTGATCTGGATCATTGCGACCAAAATCTGGCCGCCGCTGCTGGCTGCCATCGAAGAACGCCAGCAGAAGATCGCTGAAGGTCTCGCCGCGGCCGACCGCAGCCAGAAGGATCTGGCGCAGGCCCAGGAAAAGGTCAACGAGGCGCTGAAGGAAGCCCGCGTCAAGGCCAACGAGATCATCGACCAGGCCCACGCGCGCGCCAACCAGATCGTCGACGTGGCCAAGAACGAAGCGATCGCCGAAGCCAACCGCCAGAAGGCGCTGGCCGAAGCCGAGATCGACGCCGCCGCCACGCGTGCCCGCGAAGACCTGCGCAAGCAGGTGTCCGCGCTGGCCGTCAGTGGCGCCGAGAAGCTGCTGAAGCGCGAGATCGACGCCAACGCCCACAAGGCGCTGCTCGACGAACTCGCCGCCGAAATCTGATCCGGACGATCTGATCGATGAGCCAGGCCCTTACCGTCGCCCGTCCCTACGCCCGCGCCGCTTTCGCGACCGCGCAGGGCGAAGGCACCCTCGCCGCCTGGTCGCAGGCGCTGGGTTTCGCCGCGCACGCCGCGGCCGACCCGCGCGCGGCCGCGCTGCTGCCCAACCCGCGCCTGCTGCCCGCCGATGCGGTGGCATTGCTGGCGCCGGAGGGCGCCATCGAGTCGTTCTCGCGTTTCCTCGCCGTGCTCGCCGACGCGCGCCGCCTGGCGCAGCTGCCGGAGATCGCCGGCCTGTTCGAGGAGCTGCGGGCCGAGGCCGAGCACATCGTGAAGGCCAAGGTCACCTCGGCGGCGGCGCTGCCGTCCGCCGAGCTGGACCAGATCAAGGCCGCGCTGAAGAAGCGCTTCGGCCGCGAGATCGAGGTCGAGACGGCGGTCGACGCGTCGCTGATCGGCGGCGCCGTGATCGATGCCGGCAGCGTGGTGATCGACGGCTCGCTGAAAGGCAAGCTGGCGCGCCTGCAGTCCGCGCTGACGCACTGAATTCCCATTGAACCGCCGCGCGCAAGCCGGCACACAGGACTTACCCATGGCTACCACGCTCAACCCCTCTGAAATCAGCGACCTGATCAAGACCCGCATCGAGAAGGTCAAGCTGGCCGCGGAGTCGCGCAACGAAGGCACCGTCACCAGCGTGTCCGACGGCATCGTGCGCATCTTCGGCCTGGCCGACGTCATGCAGGGCGAAATGATCGAGCTGCCGAACAACACGTTCGCGCTGGCGCTGAACCTCGAGCGCGACTCGGTGGGTGCGGTGGTCCTGGGCGACTACGAGCACCTGCGCGAAGGCGACGTGGCCAAGACCACCGGCCGCATCCTGGAAGTGCCGGTCGGTCCGGAAATGCTCGGCCGCGTCGTCAACGCGCTGGGCGAGCCGATCGACGGCAAGGGCCCGCTGGGCACCTCGCTGACCGCGCCGGTGGAGCGCGTGGCCCCGGGCGTCATCTGGCGCAAGTCGGTCGACCAGCCGGTGCAGACCGGTTACAAGTCGGTCGACGCCATGATCCCGATCGGCCGCGGCCAGCGCGAGCTGATCATCGGCGACCGCCAGACCGGCAAGACCGCGATGGCGATCGACGCCGTGATCAACCAGAAGGGCACCGGCATCAAGTGCGTGTACGTCGCGATCGGCCAGAAGGCCTCGACCGTGGCCAACATCGTGCGCAAGCTGGAAGAGAACGGCGCGCTGGCCCACACCGTGGTCGTCGCCGCCACCGCCTCCGAGTCGGCCGCGATGCAGTACATCAGCGCCTACTCCGGCTGCACCATGGGCGAGTACTTCATGGACCGCGGCCAAGACGCCCTGATCGTGTACGACGACCTGTCCAAGCAGGCCGTGGCCTACCGCCAGATCTCGCTGCTGCTGAAGCGTCCGCCGGGCCGCGAAGCCTACCCGGGCGACGTGTTCTACCTGCACTCCCGCCTGCTCGAGCGCGCCGCGCGCGTGTCCGAGGAGTACGTCGAGAAGTTCACCGAAGGCAAGGTCACCGGCAAGACCGGTTCGCTGACCGCGCTGCCGATCATCGAAACGCAGGCCGGCGACGTGTCCGCGTTCGTGCCGACCAACGTGATCTCGATCACCGACGGCCAGATCTTCCTGGAAACCGACCTGTTCAACGCCGGCATCCGCCCGGCCGTGAACGCCGGTATCTCGGTGTCGCGCGTCGGTGGCGCCGCCCAGACCAAGATCATCAAGAAGCTGTCGGGCGGCATCCGCATCTCGCTCGCCCAGTACCGTGAGCTGGCCGCGTTCGCGCAGTTCGCCTCGGACCTGGACGAAGCCACCCGCAAGCAGCTGGAGCGCGGCCAGCGCGTCACCGAGCTGATGAAGCAGAAGCAGTACGCGCCGATGTCCATCGCCCTGCAGGCGCTGTCGATCTACGCCGTCAACGAGGGCTACCTGGACGACGTGCCGGTCGGCAAGATCCTGGCGTTCGAAGACGCGCTGCACGCGCACTTCACCAACACCCAGGGCGCGCTGGTCGACACGATCAACAGCACGGGCAACTGGAACGACGAGATCGAAGGCGCCTTCAAGAAGGGCATCGCCGAGTTCAAGCAGACCGGCACCTGGTAATGAAGCCGTGATAAGTGATTCGTGATTCGCAGGAGCAACGGCGGATCGCGGGACCCACGAATCACCCATCACGAATCACGAATCACCGCGAGCGAAGCGAGTAGACATGGCAGGCGGACGCGAAATCAAAACCAAGATCAAGAGCGTGCAGAACACCCGCAAGGTGACGCGCGCGCTCGAGATGGTCTCGGCCTCCAAGATCCGCAAGGCCCAGGACCGCATGAAGACCTCGCGCCCGTACGCGCGCGCGATGAAGCAGGTGATCGGCCATCTGGCCCAGGCCAACACCGACTACCAGCATCCCTTCATGGTGGAGCGCCAGGACGTCAAGCGCGTCGGCTTCATCATCGTGTCGTCCGACCGCGGCCTGGCCGGCGGCCTGAACAACAACCTGTTCCGCAAGATGCTCGGCGAGATCCGCCAGTGGAACGAGAAGGGCGTCGAGGTCGACGTGGTCACCATCGGCCAGAAGGCCTCGGTGTACTTCCGCCGGGTCAAGGTCAACATGCTGGCCAGCGTCTCGCACCTGGGCGATGCGCCCAAGCTGGACCAGCTGATCGGCGTGATCAAGGTGATGCTGGACGCCTACACCGAAGGCAAGCTGGACCGCGTGTTCGTCGTCTACAACGACTTCGTCAACACGATGACGCAGCGCGCCGCGTTCGACCAGCTGCTGCCGCTGCCCGCGTCGGAGACGCAGGTCGCGCACCACGACTGGGACTACATCTACGAACCCGATGCCGAGACCGTGCTCGACCACGTGATCACGCGCTACATCGAGTCGCTGGTGTACCAGGCCGTGCTGGAGAACATCGCGTCCGAACACGCGGCGCGCATGGTGGCCATGAAGGCCGCCAGCGACAACGCCAACAAGCTCATCGGTACCCTGCAGCTGGTCTACAACAAGGCCCGCCAGGCGGCGATCACCCAGGAAATCTCCGAAATCGTCGGCGGCGCGGCGGCAGTCTGACGCGCTTCGTCACAAGAATTCATCTAGAGGAATGCAGCAATGAGTCAGGGCAAGATCGTTCAGATCATCGGCGCGGTGGTTGACGTCGAATTCGCGCGCAACGAAGTGCCGAAGGTGTACGACGCGCTGAAGGTGGAGAACACCGCCATCACGCTCGAAGTGCAGCAGCAGCTCGGCGACGGCGTCGTGCGCACCATCGCCCTCGGTTCCACCGACGGCCTGAAGCGCAACCTGATCGCCGTGAACACCGACAAGGCCATCTCGGTGCCGGTCGGCGCGGGTACGCTGGGCCGCATCATGGACGTGCTGGGCAACCCGATCGACGAAGCCGGCCCCGTGCAGGCCGCCGACCACTGGGAAATCCACCGTTCGGCCCCGTCGTACGAGGACCAGTCCTCGGCCAACGACCTGCTGGAAACCGGCATCAAGGTCATCGACCTGATGTGCCCGTTCGCCAAGGGCGGCAAGGTCGGTCTGTTCGGCGGCGCCGGCGTCGGCAAGACCGTCAACATGATGGAACTGATCAACAACATCGCCAAGGCGCACTCGGGTCTGTCCGTGTTCGCCGGCGTGGGCGAGCGTACCCGCGAGGGCAACGACTTCTACCACGAGATGAAGGACTCCAACGTCCTCGACAAGGTCGCGATGGTGTACGGCCAGATGAACGAGCCGCCGGGCAACCGCCTGCGCGTCGCGCTGACCGGCCTGACCATGGCGGAGTACTTCCGCGACGAGAAGGACGCGTCCGGCAAGGGCAAGGACGTGCTGCTGTTCGTCGACAACATCTACCGCTACACGCTGGCCGGTACCGAAGTGTCGGCGCTGCTCGGCCGCATGCCGTCGGCCGTGGGTTACCAGCCGACGCTGGCCGAGGAAATGGGCGTGCTGCAGGAGCGCATCACCTCGACCAAGACCGGTTCGATCACCTCGATCCAGGCCGTCTACGTCCCCGCGGACGACCTGACCGACCCGTCGCCGGCCACCACGTTCGCCCACCTGGACGCCACCGTCGTGCTGTCGCGTAACATCGCCTCGCTGGGTATCTACCCGGCGGTGGATCCGCTCGACTCGACCAGCCGCCAGCTGGACCCGAACGTCATCGGCCACGAGCACTACGACACCGCGCGCCGCGTGCAGTCGACGCTGCAGAAGTACAAGGAACTGAAGGACATCATCGCCATCCTCGGCATGGACGAACTGTCCGAAGAAGACAAGCAGGCCGTGTCGCGCGCCCGCAAGATCGAGCGCTTCTTCAGCCAGCCGTTCCACGTGGCGGAAGTGTTCACCGGCTCGCCGGGCAAGTACGTCTCGCTGAAGGACACGATCCGCGGCTTCAAGGCGATCTGCGACGGCGAGTACGACCACCTGCCGGAACAGGCGTTCTACATGGTCGGCGGCATCGACGAAGCGGTCGAGAAGGCCAAGAAGCTCGCCGAGAAGGCGTAAGAGCGAGCAAAGAGGGTAGAGAAGTGAGGCGTGAGTAAAAGCACTCCGCTCACTTCTTACTCCTCCCCGCTCACTCCTCCCGCCGCACGGTCCGAACAAAGCGAGACAGATCCATGAGCACCATCCGTTGCGACATCGTCAGCGCCGAGCAGGAAATCTTCCACGGTGAAGCCACCCTGGTCGTCGCCACCGGCGAGCTGGGCGAACTCGGCATCGCGCCGAAGCATGCGCCGCTGATCACCCGCCTGAAGCCAGGTAAGGTGGTGGTGACGCTGGCCAGTGGCGAGCAGCTGGACTTCGCCATCTCCGGAGGCATCCTGGAAGTGCAGCCGCAGGTCGTCACCGTGCTGGCCGACACCGCGATCCGTGCGCAGGACATCGACGAAGCCTCGGTCCGCAAGGCCAAGGAAGAAGCCGAGCGCATCCTGTCCAAGCAGGATCCGAAGATGAGCGTGGAAGAAGCCCAGGCCCAGCTGGCCATGAGCATCGCCCAGCTCAGCGCGCTGGAGCGCCTGCGCAAGAACCTCAAGCACTGAGGTCAACCGCTACCGCATCATCGAAAACGCCGGCCTCGCGCCGGCGTTTTCGTTTCAGGGATCAGCGGTACACCACGTGCCGCCACAGGAAGAACGCGACCACCGCGAGCGCACCTTCCACCAGTGGCTTGGCCAGCCAGGCCAGGTGCAACCCCATGGCGCTGCTGACCCCGCTCACGGCCAGCGTGCTCAGCGCGGTCAGCGGCACCCAGACCGCCAGGAAGCGGCCGAGCCGGCGCAAGCCCAGCCGGGCCTGTCCGTCGTGTGCGAACGTCACCCGTCCGTTGAGCCAGAAACCGAGCAGCGCGCCCGCCACGCGGCCGACGATGTTGCCCGGGCCTGCAGGCATGCCGAGCGCCGTCACTCCGACGAACACCAGCCAGTCCAGCAGCAGTTGCAGCAGGCCGACGACGATGAAGCTGCCGCCCTGGCGGACCAGCGTCTGGCGTGGTGAAGAAGGCGTCATCACCGCATGTTACCTGCGCTCGCACGGTCGATGGCACCCAGCGCGCACGACCTGCGTTCCACAGGGGAATTGCTACCATGCGACGTCTTCGCACCACCGTCCTTATCCGGGAAGCCCACATGAAACCACTCCACGTCGTCATCCTCGCCGCCGGCGAAGGCAAGCGCATGAAATCCGCGCTGCCCAAGGTGCTGCAGCCGATCGCGGGGCGGCCGATGCTGGGGCACGTGATCGACGCGGCGCGCGCGCTGCAGCCGGCGGGCGTGCATGTGGTCTATGGGCACGGCGGCGAGCAGGTGCAGGCGGCCTTCGCCGACCAGGGCGATCTGCACTGGGCGCACCAGGCGCAGCAACTGGGTACCGGCCATGCGGTGGCGCAGGCGATGCCTGAGGTTCCCGACGGTGCGCGTGTGCTGGTGCTGTACGGCGACGTGCCGCTGACCCGCAGCGAGACGCTGCAGCGCCTGCTGGATGCCCCAGGGCGGCTGGCGGTGCTGGTCGCCGAGCCGACCGATCCCACCGGTTACGGGCGCATCGTGCGCGATGAAGCAGGGCGCGTGGCGGCGATCGTCGAACACAAGGATGCGGACGATGAGCAGCGCCGCATCCGCACCATCAACACCGGCATCATCGCCGCCGATGGCAGTGCGCTGAAGGGCTGGCTGGCGCGCCTGTCCAACGAGAACGCGCAGGGCGAGTACTACCTGACCGACGTGTTCGCGATGGCGGCCGAAGAATTCACGCCGGCGGAGATGGTGCTGGTCGGCGAGCCCATCGAGGCCGAGGGCGCCAACGATCCTTGGCAGTTGTCGCAGCTCGAACGTGCTTACCAGCTGCGCGCGGCGCGTGCGCTGTGCACGCAGGGCGCGCGCCTGATCGATCCCGCGCGTTTCGACCAGCGCGGCAGCGTGAAGGTAGGCCGCGATGTGCAGATCGACGTCGACGTGGTGCTGGAAGGCGAGGTCGAACTGGGCGATGGCGTCATCGTCGGGCCGTTCTGCCGCCTCAAGGACGTGACGCTGGGCGCCGGCACGCAGGTGCGTGCGCACTGCGATCTCGAAGGCGTCGTTAGCGAGGGTGCCGCGTTGATCGGTCCGTATGCGCGCCTGCGTCCAGGCACGCAGCTGGCCGACGGCGTGCACGTCGGCAACTTTGTCGAGACCAAGAACGCGCGCATCGGCGTCGGCAGCAAGGCCAACCACCTGACCTATCTCGGCGACACCGTGATCGGCAGCGGCACCAACATCGGAGCCGGCACCATCACCTGCAACTACGATGGCGTGAACAAGTCGACCACGACGATCGGCGACCGCGTATTCGTCGGCTCCAATTCCTCGCTGGTCGCGCCGGTGACGCTGGCCGATGGCGCGACGATCGGCGCAGGCTCGGTGATCTCGAAGCATGCGCCCGCCGAACAGCTCACCGTCGCGCGTGCGCGCCAGGTCACCATCGAAGGCTGGCAGCGGCCTGTGAAGAAGCCGAAGTGAGGCAGGGCGGGCCTTGGCCCGCCACGTTCGCCGGATCCCACGGGCGGCGTGCCAAGGCCCGCCCTACGCGGTCTCGGGCAACTGGAGCTTGCGCGCGGCGTAGCGCCAAGGGCGCCGCGCGCCACGTCGCGTGCGCCATGCGCACGACCTGATCGATCGTTGCTCCATGCACCCTACTGACCACACGCTTGATGCAAGCCTGGATGGCACGATGACGATCGGTTCGCACGGCACCTGAAGAGCGGTGTCGCGGCGGCCAGCCCTCGCCCCTTGCCCTCTCCCGGAGGGAGAGGGGGAGTCGGTGCCATGCGGGTCCGGCTCCGGGTGCCAACAGGTGAATATGGTATCGGGGCTTTGGACAGGTCAGTTTTCGGGCAACTGGATCGACACGCACAGCCCGCCGCCTTCGCGGTTGTGCAGCGACAACCGTCCACCATGGGCCTCGATGATCTCGCGGGTCAGCGCCAGCCCCAGGCCGGTGCCATTGCGCTTGGTGGAATAGAACGGCACCAGTGCATTCTGCAGCACCGCTTCGTTCATGCCGGTGCCGCGGTCCATCACCTCGATGCGCAACCAGCCGGGCAAGCGGGTCAGCCGCACCGACACGCCGTCAGGCGTCGTGCCGGATTCGTGCGCATTCTTCAGCAGGTTGAGCAGCGCCTGTTCCAACTGCGCGACATCGATGCGGCCGTCGATCTCGGTTTCCGCCATCACCAGCTCGAACCCGATCTGCCGCTGCAGGCCTTCGAAGAAGGCGCGCCAGTGCACCGTCTGCAGCTGCGGCGACGGCAGCTTGGCGAATCGGGCGTAACCGCGGATGAAACCTTCAAGATGGCGTGCACGGTCCTCGATGGTGCCGAAGACCTCCTCCAGACGTTCATGCCGTCCGCGGCGCACGAGTTCAGCGCCCGAATGCGCGAGCGACGCCACCGGTGCCAGCGAGTTGTTGAGTTCGTGGCTGATCACGCGGATGACCTTCTTCCACGTCATCACCTCCTGCCGGCGCAGTTCGCTGGTCAGCAGGCGCAACAACAGCAGTTCGTGCGGCCGCCCATTGAGGCGGAAGCTGCGCCGGGCGAGGTGGTACACCTGTTCTTCGCCGTCTTCCTCCTCGCTGCCGATCGCGAACAGGCTGTCGCCGCCGCGCGCCAGCGCTTCGCGCATCTCGACCGGCGCCGCGCCGATCAGCGTGTCGTAATCCTGGCCTTCGAGCTTCCAGCCGCTGTGCAGCAGCTTGCGTGCGGCGACGTTGGCGAAGACCACGCGGCGGATGCCGTCGCCGCCGGGGGCGACCAGCAGCATGGCGACCGGCGTGTTCTGCACCATCGTGTCCAGCAGCAGTTCGCGCTCCACCAGGCTCAGGCGCTGCTCGCGCAGCACGTCGCCCAGCGCGGAATGCGATTGCACCAGTTCTGCCAGTTCGTCGTTGCCGCGCCAATGGATGCCGAAGTTGTACTCGCCGTCGCGGTAGCTGTTGACGCTGCCAGCCAGTGCGCGGAACAGCGAGTACGTGCTGCGCAGGCCGCGGCGGATCGCCCACATCGCCAGCGGCAGCACCACGATGGCGGAGACCAGGGCCGCGACCACGTCGTCGCCGATCCAGTGCGACAGCAGGATCGGCAGCACCACGGCCAGCGCCAGCAGCGGCAACAGCCAGGACAGCACGCGGCCGGCGAGCGAGCGGCGGATCATGGCGCCTTGATGCCGAAGCGTTCCATGCGCCGGTACAGTGCTTGGCGGCTCATGCCCAGCTCGGCGGCGGCCTGCGCGATGACGCCGCCGGCGCGCGCGATGGCCGACTCGATGTCGGCGCGTTCCGGCTCGGCGACGACGGCATTGCGCACCGGCGCCTGGCGCGGCAGATTGAGGTCGGTCGCTTCGATGCGCTCGCCCGTCGCCAGCAGGCCGGCGCGCTGGATGACATTGCGCAGCTCGCGCACGTTGCCGGGCCAGGCGTGGCGCAGCAGCGCGGCGCGCGCGCTTTCGCCCAGCGGCTTGTCGGCAGGGCGGAAGCGTTCTGCCAGCGGCAGGATGTCGCCAGGACGCTCCGCCAGCGGCGGCAGCGCGAGCTCGATCGCGTTGAGGCGGTAGTAGAGGTCTTCGCGGAAGCTGCCGTCGCGGATCATCGCGGGCAGGTCGGCGTTGGTGGCGCTGATCACGCGCACGGTCACGTGGCGCTCGCGGTTGGAGCCGAGGCGCTCGAAGCGGCCGGTTTCCAGCACGCGCAGCAGCTTCATCTGGCCGGTCAGCGGCAGGTTGCCGATCTCGTCGAGGAACAGCGTTCCGCCATCGGCGGCCTCGAACTTGCCCTCGCGCGCCTTGTTGGCGCCGGTATACGCGCCGGCGTCGGCGCCGAACAGTTCCGCTTCGATCAGTTCCGACGGCAGTGCGCCGCAGTTGAGCGTGACGAAGGCGCCGGACCTGACGCTGGAATTGGCCTGGATGATCTCGGCGATCTTCTCCTTGCCCGCCCCGTTCGGACCGGTGATCAGCACCGGCAGGTCGGAGCGTGCGACCTGGCAGGCGAGCGCGACCACGCGTTCGCTGGCGGGATCCTCGAACACCAGGTTGCGCAGATCGTACTTGCTCGACAACTGGTCACGGCCGCGACGCTCGCGGCTGCGGCGGCGTTCCAGTTCGCTGCGCGCCTCGGCCAGTTCCAGCAGCGTGTTGACCGTGGCCAGCAGCTTGCGATCGTCCCAGGGTTTGGCGACGTAGTCGGCCGCACCGGCCTTGACCAGGTTCACCGCGGCTTCGAGGTGCGTCCAGGCGGTCAGCAGGATCACCGGCATGTCCGGCCAGTGCGCACGGATATCGGTGAACAACTGTTCGCCCTCCGAGCCCGACGTGGTGTCCTGCGTGAAGTTCATGTCCTGGATGACCAGGTCGACCGGTTGCTCGCGCAGCAGTGCCAGGCCGGCCTCGGGCGACTCGGCATGCAGCGTATCGATATCGTGCAGCGAGAACAGGACGTTCAGGGCCGTGCTGACGGCCAGGTTGTCGTCGATGACGAGGATGGTGGGCATGCGCTATAGCCTAACCGAAGGACTGCGGCTGACGAGGTGCGGGGACACGCTGAATGCGCGCGCGGCAGACCATGTCGCCAGCGCCGGAAGTAAGACTGCGCAAGTCAAGGAAAGCGATGCGGTTTCCAGTGGATGGAGGACAGACAGGTCGCCGAAATGACGCAGGACGGGAGGCGAACACAGCAACAACCAGCCGACGGTCGCGCCGAGCCCGCTCAATGCAGCCAGCTCGAGGACCCACTCGCGCGCGAGTTGCGTACAACGGGCACCGAACGCCCTTCGCAGACTCAGCTCCATCCGGTGGTGCCGTGCCATCCAGCCGATGGTGAATAGCACGGTCACCAGCTGGGCCAGGGCGCACAGGCCGGCGCCGATCGAAAGCGCGTGTCGTCGCTCGGGACGCAGGGCATCCAATGAGGCGATGCGATCGGTGGCAAGCGATCGCGGCGACATGACAAGTCCGCGCGGATATGCGCCCTTCAGTACTCGCTCGACGGCCATCGCAACGCCGTTGCGATCATCCGCCCTACTGCGTACCAGCAAGGGTCCCAGTCGCGCATCGGTGGGCCACGTAGGCATCAGGACGGAGAAGCCGTCGGGGTTCTGAGTGAATCCGTTCGTTGCGGAGGGCAGCTCAGAGACGACACCTACGACGGTCAGCGGAGCGTCGTCGTAGATGTGCAGGCGTTGGCCGATGGCCGGTGTTCTCGAGAACAAGCGCTCGGCCAAGCTCGCGCTGATGATGGCAGGGGAACCACGTGCATGCATGCGGGTCTGGTCGCCGGCATACGGGCGGAACTCGGAAGGTTCGAAGTTGCGTCCCGCGGTCAGGCGCAGTCCCAGCGTTCGCAGCATCTCCTCCGAGCCGAAGTAGGTAGCGACTATCGCGCCATCATCGAGGGCGTCGTCCCTCCATGCGCGGGCCGCCCACGATACGTTCGGCGAGTACGGCGACTGGTTGGCGACCGCGGCGTGACGAACGCCTGGAACAGCGTTGACCAGCCGGAGTAGGTCTGCCGATCGGAGTGGCACGTTGTCGACCGTGTCCAGACGAGGGAACACGGTGATCTCTTCTTCCGGCAGCACGGGTGGCATCACAGGCATGGTCCGCCATGCGGACCATGCCAAAGCTCCCAGCACGACCAGAGCCACGACCTCCGAGACCAGCAGGGCGCTCACCCAGGGATGCCTGCCCAGCATCAGAAGACGTGAGCGGACCATGTCAGGCTGAGCGTCCCTGAGCTTAGGCGGTACGCGTCGCCACGGCCGGCGGCACCGACGCGGCCTTGCGCGCCGGTCCGTACACGGCGACCTGGCCGAGCAGCCACAGCAGCACGGCGCCGACCGGCAGGTACAGCAGCGGCAGGCGCGGCAGTTCGTACTTGCCCATCAGCAGCTGGTTGATGCCGTAGGCCAGGATCATGCCGATAACGATGCCGATGCTGGCCAGCAGGAAGTTCTCGGTCTGGAAATAGCGCAGGATCTGTCCCTTCGTTGCGCCGAGTGCACGACGGATGCCGATCTGCTTGGTGCGCTGCTGCACCCAGAAGCTGGCCAGGCCGACGATGCCCAGCGCGGTGACGACGAGCAGCGAGACGATCACCGTCAGCAACAGCCAGGCCATCGCGCGGTCGCCGCGGTAGTAGTTGTCGATGATCTCGGTGAACGTGCCTTCGCGCAGGATCAACCGGCGCGCGCTGTTCTTCTCCAGTGCGGCCACCGCGGCCTTCTGCACCTCGGCGCGGCGCGCGGGGTCGGTGCGCAGCACGAACGTGCCCAGCGTCATGTCCTTCGCCGGGAAGATCATCGTGTAACCGGCTTCCGCCGGGCCGCCGTTGTCGTTGGTGCGGATCAGGCGCTCGACCACGCCGACCACGCGGTGCGGCACGTTGTCGGCATTCCATGCGTAGATGTTCTTGCCGATCGCGCTTTCACCGGGGAACAGCTTGTTCGCCAGCTCGCGGCTCAGGATCACCGCCGGCATGACGACCTTGGCGTTCTGCTTGTTCATCTCGGTCCAGTTGGAATACTCGTCCGCATTGAAATCGCGGCCTTCGGCCAGTCTCAGCCCCAGCGTGTCGATGACGTTCTCGCCAAGGTAGACGTTGGCCTGCGCACTGGGACGCTCCTGCTCCGGCGCCAGCTGGATGGAACTGTTCCACGAGGAGTTGTCGAACGGCACGTGGTTGATGCTGCTGGCGGCCTTCACGCCGGGCAGCGCGCGCAGGCTGGCGACGTCCTGCTTCACCAGCGCGTCGGCCTCGGGATTGTCGCCGATGTTGCCCATGCTGATGCGCACGAGTTCTTCGTTGGCCATGCCGGTGGGACGATCGATGCGCTCGAGCCGCTGGGTGATCAGGAAGACCGCGTTGCAGATGATGGCGCACGACAGCGCCACTTCCAGCACGATCAGTGCGGCGGCCGTCTTGTGGCGGGCCAGGGTGGAAAGAATGGGGCGGATGTCCATGGTGGGCCTCTGGGGTTTCAGCCCCTTCCCCCGCGCGCGGGGGAAGGTCGGGATGGGGGCGCTTCGTCGTGCGGGGCGAGGTGGAGGCGTCGTCGTTTCGCAACGAGTCCCACCCCAACCCTCCCCCGCAGGCGGGGGAGGGAGCGGATCATTGCGATTTCAGCTGAATCGCGGGCGTCACCTGCATCGCACGCCAGGCGGGCAGCATCCCGGCGAGCAGGCTGGCGACGATCGCCAGCGCGAAGGTGGCCAGCAGCATCTTCAGGTCCATGTGGGCCAGGTCGGCATAGCCCGCCGGCTGCTGGCGCACCGCCAGCAGACCGAGCCAGGCCAGCAGCAGGCCCAGCACGCCGCCGACCAGGCCCACCGTGCCGGCTTCGACCAGGCACTGCGCGAAGATCGCCTTGCGCGTCGCGCCGAGCGCGCGGCGCACGCCGATCTGCGAGGAACGGCCGAGGAACTTCGCCAGCAGCAGGCCCACCGTGTTGAGCAGGCAGACCACGAGGAAGCCGAACGCCAGCCACACCTGCAGGCGTACGTCGCCGGGCACCGCGCCCTGCTTGTCCAGCCACTGCATCACGTTGTGCAGGTCCACGTTGGTCGGACGTTCGAAACGGCCCACCGCGCGCTGCTGGTCGGAGTAGTTGGCCAGGTACTGCTTGTATGCCTCGACCTTCGCCGGCGTGTCCAGTTCCACCCAGTACTGCAGCCACGAACACGGCGCATTGGGGCCGCGCGAGCCTTCTTCATCCCCACTGGAGTCGCCCCAGCAGTTCATGTTGCCCTGCGTGCCCATCTTCATGCTGAGGGCCGTCCAGAAGGGTACGAACATCTGCTCCACTTCGGTGAAGCGGTCCTGGGTCATGTCGTAGAACTTCGGTGCGGGCCGCCATTCGTCCAGCACACCGGTGATGCGGAACGTAGTGCCGGAGGCGTTGAGTTCGCGGCCCACGCTGTTGGCGCCGCCGAACAGCTTGTCATTGAGGGCTTTGGAGATCACGACCACGCGTGCGCGCGATTCGTCGTCCGCCGCCGCCCAGCCGTTGCCGTAACGGAACGGCACGTCGAACATCGGGAAGAAGTCCGCCGTGGTGTAGCGCGCGTCGACGCGGAACGGCTCGATCTTGCCGTCTTCCGATTCCACCGACGACGCGCCACCGGTCATCAATGCCTGACGGTCGGCCTTCCTGTCCTTCAGCAGACGCTCCGCGTCGTATCGGGTGAACTGGTCTTCCGGCTCGTCGCCGGGCGTGAAGCCGTTCGCCGATCGCGGCTCGATGCGCGGATAGAACAGCTTGTCACTCTTCTGTGGGATCGGATCGCCGGACAGCACGTAGAACACCGTCAGCGTGGTCATGCTGGCGCCGATGCCCAGTGCGATGGCCAGCACCATCAGGAAGGTCAGCGCCTTGTTGCGCTTGAAGCTGCGCAGCGCGAGGGAGAAGTAGTAGCCGAACATGGCAGGCTCCTTACGCGGAGGCGTTGGCTTCGGCGGCGTGCGCCGCGCGCATCAGCGCGGGCTCCACCGACAGGTCGGTGGCCATGCCATCCACGATGTGCACGTTGCGCTGCGCGCGCGCCGCCAGTTCGGGGTCGTGCGTGACCATGATGATGGTCGTGCCCTGGCGGTTGATCTCCTCCATCAGCTCCATCACGCCGCGCGCCATCTGCGAGTCCAGGTTGCCGGTCGGTTCGTCCGCCAGCAACAGGCGCGGGCTGCCGGCGAGCGCACGTGCGATCGCGGTGCGTTGCTGCTGGCCGCCCGACAGTTCGGCCGGGAAGTGCTTCATGCGCGAGCCCAGGCCCACGCGCGCCAGCGCATCCTCGATGCGCTGCTTGCGCTCGGCCGCGGGCATACCGCGGTAGCGCAGCGGCACGTCGACGTTGTCGAACAGGTTGAGGTCCGGGATCAGGTTGAAGCCCTGGAAGATGAAGCCGATCTTCTGGTTGCGCAGGCGCGAGCGTGCGTCGTCGCCGAGATGGCTGACGTCCTGGCCGTCCAGCAGGAACTGGCCGCCGGTGAAGGTCTCCAGCAGGCCGGCGATGTTGAGGAAGGTGGTCTTGCCGGAACCCGACGGACCGGTGACCGCGACGAACTCGCCCTCGCGGACATGCAGGTCGAGCGAACGCAGCGCATGCGTTTCCACCTGTTCGGTGCGGTAGACCTTGGCGACTTGGCGCATCTCAAGCATGGCGGGTTCCTTCTTCGGGTTCTGGTGCGGAGGAGAAAAGCGTGGGTGAGGAGAGCGGGGCAGGACGCGGGATCAGTTGACCGAGACGCGCTCGGCGTCGCCGAACAGGTCGCTGCCGGAGACGACGACCTTGTCGCCGGGCTGCAGGCCGCCCAGTACTTCGATGCTGCTCAGGCTGCTGACGCCCAGCTGCACCGGGCGACGCACGGCGGAGCTGCCGTCCATGACGTAGGCGTAGCGGCCGCCGCTCTGCTCGAGGAACGGACCGCGTTCGACCATCAGCACGTTGCGGCGCGTCTCCATCAGGATGCGTGCGGACAAGCGCTGGTTCTGGCGCAGGCCGGGCGGCTGCTTGTCGGAGAAGCGCAGGCGGGTGACGACTTCGCCGCTCACCACTTCCGGCGACACCGCGGAGATCTCACCCGCGTACGGCTGGCCGGCGCTGGTCAGGGTGGCCGGCATGCCGATGGCGAGGTCGCGCGCGAAGCTCTCCGGCACCTTGATCTCGACTTCGAACACGGACAGGTCGACGACGCTCAGCACCGGCGCATTGATCGCCACGTTCGAACGCTGCACGGCCTGCACCTGGCCGACCTGGCCGTCGAACGGCGCGCGCAGCGTCAGCGCATCGACCTGGCGCTGCACTTCGGCGACCACGGCGCGCTGGCGGTCGGCCAGCAGCTGCTTGTTGCGCGCGTCGAGGCCGGCGCCCTGGCCCTGCAGGCCGGCGTCCTTGCGGGCATGGGCCAGCGCAATCTCGGCCTTGCGCAGGTTGTCCTGCGCTTCCAGCACGTCGACCTGCGGCACCGCGCCGCCTTCGAAGCCACGCTGGTAGCGCTGCAGCGTGCGCTCGGCGGCCTGGCGCTCGATCTCGGCCTGGTCCAGCGCCTTCTGCGCGTTGGCGCGGGTGACGCTGGCGTCGAGGGTGGCGCGGCTGGATTCGGCCTCCAGGCCGGCCAGCGTGGTCTGCTCCTGCGCCAGCTTGCTGCGCAGCTCGGGACTGTCGATCTCGGCCAGCGGCTGGCCCTGGGTGACCTTGTCGCCAGCCACCACCTTCAGCGTGACCACGCCGCCGGCCACCGCATACAGCGTGGGACTGTTGGCGGCGATGACGCGGCCGTCGGCGGCGATGTCGCGGACCAGGTCGCCGCGGGTCACCTCGGCGATGCGCAGGCGTGCGCCATCCACCGATGCGGTGCCCGCCAGCCAGCCGCGCGCTGCGAAGACGATGCCGACCAGCAGCAGGGCGCCGCCGGCGGCGGGCCACACCCAGCGGCGCCAGGCCGGACGGGTCTGCGAGGAGCTGAGCACTCGGTCTTGCGCGGAGGTGTCCCGAATCATCGGCGGCATGCGTTCTTTGGAATGACCTGCCTGTCTCAGCAGGATGCGTGCCAAACGCAAGTGTTTGATTTCAAAGGGGCTTGTCCGGCGTGGACGACTGTCCGGGTGTCCGCGGACACCGAGCGGACAGGGCCTGTCCAGTACCGGACACGTAGAATGTCCGCTCGTTTCACTCAGATGGAAGACAGACGCTTATGTGCGGAATTGTGGGCGCGATCGCCGATCGCGACGTGGTGCCGGTACTGATCGAAGGACTGAAGCGGCTGGAATACCGGGGCTACGATTCCGCGGGTATCGCGGTGGTCGACCAGCAGGACGTGCGCCGCGTGCGCCGCACCGGCCGCGTGGCCGAAATGGAAGGCGCCGCCGCCGCCGAGGGCTTCAACGCCAGCCTGGGCATCGGCCATACGCGCTGGGCCACCCATGGCGGCGTCACCGAAGCCAACGCCCATCCGCACATCAGCCACGGCGTGGCGCTGGTGCACAACGGCATCATCGAGAACCACGAAGAGCAGCGCGAAAAGCTCCGTGCGCTTGGCTACGTGTTCGAGTCGCAGACCGACACGGAAGTCATTGCCCACCTGATGCACCACCACCTGAAGGGCGGTGACGACCTGCTGACGGCACTGCAGCACACGGTGAAGGAACTCACCGGTGCGTATGCGCTGGCCGTGGTCAGCCGTCAGGAACCGGACCGCATGGTCTGCGCCCGCATGGGCTGCCCGCTGCTGATCGGCCTGGGCGAGGGCGAGAACTTCATCGCCTCGGATGTCTCCGCGATCCTGCAGGCCACGCGCCGCGTGATCTTCCTGGAAGAGGGCGACACCGCCGAAGTGACGCGCGAAGGCGTCAAGGTGTTCGACGGCAAGAACGAACCGATCCAGCGCGACGTGCACGTGTCCGACGTGTCGCTGGCCTCGCTGGAGCTGGGCCCGTACCGCCACTTCATGCAGAAGGAGATCCACGAGCAGCCGCGCGCGATTGCCGACACCATCGAGGCGGTGGTCGACGGCGGCTTCTCGCCCGCGCTCTTCGGCGCCAACGCGGAGGCGGCGCTGAAGGACATCGAAGGCGTGCAGATCCTCGCCTGCGGTACCAGTTACTACGCCGGCATGACCGCGCGCTACTGGCTGGAAGCCATCTCGGGGCTGCCGTGCAATGTCGAGATCGCCAGCGAATACCGCTACCGGGCCGCGTACGCGAACCCGAAGCACCTGATCGTCACCATCTCGCAGTCCGGCGAAACGCTGGACACGATGGAGGCGCTGAAATACGCGAAGTCGCTCGGCCACCAGCACACGCTGTCGATCTGCAACGTGCCGGAAAGCGCCATCCCGCGCGCCAGCGAGCTGGTCTGCTACACGCGTGCCGGTGCCGAGATCGGCGTGGCGTCGACCAAGGCCTTCACCACCCAGCTGGCGGCGCTGTTCCAGCTCACCGTGGTGCTCGGCAAGCTGCGCGGCAAGGTCACGCCGGAGCAGGAAGCCGACTACCTGGAGCAGCTGCGCCACCTGCCGGGCAGCGTGCAGCACGCGCTGAACCTGGAGCCGCAGATCGCGGCGTGGGCGGAACGCTTCGCGCCGAAGTCGGATGCGCTGTTCCTCGGCCGCGGCCTGCACTACCCGATCGCGCTGGAAGGCGCGCTCAAGCTGAAGGAAATCTCCTACATCCACGCCGAGGCCTATCCGGCCGGCGAACTGAAGCACGGCCCGCTGGCGCTGGTCGATGCCGACATGCCGGTGGTGGTGATCGCACCCAACGACGTGCTGCTGGAGAAGGTGAAGTCCAACATGCAGGAAGTGCGCGCGCGCGGCGGCGAGCTGTTCGTGTTCACCGACCAGGACAGCCATTTCAGCGAATCCGAAGGCGTGCACGTCATCCGCACCCCGCGTCACGTTGGCGTGCTCAGCCCCATCGTGCACACCATTCCCGTGCAGCTGCTGGCGTACCACACCGCGCTCGCACGCGGCACCGACGTGGACAAGCCACGCAACCTCGCCAAGTCGGTGACGGTGGAGTAGGTCGCTTCCGCGAGGCCGGGAAAGCCGGCCTCGCTCGAGAGCTCCACCCATAGACCAAGGCTATGCCCACGCACTGAGTACGCATGGGCACTTCGTGTTATCGGAAGCCCGACTTCATTCCGAGCTCTCGGGGTTGTCGACGATGCGCCTTGCCCTAGCCGTCAGCCTGCGCAGGACTCGGCTCCTCCACGCGGGAGCGGTGAAGCGGCTGCCTGCGATCAGGAATGTCCTCCGCAGCCCCTCGATGATCGCGAACGCATGGCATTTTCTATCTGGGCGGCTCGTTGTATACGAGAGTCAGCCTGCAGGCTCCCAGTGTTGCGGCCTCATGTTCGATCACCAAAGTGACATTGTGCTTGTCGCTCGTCCACGAACGTATTTCACTGAACTCCGTCCCGGAGGGATTGTTCACCCACGCCACCCCGGTTTCCCGAGCCAGTGTCGTTGTAAACGCTTCGAACCCCGAGCCACACTGTCGTTCTGACAGCGCTTCTGATGAGGATAGGGCGACCGAGATCAGCTGATCGTTCTCGAGGTTGAACGTGGCGTTGAACTCCATCCCATCGAGGCTGAAAGGCTTCGTCGACACAACTCTTTCCTGGAGAAATGGAGGCAGCGTCTCCAAGGGAATTCCGAGTTCCTGAACGTGCCGTTGCGTTTGCTCCAGACTCATTCCGACTCGGGCACCCCTCCAAAGCATGGGCGCATCCTCGGATGAGACCATTGCTCGTGCAATACAGGATTGCACCTGATCTTCGTAGTCGAGCTTATCTACAGCTAAGGCAGCCGCTTCAAGCGTTGCATCGGTGCAGGCGCGTGAACGGGCGTTTGGTCCTTCGCATATCGAATCCGACTCCCGAAGACGCTGGGCATCCGCGTTGAGCGCCGCTTCGTAGATGGGATCGGTGCATCCTCTTGTACTTCCCTGTTCAGCGGCGCGTTGCGGGCCCGACCTACCGCTCTGCTCACTCTGGACGTCAGGTATCGGTTGATGGGCGCCCATTGCCAAAGAGACGAGGAGGACGGAGGCCCAGGGTAGTGACATGGCGTTCGATCTCGGACGTGGCCAGCAAGAAGGTACCCGAACGCCATGATGATGCGCACCCTCTTAGGCTGATTCAGCCCTGCTGACGGATGCGCGCTCCTGGCAAACCAGGACCAGCGTAAATTTCCGTTAACAATCGCAAATAGAAATGTATGGCGACCCCATTCTTGCAAACCATCCCGGTAAAGCCGTTGGCGTACCACACCGCGCTGGCGCGCGGCACCGACGTGGACAAGCCGCGCAACCTCGCCAAGTCGGTGACGGTGGAGTAATCAGTCGCCGGCGACGGGGTCGCCGGCCGACCATGCCTGCGCCTGCAGCCGGTCGAGCAGGGCGTTGACGCGTTCGCGCGCGGCGACGCCGTGCACCGGCAGGGCGAGGCTGTCGCCGGGGCGGGCGGCGGACAGGATCGCGCGCACGGCCTCGGTTTCGTCACGGCATTCGTCGATGGCGGCGTCGGCCACGCCGTGGCGCACCAGCGCGGCGCGCAGCACCCGGCCCACCTCGCCGCTTTCGCGTCCGCGCATATAGCCTTCCATGTCCTTGAGCACCACGTGGTCGGGGCGAAATGACGCGGCGGTGGCGGCGAGGTCGGCGATGGCCTCGTCGCTGCGGTCGCCGGCCTGGCCGAGCAGCAGGTGCAGGCGTCCGCCATCGCGGTGCGCCTGGCGGACCAGATCGAGAAACTGCGCCAGCCCATCGGGGTTGTGCGCGTAGTCGACGTACACCTGCACGCCGCCGCCGAGGACCCAGCGCTGAAGGCGGCCGGGGTTGTCGCGGTTGTCGCGGCCGAAGCGGGCGAGCACGGCGGCGATCGTCGCCGGGGCGATGCCCAGCCCGCTGGCGGCGAGCGCGGCGGCGGCGCAGTTCTGCACGTTGTGCGCGGCCAGGCCGCCGAGCGTCAGCGGCATGCCGGCGATCGCGCCCAGATCGTGGGCATGCGTGCCGTCGAACAGCCACAGGTGGCCCTCGCGCACGCCGCAGCTGCGACGGCCTTCGGCGCGCGCCTGGCGCAGCAGCGGATGGTCATCGCAGGTGGAGAACCAGGCCAGCGGCGCATCGACACGGGCGGCATGCCGGCGCAGCAATGCGTTGTCGGCGTTGAGCACGAGCATGCCGTCGGCGTCGATCGCGCGGGCGACGGTCAGCTTCACCTCGGCCAGGCCATCGAGGTCGTGGATGCCGTACTCGCCGAAGTGGTCGGGGCTGACGTTGGTGACCACGGCCACGTCGGCGCGTTCGACCGCCAGGCCGCGGCGCAGCATGCCGCCGCGCGCGGTCTCCAGGATCGCGGCCTGGGTGCGGCGATCGCGCAGCAGGCTGCGTGCGCCACCGGGGCCGGAGTAGTCGCCACCTTCGATCAGCGTGCCGTCCAGGTAGATGCCGTCGGTGCAGCTGTTGGCGGTGTGCCAGCCGTGTGCGATGGCGATCGCGGTGAGCAGGCGCACGGTGGTGGTCTTGCCGTTGGAACCGGTGACCAGGGCCAACGGGATCGCGTGCAACTCCTGCCACGGCACGTCATCGGGCGTCGGCAGCGCGGCGTTGTCCCAGGTGCGGCTGCCGCTGCCCAGGCCGATGGACAGTCGTTCGTCGTCGAGCAGCAGCGGCAGGCCGTGCGCATGCGCGGCCTCGCGCAGCGCGGGCAGTCGCGGCAGGCCTTCGGCCGCGGCGACGGCGCGCAGCAGGCGCAGGTCCGCGTCTTCGTCGACGAACGAGGCATATCCCGGCTGCAGCGCGGGTTCTCCGACGGATCTCCCGGCTGCGGCCAGGGCGGACAGCCACGCCCATTCGTCCACGTCGGCGGCGGCGTAGAGCATGTCGCCGGGTGCGGCGAAGGCGAGGCTGGCGCCGCTGGCGTGCTCGCGGACCATCACCGGGCCATCGGGCCAGCAAAGCGCGGCGCGCGCGCGCGCGATGCGCCGCTTCCAGTCTTCGATCAGCGCCGCGGGCACCGGCGCTCCGACCATCGTTTCCAGCACCGCGCCCGGTCCGGCGAAGTACAGGTTGGGCCCGGTCAGGCGGCGCAGGTCGTCGAACGGCAAGGGGACGGATTCACTCATGCGGCAGGTCGTGGGTGGAAAGCGCGATCAGGCGGTTGCGGATCGCCATCGCTCAATCGCTGTCCTCGTCATGGCGCGCGAACACCAGCCCGCGCTCCTCGCGGATCACGCCTTGCATCGCCGCCACCGCCGCTTCGTCGGCGCTGGGCGCCGGCGGCAGCGACGGCAACGCTGCCTGGCGGGTGCTGCGCGGCTCGGCGCCTTCGGGCGTGAACTTGGTGATCTGCTTCCACGAGCGGGCCAGGGCATCGGCGAACACCAGCACCAGGTCGCCGGGCCTGCCCATGCGCAGCGCGGCGTCGATGGCCTGCTGCTCGTCGGGGATCTGTTCGATCGCCGTCTCCGCCACGCCCGCCGCCTGCAGTGCGCGGGCGATGATCCGCGGCACTTCGTCGCCGTCGCGGCCGCGCAGGCTGTCGTCGCGCTTGACCACGTAGTGGTCGAAGCGACCCGCCACGGCACGGGCGATGTCCTGGATATCCTCGTCGCGGCGGTCGCCGGGGGCGGCCACCACCACGATCCGGCGTCCGGTCACCTCCAGGCGCTGGGCCAGGTCGGCCATCATGCCGACCGCATGTGCGTTGTGCGCGTAATCCATCACCACCTTGAACGGATGCTCGTCGTACACATTCATCCGGCCCGGCGCCTGGAAGAAGGTGGTGTCGAAGGTGCGCAGGCCATGGCGGATCGCGTCGAGCTTGATCCCCAGCGAGAACGCCATCGCGGCGGCGAACATCGCGTTCTGCACGTTGTGCAGCGCGCGGCCCTCCATCGTGGCGGGGATCAGGTGGGTCCACATCAGCGGGATGTGGCTGCCCTTGTCGTACAGCGTGACCATGTGGCCGTTGACGCCGGCCTCCAGCGCGCAGGCGCGGCCGCCGGCGCGGATGTGCTCGCGCACCAGCGCGTGCGACGGATTCATGGTGACGTAGCAGATCGTCTTCGCGTCGGTGTAGCCCGACATCTTCAACACGTTGACGTCGTCGGCGTTCAGCACCGCGCAGTCCTTGGCCACTTCGACCACGATGCGCTTGATCTCCGCCAGCTGTTCCAGCGTATCGATGCCCTTGAGTCCCAGGTGGTCGGCGGCGATGTTGAGCACCGCGCCCACGTCCACCTCCGGCACGCCCATGCCGGCGCGCAGCAGGCCGCCGCGCGCGGTTTCCAGCACCGCCAGGTCGATGTGCGGATCGGACAGCACCATCCGCGCCGACACCGGCCCGGTCATGTCGCCTTCCACCGTGCGCTGGCCGTCGATGTACACGCCGTCGGTGGTGGTCAGGCCCGGCGTGTAGCCGGCCATCTTGGTGATATGCGCCAGCATGCGCGCGGTGGTGGTCTTGCCATTGGTGCCGGTGACCGCGGCGATCGGCACCCGCGACGGCGTGCCCGGCGGGAACAGCATGTCGATCACCGGGCCGGCGGCGTCGCGCGGCGTGCCTTCGCTCGGCGCCACGTGCATGCGGAAGCCGGGCGCGGCGTTCACTTCGCAGATCGCGCCGCCGATGGTCTTGTAGCTCTCGGCGATGTTGGGGCTGATGAAATCCACGCCGCCCACGTCCAGGCCGATCGCGCGCACTGCACGCACCGCCATGTCGCGGTTGTCGGGGTGGATGATGTCGGTGACGTCGGTCGCGGTGCCGCCGGTGGACAGGTTGGCGGTGGAGCGCAGGAACACCACCTCGCCTTCCTTCGGCACCGCGTCGGCGGTGTAGCCGACGCGCTCCATCATCAGATTCGCCTCGCGGTCGAGCTCCAGGCGCGTCAGCACCTTCTCGTGGCCGACGCCGCGTCGCGGGTCCTGGTTCACGATCTCGACGAGTTCGGCGATGGTCCTGCGGCCATCGCCGACCACGTGGCCGGGCGTGCGTCGCGTCGCCGCGATCAGTTCGCCATTGACCACCAGCAGGCGGTGGTCCGCGCCCTCCTGGAAGGTTTCGACGATCACCGAGCGCGAGTGTTCGCGCGCGGCATCGAAGGCGGCGCGGATCTCGTCGTCGCCGCTGATGTCGATGGTGATGCCGCGGCCGTGATTGCCGTTGTAGGGTTTGAGCACCACCGGCCCGCCGAGCCGCTGCGCGGCCTTGATCGCTTCGGTCTGGCTGGTGACCAGGTGCTGGCGCGGCACCGGCAGGCCGAGCGAGCCGAGGATCTTGTTGGTCTCCTCCTTGTCGCTGGCCAGTTCGACCGAGATGTGGGGCGTTTTGCCGGTGACGGTGGCCTGGATGCGCTGCTGGTACTTGCCGTGGCCGAACTGGATCAGCGACTGGTTATTGAGCCGCAGCCACGGGATGCCGCGCGCCTCGGCCGCGCGCACCAGCGACGCCGTGGACGGGCCGAGCGCGCGCTTCTGCGCGTAACGGATGAAGTCGTCGCGCGCCTCTTCCCAGGCCCAATCCGCAGGCACGCTGCCGGCCGGGCGTATGCCTTCGGGCATCAGCGAACACAGCAGTTTCAGCGCCAGCTCGCCCGCGGCGATGCCTTCCTCGCGCTGGGCGTATTCGTAGACCACGGTGTAGACACCCGGGCGGCCGTCGACGCTGCGCGTCTTGCCGAAGGTGACGTCTTCGCCGGCGATGTTCTGCAGTTCGATCGCCACGTGTTCCAGCACGTGGCCCAACCAGGTGCCTTCGCCTTCGCGCATGCGGCGCAGGAAGCCGCCGGGCTCGCGGTAGGAGCAGCCGTGCTCGGCCAGACCGGGCACGGCGGTTGCCAGGCCGTCGATGAAGCCGGAGCCCAGGCGTGCGGTGGGCCACTGCTCCAGTTCGCCGAGATCCAGCAGCAGCCGGATCACCGGGAAGTGCGCATGCTGCGACGGGCCAACATAGACGGTGCGTTCGAGGATGCGCATGCAGGAGGTTCCCTTGTCGGATCAGGTCTTGCGGGTCGCCAGTCGGCCGGCCGAGGCCCGACGCGTATGCAGGTTGAAGGTGGCGCCGGCGATCAGGATATGCACGCCCAGGCCCAGCAGGCAGACGGGGTCGTCCTCGCCGGCCTGTGCCATCGAGGAGAACTGCAGGTCGTGGGCATCGACCACGGTGACCGCGCCGCTGCCTTCGACCTCCAGCGTGTCGTCGGGGGAGATGAAGGCGGCGGTGTCTTCGTCCAGGCCGATGCCGATCGCGAACGGGTTGTAGCCCAGCGCCGCGGTCAGGCGACCGAGGCGGTCGCGCTGGCGGAAATGCTGGTCGATCACGAAGCGGTTGGTCAGGCCCAGTCCGGGCGCCAGGTGCACGCTGCTGGCGCGCGGCGACGAACCCTCGGCACCGAAGGCGATCATGTGCTCGCTCAGGAATCCGGCGCCGGCGCTGGTGCCGGCCACGGTCACGCCCTGCGCATTGCGCAGGCGGATGCAGCGCGCCACCTGGGTGCCGCCGAGGATGGTGGACAGGCGCAACTGGTTGCCGCCGGTGAAGAAGATGCCGCTGGCCTCCGCCAGCCGCGCCAGCCGGCCTTCTTCCTGGCAATCGCGGCGGGTGTCGAAGTCCAGCACGTCGACCCGCGCCGCGCCCATGCCGCGGAACAATCCCTCGTAGCGGGTACCGGATTCCTTCAGGCGGCTCGCGGTCGGGATGACGACGATGTCGGCGTCCGCGCCACCGCTCAGTTCGACGAACCGCGCCAGGATGCGCGGGTTGGTTTCCTTGTCCTCTGCGCCGCCGATCGGGATGATCCAGCCGCGGTGTTCCCCGTTGACGGGCTTGCTTGGCATCGAGTGCTCCGGTATTTCAGGTGTCTTGCGATTCGAACGTACCACGCCGCAGCACCGCGCCATCGCGCAGGTGCGGGTGGCCGCCGGCGAACACGTCGGTCACCCCACCGGCGGCGTCCAGCGCCACCAGGTCGGCGTCGGCGCCCGCCGCAATGCGCCCCTTGCCAGGCAAGCGCAGCAGTTCGGCGACGTTGGACGTGAAGGCCGGCAGCGCGTCCTGCAGGGCGATGCCGCGGGCCAGCAGTTCGTGCAGGGTGTCGAGCAGCGCGCCGGAGTGGCCGACGTCCATGCTGCACACGCGGCCCTGCGCATCGAAGCAGGGCAGGCAGCCGCCGGCATCGGAGCTGATGGTGACGCGGTCGCGCGGGGCGCCGCTGTCGAGGTAGCGGACCAGCGCATCGGCCGCGCTCCACGCGTCCTCGCCCTCGTCCACCGGGAAGGCGGTGATGTCGATGCTGCAGCCGCGCCGGGCCAGCTCGATGGCTTCGTCGAACAGCGCCTTGCGCCGGTTGACGTGGGTCGGGTTGAACACCCGCGGCGGCAGCTCGCTCTGGTCGAGCGCGCGCCGCACCAGGTCCAGGCCGCGCGGGCCGTCGCCCAGATGCAGATGGACGATGCCGGCCTTGCCGGTCATCAGCCCGGCCACGTGCGCTTCGGAGGCGATCCGCAGCAATTCGTCCAGCGTCGGCTGGCTGGAGCGGTGGTCGCTGATCGCCAGCTCGCCCACCCCGACCAGGCAGTCGATGAAGACCAGGTCCGTGCGCACGCTGCCGGTCAGCGTGGCGGGCGGCAGGTGGTAACCGCCGGCGTATCCCCACGCCGACAGCCCTTCCTCGCGCAGCGCGTTGACCTGCGCCACCAGTTCGCGCGTGCCGCGGGCGACATCGTCGGTGCCCAGCAGGCCGACCACCGAGGTCACGCCGCTGCGGGTATAGCGCGACAGCGCCGGCGCCGGCACGCGGCTGGCGAAGCCGGCCTCGCCACCGCCGCCGGTAACGTGCACGTGGCCGTCGACCAGGCCCGGCAGCAGCAGGCGGCCACCCAAGTCCAGCACCTCGGCACCGAAGGCGGCGGGCAGGTCGGGCGCATCGGTGCCGATCCACAGCACCTTGCCGCCGCCGAGCAGCAGGTCGCGGCGTCCCAGGGATTCTGGCGCGTACACATCCGCGTTGCGGATCAGCGTGGTCGTCATCACCTGTCGACCGTCCCGTTGGCGTTGTCGCTCATCTCTCTTCGATCCGCTGCAATTCCGACGCGGTCGTCCGCGCGGCTGGCCAGTCTAACCGGGCGTGAGCACGTTGGCAGCGCGGAACGGATAGCACACCCGCATCCGGGTCGAAGGGATCGGCGGCAACGTCATGTGAGATGAAGTGGCGTGCCGCTGCGCAATAGCGTCGACAGGCGCAGGATGCCGCATCCACCGATGCCGGCATCGACCACTGGAAGACACGCGCGGTCGATCTTCGCCTTCCGCGCGTCGCCGCCGCGCTACGCCGTGGCGTTGCCCGCCGTCGGCAGCGCCAGCCGCTTCTCGAGGTCTTCCCGCATGTCGACCAGCTCGGTGGAGAGTTGCCTGCGCTTGGCCATGCCTTCGCGGTGGATCTCGCGGACTTCCTCGACCGTGCGGATCAGGGTCTCGTTGACGGTGCGGAGCGTCTCGATGTCGATCACCGAGCGCTGGTTGGCGCGCGCGGTGCCCACGGCGGTGGAATGCACCAGCTCGGCGTTCTTGCGCATCAGTTCGTTGCTGGCGTCGTCGATGGCATTCGCCAGTTCGACCGCGTTGCGCTGGTCGGCCAGCGACAGCTGGATGGCGAACTGGTTGCGCCACATCGGGATCGTGATGTCGCGCACCGCGCTGAACTTCTCGATCAGCTGGATCGCGTTGGCCTGGATCAGCCGGATCATCGGCAGCGTCTGGTCCGCCGCGTGCTGCAGCACCTGCAGGTCCGACACGCGCTTGTCGATCAGGCGCAGCGCGGTGTCGAGCGCGACGCGGCGTGTCCGCGATTCGGGATCCTCCCGGCCGGACAGCGAGGCCAGTTCCGCTTCCAGCTCGGCGATGCGGACGCGGCCGGCGGCCACGTGCACGCCCAGTTCGCGGCGCTCGTCCAGCACGATGTCGTGCATCTGGTCGTACTCGCGCACGCGCTGCTGCTGGATCTGTTGGGTCTTGCCGACATCGGCCATCAGCTGGTCGATCTGGCGGTTGGTCGAGCTGTAGCGCTGCACCAGGTCATCCTTGGTGGCGCGCAGCTTGTCGATCAGCGGGCCGAGGATCGGCAGCTTGGAGCGGCCGTGGAAGGACTCCAGGTTCAGTGAGCGCGCGATGCGCACGACGTCGCCCAGCTTGTCGCCGCTGCTGTCGAGGTCGGCGTTGCGCACCTTGTCCAGCAGCTGGGTGCTGAAGGCGCTGGTCTTGGTGGTGGCCTCGCGGCCATAGGTGTGCAGGTTGCCGGGGGCGATGTCCTGCAGTGCCTTGGTCGCCTCCTGGATGCGCGGGATGTCAGCGCTCTCCAGCCCCAGGTCGGTCAGCAGCTGCGGCGACAGCGCGGCGGGGACCAGCGTCTGTTCGGGATTCGTCGTCGTCATGGGGCCTCCTGGGGTTGGGTTCGCTGCGCGGGCGTCGCCTGTGAGGCGGACGGTACGGGCAGGTGTTCGATGTGGGCTTCCAGCTCATCTATCGTCCGCATGGCGGAGGATAGCTGCATTCCATGCCCCTTACCGGCGGCGACACCGTGCTGCTGGTCCAGCAGCACGGACAATCGCGGCAGCTGCTGCGCGTGCCGCTCGGCGATGGCGAGCGCGTTGGCGGCCACGAGATCCAGCTGGCTGGCGGTGATCTCGTAGGCACTTCGCAGCGTGACGAGGTGCGCGAGGCGCGACGTTCCGGCAGACGTGCCTTCGTCTGTGGCAGCCTGCCGGCGCGCGAGGCCATCGATCTCCTGCTGTAGCCGCGCACAGGCGTCGCGCAGCCGTTGCGCATGCCCGGAGAGTGTCGCGTGCTGGCGATGCAGTCGCTCTGCCTCGAAGCCGGCCTGCCGCAACAGGATGCCGCTGCGTTCGCGCAGCGAGCGCGCTTCCGCGGCGAGGCGGATGTCGCGGCCGATCAGGCGACCCCAGAAGCCGACGCTGCGACGCAGTGCGCGCGGGTCGGCCGAGAGCAGCACGGTGCGTAGGTCGTGCAGCGTCGCCTGCAGGTCGCACGCACCGGTTTGCGTCAACGCACGGATGGCTGCGGCATGGTCGGCCAGGCCTGGTGTGTCGGCGTCCTCGGGAGGCAGGTTCACCTCGGCAGGTCTCCCTCGCCGTCGTCCTGCGTCGACGGCGACACGTCCAGCGTCGGCGTCGGCCGCTCTTCCTTGAATGCAAGGCTCGCGATCACCTGGTCGAACTCCGCCTCGCGCGGGGAACGCGGCTTGGCCTTGCGCGTGCCCGCGGACGCGGGCGCCGTCGCATTGCTGCGCATCGCCTGCGCCAGCGCGACGAGCGCCGCGTTGAGCTGGTCCTGGCGCGCCATCGTCTGCTGCAGGGCGTCCAGCACCGGCGCGGTATCGATCGCCGGTGCGGGCGTGGGCGCAGGCGCAGCGACCGGTTCCGGCGCGCGCAGCGACTGCAAGGCGGACAGCAGTGCTTCCCATGGCGCAGGCGGCGGCGCTTCGACCGGCGCCGGTTCGCCCAGGCGCTGCAGGCCGACCGCGATGTCGGCCAGCTGCGCGACGACCCGGCCGCCGACATCGGCGTCCTCCGCGCCCATCGCCTTGTTGCGCAGGAAGTCGGCCTTGATCTGCTGCCAGCGCGCCAGTTCGTCGCCGGCCAGCGTGCCGCGCAGTTCGCCCAGTTTCAGCAGGTTCTCTTCCGCACCGGTGGTCAGCAGCTGCGCCTCGCCCAGGTAGTGGTCGGATATGAGTTGCTGCAGCTCGGCGGCGTTCATCACCGGCGAGATCTTCTCCGCCAGCTTGTTCATGTTGCGGTAGCTGCCCTGCAGGCGGAACGGCGGCTCCACCCGGTACTTGTCGGCTTGCGCGGCGCTGGCGATGTACTGCTGGTTGACGCGGTAGACCACGTCGCGCACGGTCAGCAGGCGCTGCAGCACGGCGACGATCTCGCCGATCTCCGCACCGCTGTAGGCGTGCGACAGCTGGTTGGTGCTGACGTCCTTGCCGCGTGCCTTGTCGACCAGCAGGTACAGGTCGGGCATGTCGCGGGTCGCGAGCGGCGCCAGCACCGGATTCGAGGTCAGGCAGTTCTCCACGTAGCTCAGCAGGAACGCGTCCTCCATGCCGCCCAGCACGTCGCCCAGGTTGTAGATGTCGGCGCGGTTGGCCAGCATGTCCGGGATCTTGAAGACCTCGCCGGATTCCGTGTACGGGTTGCCCGCCATCACCACCGCGAACTTGCGCCCGCGCATGTCGTAGGTCTTGGTCTTGCCGCGCCAGACGCCCTCGATGCGGCGCGTGCCGTCGCACAGCGAGATGAACTTCTGCAGGAACTCGGGATGCGTGTGCTGGATGTCGTCCAGGTACAGCATCACGTTGTTGCCCATCTCCAGCGCCAGGTTGAGCTTCTCCAGTTCCTGCCGCGACGTCGCGTCCGGCGCCTGCGCGGGATCCAGCGAGCGCACCTCGTGGCCAAGCGCAGGACCGTTGATCTTCATGAAGACCAGGCCGAGCCGATGCCCCACGTATTCCATCAGCGTGGTCTTGCCGTAGCCGGGCGGCGAAATCATCATCAGCAGGCCCATCAGGTCGCTGCGCTTGTTCTCGCCGACGGTGCCCATCTGCTTGGCGAGGTTGTCGCCGATGACGGGCAGGTAGACGTCGTTGATCAGCTTGTTGCGCACGAACGAGCTCAGCGGCCGCGCCTTGAACTCCGACAGGCGCATCGCCGCGCGCTCCCGCTGCGCGACCTCGCCGCGCAGCGCCTGGTAGCGCTGCCATGCCGGCACGAAGTGCTCGCGATGCGCGGTGAAGCGCGCCGGCAGGTCGTCGACGGCCAACGGGAGCCGTCCCTCGCGGATGCGTGCGTGCTCGCCGAGCAATCCTTCGACGGTCGTCATCAGCGTCACGTGTTCGATGACGTGCGTCAGCTGCGCGCCGTGGCGGAACAGCGTGATCGCTTCCGGCACGTACGCGGCCAGGTGGGCCTGGTCGGGCAGTGCGGTCAGCGCGTCCAGCGCCTGCCGCAGCAGCGACCAGGCCGCCGCCGGACGTCCGTCCAGCCGTTGCAGCGCGCTGGCCAGCACGCTGCCGCCAGCCTTGTCGGAAAGGCGCGCCCGGAACGCGGCCACCAGCGAGTCGGCGTAGTGGGTGAAGCGGAACGTGGGCGTCGCGCTGGTGACGGTGTCCGCCAGGAACGCCGCGGCGGCCGATGCGTCCGTGGTGGCGAAGGGCAGTGCATCGCGTTGCACCCAATCGATGATCGCCGTCGCCAGTTCATCGCGCAGCGTCTGCAGCGCGCGGCCTGCGGGCGACATCGCATCGATCGCGCGGGCTGCCCGGATCCGGTCGATCGTCTCCTGCGGCACCGCGTCGCCGCGGCACCACCAGGCCACCGCCAGCGCACGCGCGTCGGGCGCGTACTGCAGTGTGCCGGCGGCCTGCCGCAGCGGCAGGAAGGCGCGCAGGATCGCGACGGCGTCGTGGTCGTGGATGCCCTTTTCGTAACCCTCGCGATAACGCGGCGCGGCGTAGTCGCGCACGATGCGGTCCAGCGCTTCCGGATCGGCGAGCGCATGGTCGAGCTGGTGCGCCGTCAGGCCGCCTTCGCTCGCCAGCGCATCCTGAAGCAGCCGGCAGGCGAGGTACTCGCCGCGGTACAGCGTGGGCGACTCGGATTCGAGGGTGACGTCCCAGTAGGCGCGCAGCGCGTCCAGCGCCGGTTCCTGCAGCGGCTCCAGGTAATCGGTGCCGGTCAGGTGCACGGCCAGCGTGTCGCCGCGCGGGATCAGGGTCAGGTCCAGCGGCTGCGTGTTGACGCTGAAACGGTGGCGCGGCCCCAGCTTGATGACGTTGCCGGCGTCCTCGAACAGGTCGCTGCGGTCGCGCAATCCGCGCACGGCCTGGTCGCGGGCGCCCTTGATGCGCGCCTCGATATCGTCGGCCTTCACCGAGTCCTTCAGCTCGCGCAGGCGGCCCGCCAGCTCGCGCAGCTTCAATACCAGCGCATCGCCGGCGAAGAAGGCGTTGAGTTCGTCCGGCGTGGTGAAGCGCTCGGTGCGCCGACCGAGCCCTTCCAGGATGCGGTTGGCGGCTTCCTGTACCGACTGCGCTTTGCGCTGGCGGTCGTCCAGCAACGCCTGCTTGTGCGCCTCGAACGCCTCCAGCATCTCTTCGCGCTTGGAGAGGATGTCGCCGAGGAACTGCTCGTGTTCGCCGAACTGGCTTTCCAGTTCCTCCAGCTGCACCATCAGGCGCGACAGCTGCTCGTCGGCGCGCTCCGGCGTGGTCGCCATCGCCAGCGCGTTGCTGACCGCCTGGCCGAACAGGGTGAACTGCGCGCCGAACTGCGCCACCGCTTCGGCCGAGCCCAGCTCGCGACGGCGCTGGGTGGCGCGCGCGCGGATCTGGTTGAGCTTCGAATAGATCGCCGACAGCGCATCGACCACGCGGGTGCGCTGGGTGGCGTCGTCGACCTTCAGCGTCGCCATCAGCTCGGACAGCATGTCAAGCTCGCCCGCCATGCCCTGCATGGCCTCGATGGCCTCGGCCAGTTCGCGCGCGCTGGCGGCCTTCTGTGCGCGCGCATCCAGCTCGACCAAGCGCTGCTGGAACGGCGCCAATGCCTTCTCGCCGGCCAGGAACTGCCCGGTCGCGGTGCCGACGCGCTCATGCGCGTCCTGCAGCGCCGCCGTCATCGCATCGATGGCGGCGGTGTCGATGTAGCGGTAGTCGCGGATGGTCAGCAGATGGCCGCGCAGGCGCGAGACCGCGCCCAGCGCCTCGACGAACTCGCCGATGCCGTTCCATCCCTCCGGCTGCAGGCGGCCGAGCAGCGCGCGATGGTCGCGCTGTGCCTGCGCCATCGAGGTCTCGGACTGGCGCCGGATCTCCTGCACCTTCTCGTACTCGTCCAGCACCGACTCGCCGGTGCCGGCGATCTCGTGCAGCAGCGTGGCCAGGCCTTCGCACTGCGCGTCGTCGATCCAGTGGTGCAGGTCGAACAGCCGGCGCGTGCCGTGCGTCAGCAGCTGGTAGCGCTGCGCCGACACATCGCCGCGCTCGATCTCGCGGGCCAGGTCGAACAGGTTCGACACGGCGCGCACCAGTTCGGCATTGCCGAGCTTGGCCATGAACGAAGTGCCGGCCGGTCGCGCCGCGGCGAACTCGTCGGAACTGAAGGGCGTCTGCCACACCTGCATCGGATGCACGCGGGTGGGATCGTCGTTCTCGGCGCGGAACAGCACCATGCGGCCGTCGTGCAGGCGCGCATACCCGTGCGCGAGCACGGGCGGCTGCAGGCGGCGTTGCACCAAGTTGTAGACCAGTAGCGCGGCCTGGCCAGTCTCGCGCTCGTAGAACACGTACATCACGTCTTCGCCGTTCGGCGAGCGGATCGTGCGCTTGTACTGCATGTCCTGCACGGCGGCATCGAAGGCCTTGTGTTCGCCGTTCTGCAGGTAGTAGCCGCCGGGGAAGATGATGCCGTGGTCTTCGGGCAGCTGGATGCAGGCCTGCACGATGGCGTCGAGGCGCGTCACCTTGCCGGTCTGGGTGTTGTAGACCAGGCCGCGCCACGCGCTCTCGCGGTACGGCAGTACCTTCAGCAGGATCAGCGAGCCGACGCGTGCGAACTCGATCTGCGCATCGTCCAGCGACTGCGTGCGGTCCTCGACCGGCTCGCTGTAGACGCCGGCGCCGGTCTCGGTGTTGTTCTCCACCTTCAGCGTCAGGTCGCCGCCGATGGTCTCGACGAACAGCGTGTCGAGGATGTTCAGGTGCGGATGGCGGCCGCTGACTTCCATGTCCTTGGTCGCGCGCGTCCATTCGAAGTCGAACGGCGGCGGCAGCACGATGTCGCGCTCGCCGCGGGCGTCGAGGTAGTTGACCTCGCCCTCGGAGGTTAGCGTCCAGCGGAACACGCGCACGTCGGTGTTCTTCAGGCCGATCTGGAACGCCATCAGCAGGCGGCCGTCGCGGACGATCAGCTGCAGCAGCCGCGCGTCCTTGTAGTAGCTGTACAGCTCGCTGAAGTCGCGCTGGAACGCCCCGTCCCCGAGGAAGCTCGCGGCGATGTCGACAGGCGCCACGTCGTAGCCTTCGCCGGCCTCCACCAGGCGGTAGATGCCGAACACGTCGGCGACCGAGGTGGTCGCCTTCAGGCCCATGTAGACGTTGAAGCCGAACAGCAGCAGGTCGCCGACCTGCACGATGTCGCGCCCGACCGAGTTGTGCTCGGTGCGGATGCGCAGGCGGCCGATGGCTTCCATCCGGCTGTCGCCGAATTCCTGCAGGCGGCGCGCGTTGAGCGCTTCCACGACGGTGCGCAACCGTGCGCCCTGTTCGTCGAGGCGGCGGCGCAGCACGTCGTAGGCGCCGCCCTGGGCGACGGCCTGGTCGACCTGCGTGTCGGTGGAAGGGACGTCGGTGTTCGGTGTATCGGACATCGGACCTCATCCTCGCCCATCCTGGGCGGTCGATGCGGAAATCGGGGCCGGCGGCACGTGCCGCCGGCCCGGCTAGGCACGCTGGCTCAGGCGTCGGTCGCTTCGGCCTGGCGGCCGGCCACCGGCAGGCCGGAGCCCGCCAGGCGGCCGAGCAGCTGCGCCGCGATCGGGCTCTCGCCGACGATGCCTTCCAGCGCCTTGCCCAGCGACACGCCCTTGGTCAGCGCATTGAATACGCCGCCGTCGCCGCCGATCAGCTCGATGTTGGCGTTCTTCAGCGCGCTGGCCAGCACTTCGGCGTTCTCGCGCGAGATCGCCTTGCCCGCGTCGATCGACGCCAGCAGCTGACGCAGCTGGGTTTCCAGCAGCATGCGGAACTCCTCGTGGCTGCGCGCATCCGGGCTCATCTTGCCCATCGCGTCGAACTTCGAGGTCAGGCCTTCGGCCTCGGCGGACATCTTCTTGGCGATGTTGCTGGCCTCGGCATCACCCATCGCCTGGCTGGCGCTGGCGTTGGCCGCACCCAGCTTCTGCGCGCCCTCGGCTTCGGCGCTCAGGCGTTCCGTCAGCACGCGCGCATCGGCGTTGCCCTGCTTGTAGGTCGCATCGGCCTTGGCTTCCAGCACGCGGGCCTCGGCCAGGCCGGTCTTCTCCATCGCCACGGCGTTGGCTTCCTGCACCTGCGCCTCGGCCAGGCCGGGCGCGGCGCTCTCGGCGCGCACGCCGTCGGCCATCACGCGCTTGGCTTCGGCCTGCTTGCCGGCGGCCTGCAGTTCGGCGTCGGCCAGCACGGTCAGCTCGATCGCGCGGTGACGTGCGGCCTGCTCGGCGGCTTCGGCGGCCTTGACGTCCTTGACCAGGGTTTCCTGCGCGGCGGCTTCGGCGGCCAGGATGGTCACCTGCTTGGCGCGGTCGGCTTCGGCGACCTCGCGGGTTTCCTTGATCTTCTCTTCGGCTACCGCGACCGTCTGTTCGATCTGGGTGCGCTCGCGCACGACGTTCGCCACTTCCATGCGGCCCTGCTCGACGACCTTGTCGCGGTCGACCTGCTGCATCTGCACTTCCTTGTCGGTGTTCACGCGCTCCAGCTGTTCGGCGCGGGCCACGCGCTCGAGTTCGATGGCGACGGCGCGACGGCGGTTCTGCTCGGCCACTTCGACCTGGCGCAGCTGTTCCTGCTCGCGGATCTTGATCTGCTCCTCGGTTTCCAGGCGCGCGCGCTCGGACACCTGGCGCTGCTCCTCGATCACCTTGGCAGTCTCGGCGGCTTCGCGTGCACGCACGGTCTCGACCTCGCGATGCTGGCGCGCTTCCGCCTCGGCCTGCTGGCGTTCCAGCGCGAGCAGGGCTTCGCGGGCTTCGGTGTTCTTCTTGGTGATCGCCAGCTTCTCGTTCTGCTCAAGCTCGTTGGTCTGCACGTTCTGGCGCGCGGTCAGCTCGGTGATCTTGCGGATGCCTTCGGCGTCCAGGATGTTGCTGGGGTCGAGCAGGTGCTTGGGCGTCTGCTCCAGGTAGTCGATGGCGACGTCTTCCAGCACGTAGCCGTTGAGGTCCTGGCCGATGACGGCGACGATCTCGTCGCGGAATTCCTGGCGCTTGTCGAACAGCTCGGTGAAGTCGAACTTCTTGCCGACAGTCTTCAGCGCCTCGGAGAACTTGGCGTTGAACAGCTCGTCCACAGCGTGCTTGTCGGACGCGCGGTCGGCGCCGATCGCCTTGGCCACGCGCAGCACGTCGGCCGGCGTCTCGTTGACGCGCAGGTAGAACGCCACCGCGATGTCGGCGCGCATGTTGTCCTTGCAGACCAGGCCTTCCTTGCCGCGGCGGTCCACCTGGAGGGTGATCAGGCTGATCTTCATCAGCTCGGCCTTGTACAGCACCGGGATGATCAGCGCGCCAGTGAAATGCACCTTGGGGCTCGAACTCATGTCGTTGACGATGAGGGCCGTGCCCTGTTCGACCTTCTTGTAGAAGGCCTTGAAGATGCCGATGAAGCCGAACAGCAGCACCACCGCAACCACGACAATGGTGAGGACGAAAATCAGGTTGGTGGTATCCATGGCGAAACTCCTTGAGGATGTGGCGGATGCTTACTGCTGGTCGAATTCGGTTTTCGAGATGATGCGGAATGCGTTGGCGGCGTCCAGGTGCTCGATCAGGACGACCTGGTCGCCGCGCTGGAAATTCTGGTCGGGCAGGGCACGAACCTGGAGGATCAGTCCGGCGCCGCCGTCATCGAAATGGGCGCGGCCGTTCCTTTCGTCGACGATCGGCGAAATGACCCGGCCGGTGCGTCCGAGGACGGAAGGCGGAATCGGCGGACGCAGGCGCGCGATCAGCTTCGCCAACGGTCGCAGCGTTATCGATGTCGCCAGCACGCCCGGAATCAGGGCGGCGACGGCAACGCCGACGCCGGCGAGGCTCCTCAGCGCATCCGGCACGAGGGGCAGCAGATAGCGCTGCGCCAGGAAGCAGATGATCCACCCGAACAGGGCGAGTATCGTCAGCACCAGCGTCAACGGGATGCCGGACAGGCCGATCTTCGCGAGCATGCCGGCCACGAAGGAAGGCTCGATGCTGTCGCCATCGCTGCCCAGCCAGCCATCCACCGTGTCGAGGTCGAACAGGCCGGTGGCGGCGAGCATCCAGTAGATGACGCAGACGGTGAGCAGGACACCATAAGCGACGGTCGGAAACGTCAGGATGATGGTGAGGAACTCGTTCAAGCGACCCCCTTGATTAGCGCTTGCGCGCGGACGACGTGATGCGCTTGCGGGCGCGGTCCAGCACGGCCTGTGCGGGATCGGCCTCGGCTTTCCTGTTCGTGCCCTGGCTTGCGGCGCTGCTCCCCTGTGCCGGCGCGCGACCTTGCTTCATGCGTGCGGCGGACGCGAACGCCGGTTCCGGATACAGCGCGTCGCCGGGCTGGCGCCGTGCCACCGTCGCCTGGGCGCGCTGCAGGCTGGTGGACGCACGCAGGATGTCCAGCTGGTGCTTGAGCCGGCGCAGGCGGCCTTCGAGTTGCTCGACCACGTGCGCGAACTGGCGCTCCTGGGTCGCGAGATCCTGGCCTTCCTCCATCCGCCGGCTGCGCTCGGCCTGCTGGCGCACCACGTCGTCCGCGGCCGCACGCGCCTGCGTCGCGCGGCCCTGCCGCAGTGCGGCTTCGACCTTGGCCTCGATCTCGCCGATGCGGGCGGTCAGCGCGGCCTGGTGCTGGTCGTTGGCGACGCGGCGCGCCTTCGCCGCCGCATGTTCGCCGCGCGCGCCGTGCAGGGCGTCGTCGATGGCACGGATCTCCTCGTCGAGCAGGCGCTCGGCGCGGTCGCCCATCACGGCGCCGGCCAGTCCTTCCATGCCTTCCTGGATCCGCTTGAACAGCGTCTTCAGCGAGTCGGGCATCAGGCCTTCCTCCGCGTCGCCGTCCGCAGGAACGGGCGGTAGGCCTCGGTGGCGCTGATGACGTTCTCCGCCAGCGTCTCGATCTCGAACATGACGTTGGCCAGGCTGGAATGCGTGTCGAGCGCGCCGAACATGGTGTAGCCGGCGACCCCGCCGATGCGCTGCATGCCGATGGTCGACAGCGGCAGCAGCACGTGCGTGCTGAGCACGTGCGCGTTGAACGCGGCCGCGTCGGTCACGTCTTCCACCGGCCACAGGTAGGCCTCGACCAGGATCTGTTCGCCCCCCACGGCGAGGAACACCGACAGGTCGCCGTACTCGTGCATCACCAGATGCAGGCTGGGCTCCGCGCCCTCGATGGTTTCCAGGCTGATCAGGCCGTCGCGCACGGTGCTGGCCTGCTGCAGGGCGTGGCGGATGGCCGCGACGGTCCAGCCGGCTTCGGTGGCCTGCGTCGGCAGGTAGGGGATGCCGGCCTCGCGTTCGGATTCCCGCATCGACTTCTCGATGGCGGCCAGCTCCTCGGCGTACTCGGGCCGGATCCAGACGTCCTTCTTGACCAGGCCCTGCTCGCGCATCCGCTCGCGGTAGTTGCGAACGTGCAGCGTAGAGGCCTTGAGCGCGGGACGGGGGGCTGTCATGAAAGCGAACGTAGTGATTACATGTAATGTTGTCAAGCGGCGCTGCCGCACGGCATGACCGACGGGTGACGGCTGTCGCCGGCCTGTAACAGGCCTTGGGCAGAATGCGTCCTGCAACGAGGCACCTCTCTCCTCCCGCGTTGCACCGGAGCCCGGTGAAAGCCGGGCTTCGTGCTGTCCGGGCCACGCGATGTCCGTGGCATGCTGGTCGACATGAGGATGCCGACATGCCGCTCCACTACCTGCTCCCGCTGCTGATGGCCGTCGCGCCGCTGCCGCCCGCCATGGCGGGCGAAACGCCGGCCACGCCGCTGGTCATCGCCCATCGCGGCGCCAGCGCGCTCCTGCCGGAGCACACGCTGGCCGCGTACGCGCGTGCGATCGCCGACGGCGCGGACTACATCGAGCCGGACTTGGTCGCCACGCGCGACGGCGTGCTGGTGGCGCGCCACGAGAACGAGATCGGCGGTACGACCGACGTCGCGCAGCGGCCCGAGTTCGCCGCGCGCAAGCGCACGCAAGTGATCGATGGCGAAACCTTCGAAGGCTGGTTCACCGAAGACTTTACCCTGGCCGAACTGAAAACGCTGCGCGCCCGCGAGCGTCTGCCGGAACTGCGTGGGAGCGCGCACGATGGCCGGTACGGGATCGCGACGCTCGACGAGATCATCGCGCTGGCCTCGGAGCAGGCGACACGCACCGGCCGCACCATCGGCCTGATTCCGGAGATCAAGCATCCCAGCCACTTCCAGCGCATCGGCCTGCCGATGGAAGAGCGCCTGCTGGAAACGCTGGCGGCGCATGCCTACACGCGCGAAGCGCCGGTGGTGATCCAGTCGTTCGAGCAGGCCAACCTGCGCGTGCTGCGCGAACGCCTCGGTGCAGCACATCCGAACATCCGCCTGTTGCAGTTGCTGGGCCCGCCGGACGCGCAGCCGGGCGACGCGCTGGCTGCGGGGCAGCCGACGCGCTATGCCGACCTGATGACGCCTGCGGGACTGCAGGACATCGCGGGCTACGCCGCGATCATCGGGCCGTGGACGCGCCTGCTGATCCCCGTCGAGGCGGGCGGCAGCTTGGGCGCAGCGACCTCACTGGCGAAGGATGCACGCGCGGCAGGCCTGCAGGTGTGGCCGTACACCTTCCGGCCGGAGAACCATTTCCTGCCGAAGGCGCTGCGGGAAGGCGACGATCCGCGCACGCGCAGCGACGCCGGATCGGTCGCCGAGATCCGCACCTATCTCGCGTTGGAGATCGGCGGCTTCTTCACCGACGATCCGGCGCTGGGGCGTCGCGCGGTCGACGCCCGCTGAGTCGCTTACGCCCGGCCGAACACCAGGCTGGCGTTGGTGCCGCCGAAACCGAAGCTGTTCGACATCACCGTGTCGAGCGTCGCATCGCGGCTCGCCTGCACGATGGGGAAGGCCGCCGCGCCTTCGTCCAGCGTCTCGATGTTGGCGGAGCCGGCGATGAAGCCGTCGCGCATCATCAGCAGGCAGTAGATCGCCTCGTGCACGCTGGCGGCGCCCAGCGAGTGGCCCGACAGCGCCTTGGTGGACGAGATCGGCGGCAAATTTTCGCCCAGTGCATTGCGGATCGCATCGAGCTCGATCACGTCGCCCAGCGGCGTCGAGGTGCCATGCGTGTTGAGGTAGTCGAGCGGCCGGGTGACGCCTTCCAGCGCCATCTGCATGCAGCGCACCGCGCCTTCGCCGGACGGCGCGACCATGTCGGCGCCGTCGGAGGTCACGCCGTAGCCCAGCAGCTCGGCATGGATGCGTGCGCCGCGCTTCACCGCGTGGTCGTAGTCCTCCAGCACCAGCATGCCGCCACCGCCGGCGATGACGAAGCCATCGCGGTCGGCATCGTAAGGACGCGACGCGTGCGTCGGGTCGTCGTTGCGCTTGCTCGACAGTGCGCCCATGGCGTCGAACATCATCGTCAGCGCCCAGTGCAGCTCTTCACCACCGCCGGCGAACACGATGTCCTGGCGGCCGGCACGGATCAGGTCCGCCGCGGCGCCGATGCAGTGCGCCGACGTCGCGCAGGCCGCCGAGATGGAGTAGCTGACGCCCTTGATCTTGAACGCGGTCGCGAGCGTGGCCGACACCGTCGAGCACATCGTGCGCGGCACCATGTACGGGCCGACCTTGCGGATGCCGCGTGCACGCAGCAGGTCGGCGGCTTCGATCTGCCATTCCGCCGAGCCGCCACCGGAACCGGCGATCAGTCCCGTGCGCGGCTGGCTGACCAGCGCTTCGTCGAGGCCGGCATCGGCGATGGCATCGCGCAGCGCGATGTGCGCGAACGCGGCGGCGTCGCCCATGAAGCGCTTCTGCTTGCGGTCGATCTGCGCGTCGAGGTCGATCTCCGGCTCACCGCCCACGTGGCTGCGGAAGCCGAGTTCGGCGTACTGCGGAATGTGGCGGATGCCCGAGCGGCCTTCGCGCAGCGCGGCCGACACGGTGTCCGCGTCGTTGCCCAAGCACGTGGTGATGCCGAGGCCGGTGATGACGACGCGACGCATCAGAAGTTCTCCGTCGAGGTGAACAAGCCCACGCGCAGGTCGCGCGCGGTGTATATCTCGCGGCCGTCGACCAGCATGCGGCCGTCGGCCACCGCCAGCACCAGCTTGCGGTTGATCACGCGGCTGATGTCGATCTCGTAGCTGACGCGCTTCGCCGTTGGCAACACCTGGCCGGTGAACTTCACCTCGCCCGACCCGAGCGCTCGGCCGCGACCGGGCGCGCCGATCCAGGTCAGAAAGAAGCCGGTCAACTGCCACATCGCATCCAGGCCCAGGCAGCCCGGCATCACCGGATCGCCGAGGAAGTGGCACTGGAAGAACCACAGGTCCGGATGGATATCGAGTTCGGCACGCACCATGCCCTTGCCGTGCGCGCCGCCGTCCTCGCGGATCTCGGTGATGCGGTCGAACATCAGCATCGGGTCGTTGGGCAGGCGGCCGCTGTCGGGGCCGAACAGTTCGCCGCGTGCGCTGGCCAGCAGCTGTTCGCGCGTGAAGGAAGCAGGGGTGTTCATTGCGAGGTCCGTTTTGCGAGGCGCAAATAATGCACACATGTGCATACGCTTGTCTTGACGCAAATCAACCCGGTTTTTCCATACGCCTGCGTACCATCGGCGCGACGCAATTGCGGCAAGGGTTTCGCGCGTCCTGTCCGCGACTCCACACGCAGCCGTATCGTTCGCATCCGCATCCATGCGATCGCGTACGGCGGCCGATATCATCGCGTGATGCGCAAGATCATCCACATCGACATGGACGCCTTCTACGCGTCGGTGGAGCAGCGCGACGATCCGTCGCTGCGCGGACGGCCGGTGGTGGTGGCGTGGCGCGGCGAGCGCTCGGTGGTATGCGCGGCGTCGTACGAGGCGCGCGTCTTCGGCGTGCGCTCGGCGATGCCGGCGGTGCGCGCGGAGCGGCTGTGCCCGCAGGCGGTGTTCGTGCCGCCGGACTTCACGCGCTACAAGGCGGTGTCGCGGCAGGTGCGCGAGATCTTCCTGCGGCATACCGACCTGGTCGAGCCGCTGTCGCTGGACGAGGCCTATCTCGATGTCACCGCGCCAAAATCCGACCTGCCGACGGCCACCGCCGTGGCCGAGACGATACGCGCGCAGATACGCGAAGAGACGCAGCTCACGGCATCGGCGGGCGTGGCGCCCAACAAGTTCCTCGCCAAGATCGCGTCCGACTGGCGCAAGCCGGACGGACAGTTCGTACTGCGTCCGCACCAGGTCGAGGCGTTCCTGACGCCGCTGCCGGTCGAGCGCATTCCCGGCGTCGGCAAGGTGATGCAGGGCAGGCTCAATGCCGACGGCATCCGCACGGTGGGTGATCTACGCGCGTACTCGCAGCATGAGCTGGAGACGCGCTACGGCAGCTTCGGCGGCGGGCTGTACCGGCGTGCGCGCGGCATCGACGAGCGGCCGGTGGAACCGGACCAGCCGGTGCAGTCGATCTCGTCCGAGGACACGTTCGCCACCGACCTGCTGTTGTCCGAGCTCGAACCGCACATCCTGCGCATCGCCGAAAAGGCGTGGACCGCCAGCCGCAAGACCGAACGCGTCGGCCGCACCGTGGTGCTGAAACTGAAGACCGCGCAGTTCCGCATCCTGACGCGCAGCTTCACGCCGGAATCGCCGCCGGCCTCCGCGCAGGAGTTCATCGATATCGCGCTGGCCCTGCGCGAGCGTGTGGATCTGCCGGCTATGACGCGATATCGCCTGGTCGGCGTGGGGCTTTCGGGGTTCCGCGATCGCGAAGACAGCGTCGTGCAGGCGGGCCTGTTCGACCCGCAAGAGGCCTAGGCGCTGCTCAGGCGGCGCGCCAATCGAAGGCGAGGTCTTCGTTGCGCTCGAAGCGGCGCAGGTGCGAGGCGATCACGCCCTGCAGGCGCTCGCGTGGCTCAACGTCCGGCTGGTGCAGCGTGATGACGAGCGCATCGCCGTCCACGGCGAAGTCGGCGGGGCCGAGATCGCCGAACGGAATGCGGGCGTGGTGGTCGTCGGGCCGGTCGATCTCGAACGTGTGCCGCCACTGGTTGCACAGCGTGCGCAGCAGTCTGGCGGGATCGGACGGGAGGACGGTGACGGAGGACGTGGGAGTCATCGACGGATCGCAACAGGGGGAGTGCTCCTGTTTACGTCCGGGCATGCAGGTCGACAAGGCCGGCAACGGAACAGTCCATTGCCGGCCTCCGGTTCAACGCGCGGCTCAGTCGCGCGCGCTGTAGCGCAGGCTCAGGCCGTACTCGCGGCCGGGCTGGTTGTACCAGGCGATCGTTTCGTACTCGCGGTCGAACACGTTGCTGGCGCGCGCCTGCAGCGACCATTCGTCGGTAATCGCGTACTCCAGGCGCAGGTCCAGCGTGCCGTAACCGGCCAGGCGGACGCTGTTGGCGGCGTTGTCGTAGCGGTGGCTGGCGCCGTAGCCGGTCACGCCGATGCGGAAGTCGCCGAACGCGCGGTCCACGTCGAGGCGCGCCGTGTTGCGTGCGCGGCGTGCCAGCAGGTTGTCGTAGTTCGCGCCGGCGGTGTGGTTTCGCGGGTCGGTGTGGCTGATCTGCGCGGCGATGTCGAAGCCGGCCAGCGTCACCGCGCCGGTCAGTTCGAGGCCGCGGATGCGCGCTTCGTCGGTGTTCGCCGGCAACCAGTTGCTGTCCAGCGCGATCAGGTCCTCGATGCGCGTCTCGTAGACGTTGACGCCCCAGTTCCACGCATCGCCGTACTGCGACAGCCCGATGTCGAGGGTCTTGGAGCGCTCGGGTTCCAGCAGCGCATTGCCGGAGAACGGGTAGTACAGGTCGTTGAAGGTCGGCGCCTTGAAGCCGGTGCCGGCATTGACCGTCAGCTTGAAGCCGCCGCCGAAGCCGAGGCCCCAGCCCAGGTTGCCGGTGACGTGGTCGCCGAACTGGTCGTTGTCGTCGTTGCGCAGGCTGGCCTGCACCTGCTGCGCGCCGAAGCGGCCCTGGTACTCGATGAACACGCCGGTGTTGTCGCGGCTGTCCACGGGCACGCCGATGGTGTCGTTGACGAAGTCGACGCTGCTGGTGACCTCGTCGCGCTGCCAGTCGGCGCCGGCGCTCAGCAAGTGCTGCTCGCCAAACGCGAAGTCACCCTGCAGCGACGCCGTATCGCGGCGGGTGTCGAACGTGCTGACGTCCTCGCGGGCGGCGCCCGTGCCGTCGTTGAAGTAGTTGTGCGACTTGTCCGACGCGCGACCGACCTGCGCGGTCAGCGTGGTGGCGGCGGACGGCTTCCAGGTCAGCTTGCTGCCCAGCACCTGCTGCACGTTGTCGGCTTCGTTGCCGCCGTAGATGCTGCCGTCGAACTCGTTGAAGGCGTCGGCGTTCAGTGCGTGGCCTTCCAGGGTCAACGCATCGGTCAGCTTGTAGCCGGCGCGGACATTAAGGGAGACGTTGCGGTAGCCGTCGTCATCGGGCTCGTCGGTGAAGCAACCCTGGAACAGCGTGCCCGACCCGCGGCAGGCGTTGATGCCGTCGGTTTCCTGGTACGCCGCATTGGCGCCGATCCAGCCACGCTCGCCGCCGTAGGCGAAGCCACCGCTGGCTTCGCGCAGGTTGTTGCTGCCGCCACCGATGCGCAGTTCGCGCGACAGGCCCTGGGTGCCGCGGCGGGTGAAGATCTGGATGACGCCACCGATCGCTTCCGAGCCGTACAGGCTGGAGCGCGGACCGCGCACGATCTCGATGCGTTCGATCTGGTCGACCGGCAGGTCCTGGAACGACGCCAGGCCGGCGGTCGCCGAGCCGATGCGGATGCCGTCGACCAGCACCAGCACATGGTCGGACTCGGTGCCGCGGATGTTGATCGTGCTCAGCTTGCCCAGGCCGCCCTGGTTGGTGAAGCCGATGCCGGCGCGGCCCTTCAGCAGATCGACGAGCGAGCGCGACTGGCTGCGCTCGATCTCCTCGCGAGTGATGAGCTGGGTCGGCGCCAGGCTGTCCTGCAGCGCGACGTCGGTGCGCGTGCCGGTGACAACGACTTCGTCCAGGTCGGTGGCGTCCTGCGCCTGCGCGGCGAACGGCAGCGCCAGCGCGACCGCGGCGGCCAGAAGGGAAAGGGAATGACGGCTGTGCATCGGATTCAACTCCATCGCGCGCCCCGCGCGCATTGTTCGGCGTGGAGTTGCGACGACGGAGAGGGAACGTTGCGGACAGCGCAGCAGGCGAACGGCGGCGCGGCACGCCGCGACGCCCTCCGCATCGCAACCAGTGGACTCCCAGGCCGGTCTCCGGGCTTGCGAAGGCGTGCCGTACACGCTGCCGGGGCGCCTTCCCATGCGTAGTCGCACAGTGGCCGATGCCGCGGTTGTCTTCGCCTACCGTTGCGGGGGCAGCGCCGGAATGCCGCCTGAGCGGGTCACCGGCTTCCCGTTTCAACCCTTGGCGGAAACACCGCAGGTCACCTGAAAGCGCGCGCAGTATACGCGGGACGACGCGCTTCGCGCCCACGGGGCGGCCCCATCCGGGCAATGCCCTGTAGAAGCGGGCCATGCCCGCGACGCTTTTGTCCGGAATGTCCCGGTGCGGAAGCAGGCCGGCTCGCGATGTTTCTGCGCCGGGTGCTGCGCGAAAGGCATCGCGCCCATGGGGCGCTCCTACAGGCGTGTCTTGCGCGTCACTCGGAAGGCTTGCTCATGTAGGAGCTGGCCATGCCCGCGATGCTTGCTGGCGTCAGTCGTCGCCGCGCGAGTCGAACAGGTTCAGCGACGGCCCGGTGTCTTCCTCGCGCTCGGTGTGCGTTGTGGTCACGGGCCCGGCGGCAGGACGGCCGCGCGGCGGTGGCAGCAGGGCGGCAGCGGCGTCGTAGGCCACCAGCAGCTCGCTGCGGCGGTCTTCGGGCAACTGCTGCCAGTGGCAGTCCAGCAGCGCGCCTTCCAGCGCGTACAGCAGGTTGAGGCTGGGGCGGAAGCCCGCGCGCTTGACCCGGATGAAGGCTTCCACCGCGCCCACCGACTCCAGGTCCTCCTGCGTGCGCAGGCCGACCTGGCGCAGCCAGGCGGCGGACTTGGGGCCGATGTTGCGCAGCTTGGTGCCTGTCATGTCAGCGAATCCACGAAGATGGCGGCGATGCGTTCCATGCCCGCCTGGTCGTCGGCATCGAAGCGCGCCAGGCGTGGGCTGTCCAGGTCGAGCACACCGACCAGTTCGTCCCCTTTCACCAGCGGTACCACCAGTTCCGAGCGGGAAGCCGAATCGCAGGCGATGTGGCCAGGAAAGGCGTCCACGTCGTCCACGCGCTGGGTCTGGCGGGTGCGTGCGGCGGCTCCGCAGACCCCCTTGTCCAACGGGATCCGCACGCAGGCTGGTAAGCCTTGGAACGGACCGACGACCAATTCCCGGCCATCGAAGAAATAGAAGCCCGCCCAGTTGAAGTCCGGCAGTGCGTGGTACAGCAGCGCGGCCAGGTTGGCGGCATTGGCGATCCGGTCCGGTTCGCCGGCCAGCAGGGCACGGGCCTGCTCGGCCAGCTGGGCGTATTGTTCCGGCTTGCTGCCGGTGAGCGTTTGCGAGGCGAATGACATGCGGCCGATTCTACTCCGCGCATCCGCGGGAGGGCCCGATATGATGAGTCACATATGCAAGGCCCGAACGGGCAACAGGGGACCATGGGCATGCGCGGCGACGAGGACGAAGCAGGGTGGCGCGGCCATGGAGTGACGCGACTGGAGGCCTTCGTCGACGCGGCCTTCGCGTTCGCGGTCACCCTGCTGGTCATCTCGGTCGAGCGCATTCCCGACAGCATGGCGGGCCTGCTGCAGGCGCTGAAGAACGTACCGGCCTTCGCTGCCAGCTTCGCGATGGTGGCGATGTTCTGGTACGCGCACGTGCGCTGGAGCCGCCGTTACCGGCTGGGTAGCGTGCCGGCCACGCTGCTCAGCCTGCTGCTGGTGTTCCTGGTGCTGGTCTACGTCTATCCGCTGCGGCTGCTGTTGGGCACCTTCTTCGGCTGGATCACCGGCGGCTGGCTGCCGATGCCGCTATCCGACGCGAACGGGCCACGGCCGCTGGCCTTCATGTTCGTCTTCTATGGCCTGGCGTTCGCGTCGATGTCCGCCTGCATCGGCGGTCTGTACGTGCTGGCCTGGCGAGCGCGTCGCCGGTTGGCGTTGGATGCCGAGGCGGCATCCAACGCCGCCGGAGAAGTCGCCTCGCACGCCTACTTCGTCCTCGTCAGCCTGGTGTCGGTGGTGATCGCGCTGCTGCTGACCGAGCAGTCGCGGTCGTGGCAGGTCGCACTGCCGGGCTGCGTGTACTTCCTACTGTCGTTCGCCGGCCTGGTGCACGTGCGTGGCCAGCGCTGGAGTGCCCAGCGCTGGCCGGAGCGCGCGGATGGATAGGCCGATGGACCGGCTGTTCGTCAGCGGCACCGATACCGGCGTCGGCAAGACCGTCGCCAGCACCGCGCTGCTGCATGCGTTCCGTGCGCGTGGCCTGCGTGCCGTCGGCATGAAGCCGGTGGCCAGTGGCTGCGTGCCGACGGCCGACGGCTGGCGCAACGACGACGCGCTCGCATTGCAGGGTGCCAGCGATCCGGTGCCGCCCTACGGCGATCTCAATCCCTACGCGCTGCCCGCGCCGCTGGCGCCGGAGATCGCCGCACGCGACGCCGGCGTGGACGTGCAGCTCGGCGTGCTGGTGTCCGCGTTCGAGCGCCTGCATCCGCGGGCCGACCTCGTCCTGGTGGAAGGCGTCGGCGGCTGGGCCGCACCGCTGACCGCCACGCTGGACCAGCGGCACCTGGTACAGGAGCTGCGCCTGCCGGTGGTGCTCGTCGTGGGCATGCGGCTGGGCTGCATCAACCATGCGCGGCTGAGCGCGCGGGCGATCCAGGACGACGGTGCGCGACTGGTGGGATGGATCGCGAACGAAGTTGATCCCGACATGGAGCGCCGGGACGAGAACTTCGCCCTGTTGTCGGTGCGCATGCCGGTGCCTTGCTGGGGCCGGCTGCCGTATGCGCCGGACACCGATGCGCGTGTGCTGGCAGCCCATCTGTCGGTGCCCTGACGCGGGTCTCACGCATAAAAAACCCGGCAGCGTGGGGGCTGCCGGGTCGGCCTGCGCGGAGGGAGGGGGAGCCGCGCAATAAACGATGTACGTCTTGTCTTGCGGGCGCGTCTTACTTGCCCTTGGCGGCCTTGGTCGCCTTGGCCACGGAGGCCTGGACGTTGTCGGTCGCGGTCTCGAACTGCGTCTTCACCAGCTGGCCGAAGGCTTCACCGGTCTTCAGGCTCAGGCCGAACACTTCCTGGCTGGCGGCGACGACGCGCTCGGCATTGTCCTTGGCGACCTGCAGGCCCTTCGGCCACAGGGTCTTGTAACCGTCGAGGTCGCGGGTTTCGGCCAGTTCGCCGAAGAAGGCGCTGGTGGCGTCGATGTTCTTCTCGAAGGTCTTCAGCTGCACGCCGAACACGGTCTCGGCGCTTTCCAGGGCCAGGCGGTTGGCGCGCGAAGCGGCGGCGGCGAACTGCTGCGTGAACTGGCTGAAGCTTTCGTTGAATTGCGTGGTCATGGCGGACTCCTGAAAGGGGATTTCCTGTCTGTTGCGACGCAGCATAGACCCGTCCATGTTGCAGTGCAATAACCGGCGTATGGAAATCCGACGAACGGTCAGGAGCCGTTAAAAATCAAACGCTTGTAGGAACTGGTATGAAACCGGTTCCATGCCTTCAGGCACCGTTGTAGCGGCTGCCGGATGTGCAGGTCTCGTGCACCACCACGGCGCTCAGCAGCGGCAGGACCGGCTTGGCCTGGTCCCAGATCCACGCCGCCAGCCGTTCGCTGGTGGGGTTCTCCAGGCCGGGGATGTCGTTGAGGTAGTGGTGATCCAAACGCTCGTAGATCGGCTTGAAGGCCGCCTTCACGTCGGCGAAGTCCATCACCCAGCCCGCCTGCGGATCGACCGGGCCGGACAGGTGCAGTTCGATGCGGAACGAATGCCCGTGCAGGCGCGCGCACTTGTGGCCTTCCGGCACGTGCGGCAGGCGGTGCGCGGCTTCGATGGTGAAGACCTTGAAGATGTCCATGCGACGGTTCCGGAAGCGGTGGAGCGCGCGGCACCGGCGAGGGTGCCGCGCGGATGGAGCGGCTTAGCGCGCGGGACGCGACTGGCCCTGGCGGGCGCCGCCGGAGCGGCCACCGTCACGACGCGGGCCGCTGCCGTGCTTCTTCGGGCCGGCATGGGCGTGGCGCGGCGCTTCGCTGTGCGGGCGGCGCGCATGCTTCTGCGGGCCGTTGCGGCGCGGAGTGCGCTCGCCGGCAGGCTGTTCGGCCTTGCCCGGCGCGCTGTTGCCCCAGCGGATCGGGGTCTGCAGCTCGAAGCCGGGCACGTCGCGGATGTCCATGTCGCGGTTCAGCAGGCGCACGATCGCGCGCAGGTACTTGGCTTCGTCCTGCGCCACCAGCGAGATCGCCTGGCCGGTCGAGCCATTGCGGCCGGTACGGCCGATGCGGTGCACGTAGTCCTCGGCCACCATGGGCAGGTCGAAGTTGATCACCTGCGGCAACTGGTCGATGTCGATGCCGCGCGCGGCGATGTCGGTGGCCACCAGCACGTTGATGCGGCCGGCCTTGAAGTCGCTGAGCGCGCGCTGGCGCGCACCCTGCGACTTGTTGCCGTGGATCGCCGCGGTCTTGATGCCGCTCTTCTCCAGGAACGTCGCCAGCTTGTCGCTGCCGTGCTTGGTGCGGGCGAACACGAGCGTCTGCAGGCGGCTGTCCTGCGCCAGCAGGTGCAGCAGCAGGTCGCGCTTGCGGCTGCCGTCGACCGGGTGCACGCGGTGGGTGATCGTTTCCGCCACCGTGTTGCGCGGGGTCACCTGGATCTGCTTCGGATCGTGCATGAACTCCAGCGCCAGCTCGCGGATCGGGTCGGCGAAGGTGGCGGAGAACAGCATGGTCTGGCGGTTCTGGCGCGGCAGCTTGGCCAGGATGCGCTTGATCGACGGCAGGAAGCCCATGTCGAGCATGCGGTCGGCCTCGTCCAGTACCAGGATCTCGATGCCCGAGAGGTCCACGCTGCGGCGTTCGAGGTGGTCGATCAGGCGTCCCGGGCAGGCGATGACCAGGTCCACGCCCCGGCGCAGCGCGTCCAGCTGGTTGCCCATGCCGACGCCGCCGTAGATGGTGGTGCTGGGGATGCGCAGGTATTTGCCGTAACCACGCAGGCTGTCGTGCACCTGCACGGCCAGCTCGCGGGTGGGAGTCAGCACCAGGGCGCGCGGCTTGCGCGGGCCGCCGCGCTGCACTTCCTGCGGCGTGGTGGCCAGGTACTGGATCAGCGGCAGGCCGAACGCGGCGGTCTTGCCGGTACCGGTCTGGGCGCCGGCCAGCAGGTCATGGCCGGCCAGGGCCAGCGGGACGGCCTGTTCCTGGATGGGAGTGGGCTGGGTGTAGCCCTGTTCGTCGAGCGCGCGCAGCAGGGCGGGCGCCAGGCCCAAGGTTTCAAACGTCATTGTCGAAGCTCCAAAGCCGGTCGGCCGGACGCACGCGCAACGCCGGCACGGAGACGTGCGGCGGCATGGAACGCGCGGAATGCGGCAAGACCGTGACTCGAAGCGTTCCCTGAAACCGCGCTGCGAGAAGGGGTGCGGACGCGCCAAAACGGCGGATCCGGGCTTGCGCAACGAAAGAAGTCGGAGCGGGGCGGGCGCGGGAATCCGCGGGGGGTTCCCTGCGCCGGCGGACCATCGGGGAAACGAACGGCCGCAGGCAAGCGGCGCGCACTGTAACCGAATCCGCGCCTGAATGGGGGAACCGGCGCTGAAAGCCGGGTCTGCGACCGATTGTCGCAGCCGCGGATTAGCGGTTTTGCGCGGCGTATGATCCATTTCGAAGACCTACGTAGCCGACCGCCATGAGCCTTCGCATCCTCCGCCAGAACGACGCTCCGGTGCGCCCGGCACCCGCCGGAGGCGTGGTGTGCCAGACCTCCGGCGGATGCAGCGGCTGCCTGGTGCGGCACTTGGCCGTCTGTGCCGCCCTGCCGGTGGCCAAGGCCCATGCGATGGAGGCGCTGGCCGACGACGCCCGGCTGAACGCGGGCGAGGCGCTGGTCCGCGAGGGCGAACCGCGCCGCGGGGTCTTTACGGTGACCAAGGGCGCACTGCGCCGGATCCGGCTGCTGCCGGACGGACGCCGGTTGGTGGCCGGCTTCCTGATGCCGGGCGACTTCATCGGCTTCTCCGGCACCTCGCATTACCGGCATACGATCGAAGCGATCACCGACAGCACGCTGTGCGAGTTCTCGATGGCCGACATGCGCAGCCTGTGCCACGACCATCCGGAACTGGAGCGCGAACTGCTGGAGCGCGCCTGCGTGGAACTGGACGCGACCCGCGGCAACCTCATGTCGCTGGCCCGGCTCAATCCGATGGAGCGGCTAGCCGGCTTTCTGGTCGACATGGCGCAGCGCCGCCGCCGGCAGGGCCAGGACGACAGCGAAGTGATCCTGCCGATGACGCGCACCGACATCGCCGACTACCTGGGCCTGACCGTCGAAACCGTCAGCCGCAGCTTCACCCGCCTGCGGCAGGAAGGCAGCATCGCCACCGAGAACCCGCACCATGTGCGGCTGCTCGACCGCACGCGGCTGGATGCGTTGTCGGAAGCGCGGGCCTGAGGATGTGGGTTTTCTGTAGGAGCGACGTCAGTCGCGACCGCAGATCATCGTTGTTCCATCTCTTCGGTCGCGACTGACGTCGTTCCTACAACGAGCCGGATGCGGCTTCCCGCGTCAGTTTTCCATCCCGCAACCGGTAGCGCGCATCCACCACGCCATCCGGCAGGGCCGCATGGCTGATGATCAGCACGCTGCGCCCTGCGCTGGCCGCCGCGAGATCGCGCATCAGCGTGTCGGCGGTGTCCTGGTCGAGACCTTCGGTCGGCTCGTCCAGCAACAGCAGCGGCGCGTTCCTCAGCAGGGCCCGTGCCAGCGCGAGGCGGCGCGACTGGCCGGTGGACAGCGTTGCGCCGTTCTCGCCCACCCATGTGTCGAGTCCGGTGTCGCGGAAGCGCTCGTCCAGCTTCACCTGCGCCAGCGCACCCCACAGCCGTGCATCGTCGGCCGCCGGATCGCCGAGCCGCAGGTTCTCGCGCACGCTGCCTGAGAACACCGGGGCGTCCTGCGGCAGCCAGGCGATGCGCGCATGCCACTGGGACGGATCCAGCATCCGCAGATCGTCGCCGGCGAACGACAGGTGTCCGGTCTGCGGTGCGTGCAATCCCAGCACGAGCGCCAGCAGCGAGGACTTGCCTTCGCCGCTGTCGCCCGTGACCAGGACGCGCTCGCCGGTCGCGATATGAAGGCTGGCGCCGTCCAGCACCCGCCGCGTCGTGTCCGGCCAAGCGAACACGACATCTTCCATATCCAGCGCGCCACGTAGTGCCGGTGATCGCGTGCCGTCGGGCACGTCGCCCATCGTGGACGGTGCATCGACCACCGCTTCCAGTCGCTGTCCGGCCACCGTGGCCGCACGCCATGCCTGCCACGCGGGTGCGATCGCCGTGCACGCCTCCAGCACGGCGATCGTCATGAAGAACAGTCCGCCCGCAGACGCGGCGCCGATACGCGCATCGTGCACGGCCGACAGCAGCACCCACAGCATGGTCGGCAAGGCGGCCGCGGTGACGAGCGCATGTGCCAGCGTCGCCAGTGCGAGTCGCTGCTTGCGCCGGTCTTCCCAGCGCGCGACCTCGCGGCTCCGCGCATCCAGGGCCGCCAGCCACGCTGTGGTGGCATCCATCGCCACGAGGTCCTGCTGGCCCTCGATGCCTTCCTGCACGGCGGCACGCAGACGCATGCGGGCCGTCGCGCGTTCGCTTTCCAGCGCCGCCACACTGCGGACGGCCAGCCACGGCGCCAGCACAGCGAGCAATGCCAGCGCCGCCAGCAGCACGAGGCCGGCGGTCGGCAATACGGCCAGCGCCACCAGCGTCCCCAGCAGGCACAGCGACAGCACCGCGAGCAACGGACCGATCGCGCGGACCAGCAGGCCGTCGACCGCGTCGATGTCCGCCACCAGCCGTGCCATCAGTTCGCCGATCCGGAAACGGCCGAGCCCCAACGGCGCCAGTGGCAGCGCGCGGGCGAAGAACCACGCGCGCAGGTCGCGCGCGATGCGCAACGTCACGTCGTGGCCGAGCAGCTTCTCGCCGTAGCGCGACAGGATGCGCGCGAACGTCAACGCGCGGATGCCGGCAGACGGACCGAAGAAGTTGAAGCCGATCGCGGCGCTGCCGGCCAGCGCCGCGGCGGTAAGGAAGTGCCCGGAGAGCCCGAGCAGTCCGGTGCCGGCCAGCAGCGTCAGCAACAGCAGGCCGATGGCGAGCGCGATGCGTGGGCGATGCCGCGCCAGCACGTCGCGCAGCGAGGTCGTGTCGTCGTCGCGATGCATGTTCACGGCGATACCCTTTCGACATGGAGGCGCCCGTCGCATACCTGCCAGGTCCCGTCCATCGCCGCCCGCATGGCCGCGCTGTGCGTGGCGACGAGCAGGCCGCGGCCATGCGCGAACCGCAGGATCGCCTGCAGCACGGCGGCTTCGGTGTCCTCATCGAGGAAGGCGGTGGGCTCGTCGAGCAGCAGCAGGTCCGGGTCGCGCAGGAACACGCGCGCCAGCGCCACCCGCCGCGCCTCACCACCGGACAGGCCGAAGCCGCGCTCGCCGATCACCGTGTCCAGTCCCTCCGGCAGTCGTGCCGCGAAACGCATGACCTGCGCCGCCTCGGCGGCCTGGTCCAGTTCCGCATCGCTGGCCTCGGGCCTGGCCATGCGCAGGTTGTCGCGCAACGTGCCGGCGAACAGGAACGGGCGCTGCGGCGCATAGCCGACACGTAGGCCGGGCGCGCGCTGCAGCTTGCCCTCGCGGACGGGCAGCCAACCCGCCAGCGCCTCCAGCAGCGTGCTCTTGCCTTCGCCACTGCCGCCGACCAGCGCGACCTGCTGGCCGCGCTGCAGCTGCAGCGTGATGTCGCGCAGCACATCGCGCGCGGCAGCGGGATGGCGCAGCGCGACCCCCTGCGCGCTGACGAGCGAGGTCTCCGATGCATTCGTTTCGTCGCCGATCGCCGACGCAGGCGTGTCGACGTCGATCACGACCGCGATCTCGTCCATCGCCGCCATCGCCGCCGCGCGGTCGTGGTAATGCGTGGCGAGCCGTCGCAACGGCGCGTAGAACTCCGGCGCCAGCAGCAGGCAGAACACGCCCACGCCCAGCGTCAGCGGCTCCGCGCGAAGGTCGAGCATGCCCAGGTAGCTCAGGCCCAGGTACAGCGCGATCATCGCCACGCTGAGGGAGGCGAAGAACTCCAGCACCGCCGAGGACAGGAAGGCGATGCGGAGCACGCGCAGGCTGCGCACGCGCAGTTCCTCGGCGGCGGCGCGGATGCCGGACAGTTCCGACGTACCGCGTCCGTACAGCCGGATCAACCCAAGACCGCGCAGCCGGTCCGCGAAGTGCCCGCCCATCCGGGTCAGTGCCTGCAGCTGCCGCTGGCTGGCTGCCTGGGCGCCCCAGCCGACCAGCATCATGAAGACAGGTGCCAGTGGCATCGTCAGCAGCAGCACCAGGCCGACGGTGCGGTCGACGAAGAACACGGCGAGCAGGATCGCCAGCGGCACGCCCACCACTTCCGCCCGCAAGGGAACGAAGCCGGCGAAGTAGCCTTCCAGTGCGTCCACATGCGCGCCCATGCGTTCGGTTAGGGCACCGCTCTGCTGCGAACGCACCCAGACAGGGCCGCGTGCGACCAGGCCGCGCGCGATGCGCGCGCGCAGGTCGATGCGGATGTCTTCGACGGCTCGGTCCGCGAACCGCCGGCTGGTCCAGTCCAGTCCGGCGCGCAGCAGCAGCGTCGCCAGCAGGGCGGCGAGCAGCGGCAGCAAGGTCGAAGGCGCGTCGCGGTCGACAAGCGCGCGCTGCAGGCACAGCGCGATCAGCGCGGCCTGCGGGAGGACCAGCACGCCGGCGATCACGCCGCAGGCCGAGGCGGCACGCAGCGGCGTGCGTGCGACATCGCCCAGCGCATGCAGGCGCGCCGTCGCCGTGGCCGTCTTCTCCGTCGGGGCGCCCTCCGCCTCGCCGCTCACGTCGGCAAGGGCCGGCAGCCGAGCGCGGCGAGCACGCCATGCAATGCCGGTTGCTGCATCAGCCACGGCGAGGCAATGGTCAGCACACCGGCGGCGAGCACGAAGCCGGCCGCGGCGCGACGCACCGACGTGCGCTGCCAGTGGCGACCGAGACGCGCGCCGGACCAGGTCAGCGTCACCATCATCGGCAGCGTGCCCAGACCGAACATCGCCATCGTCAGTGCGGCGTCGCGCACGTTGGCCTGCAGCCAGGCCACCGTCAGCAGGCTGAGGCTCAGGCCGCAGGGCAGCCAGCCCCACAGCGCGCCCGCCGCCAATCGGCGCGGCAGCGTGTCGGCCGGCAGCACGCGCGCATGCAGCGGACGCAGCGCCTGCCACACCTTCGCGCCGGGCCGTGCGAGGACATCGAGCCGGCCACGCTGGTCGAGCAGGCGCAGCGCCAGCACCACCAGCGCCAGTCCCACGCCGACGCGCATGGCGAGCACGGCGGTCTCGTGCCGGGCCAGCGACAGCAGGCCGCCACCGAACGCACCGACCAGCGCACCTGCCAGCGTGTAGCCGGCGACGCGCCCGAGATTGAGCTGCAGCGCGCTGCCCCAGCCCTGGCGGGACGACGCCGCGGAGAAGCCGGTGGCGATGCCGCCGCACATCACCGCGCAGTGCGTGCTGCCCACCAGGCCCGCCAGCAGCGCGGCGAGCAGCACGGGAACGTCAGGCGCCATCGTCGCCTTCGCGCACGGGCGGCGCGGCCGGCGCACGCGGCTTCGCGGGCGCGTCGTCGAGGATGTCCAGCGCCGGCGTGTCGAGATCATCGAACTGGCCCTTGCGCACCGCCCACGCGAACGCGGCGATGGCCAGTCCCAGCAGGACCAGGCTGATCGGCAACAGCATCAGCAGGATGTTCATGCCGCCATCTCCGTCGAGGTGCGCGCCAGCCGCAGCGCGTTGAGGGTCACCAGCAGCGAGGATACCGCCATGCCCAGTGCCGCGATCCAGGGCGTGACCATGCCGGCGGCGGCCAACGGCACGGCGAGCAGGTTGTAGCCGGCGGACCAGGCCAGGTTCTGTTTCACCAGCCGGCGCGACAGCCGTGCCACGCGCACGGCATCGGCGATGCGCAGCAGCGACGGTCCGGTGGCCACGAGGTCCGCCGCCTGCTGTGCCAGCGGCGCGCCTTCGCCCATCGCGATGGAGACATCGGCGCCGGCGAGCACCGGCGCGTCGTTCAGGCCGTCGCCGACCATCGCGACGATGCGGCCTTCGGACTGCAGCTGCCGCACACGCGCCAGTTTGTCTTCCGGCGACTGTCGGGCGAGCGTCGAATCGATGCCGAGCGCCTGCGCCAGCCGCCGTACCGCCGTGGTGCCGTCGCCGCTGGCAAGATGGATGCGCATGCCCTGCGCGCGCAGCGCCGCAATGGCCGCCGCGGCATCGGCGCGCGGCTTCTCGTCCAGGGTGAAACGGGCCACGCCGCGTTCGCCATCACCCAGCCACAGCGCGCCGTCGTCGTCGCGGCCCGCGGCCCAGTCGGCGCGGCCGAAGCGCCAGTGGCAGCCGTCGACATCGCCTTCGACGCCCAGGCCGGCGCGGGCGACGACGGATGTGGCGGCATCACGCGCGTCGACATCCGCGAAAGCGGTAGCGATCGGATGGCCGCTGTCCTTCTCCAGCGCCGCGACCACGCGCGTGGCCGCGTCCGCACGGAGTGTATCGAGCACGTCCACCGCAACTCGGGCGGGACGACCGTCGCTGAGCGTGCCGGTCTTGTCGAAGACCACGTCGGTCGCGCGCGCCAGCGTGTCCAGTGCTTCCGGCCGCGTCGCCAGCACGCCGCAGCGCGCCAGCGCGCCGTGCGCGGCGGCCAGCACCGCCGGCACCGACAGCGAGAGCGCGCATGGGCAGCTGACCACCAGCAGGGCGAGCGTCACCTCGAAGGCGCGTTCGGGCTGGTACATCCGCCAGCCGACGTAAACGCACACCGCGAGCAGCAGCAGCGAGATGACGAAATGGCGGCCGACGCGGTCGGCGAGCCGTGCCAGCGGCGGGCGATGGCCCTGCGCGCGATCCACCAGTTCGGCCAGCTGCGACAGGCGCGTCGCGGTACCGGTGGCCGTGACGCGCAGGCGTGCCGGCCGCTCGCGGCAGGTGGTGCCGGCGTAGACGGTCTCGCCGGCGCGACGGCGTACCGGACGCGACTCGCCGGTCAGCAACGCTTCCTCGAAATCCGCTGCGCCATCCAGCAGTACGCCGTCGGCGGGCACGCCTTCGCCGGCCGGCACGCAGACCACGTCGTCCCTCCGCAGCGCGGACGGCGGCACCGATTCGCGCGTGCCGTCGTCGCGCTCGCGGATCGCGAGCACCGGCCGCGCCCGCGCCAGCGCGTCCACCTGCGCGGTGGCCACGTTGCGCGCGCGCTGCTCCAGCATGCGCGCGGCCAGCAGCAGGAACACGAACATCACCGCCGCGTCGTACCACACGTGCGTGCCGCCGCAGATCGTCTCGACCAGGCTGGCGAAATACGCCAGCAGCGTGGAACTGGCGATCAGCGTGTCCATGCCGACGTGGCGCGCGCGCAGTTCGCGCGCCATGCCGGCCAGGAACGGCCAGCCGCTGTAGAACACCACCGGCGTGCTGACCAGGAACGTCAGCCAGCGGAACAGGTCGCGGGTCGGCAACGGCATCGTCGCGTTGACGTCGAGGTACAACGCTTCGGCCAGCATCATCGCCTGCAGCGATCCGAGGCCGGCCACGCCCAGCCGCAGCAGCCAGCGCCGGCGTTCGGACAGGCGGGCCTGCTCGCGTGCGTCGCCGGTGGCGAGATAGGGCCGGTAGCCGAGCATCGCCAGGCGCTGCAGCAGCGCGGAGAGTTTCGTGTGCGCCGGATCCCAGGCGATGCGGATGCGGCCGGTGACGGCGTTGGCGGTGGTGTCGAGCACGCCGGCTTCACGGGCGAGCGCACGGTCGATCAGCCAGGCGCAGGCGGCGCAGCGCATGCCGTCGGTGAGCAGCACGATCTCGCGGCCGCCCTCGACGGCGCGGCTGTGCTCGTCCAGCAGTTCGGTGCGGTCCCAGCTTTCGAGGTCCAGCCGGTCCGCCTGCACGCGGTTGGCGTTCGCGCTGCGCAGGCGGTAGTAGCTGCCCAGGTCCGCGTCCTCGATCCACGCCGCGGCGGCGGCGCAGCCCTCGCAGCAGAAGACAGGGTCGCCCGCCGTGACCGGGCGCCCGCTGGCGACCGGTTCGCCGCAGTGATGGCAGGGCACCACGGGCGCGTCCATCGCGTGACTCAGCCGCCCCCAAGGGAGGGCGCCAGGCGCGAGGCCTGCGTATCTTTCTGCAGGCGGCCGCGGATGCGCCAGTGGTGGTTGTCGGGGGTGAGCTGCAGGTTCCAGTCGTGGCGCGTGTCGATCTCGGCGGGCGCGCTCCAGCCCGTGGTCGTGCGCGCCAGCGGCAGGCGCAGGTCCTGCGCGGCTTCGGTGGGGTGCGTCAGCACCAGGACGAGCGCGGTCTCGCGATCGAACTCGCCGGTCACCGCAGTCAGTTCCACGTGGTCGGGACGGACCTGCACGATGGCGCTGAGCTGGCGCTGCGCGGCGCGTTCGTCCGGTCCCAGGTCGGTGGTCTGGATCTGCGACACGCGCTGCACGTCGTCGATGACGGGATCGGCGCCGCCGGCACGCACGGCGGTCACCACCAGCCAGACGCCGGCGACGACCGAGGCCAGCGGCAGGCCCCATACCAGCCACACCATCGGCTCCTTCCAGAACGGGCGGGTGTTGGCGGCGGGAGCATCGCCGGCGAGAGCAGCGGGTTTCATGGTCATTGGATGGGTCCGAAGTAACTGCTGTCCACGGTCTTCTCGGTCCCGGTGTCGACGTCGCGGACGGTGAACGTCACGGCATGGCGGCCGCGCAGGGTGGCGGGAGCGGTGGCGGTGACGGCCAGCGACAGGACTTCCTCGGGTTCGGCGCGCGCCGTCAGCTCGCCGTCGCGCAGGCGGATGCCGGGCGATGCAGAGGCCAGCGTCACCGCATAACGGTGCGGCTGCTGGTCCTTGTTGACCAGTTTGAGCGTGTAGCTGTTTTCGACCTGCCCGCCCGCGACCTCGCGGTACAGCGCATTGCGGTCGCGCAGGACCTCGGCGATCAGCACGTCGCGGTGGAACACGCCCCAGCCCCACGCCGCCACCAGCGCCAGCAGGAGGGCGCCGTAGACGACGATGCGCGGCCGCAGCACCTTCGACGGCTTGCCGTCGATGGCGTTCTGGGTGGTATAGCGGATCAATCCTTTCGGATACCCCATCTTGTCCATCACGTCGTCGCAGGCGTCGATGCAGGCGCCGCAAGCGATGCATTCGTACTGCAGGCCGTTGCGGATGTCGATGCCGGTGGGACAGACCTGTACGCAGATCGTGCAGTCGATGCAGTCGCCCAACTGTTCCGGCACGAACTTCGGCAGCGGTTCGACCACCACGCCGGCCCCGGCGAAGGTGATGGTGCCGTGCGCGCCGAGGCGCTGGTCGGCGGCGCTGGGATGCGCGTTCGCGCGCATCACGTAGTCGTAGGCGGTGGCCTGGTCGAGCAGGCCGCGCACGCGTTCCAGCACGCTGCCGAGGCCGCGCTTGCGCGGGCCGCGCGGTTCCCCGCGCATCGGGTCGTAGGCGATGATCAGCGTGTTGCGGTCGAACATCGCGCTCTGGAAGCGTGCGTAGGGGCACATGTACTTGCAGACCTGCTCGCGCAGGACGCCGGCGAAACCCCACGTGGCCAGCGCGTAGAAGAACACCCAGAACGTCTCCCAGCCGCCCCAGGCGAACGGCCACAGGCGCGCCCCCAGGTCGGTGATGGGCGTGAAGAATCCGACGAAGGTGAAGCCCGTCCACAGCGCGAACACGGCCCACAGCACGTGCTTGCCGCCCTTGCGCAGCAGCTTGTTGGCGCTCCATGGCGCCGCATCCAGCTTCATGCGCGCGCTGCGGTCGCCTTCGGTCCAGCGCTCCATCCACAGGAACACTTCCGTCCACACCGTCTGCGGGCACGCATAGCCGCACCACAGGCGGCCGGCCAGCGCGGTGAAGAAGAACAGCGCCATCGCCGCGATGATCAGCAGCATGGCGAGGAACAGGAAATCCTGGGGCCAGAACACCAGGCCGAACACGTAGAACTTGCGCGCCGGCAGGTCGAACAGCACGGCCTGGCGGTCGTCCCATTGCAGCCACGGAAACAGGTAGTACATGCCCAGCAGCCACCACACCGCGGCCACGCGCAGGCGGTTGAGCCGGCCCGCCACGTCGCGCGGATACACCTTGCGTTCGCTCACGTAGAACGAATTGCCCTGCGCGTCCACCACATCCAGCGGGATGCGGCGCTTGCTGTCGGGAGCGGGGGAGGGCGGGGCTGGCGTGGACATGGCGGTGTCTGTCTTGGCTGGCGTCATGCTCGCGCCGCAGGCGCACAGCGGGGAGCGACGGTTTGTCGCAGGTCGCGCCATCGCCGCGCGCAGGCGGCCTGCCTGGCGCGCGCAGGCGCGCTCAGTCCGGCGGCAGCGCGCGGTTGAAACGGCTGGCGGGGCGAAGCAGGATCCAGGTGAACAGGCTGCTGGACGCGGTCGCCAGCCAGAACATGAAGAAACCCAGCGTGTAGCCGAGTTCGCGGCTGATCGCCAGGTCGGGGAAGGTCATGTCGCGCAGCGTCAGGGGATCGACGAAGGCGAAGAACACCATCGTCGCCACGCCGGCGGCGAAGAAACTGGGCCAGAGCACGGCCCCGACGCGCTGTGCGAGCGGCCGGGGCGGGTGGTCGAGGCGGGGCTCGGTGAAATCGGTCATTTCGCGCCGGCGGTCGCCTGACCCTCCTTGTGCGACAGCGACCAGACGTACGAGGCCACGAGGCGCGCACGCGTCTCGCCCAGCAGTTCGCGGTGGGCAGGCATCACACCATGACGTCCCCTGGTGATCGTCGTGCGCATGCTTTCCTTGCTGTTGCCGTACAGCCAGTAGTCGTCGGTCAGGTCGGGGGCGCCCAGTTCCTGGTTGCCCTTGCCGTCCACGCCGTGGCAGGCCACGCAGAGGCCATCGTACAGCGGCTTGCCCTGGGCGGCCATGAAGTTGTTGCTCATGCCCTTCTGCGGGTCGCCCAACACGTTGACGTAGGCGACGACGTAGTCGACCGCGTTCTCGCCGCCCATGTTGGTCAGCGCGGTGCCCCATTCGGGCATCACGCCTTCGCGGCCGTCCAGCACCGTCTGCAGCACGAGGTCCGGCGTGCCGCCCCAATGCCAGATGCCGTCGGTCAGGTTGGGGTAGCCGGTCGCGCCCTGGCCCGACGAGCCATGACAGGTGGCGCAGGTGTTGTTGAAGATCGAGCGGCCCAGCGCCAGCGCCTTCGGATCCTTTGCCAGCTGGTCGATCGACTGGTTGGCGAACGGTGCGAACGTGGCTTCCAGTTTCTTGTCCTGCACCGCCTTCATGTCGTCGTGCTCGCCGGTGGACGACCACTTCGCATAGCCGGGCACCACGCCGAGGCCGCCGTACCAGGCGATGTAGCCGATGCTGAAGACGATGGTGATGTAGAAGAGGTTGATCCACCACCTCGGCAGCGGCTTGTTGTACTCGGTGAGGTCGCCATCCCACACGTGCGAGGTGTCTTCCGGTGCCGGGTCGCCCGGGCGGCGGCGGCCGGTCCACCACAGCAGCCACACGCAACCCAGGATGTTCAGTACGACCAGCGCGACGATGAATCCGATCCAGCCTGCGCTCATGGGTTGTTCTCCCCTTCCTCACCCAGCGGCATGCGCGCCGCATTGTCGAAATCCGCCTTGCGGCGCGGGCTCCACGCCCACGCCCAGCCGGCGATGAAGAGCACGATCAGTGCCCCGGTCACGATCCCCGATACCATGGCTCAGCCTCCCCTCGGCGCGGCCTTGCCCAGCCCTTGCAGGTAGGCGACCACGGCGTCCAGTTCTGTGCGGCCTTCAACATCGGAGGCGGCGTTGTCGATCTCTTCGTCCGTGTACGGGTCGCCGAGGCGCTGCAGCGTCTTCATGCGCTGGGCCACGTCGGCGCCGTCGACCTTGGCGTTTTCCAGCCAGGGGAAGGACGGCATGTTGGACTCCGGTACCACGTCGCGCGGATTCAGCAGGTGCACGCGGTGCCAGTCGTCGGAATAGCGCCCGCCGACGCGGGCCAGGTCCGGTCCAGTACGCTTGCTGCCCCACTGGAACGGGCGGTCGTAGACCGACTCGCCGGCCAGCGAGTAGTGGCCGTAGCGCTCGGACTCGAAGCGCAGGGTGCGGACCATCTGCGAATGGCAGTTGTAGCAGCCCTCGCGGATGTAGATGTCGCGGCCGGCGAGCTGCAGCGCGGGGTAGGGCTTGACGCCTTCCAGCGGTTTGATTGCCTCGGCCTGGAACATCAGCGGGACGATCTCGGCCAGGCCGCCGAACGACACCGCCACCGCGATCAGCACGGCCATCAGGCCGACGTTCTTCTCGATTTTCTCGTGTGAATTTCCGTTGCTCATGTCGTCGGCTCCTCAGGCGCGCGCCTGGCTGGCATCGGGCTGCAGGATCGGCTGCGGCGCAGTGGACTTGGCGGCCTGGAAGGTCTTCCAGGTGTTCCAGGCCATCAGCAGCATGCCGGTGAACACCAGCAGGCCGCCGCCCAGGCGGACCAGGTAATAGGGGTAGGTGGCGTTCAAGGCTTCGACGAAGCTGTAGGTCAGCGTGCCGTCGGCGTTGGTGGCGCGCCACATCAGGCCCTGCATCACGCCGGCGATCCACATCGAGGCGATGTAGAACACCACGCCGAGGGTGTGCAGCCAGAAGTGGGTGTCGATGGCCTTGACCGAATGCATCTGCTCGCGGCCCAGCAGCTTCGGCAGCATCGCGTAGACCGAGCCGATGGTGATCATCGCGACCCAGCCGAGTGCGCCGGCATGCACGTGCCCGATCGTCCAGTCGGTGTAGTGGCTCAGCGAGTTGACCGTCTTGATCGACATCATGGGACCTTCGAAGGTCGACATCATGTAGAACGACAGCGAGACGATCAGGAACTTCAGGATCGGGTCGGTGCGCAGCTTGTGCCACACGCCGGAGAGCGTCATCACGCCGTTGATGGCGCCGCCCCAACTGGGCGCCAGCAGGATCAGCGAGAACACCATGCCCAGGCTCTGCGCCCAGTCCGGCAGCGCGGTGTAGTGCAGGTGGTGCGGGCCGGCCCACATGTAGATGGCGATCAGCGCCCAGAAGTGCACGATCGACAGGCGGTACGAGTAGACCGGGCGGCCGGCCTGCTTCGGCACGAAGTAGTACATCATCCCGAGGAAGCCGGCGGTCAGGAAGAAGCCCACCGCGTTGTGGCCGTACCACCATTGCACCATCGCGTCGACGGCGCCGCTGTAGATCGGATAGGAGTGCAGCAGGCCGCTCGGCAGCGCCAGGCTGTTGACGATGTGCAGCAGTGCCACGGCGATGATGTAGGCGCCGAAGAACCAGTTGGCCACGTAGATGTGCTTCACCGCGCGCCTGGCGATGGTGCCGAAGAACAGCACGGCGTAGGACACCCAGACCACCGCGATCAGCACGTCGATCGGCCAGATCAGCTCGGCGTATTCCTTGCCCTGGGTCAGGCCCAGCGGCAGCGAGACGGCGGCGGACACGATGACCAGCTGCCAGCCCCAGAACACGAAGGCGGCCAGCCTGTCGGAGATCAGCCGCACATGGCTGGTCCGCTGCACCACGTGCAGGCTGGTGGCGAACAGCGCGCAGCCGCCGAACGCGAAGATCACTGCGTTGGTGTGCAGCGGCCGCAGCCGGCCGTAGCTCAGCCAGGGCAGATCGAAATTCAGGGCCGGCCAGTACAGCTGGGCGGCGATCAGCACGCCCACCAGCATCCCCACGATGCCCCAGACCACGGTCATCACCGTGAACTGGCGTACCACCTTGTCGTTGTAAGTCCCCTGGACGCCTTGCATGCGGCCTCTCCTATTCTGGTACGGTGGATTCTCGGCCCCATTCAGCCGGGGCGCATTGATCAGGATCAACCCCTCCCGTCGCCGCGCCGACGGCCGGTAGGCCACGGGGCGCGCAGCATGCCGCGGCGCTGCACGGGACGGGATGCGACAAAGGGTCGCCCCCCTCATGGAGTGGGTGGCGTCTAGAATTCGCCTCCGACACCCGGGAGCCGCATCGCCATGCCGGACATGACCGTCGTCGAGCTTTCCCGCCTGCAGTTCGCGCTGACGGCGATGTACCACTTCCTGTTCGTCCCGCTGACACTGGGACTGTCCTTCCTGATCGCCATCATGGAGAGCGTCTACGTGATGACCGGGCGCGACATCTGGCGGCGGATGACGCTGTTCTGGGGCACGCTGTTCGGCATCAACTTCGCCATGGGCGTGGCCACCGGCATCGTCATGGAGTTCCAGTTCGGCATGAACTGGTCCTACTACAGCCATTACGTCGGCGACATCTTCGGCGCGCCGCTGGCCATCGAGGGCCTGATGGCGTTCTTCCTCGAGGCCACCTTCATCGGTCTGTTCTTCTTCGGCTGGGACAGGCTGAGCAAGGTCCAGCACCTGATGGTCACCTGGCTGGTCGCGCTGGGGTCGAACTTCTCGGCGCTGTGGATCCTGGTCGCCAACGGCTGGATGCAGAACCCGGTCGGGGCCGTGTTCAATCCCGAGACCATGCGCATGGAGATCACCGACTTCATGGCGGTGATCTTCAACCCGGTGGCGCAGGCGAAGTTCGTGCACACGGTATCGGCCGGCTACGTGACCGGCGCGATGTTCGTCATGGCGATCAGCGCTTTCTACCTGCTGCGCGGCCGCAATGCCGACTTCGCGAAGCGCTCGATGGCCGTGGCGGCGAGTTTCGGCCTGGCGTCGGCGCTGTCGGTGGTGGTGCTGGGCGACGAGAGCGGCTATGCCACCAGCGAACACCAGAAAATGAAGCTGGCCGCGATCGAGGCGATGTGGGAGACCGAGCCCGCACCGGCCGGTTTCAACGCCTTCGCCATCCCCGACCAGAAGACCCAGACCAACCACTACGCGCTGCACCTCCCCTACGTGATGGGGTTGATCGGCACGCGCTCGTTCAATACCGAGATGCCGGGCATCCTCGACCTGGTCGAGCGCGCCGAGGGCCGCATCCGCAACGGGCTGATGGGCTACGAAGCACTGCAGAAGCTGAGGGCGAACCGCCACGACGGTACGGCGCGCTACGTGTTCGAGGCGCACTGGCGCGACATCGGTCACGCCCTGCTGCTGAAGCGCTACCGCGAGGACATCGGCAACGCCACCGAGGAGGAGATCGCCAGGGCCGCGCAGGACACCGTGCCGCACGTGGCGCCGCTGTTCTGGAGTTTCCGCCTGATGGTGGGCCTGGGCTTCTACTTCATCGCCTTCTTCGCCGTCGCGTTCTACCTCGCCAGCCGGCAGCGGCTGGAGCGCTACCGCTGGTTCCTGAAGCTGGCGTTCTGGAGCCTGCCGCTGCCGTGGGTGGCGATCGAGGCCGGCTGGCTGATCGCCGAGTACGGGCGGCAGCCGTGGATCATCGATGGCGTGCTGCCGACCTTCCTCGCGGCATCGGGACTGAAGCTGCACCAGGTCATCATCACGCTCACCGGCTTCGTACTGGTCTACACGGTGCTGGCCATCATCGAGGTCTGGCTGATGCGCAAGCTGATCCTCAAAGGCCCCGAGCATCTGTCCGAACCCGCGCCGGACGCGGACGGCGTGCCGCAACCGGCCCCTGCGGGCTGACGGGAGACGACGCATGGACACCATTCCCCTCGACTACGCCACGCTGCGCCTGGTCTGGTGGCTGCTGCTGGGCATCCTGCTGATCGGCTTCGCGGTGATGGACGGCTTCGACCTGGGCATCGCGACGCTGCTGCCCGCGGTGGCGCGCACCGACGAAGAACGCCGCATCGTGCTGAACGTCATCGGCCCGGTGTGGGAAGGCAACCAGGTCTGGCTGATCCTCGGTGGCGGCGCGATCTTCGCGGCGTTCCCCCCGCTGTACGCGGTCAGCTTCTCCGGCTTCTACCTCGCGATGTTTCTGATCCTGTTCGCGCTGATCCTGCGCCCGGTCGGCTTCAAGTTCCGCAGCAAGGTGCCGGATCCGCGCTGGCGCGCCGCGTGGGACTGGGCGCTGTTCGTCAGCGGGCTGGTGCCGGCGCTGGTGTTCGGCGTGGCGATGGGCAATGTGCTGCTCGGCGTGCCGTTCCATTTCGACGACACGCTGCGGATCTTCTACGAGGGCGGGCTGTTCGGCCTGCTGACGCCCTTCGCGCTGCTGTGCGGCCTGGTCAGCGTGTCGATGCTGGTGATGCACGGCGCCGGCATGCTGGCGATGAAGACCTCCGGCGAGATCGCCGCGCGCGCGCGCCGTTACGGCAGCATCGCAGCGCTGGGTACGGCGGTGCTGTTCGTGATCGGCGGTCTCTGGGTCGCGCGCATCGACGGGTATGCGCTGCAGGTGGCGATGGATCCGGCGGGTGCATCCAATCCGCTGGCCAAGGTGGCCGTGGCGCAGCCCGGCGCCTGGATGGAGAACTACGCGCGCTGGCCGCTGGCGTGGCTGCTTCCGGTGCTGGGCGTGGCGGGGGCGCTGATGAGCGCGGTGTTGTTGCGTGCCGGACGCGCCGGACTGGCGTTCGTCTCGTCCGCCATCGCCATCGCCGCCATCATCCTGACCGAAGGCGTGGCGACCTTTCCGTTCCTGCTGCCGTCGTCCACGCAGCCCGTGTCCAGCCTGACGCTGTGGGACGCATCGTCCAGCCACATGACGCTCTTCATCATGCTGCTGGCGACGGTGGTCTTCCTGCCCATCGTCCTGCTCTACACCGCCTGGGTCTTCCGCGTGCTGCGCGGCAAGGTCGACCAGGACGGCATGGGGCGCAACCCCAACGCGTACTGAGGAGCACACCCATGTGGTACTTCAGCTGGATCCTGGGCGCCGGACTCGCGGCGAGCTTCGCCATCCTCAACGGCATGTGGTACGAGATGCGTGAGAACGACCGCGAAGCGGCCGATCGTGATCCCTGACGGCGTCCCGTCGCGTCATCGTGTGAACCCGGCCCCGGTTCGACCCGGGGCTTTTCATGCCAGGGTGACGAAGCGCCGACCTTGCACGGGGCGACGGATGCACGAGACCATGGGCTGACTCGGAGCAGAGGGAAGGATGAAGGCGATGACGAACCGCAATGCATTGCGTGCGCGGCGTGGCGTGCTGATGGCCGCACTCGTGCTGGCCCTGGGCGCCTGCAAGGGCGACGACAAGACCACCGCGGCCCCGCCGACCGATGCCAACCCGTGGCCGCAGGTCGCCTGGCCGTTCGCCGAGGATGCCGCGCTCGAGCAGCGCATCACCGACCTGATGGCGACGATGACGGTGGAGGAAAAAGTCGGCCAGCTGGTGCAGGGCGACATCGCCAGCATCACGCCGGACGACATCCGCAAGTACCGGCTCGGTTCGATCCTCGCCGGCGGCAACTCCGATCCCGGTGGACGCTACGACGCATCGCCGGCCGAGTGGCTGGCGCTGGCCGATGCGTTCTACGAAGCGTCGATGGACACCTCGCAGGGCGGCAAGGCGATCCCGGTCATCTTCGGCATCGACGCCGTGCACGGGCAGAGCAATATCGTCGGCGCCACGCTGTTCCCGCACAACATCGGTCTGGGCGCGGCGCGCAATCCCGAGCTGATCCGCCGCATCGGCGAGATCACCGCGCTGGAGACGCGTACCACCGGCATGGAGTGGACGTTCGCGCCGACCGTGGCGGTCCCGCAGGACGACCGCTGGGGGCGCACGTACGAAGGCTATTCCGAATCGCCGGACATCGTGGCCAGCTATTCCGTCGCCGTGGTGGAAGGACTGCAGGGCAAGGTAGGCACGCCCGCCTTCCTCGACGGTCGCCACGTGATCGCGTCGGTCAAGCATTTCCTCGGAGATGGCGGCACCACGAACGGCAAGGACCAGGGCGACACCAAGATCAGCGAAGCCGACCTCGTGCGCATCCATGCGGCGGGTTATCCGCCGGCGATCGCGGCCGGCGCGCAAACAGCGATGGCCTCGTTCAACAGCGTCAACGGCGAGAAGATGCACGGCCACAAGCCTTACCTCACCGACGCGCTGAAAGGCAGGATGAACTTCGGCGGCTTCGTCGTCGGCGACTGGAACGGCCACGGGCACGTCAAGGGCTGCACCACCACGGACTGCCCGGCCACGATCAATGCCGGCCTCGACATGGCGATGGCCTCGGACAGCTGGAAGGGCTTCTACGAGACCACGCTGGCGGCGGTGAAGGCGGGCACGATCAGCCAGGAGCGCCTGGACGACGCGGTGCGCCGCATCCTGCGGGTGAAGTTCCGCCTGGGCCTGTTCGACGCCGGCAAGCCATCGTCGCGCGCGGTCGGCGGGCAGTTCGCGCTGCTGGGGTCGCCCGAGCATCGCGCGGTCGCACGCCAGGCCGTGCGCGAGTCGCTGGTGCTGCTGAAGAACGCCGGCGGCGTGCTGCCGTTGTCGCCGAAGCAGCGCATCCTCGTCGCCGGCGACGGTGCCGACGACGTGGGCAAGCAGGCCGGCGGCTGGACGCTCAACTGGCAGGGCACCGGCACCACGCGCAAGGACTTCCCGAACGCCGAGACGATCTACGAAGGCATCGCGCAGCAGGCCAAGGCTGGCGGCGGCGACGCCGTCCTGTCGGTGGATGGCGCGTATACGCAGAAGCCGGACGTGGCGGTGGTGGTGTTCGGCGAGGATCCGTACGCGGAATTCCAGGGCGACCTGCAGACGCTGCTTTACAAGCCGGGCTACGACACCGACCTGCAATTGCTCAAGCGTCTGAAAGCCGAAGGCATCCCGGTGGTGGCGGTGTTCCTGAGCGGGCGTCCGCTGTGGATGAACCGCGAGATCAACGCGGCCGATGCGTTCGTCGCGGCGTGGCTGCCGGGCTCGGAAGGCGCGGGCATCGCCGACGTGCTGTTGCGCAAGGCCGACGGCAGCGTGCAGCACGACTTCAAGGGCAAGCTGAGTTTCAGCTGGCCGCGCACCGCCACGCAGTACGCCAACAACGTGGGGCAGGAAGGCTACGACCCGCTGTTCGCGTTCGGCTTCGGCCTGACCTACGCCGACAAGGGCGATCTCGCTGCGCTGCCGGAAGACTCAGGCGTGACCGGCGACGAAGGCGCGAGCGGCGTGTTCTTCGCACGTGGCGATGCCGGTGCGGGCATCGCGTTGCGGATGGAGTCCGCCGATGGCCAGGGCGTGACGGTCACCAAGGTCCCCGAAGCGCTGGACGGCGACCTGCTGCGCGTCACCGGCGTGGACCACCAGGCGCAGGAGGACGCTCGCCGCCTCGCGTGGTCCGGCAAGGGCGAGGCGATCGTGGCGCTGCAGTCCCACACCGCGCTCGACCTGCAGCGCGAAAGCAACGGCGACGTGATGCTGCTCACCACGCTGCGCGTGGACGCGGCGCCGGCAGGCGACGCCTGGCTGTCGGTCGGCTGCGGCACCGGCTGCACGGCGCGCGTGGCGCTGTCGCCGACGCTGGCGAAACTGCCGCTCGGCCAGTGGACGCGCGTCGGCGTGCCGCTGAAGTGCCTGACGAAGGCCGGTGCCGATATCACCAAGCTCGACCGCCCGTGGTCGATCGCCACGGGCGGCGCGATGACGGTCGCCGTCTCGCGCGTGGCGCTCGGCGCGCTGGACCAGGCGGACGTCACGGTCGACTGCCCGCGCTGAGGCTCGCGGCAACGGAGGCCCCGGTTCACGTCGGGGCTCTCGCTGATTGGCGGGAAGGCGGGGCACTGTGCCGCGCGACGTCCTGCGCGTAGGCTTGGCTGGCGCCGTCCACACGGCGCGACCATCGACGGGAACGCCATGCCGGACACCGCCAGCCTCCTTCCCCTGGAACGCGCACGTGCGCTGCCCGCCCGCTACTACAGCGGCGAGGCGACGCTGGCGCTGGAGCGGGCGGCGGTGTTCCAGCGCAGCTGGCAGCTGGTCGCCCACCAAGGGCAACTGGCGGATCCCGGCGACCACATCGTCGAACAGGTCGGCGGCGTGCCGGTGCTGGTGGTGCGCGGGCAGGACGGCGTGCTGCGCGCCTTCCCCAACGTGTGCCGGCACCGCGGGGGTCCGCTGGCGCTGTGCAACGGCAAGGGCTCACGCGCCTTGCACTGCAAGTACCACGGCTGGAGCTATGCGCTGGACGGCCAGCTGCGAAGCGCGCCGGAAATGCAGGGCGCCGCCGATTTCGACGTCAGGGACATCCATCTGCCACCGCTGCGCGTGCACGCCTGGCAGGGACTGGTGTTCGTCGCCGTGCACGAGGATGCGCCGGGATTCGACGACGTCTACGGCGGCATCGCCGAACGCATCGCGCCGATCGACCTGGCCGCGATGCGCTTCCACCGCCGTGACAGCTACGACATCGCCTGTAACTGGAAGGTCTACGTGGACAACTTCCTCGAGGGCTACCACCTGCCGCACGTGCATCCCGGCCTGTCGAAGGTGCTGGACTACCGCGCCTACGACACCGAACTGTTCCCGTGGCATTCGCTGCAGCATTCGCCGCTGCGCGACAGCGGCGATCTCTACGGCGATGGCGATGCGTTCTACTACTTCGTCTATCCCAACGTGATGCTCAACATCATGCCGGGGCGCCTGCAGACCAACCGCATCCTGCCGCTGGGGCCGGACCGCTGCAGGGTGGAGTTCGACTCCTACTACGCGCAGGACGATGCGGCGCAGGCGCGCATCGCCAACGACCAGGCCTTCAGCGACGAGGTGCAGGACGAAGACATCCGCATCTGCGAAGCGGTGCAACGGGGCCTCGCGTCGGGTTTCTACGAGGCGGGCCGGCTGTGCCCGAAGCGCGAAAGCGGCGTGTGGCATTTCCACAACCTGCTGAGGGGCGTGTATTGAATCCCGCCGCGCCTCCGCGCGACGGCCGGAAGATCGGCTTCTGGACCTGCACCGCGCTGGTGGTGGGCAACACCATCGGCATGGGCATCTTCGTGCTGCCCGCCTCGATGGCGCCGCTGGGCTACAACGCGCTGCTGGGCTGGGGCATCACCGTGCTCGGCTGCCTAGCGTTGGCCCGTGTGCTGGCGCAGCTGGCGCGCCTGCTGCCCGGCGCGGATGGTCCCTACGGTTACGTGCGGCACACGCTGGGCGGGCTGCCGGCCTACGCGGTGCTGTGGTCGTACTGGGTGTCGAACTGGATCACGCTCGCCGCGCTCGCCACCGGCGTGGTCGGTTACGCCGCGGCGATCTTCCCCGCGCTGGCGCGCGTGCCGCCGGCCCTGCTGTGCCTGGGCGTGCTGTGGCTGTTCGTCTGCATCAACCTCCTCGGCGTGCGCAGCGGTGGCCGCGTGCAGGTGGTGACCACGGTGATGAAGCTGCTGCCGATGCTGGCCGTGGCAGGACTCGGGGCGTGGATGCTGCTGCAGTCGCCGGGATCGTTCGCCGCGCATCCGCCGGCGAAACCGATCAGCCTCGGCGATGCGATGGCTGCGTCGACGCTGGCACTGTTCGCCATGCTCGGCCTCGAGTCGGCGACGGTCCCCGCATCGAAGGTCGCCGATCCGGGGCGCACCATCCCGCGCGCGACCCTGGTGGGCACCGGTCTCACCGCCGGCATCTACCTGGTGGTGTCCGCCGTGCCGCTGCTGTTGCTGCCGCATGCCGAACTTGCCCAGTCCAGCGCGCCGTTCGCGCTGGTGATGGAGCGCTTCGCCGGTGAAGGCACGGGTCGCTGGATCGCCCTGTTCGTCGTGATCAGCGGCCTGGGGGCCTTGAACGGCTGGACGCTGCTGAGCGGCGAGATGATGCGCACGATGGCGGAGAACGGCACGATGCCGAAGGCGCTGGCGTGGAGCAACCGTTTCGGCGCGCCCACCGGCGCCCTGGTGCTGACGGCATCGCTGGCCAGCGCCATGGTGCTGATGAACTACAGCGAATCCGCGGTGGCCGGCTTCACCTTCCTCAGTACCGTGGTCACCGCCGCCAACCTGCCGCTGTACCTGGGCTGCTCGCTCGCCCTCGGCGTGCTGTGGTGGCGCGGCCATCGCGATGCCGGACGCGACCTGATTGGCGCCGCCGTCGCGGGCGTGGCCTATACGGTGTTCGCCTTCATCGGCATGGGCGCGCAGCCGTTCTGGCTGGCACTGGCACTGATGGCGGCGGGCCTGCCGCTGTACGTCTTCCTGCGCCGTCGCCGCGGCAGTGCGGTGCAGGATGCGTGATCCGCGCTACGACATCCTGTTCGAGCCGGTCCGCATCGGACCGGTGACGACGAAGAACCGCTTCTTCCAGGTGCCGCACTGCAACGGCATGGGCCATGCGATGCCGCTGGCGCACGCGGCCATGCGCGAGGTGAAGGCGGAGGGTGGCTGGGGCGTGGTGTCGACGGAAGAGTGCGAGATCCACCCCAGCAGCGACCTGACCCCGTACGTCGAGGCGCGGCTGTGGGACGACCGCGACATCCCCGCGCTCGCGCTGATGTGCGACAGGGTGCACGCGCACGGCGCGCTCGCCGCGCTGGAGCTGTCGCACAACGGGCCGACCGCCTCCAACCTCTACTCGCGCGAAGTGCTGCTGGCACCGTCGCACCAGCCGTCAAAGTACGGCTATCCCGCGCAGGCGCGCGCGATGGACCTGCACGACATCGCCGAGTACCGCCGCTGGCACCGTGAGGCCGCGGTGCGCGGCATGAAGGCGGGCATGGACATCGTCTACGTCTACGCCGCGCACGACCTGTCGCTGCCGATGCACTTCCTGCAGCGCCGCCGCAACCAGCGCAGCGACGCCTACGGCGGCTCGCTCGAGAACCGCGTGCGCCTGCTGCGCGAGGTGCTGCAGGACACGCGCGAGGCGGTCGGCCATCGCTGCGCCGTCGCGTTGCGCTTCGCCACCGAGGAACTGCTGGGGCCGGGCGGGGTGGAGCTGGCGGAAGCGCAGGACATCGTCGGCATCCTGGCCGAGCTGCCCGACCTGTGGGACGTCAACCTCGCCGCCTGGTACAACGACTCGGTGCCGTCGCGCTTCGCCCGCGAAGGCGCGCAGGAACCCTTCATCGACTTCGTCCGCAAGACGACCAGCAAGCCCGTCGTCGGCGTGGGCCGTTTCACCTCGCCCGACACGATGGTGTCGCAGATCCGCCGCGGGGTGATCGACCTGATCGGCGCGGCACGGCCGTCGATCGCCGATCCCTACCTGCCGCGCAAGATCGAGGAAGGTCGCGTCGACGACATCCGCGAATGCATCGGCTGCAACATCTGCGTGTCCGGCGACATGACCATCTCGCCGATCCGCTGCACGCAGAACCCGAGCATGGGCGAGGAGTGGCGCAAGGGCTGGCATCCGGAGCGGATCGCCGCGAAGGCGAGCGAGTCGCGCGTGCTGGTCGTCGGGGGCGGACCGGCCGGACTGGAAGCAGCGCGTGCGCTGGGCCAGCGCGGCTACGAGGTCCATCTGGCGGAGGCGCGGCACGAACTCGGCGGGCGCGTGACCCGCGAAACGCGCCTGCCGGGCCTGGCGGAGTGGGCGCGCGTGCGCGACTGGCGGCTCGGGCAGATCGGCAAGCGGGCGAACATCAGTACCTACCTCGACTCCGCGCTTACCGCTCAGGACGTGCTCGACTTCGGCGCGGACCATGTCGTCATCGCCACCGGCTGCCACTGGCGGCGCGACGGCTTCGGCCGCAGCCACGGGCTGGGCATCGCCGACTTCATCGACAACCCGCGCGTGTTCACTCCGGACGACCTGATGGACGGGCGCTGGCCCGAGGGCCGCGTGGTGGTCTACGACGACGACTACTTCTACACCGCCAGTGTCGTCGCCGAGGCGTTGCGCGTTCGCGGCACCGAGGTGACGTACCTGACCCCGGACGACACCATCGCCTCGTGGAGCGCGAACACGCTGGACTACCGCCATATCCGGTGGCGCATGGCCGAACTCGGCGTATCGCAGTGCGTGTCGCACATGGTCGGCGGTTACGTCGGTACCACGCTGACGCTGGAGCAGGTCTGGAGTGGCGCGACATCCACGATCGACTGTGATGCGTTGGTGGTGGTCACCTCACGCCTGCCCGACGATTCGCTGTACCAGGCGCTGAAGGTGCGCGAGCCCGAGTGGGCCGATGCCGGCATCCGCAGCGTGTCCTGCATCGGTGATGCGCTGGCGCCGGGCCTGATCGCACATGCGGTCTATGCCGGTCATCGCTATGCGCAGGAGCTCGATGCCCCGCGCGACGGCGACGTGTCGTTCAAGCGTCACTTCCATCACGACGCGCCAATGCCGGGGTGACGGGTCGGGCGGGGGTACCGAACGTCACTACTGCCGCGCGCGGTTTGACGGCATCATCGGCCGTGGCAGGCGCCGCCGCCTGCGCGCCATCCCGGCATGGAGATCCGCAGTGAATCGAATCACGACCGTCCTGTCTGTTCTGCTGGCCATTCCCTCGGCGCAGGCCGTGGAACTTCCTCGTCTGTTTTCCGACGGCATGGTCGTGCAGCGCGACCAGCCGGTGCAGGTATGGGGCCATGCCACGCCGGGTGCCCGCGTCGCGGTGACGTTCGCCGGCGCCGGGGCCGTCGCCACCCAGGCCGACGAGGACGGACGCTGGTCGCTGGAGCTGCCGGCGCAGACCGCCGGTGGACCGCACGTGATGCGCATCGACGACGGCACGCAGCCGCGCGTGCTGCAGGATGTGCTGGTCGGCGACGTGTGGCTGGCCAGCGGGCAGTCGAACATGGAATGGACGATCGCGCAGTCGGCCGATGCCCAGGCCGAGATCGCGCGCGCCACCGATCCGCAGATCCGCCATTTCAAGATCCCGAGGGCGTGGGCGGGCACGCCGCAGGACCAGCTGCCCGGTGGCGAGTGGGTGGCTTCGTCGCCGCAGGCCGCGGGCAGCTTCTCCGCGGTCGCGCACTTCTTCGCGCGCGAGCTGCGCAAGGTCACCGGCGTGCCGATCGGCATCATCGACAGCACTTGGGGCGGCAGCCGTATCGAAGCCTGGATGGATGCGCCGTCGCAGCGACTGGACGAACAGGCGCTGGCGGAGCGGATCGCGAACCTGCAGTCGGAGGACGAGCGCGCGCTGGTGCAAACGCGGCAGCATCTCGCACGCTGGAGCCTGCCGGCCGATGACGCGGACTGGCAGGCGCCGAAACTCAAGACCTCCACGTGGGTGCCGATTGCGGTCCCGTCGCGGTGGGAAGCCGTGGGCTGGAACGGCATGGACGGCGTGGCGTGGTACCGCACCACGTTCACCCTGACCGCGGCCGAAGCGGCTGCAGGCGTCACCCTGGGCGTAGGCCGCATCGACGATTCCGATACCACCTGGGTCAACGGCACGCAGGTCGGCGAAACCCGCATGCAGCACGACCAGCCGCGTCGCTACACGGTGCCCGCCTCGGCCCTGCGCAAGGGCATCAACCATGTCGCCGTGCGGGTGACGGATACCGGCGGTGGCGGCGGCATCCATGGCGAGGCCGCCGAGGTCTTCGTGCAGCCGCAGGGCGGCGCCACGCGTGCGCTGGCGGACTGGGTGTTCCGGCCAAGCAAGGTCAGCGTCGCCCTCGATGATGGCAAGAACCAACATCCCACGCTGCTGTACAACGCGATGATCCACCCGTTGCAGCCCTACGCGCTGCGCGGCGTGATCTGGTACCAGGGCGAATCGAACGCGGACACGGTCGCCGACGCGCTGCGCTACCGTCTGCAGTTCCCGGCGCTGATCGAACAGTGGCGGGCGCAATGGCGTACGCAATGGGATGCGCCGAGCCTGCCGTTCCTGTGGGTCCAGCTCGCCAACTTCTCGTCCGGCAAGGACCAGGGCGACGCGAGTCCGTGGGCGACGTTGCGCGAGGCGCAGTCGATGACGCTGTGGATGCCGGGCGCCGCGCAGGCGGTCGCGATCGACATCGGCGATCCGGCCGACATCCATCCGCGCAACAAGCAGGAGGTCGGCCGGCGCCTGGCGCTGGCGGCGCGCAACGTGGCGTACGGCGAAGCGGTCGCGTTCCACGGCCCAGTGCCGCAGTACACCCGCTTCGAAGGCGGTGCGGCGCACGTGGAGTTCGGTACCTCGGGCGGAACGCTGGCGGTTCGCGGCGGCGGAATGCGCGTGCACGGCTTCGCGCTGGCCGGCGTCGACCAGGTATTCCATCCGGCGGAAGCGACCGTACAGGAGGGGCGCGTGGTCGTACGCAGCAAGGCGGTGCCGCGTCCGGCGGCGGTGCGCTACGGCTGGTCCGACAATCCGGCCGATGCCGACCTGATCAACACCGACCAGTTGCCCGCCTCGCCGTTCCGCAGCGACAACTGGTGAGCGACGCCGGATCGCCGCGCGCCGCCGCGCGCCGCCTCGCGGCGGTACACGGCGGTTGTCGCGTTTACTTGGTGACGACCAGCTTGCCCTTCATCAGGGTGGAGTGGCCGGGGAAGCTGCAGAAGAAGCTGTAGTCGCCGCCGGCGGTGAGCTTCTTGCCGGGGAAGGTGACCTTGGTCTTCTGGCCGCCGCCGACCAGCGAGGTGTGCGCGACCACGCGCGCGTCGTTGGCCTGCACGTAGGCGCCGGCCGCGCCGGCCTTCATGCCGTCACGGGCGATGCCGGCGAGGTCGGCGGTCTTCGAGACGACGACGTTGTGGCCCATGGCGGTGACCGGCAGCTTGCCGCTGTGGGTCAGTTCGATGGTGATGGTCGGGCAGCTGGCGGAGACGGTGGCCTCCTTCAGGTCGAACTTCATGGCGTCGTCGCCCTTGAGGCTGACGGTGCAGTTGCCGGCGGCCTGTGCCATGCTGGCGGCGCTGAGCAGGGCGATGGTGGCGAAGGTTCGGGAAAGCGTCATGGCGGAACTCCTGGGATAGGCGTCGATGGGGAAGGGCTCGGCGGCCATGTCATCACGGCACTCCATGCGCGGCCTTGATCAGAATCAAGGTCGCCCGTGACGTATGCGCCTACGCTCCGGCCATCGGCGACGCGCATCCCCGCACGCTAGCGCTGGAATTCCGCTGCGATCGGCTTCGACATCAGCTTCCACGCAATCCATCCGAACAGCGCGCCGAACACGAGGGCGAAGAGCGCGCTGACGACGCCGGTCACGACGAAGAAGAACCCCATCTCCGGCATGCCGTGCTGGCTGGTGGCGGAGAACTGCGCATGGATGGACGAGAAGATGCTGGCCTGGATTCCCAGTCCCACGACCTGCCAGAGGACGGTGAGCACCATCAGCGCGACGAAGCCCAGCCGCGCCCAGTTGAGGCGCTTCAGCAGGCCGATCGACACGACGAGCGTGACGAGGTTGGCCAGCAGCGCGCCGAGGAAGATCCACTGCATGTGTTCGAACACGAAGAGTGCCATGGGAGGAAACCCTGGCTCCGATGGCGCAGCCTGCAGCAGCGGCCCGAACTCTCCGCTGCGCAACATGGTACGTATGAGGATGTTCTGCAGGATCCCGAAGAACGCGCCGAATCCCGACAGTGCGATGAAGGTCCATGCCACCACGGTGACGAAGGTGGATCGTTGACGGACGTCTGCCATGGTTCCTCCCCGAACCAGTCTGCAGCCAGCATGATAGGGCAGCCGCGTTGCCCGCCTGGCGTTCTTGCTTTGCTGACCCCACTACGGATCCCATCAATGGCAGGCGCCTCTGCGGCCCGATGCCCGGGCCCCGCCGCCTCGCCTGCGCCCATGGCAATTCGCACAGGGCAGCACTAGGCTGGTCGCCCCGTTCGGACGGATCAGGAAACGGCGTGATCGGTTACCACGAGGCGGTGGCACGGCTGCGTGAAGGCGCGGGCCTGCTCGGCACGGAGCGCGTGGCGCTGCGCGATGCCGTCGGCCGCGTGCTCGCCCGTGACGTCGCCAGTCCGCTGGCGCTGCCGCCGTTCGACAACGCCGCGATGGACGGCGTCGCGCTGGCGTCGGCCGGGCGAACGCCGGCGGCGGGCAGCGAGTGGGAGATAACCGCGCGCATCGGCGCCGGCGAAGCCGCGCCGGAAGACGATGGCAACGCCTGGGAGATCATGACCGGTGCCGCCTTGCCCGCGCGCGCCGATACGGTCGTCCCGGTCGAAGATATCGAGCGCCTGCCGTCGCGCATCCGCCTGCGTGAGGACGCGCGGGTCGGCGCGAACATCCGCCGTTGCGGCGAGGACGTGCAGCAGGATCAGCCGCTGCTGCGTGGCGGTGCGCTGATCGACACGGCGCAGCTGATGTTGCTGGCCGGTGTCGGAATCGACGCCATCGAGGTCGCACGACGTCCGCGCGTGGCCCTGCTGGCGACGGGCCGCGAGATCGTCGCGGCGGGCGACGCGCTGCCGGCGGGCGGTATCCACGATGCAACCTCGCCGTACCTGCAGGCGGTCGCGGCGGCGGCGGGCGCCGACCTGGTCCGCATCGTGCGTGTCGGCGACGACGTCGCGAAGTTCCACGCCGAGCTGGAGGACGCGCTCGCCGATGGTGTCGATCTGGTGCTCAGCACTGGAGCGGTATCGAAGGGCTGTTACGACTTCGTTCCGTCTGCGCTCGATGCGAGCGCTGCCGAACCGCTATTCCATGGCGTGGCGATGCGGCCCGGCAAACCGATGCTGGCGGCGCGCCTGCACGAAGGCGCGATGTTCGTCGGCCTGCCGGGTAACCCGTTGTCGGCCGCGGTGGGCTTCCGCTTCCTCGTCGAACCGCTGCTGCGCGCCTGGCTGGGCATGGCGCCCGAACCGGAACGCTGGCTGCCGCTGGCCGCCGACTTCGCCAAGCGCGCGGGGTTGCACGCCGTCTTCCACGGCGCGCTGCGCGACGCGGGCGACGGTCGCCTGCAAGCCTGCGTCGCCGACGCCCAGGCCTCGTTCCGCGTGCTGCCGTTCTCGCAGTCGTCGGTGTGGATCACGCTGCCGGCAGACACGGACCGCGTCGCCATGGGCACGCGCGTGCAAGTGCATGGGCACGGCCATCTGCGGTTACCGTCGTGGAGCCCGGCATGACAGTCACATTGCGCGCGGTACTGCTCGCGGGCGGACGTTCATCGCGCATGGGCACCGACAAGGCCTTGCTGCCCTGGGGCGACGGCACGCTGCTCGCGCACATGCACGCGCTGTTGCACGCCGCGGGGGCCGACGAGGTGGTCGTCAGTGGCGACCGTCCCGATCTCCGGGGCGTGCCGGACGTGCGACCCGGCACCGGCCCGATGGGCGCGCTCGCGCAACTCGCGCCGCAGATGCGGGACGGCGCCTGGCTGGTGGTGCCGGTGGACATGCCCTTGCTGTCGGTGGAGCTGATCCACGCGCTGCTGGCAACGGCATCGGACTGCGCCTGCGTGGAGGACCATCCGTTGCCGATGGTGCTGCGGATCGATGCCGACGTGCGCACCGCGATGGATGACATCGGCAATCGCGACGGACGCGAACGCTCGTTGCGCGCGCTGCAGCAGCGCCTGCATGCGACGCAACTGCCGGCATCGCCATGGCGACACCAGCTGCGGAACTGCAATACGCCGGACGACTGGGGCGCGCTCGGGGCGATGCGCTGAGCGGCCTCGGCCGGATCAGCCGTGCAGCTTGATCGCGGTCTCCGCCACCACGCGGCCCTGGTAGCGCGCACCTTTCAGTTCGTTCTCCGACGGCTGCCGCGAGCCGTCGCCGCCGGCGATCGTGCTGGCGCCATACGGCGAGCCGCCGGTGATTTCGTCCAGCGTCATCTGTCCGGCGTGGCCGTAATCCAGTCCGACGATCACCATGCCGAAATGCAGCAGGTTGGTGATGATCGAGAACAGCGTGGTCTCCTGGCCGCCGTGCTGGGTGGCGGTGGAGGTGAAGGCGGCGCCGACCTTGCCGTGCAGCGCGCCGCGCGACCACAGGCCGCCGGCCTGGTCGAGGAAGTTGGCCATCTGCGAACTCATGCGGCCGAAGCGCGTGCCGGTGCCGACGATGATCGCGTCGTAGTCAGCCAGTTCCGCGATCGTCGCGACCGGTGCGGGCTGGTCGAGCTTGTAGTGCGACGCGCGCGCGACTTCGTCCGGTACCAGTTCCGGCACACGCTTGATGTCGACCTGCGCGCCGGCGCCGGTCGCGCCCTCGGCGACGGCCTGCGCCATGGTTTCGATGTGCCCGTAGGCGGAGTAGTACAGCACCAGGATCCTGGCCATCGGGGTCGCTCCTCAGGAGTGCGCGTGCGCGGGTTCGGTCAGGCGCAGTGTGCGCGCTGCGACCGTTGTGCCTGTGTGACGGCACTGGTGCGAGAACGCGCGCGGCGACACGCCGGTCGCACGGCGGAAGGTGCGGGTGAAATGGCTCTGGTCGTAGAAGCCGAGCGCGGCCGCGGTGTCGGCGATGCGCTGGTCACCGCGCGCCAGCATCTCCTTCGCGCGCTCCAGGCGCAGCCGCATCACGTAGGCCATCGGACTGCAGCCCATGCGCTGCCGGAACTGGCGGGCGAAGTGGAAGCGGCTGATGCAGGCGGCCGATGCGATCTCGGCGAGGGTGACGTTCTTGCCGAGGTTGCGCAGGATGAAGGCGTCCGCGCGCTGGAAGGCGCGCTCGTTGAGACCCGGGGCAGGGCGCGGGTCGGAGTAGTGGAACTCCTGGAAGGCATGCATGGTGGCGTCTCGTCCGGTCAATGGCGTGCGCGTGTGCGCCGCGTGGTCCCCTTTCTTCCACGATGCGCGTGCCGGCCCGACATCGATACCCCAATCGGCGTAGCCATCGCCTCACCCGATCGGGGGAGGCCGCCACGCCGTCCATCCGCTCGTACAGCGGACGCGGTGGAACATGCCGTCTCCCGGTGCGAGTCCCCCGTATTGGGGCCTCGCGCCTGGCACGCACGCGCGCTATCGTGGCGCGCACTCCGTCCGGTCCCGCGCCCGTGTCCTCTTCCGCTTTCGTCAGCGTGTCTGCGTCCGACGGCACGATCCGGGTGCTCGTCGTGGACGATCATCCGCTGCTGCGCGAAGGCATCGCCGCCGTGCTAGGTACGCAGCCGGACATGTGCGTGCTGGCGGAGGCCACCGAAGGCGCGGAAGCGGTCGCGCTCTACGCGAAGCTGCGGCCGGACGTCGTGCTGATGGACCTGCAGATGCCGGGCATGGACGGCATCACCGCGATCCGGGCGATCCGCGAGCAGGACCCGATGGCGAGGATCGTGGTGCTGACCACGTACCAGGGCGATGTGCAGGCCCTGCGTGCGCTGCGTGCCGGCGCGCACGGCTATCTGTTGAAGAGCATGCTGCGCCGGGAACTGGTGGATACCATCCGCGCCGTGCACGCCGGCGGCCGTCGCGTGCCGCCTGAGATCGCGGACAGCCTGGCCGCCCACGTCGGCGACGACGGCTTGAGCGGCCGCGAGGTCGACGTGCTGCGGCAGGTGGCCGAAGGCAATGCCAACAAGCGCGTCGCACGCAACCTCGGCATTTCGGAAGAGACGGTCAAGGCGCACATGAAGAGCATCCTGTCCAAGCTCGGCGCCAACGACCGCACCCATGCGGTCACCATCGCGATCAAGCGCGGCATCATCCAGCTCTGACCGCCGCGCCGCGTCGCGCACGGATGTGCAATCCCGATCCGCCGGTACGGGCGCACGCTGACGCGGTCTCCACGCCCACAGGCGCACTGTCGCGATGCACACGCCCCACGATCCCACGCTTGCCGATCCGCAACGACGCCGGGTGCTCATCGCCGGCGCGGCGGCGACCGCCTTCGCTGCGCTCCCGACTTTGCCCTTGGCGGCGGCTACCTCTTCTTCCACCCTCCCTCACGAGGAACGACGCATGGCCACGTTCACCACCAAAGACGGCACGAGCATCTGGTACAAGGATTGGGGCAAGGGGCCCGTGGTCTCCTTCAGCCACGGCTGGCCGCTGAGCGCCGACGCCTGGGATCCGCAGATCTTCCACCTGGCCAGCAACGGCTTCCGCTGCATCGCCCACGACCGCCGCGGGCACGGCCGGTCCAGCCAACCGTGGAACGGCAACGACATGGACACCTACGCTGACGACCTCGAACAGCTGTTCGAGCACCTGGGCGTCAAGGACGTGGTGATGATCGGTCACTCGACCGGCGGCGGCGAAGTCGCGCGCTACATCGGCCGCCACGGCACGAAGCGGGTGAAGAAGGCGGTGCTGATGGGCGCGGTGCCGCCGATCATGCTGAAGACCGACGCCAATCCCGGCGGCCTGCCGATGTCGGTGTTCGACGGTTTCCGCCAGGCCTATCTCGCCGATCGCGCGCAGTTCTTCCTCGATGTCGCCAGCGGTCCGTTCTTCGGCTACAACCGGCCCGGCGCGAAAGTGTCGGAAGGCAACATCCGCGCGTGGTGGACGCAGGGCATGCAGTCCGGTTTCAAGAATGCGTACGACTGCATCAAGGCGTTCTCGGAGACCGACTTCACCGAGGACCTGAAGAAGTTCGACGTGCCCACGCTGATCATCCACGGCGCGGACGACCAGATCGTGCCGATCGACGCCTCGGCGAAGCGGTCGGTGAAGCTGGTGCCGGGGGCGGAACTGAAGATCTATCCGGGCGGCTCGCACTCGCTGGGCGATACCAGCCGCGACCAGCTCAACACCGACCTGCTGGCGTTCGCCTCGGCCTGACCGCCGCGCTGGCCAGGGACGGCCACGCGGATACCCGCCACTGTCCAGAAGCATCCGCATGCCTCGCGACCCCCCGGGCCGCGGGGCGTGCGCGCGTGCGCTGCACTGCCTCGGGTAAAGTGAGATGACGCAGCGCGCACCGGTGGGGGGCGGGCCGGTGCGGGTGGGTCCGCAGTTCACCCAGGGGGCAGAGTGGCCAGCGCGTGCAGCAGGAAGACCCGGCGTGCCGCCAGCCGGTGCGGACTCCGCGCCTGGCTGGCCGGCCTGTGCCTGCTGCTGTCGGCACAGCTCGCGCACGCGCTCGACCCGCAGCGGCAGATCGCCCAGTTCCACCACACGGCGTGGACGGTGAAGGAGGGGGCCCCGGGGCAGGTCACCGCCCTGGCGCAGACCCGCGACGGCTATCTATGGCTGGCGACACAGGTGGGATTGTTCCGCTTCGATGGCGTGCGCTTCGAACGCTACGATCCGCCCGGCACGCAGGCGTTCCCGGCCACCAGTATCTCCACCCTCCATGCCACCGACGACGGCGGGCTGTGGATCGGCTTCCGCTACGGCGCGGTGTCGTTCCTGCGCGACGGGCACCTGGTCCACTACGGCGAAGCGCAGGGGCTGCCCACCAGCACCGTGTTCCGTTTCGCGCGGGGGCCCGACGGTCGCCTGTGGGCGGCGACGTTCAGTGGTCTGGTGTACCTGCACGAAGGGCGCTGGTATCGGGTCGAAAACGACTGGCGCGTGCCCGGCGCGCAGGCGCGCACGCTGTTCACCGATCGCGACGGCACGCTGTGGCTGGCCACCGACGCCGGCCTCGCACGCCTGCGCAAGGGCGCACAGGTGTTCGAAACGCTGGATCTCGCCGTGGGCCGCATCAGCCAGTTCGCGCAGGCGCCGGACGGCGGGCTGTGGATCGCGGAGAACGAAGGGGGCGTGCGCCAGCTGCCGATCGATGGCGCGATCGCGACACCTGCCCTGTCCGCACCGTCGGCCGGCCTGCTGTTCGATCGCGACGGCACGCTGTGGGCCACCACGATGGGCGAAGGCGTGCGCCGGCTGGCGCAACCGTCTTCGCAGGCCGCGACCGTGGGCGACGCCGCATTCGAATCCTTCAGGCAGGACGACGGCCTCAGTGCCGATTACCTGGTGCCGGTGCTGGAAGACCGCGAGGGTTCGATCTGGGTGGGCAGCGCCCGCGGGCTGGATCGCTTCCGCCATACCAACGTCATTCCCGCGATGCTGCCGGACGGTGCGCAGGACTTCGCCATCGTGGCCGAACCCGACGGCACCCTGCTCGCCGGCAGCCGCAATCGTCCGCTGATGGAACTGGATGGCGCGCAGCTGCGCTACCTGGACCTGCCGCCACCGCTCACCGCCGCGCATCGCGATCGCAGCGGCACCGTGTGGCTGGGTGGACCGGGAGGATTGTGGACATGGCGCGCGGGCAGGCTGGCGTCGGTGACGCCGTTGCCGGTGACCGGCTATTCCGGCGTGCAGGCCATCGCGCACGACGGCGCCGGTGTGCTGTGGGTGTCGTTGAACACGCCCGGCATCCATCGCCTGGAAAACGGGGGCTGGCACCAGCTGCGCGGACGCAAGGGCTTGCCGCCAGGTTCATCGCCGCTCGTGCTGCTGTCTGCCGCCGATGGCGCGCTGTGGATGGGATACGCGCGCGACCAGATCGCGGTGATGCGCGGCGACAGCGTACAGGCCATCGGCCGCGCGGACGGGCTGGCGGTCGGCAACGTCACCGCGCTGGTGGAAGGGCAGGGCGACGTCATCTGGATCGGTGGCGAGCGCGGGCTTGCACGGTACGCGCAAGGCAAGGTGCGCATGCTGCGCACACCGGCCGACACTCCGTTCCGCGGCATCACCGGCATCGTCCAGGCGCGCGGCGGCGACCTGTGGTTGAACGGCGCGCGTGGCGTGCTGCACGTCAAGGCCGCGGACGTGCCGCATCTGTTCGAGGCCAGCACACCGCCCTACGAGCTGTTCGATTTCCTCGATGGCATGCCCGGCGTGCCAGCGCAGTTCCGCCCCATCCCGACGGCAGCCGAGGGGCGCGACGGGCGCGTGTGGTTCGCGACGACCAGCGGCGTGGTCGCGATCGATCCCGCCGCGATCCGCCGCAATCCCATTCCGCCGCCGGTGACGGTGCTGTCGCTGGTGGCGGATGAACATCCGCACCCGCTGCACATCGGTATGCTGCAGCTGCCGCCGGGGACGCGCAACCTGCAGATCGCCTACACCGCGCTGAGCCTGGCGATCCCGGAGCGCGTGCGCTTCCGCTACAAGCTGGAAGGCTACGACGAAGACTGGCAGGACGCCGGAACGCGCCGCACCGCGTTCTACAACGATCCCGGTCCCGGCACCTATGTCTTCCGCGTGATCGCCGCCAATGACGACGGCGTCTGGAACGAGACGGGCGCGTCGCTTCCCCTCGTCATCGCACCTCGCTACTACCAGACCTCCTGGTTCCGGGTGCTGTGCGTCGTGCTGGGCGTGTCCCTGCTGTGGATCGCCTACCTGCTGCGCCTGCGCCACCTGTCCGCGCAGATCCGTGAGCGACTGCAGGAACGCCACCGCGAGCGCGAGCGGATCGCACGCGAACTGCACGACACCCTGATCCAGAGCGTGCAAGGGCTGATCCTGCGCTTCCACGCCGTCGCCGAGTCGCTGGGCAGGGAGGCGCCTTCGCACGCGGCGATGGAGCGCGTGCTGCAGCGGGCGGACGACGTGATGGGAGAGGCGCGCGACCGCGTGCTCGACTTGCGTGCGCCGCTGCCCGGCGATCTGCCCGAGATGCTGGCGGAACTGGGCGAAGAACTGGTGCCCGACTATGCCGTGGACCTCCGCATGGTCGTGGATGGCAGCGTGCGTGCACTCGATCCGTTCGTATGCGACGAGGTGTATCGCATCGCGCGCGAAGCCGTGCTCAACGCCTTCCAGCATGCGCGTGCCGACCACGTGGTGATCGAGTTGGCCTATCAGCCGGAGGTGCTGATCGTCCGGATACGGGACGACGGTGTGGGCCTGCCGCGGGATGTGCTCGAGGCAGGCGGCCGCAGCGGTCACTGGGGCCTGTCCGGGATGCGCGAGCGCGCGCAGCGGGTGGGCGCGGTCCTCGAACTGCATTCCAGCGCCAGTTCCGGGACTGATGTCGTCCTGCGTGTGCCCGGCGCCATGGTCTATCGCGACGATCCGCCGGCCGCCCGCTGGTTGAGACGTCTCTTCGCCAGGCAGCGGCCATAGTCAGCTCGCGGGCGCGGTGCGGACTGCGTGCGCCCGCCGCCAGGTGCGGGGACCCTGGTGGGAGCGCATGGGTGTCATCGTCGGTGGGCCCGAGACCGATCGCCAGGTGGCAAGACGCCTGACGGAAAAGGCCGCACTGCTGGACGGGCAGGGCGAGCTTGCGCCGCAGGCAACAAAAAACCCGCCTTGCGGCGGGTTCCCTTCAACGCGTTGATTCCGCTCGGGAATCTGGTGGCTATGGGTGGACTCGAACCACCGACCCCAGCATTATGAGTGCTGTGCTCTAACCGGCTGAGCTACATAGCCGCGTGAACCGCGTATTCTTCATTTCGACCCCCTGCCTGTCAAGCCGGCGCGACGCGCTTGTCGCCTGCGGCGGGCCGTGGCAGAGTCGGGGACAGTAGATTTTCAGGAGTCCGCATCGTGATCGATCCGGACGGCTACCGACCCAACGTCGGCATCGTGTTGATGCGGCCGGATGGCCGGGTGTTCTGGGCGCGACGGGTGCGCCGGGATGGCTGGCAGTTTCCGCAAGGCGGCATGAACACGGATGAGACGCCGGTCGAGGCCATGTACCGCGAATTGCGCGAAGAAACCGGCCTATTGCCCGAACATGTCGAGGTTCTGGGCGTTACCCCAGGCTGGTTGCGCTATCGCCTGCCGCCGCGCGCGATCCGCCGAAACGAACGCCAGGTGTGCATAGGCCAGAAGCAGGTCTGGTTCCTGCTGCGCCTGGTCGGCGACGAAGCGCATCTGCGGCTCGATCTGACCGAAAGCCCCGAGTTCGACCACTGGCGCTGGGTGGACTTCTGGTATCCGCTGGAACACGTGGTGATCTTCAAACGGCGGGTGTATGCCAGTGCCCTGGGGCATCTGGCCGCGTTCGCGCGGACGGTGGCTGGCCCGCAGGCGATTCCCCCGCAGCTGCCGGCCCCGCGAGTGGCCGACGTGGGACGTCGGCGCAGCCGCGAACGGCCGACACGCAAACGCGGCGGTACCGGCGAACCCGCCAAGAATTGACAATCATTCTCATTTTGGGTGAAATGGCGTCGGGCCGTTCCGTGCCTGCCGGGTCTCCAACGCCACCGTGTACGTCTGCATCTGCAACGGCATCACCGACCACCAGATCCGCGAGGCGGCCGCTTCCGGCTGTACGACGGTGGCCGAGCTGACCATGCGGACGGGGGCCGGTGCCAACTGCGGCAGCTGCCTGGACATGGCATTGGACATACTCCAGACGGCCCAACCTGCGTCGCGCGAGCCGCTGTTCCCGATCCTCACGCTGTCGCACGCCGCCTGATCGCAATCGCTGCCTGGCGGCGGTGATGTGTCCCGCAAAATGATCACGATTCGCGTTCCTGCAACGGGCGCGGACACGGGCTAACCTCTGCCGTCCTTCCGCCCACGGAGCATGGCCATGAAAGGCGACGCCAAGGTCATCGAATATCTCAACAAGGCGCTCTACAACGAGCTGACCGCGATCAACCAGTATTTCCTGCACGCGAAGATGCTGAAGAACTGGGGGTTCAAGGAGCTCGCCGAGCACGAGTACAAGGAATCCATCGACGAGATGAAGCACGCCGACAAGCTGTCGGAGCGCATCCTGTTCCTCGATGGGCTGCCGAACTTCCAGGCGCTGGGAAAACTGCGCATCGGCGAAACCCCGCGTGAGATCCTCGAGTGCGATCTCGTCCTGGAGCAGGAAGCCCTGCCGGTGCTGCGCGACGCGATCGCGTACTGCGAATCGGTGGCCGATTACGTCAGCCGCCAGTTGTTCGCCACCATTCTCGATTCCGAGGAAGAACACATCGACTGGCTCGAAACGCAATTGTCGGTGATCGATCGTATCGGCGAACCGAACTACCTGCTGACCAAGCTCGAAGACTGAGTCGTCACGGTCGGCTGCGGCGGAAGCAGCGGCCGACCCAGCTGCTGTGCGGCATAGCCCTGCAGTGCCATGCGCGCCCGCGCGTATTCGGCGATCACCAGCGCCACGGCCACGGCCGGACGCTCCAGCTTGCGGGCACGGGCGCCCAGTTCCACCCGTTTGGCGGCGGCCGACAGGGCCATGGCGCCCACGTTCGCGCTCGACGACTTGAGCGTATGCGCTGCATCGCGCATGGCGTCGAGATCCGGTACGGCTGCGGCTTTCTCCAGCGTGCCGATCAGGCGCGGTGCGTCTTCCAGGAAGATGGTGATGATGCGGGTGGTCTCGTCGCCCGCGATCTCGCGCAGTTCCTCCAGCATGGTCTGGTCCAGCACCGGGAAGCTCGGCGCAGGTGCGCGGGCGGTAGCGACGGCAGGTGCGGGCGGTGCGGGCTCCGCCGGCGCGACGAGCGCCGCATTGCGCAGCACGAAGTTCATGCGGTCCGGCAGCCAGCGGTGCAGGCAGCTTTCCAGTTGTTCGCGCGATACGGGCTTGGCCAAGTAGTCGTCCATGCCGGCATCGAGGCAGCGCTGGCGATCGCCGGCCATGGCGTTGGCGGTCATCGCCACAATGGGCAGGCGCCCGCCATCGGCGCGCTGTGCTTCCAGCTCGCGCCAGCGCCGCGTCGCCGCGTAGCCGTCCAGCACCGGCATCTGGCAGTCCATCAGGATCAGGTCGAAATGCTCGAGCTGCATGCGCTTGAGCGCGATGTCGCCGTTGGCCGCCGTCTCGCAGTTGAAGCCGAGCGCAGACAGCAGCTTCTGTGCCACCAGCAGATTGACCGGATTGTCTTCCACCAGCAGCAGGCGGGGCTCGGTCCGCATGGCGCTGACCACGGCCGATTCCGGTTCCGTCGCGATGATGTCCTCGGCTGGCGCGGGGGCGGCAATCACAACGTCGGGCCTGACGGACGAGACGTCTTCGTCGATGGATGCCGCGATGTTCGCCGACGCCGGGAAAATCTCTTCCATCGTCACTGCGATGGCGGAGGGATCCTGTTCCGGCGCAGCACCGGTCAGGGCTGCGCGCAGATCCGCATCCGGCGATTGCCGCGACAGCAGGGTGCTGCGCGGATGCAGGTCGGCGGGCACGGTGTCGTCGCCGTACAGCCATACCAGCCGCAATGCGTCGGGCAGCGGGCGACGGGTGATCGCCCGGTGCAGCGCGAGAGCCGTGCTGCGGATGCCGCCGATATCGGCCAGCACCGCCAGGTAGTCCTGCTGTCCCTGTTCGCCGACCAGGCGCAGGCGGTCCAAGGCTTCCTGCGTCGTTTCGACGGCGACCGGCTGCATGCCCCAGTTGGTCGCCAGCAGCGTCAGGCGCTGGCGCAGTCGAGCGTCCGGCGATACCACCAGCACGCGGCCATGATCCAGGGCGCCGCTGTCGCGCTGGCGCAGGTCGCCGATGACCTTCATCAGCGGCACTTCGAACCAGAACGTGGAGCCGCGCCCGACTTCGGAGACCACGTCGATGCGACCGCCCATCAGGTCGACGATGCGCCGGCAGATCGCCAGGCCCAGGCCGGTGCCGCCGTACAGGCGGGTCGTGGAGGCATCGGCCTGGCTGAAGGAGTGGAACAGGCGGTGGCGCGCGTCCTCTTCGATGCCGATGCCGGTATCGCGCACTTCGAACCGCAGCAGGTGTTGGGCGGCGGTTTCGCCAAGCCTGCGCACCACCAGCGTGATCGAGCCGCGCTCGGTGAATTTGATCGCGTTGCCGACCAGGTTGGTAAGCACCTGCCGCAGGCGGACCGGGTCGCCGCGCACCGGCAGGCGGACCGCCGGGTCGAGCTGCAGGCTCAGGCGCAGGCCCTTGTTCTCCGCAGGGCGGTACATCAGCTGCAGCACACCATCGAGCAGCTCGCGCAGGTTGAAGCCGGTGATCTCCAGATCGAGCTTGTTGGCCTCGAGCTTGGAGTAATCGAGGATGTCGTCGACGATCCGCAGCAGCTGGTGCGACGACGCCGTCGCAGTCGTCAGCATCTCACGCTGGTCGGGCGCCAGCGGCGCGCGCGACAGCATCTCCAGCATCGGCACGATGCCGTTGAGCGGCGTGCGGATCTCGTGGCTCATCGTGGCCAGAAACTCGCCCTTCGCCATCGCGGCGGATTCGGCGGCCTGTTTTGCGCGCAGCAGTTCCTGTTCGAGACGGTCGTGGCGCTGCAGGTCGCGCTGCAGCCCGTCGCGCTCGGACTCGGCCATCGCGGCCCGTGCCTGTACGCCGGTGTGGTGGCGCGCTTCCGAGCGCGAATGCCAGGCAGAGGAAAGTGCGGCCAGCAGGCCTGCGCCGCCGCTGCCTGCGGCCAGCGGGATCCACGGGCCGGAGATGCCCACCCAGTGCAAGCCCAACGATGCGACCGATGCGGCCGTACATGCCACCGTCACCCAGGGCATCACCGGCGTGCGACCGGCCGTGGGCATCGTTACAGCACCGCGTTATGGAAGTCGAAGCCGAGTTCGCTGCCGACTGCCTGCACCAGGTTGCCCTGGATGAAGTCGACGCCGCCCATCCACATCGCGGCCGCGGCCTGCGGATCTTCGATCTGCTGGCCGATCACCTGCAGGCCCTGACGATGCGCGTTGTCGATGATGCCGCGCAGCTGGTCGCGCAGGACCGGGTCCGCGTGGGCGCTGGCGTACTTGCTGGAGACGCGCACGAAGCCCAGCGGCAGCTGGGTGAGCAGGGCATCGGCTTCGGCGCCCGGTTCGAACTGGCTCAAGCAGAACTGCACACCGGCCGGCATCAGCTGCTGGCAGAACTGCCGCAGCGTGACGGTGTGGATCAGCGCATCGGCCAGGCGCAGGTCGATGACCAGCGACGTGCCTTCGATACCGCGCGCGCGCAGTGCATCGAGCAGCCACTGTGCATGCGATTCGCGCGCCAGCGAGCGCGGCGACTGCGAGACGAACAGGCGCAGCGACGGCCCCGCGGCCTGGCGTTCGGCCAGGACGTACAAGGCATGTTCCAGCACCCAATGGTCGATCTGGGCGATGCCGCCCGCCAGTTCGGCTGCCGGAATGACCTGCGATGCGGGCAGCAGCGAGCCGTCGGGCTGGCGCATCCGCAGCAACACTTGGTACTGCGCCTGGTCGCTGCCGGCGACCGCCACGATCGGCTGGTACGCGAGTTCGAACTGGCCGTCTTCCAGCGAGATGCGCGGCGCGTCATCGTCGACTTCGGCTGGCACGTACTCGGCCAGGCTGTCTGGCTTCAGGCGGGCCTGCAGCACGGCGCGTTCGATGGCCTCCAGCGCGCTGCCGGAGTCGGCGAAGCCGAGCGACAGCGCGGTGTAGCCGACCGAGCCGCGCAGCTTGAGAATCTCGTTGGGCCGGGTCTGGAAATCGTGGCCGGCCAGTCCGTCGCGCAGTTGCTGCGCCAGCGCGGCCAGCGTGGTCTCGTCGACGCTGTCGGCCAGCATCAGGAAGCTGTTGTCGTTCAGGCGGGCGACCGGGTGTGGCGACGCGGCGGCGGCCAGTTGGCGGCCGGCCTGGCTCATCAGGTGTTCGAAGACGGCGTAGCCATAGCGTTCGCGCAGGCTCAGCGCGCTGTTGACCTCGACGAAGAACACGCCGCCGCTGGATTGCCGCTGCAGCGAATCGGCCAGCTGCTGCAGCACGAACGTGCGGGTCGGCAAGCCGGTGTCCGTATTCACCGACGGTCGCGGTGCCTGCAGCGCCTGGTTGCGCTGGCGCGCGCGCTGGATGCGGTTGGAAACCGCGGCGATCAGGTGGCGCGGCCGGATCGGCTTGTTGAGGAAGTCGTCGGCGCCGCTCTCCAGCACCTCGAACTGCCGTTCCGGGTCCGGATCGCCGGTCAGGAACACGATCGGCAGATGCAGGTACTCCGGTTGCTGGCGCAGCAGCATGGTCAGCGACATGCCGTCCTTGCCCGGCATGTGCAGATCCATCAGGACCAGGTCGGGACGGAAGCGCGTCATCGTGTCGAGCAGCCCGTCGGACTGCATCTGCACCTCGGCCTGCATGCCGGCGCCATGCAGCACGCTCTGGGCGAACAGTGCCTGGCCGCGATCGTCTTCGACGATCAGCACGCGATAGGGCGATTCCGGATCGACCGGCTCCGGCGGCGCTGCCGGTGCCGGGGCGGCCTGGATCGGACCGGACGACGCGGCAGGCGAGGGCGTGGAAGGCGTGGGAGGCGGTGGGGTCATCTCAACGGGCTCTCCGGCTCCGGGGGCGTCCGCTGCATCCTCGGGAGCGGCATCGTCCACCCAGCGGCGCCAAAAGTGCGCCGGCGGTGTTTCGGCACGCAGGCGTGAGCGTGAGGGCTCATCCTGCGGGCGGGATGTGGGATCGAGCGTGGACATCAGGCTTCCCCAAGCTGAGCCCCATTATGCGATGAAGTTCACGACCGAGGCAGAACCCATGATCCCCGATGCATCGTCGCCTGTCACGGGCCGGACGTCGGGGGTGGCATGGGCGCGGGCGCCGTCGACTGCAACAGCCGCCTCAGGCCGCGCGACACCTTGCGCCAGACCCACCACACGGCGACGGCGATCAGCAGCGATGCACCGATCACCAGGAACAACGCAATCCAGGGGTGTGCAAAGGCCAGCGCCAGGCCGCCGACCACCACCGCGTCCTCGGTGATCGACGCGGCCCAGTTGCTGATGGGCTCCGGGGACGTGTTCATCAGGGCGCGCGAACCGCTCTTCAGTACATGGCTGGTGAGCGCGACGCCGGCACCTGCCGCCAGCACGCCGCCACTGAGCTGCCCGTCCGGCGACAGCGTGGCCGCCGCGAGGAACGCGCCTGCCGGCACGCGCGCCAAGGTCTGCAGCAGGTCCCAGCCGGAATCCACGCCGGGAATCTTGTCGGCGAAGAATTCGGTCAGCGCCAGCGCACCGGAGGTGCCCAGCACCCACCACGACTCGGTGGCCTGCAGGGCCGGGGGGAGGTCGAGCCAGCCGAGCGCGCCGGCCAGGCCCACGCCGAAGACCGTGAGGTAGACCCGGATCCCGGCCATCCATGCCAACAGGATCCCAATTACGAAAAGATGCGCTTCGGACATCCCCGCCACTCCCGTTAGACTCGTGGGCTCGCGCCACTGCGGCGAGTATAGGGGTCCCGTCTGGCTGCCGGCTGAGCGCCGCCTGCCGCTTGTCCGTCATGTCCGCGCCTGTTACTTCCCGCTTCCGGATCGTGCCGCGCGATGCCGCCGTACGCCGCCGCAGCACCTCATTGCTGCTGGCGCTGGCCTGGATCGTCAGTGTTGGCGGCGTTTGGTGGGCAGCCAGCCACACCGCCGCGCCGCGCCTGGCGCAGGCCGATGCGGCGCGCGCGAAGGCCGAACGTGAAGCAAAGGCGGCGCAGTCCGAGCTGAGCGCCCTGCGCCAGCGCGAGTCGACCCTGGCGCGCTCGGACCAGATCAGCCGCGCCGCCAATGCCGAAGTGCAGGAAGGGCTTGCCGAGCGCGACGAAGAGATCGCCGCGCTGCGCGCCGACATCGCCTTCTACGAGCGCCTGGTGGGCTCGACCAGCCAGCGCAAGGGCCTGACCGTGCACGTGGCCGAGTTCGCGCCCGAAGCCGGCGGCACCTGGCGCTACCAGATCATGCTGACGCAGACGATGAACCGGGGCGCGATCAGCGAAGGCCAAATGCGCTTCACGGTGGAAGGCGTGCGCGAGGGCAAGCTGGCCGCCATACCGTGGGACGAACTGCACCAGCAGCGCAGCGCGCCGGCGCAGGCGTATTCCTTCCGTTATTTCCAACAGTTGGATGGCAACGTGATGCTGCCGCCCGGCTTCACGCCACAGCGGGTCAAGGTATCGCTGCACGGCGAGGACGCCGCGGTGGAGCAGGCCCTCGACTGGAAGACCGCCACAGCCGCAGGAGGCAAGTGACATGTTCAAGAACAAGCCCATCCGTCCCGACGTGGGCGCCATCGACACCCTGATCGGCCCGCAGGTCACCATCCGTGGCGATGTCGTCTTCAGTGGCGGCCTGTACGTGGAAGGCCACATCCAGGGCAAGGTGATCGCCGAGGCGGGTGAGCGCGCCGTGCTGACCTTGGCGGAGCAGGGCAGCATCGAAGGCGAGGTGCAGGTGCCGGTGGTGGTGATCAACGGTCGCATGACCGGCGACGTGCATGCCCTCGAGCGCATCGAACTGGCGGCCAAGGCCCGCGTGCAGGGCAACCTGCACTACAAGGTTGTCGAGATGAGCGCGGGTGCGCAGCTGACCGGTCGGCTGGTGCACGCCGACGCCGTCCCGGTAGGCGCTGACGCGCACGAGACCGCAGCCCACGCGGACGCCTGGGCCACCGCCGACGCCTGACGGCGCCATTCAGAGCCCGCTGGGAACGACCGCGCTATCCTGCGGCCATGAACGCCAGACCCCTCCCGCCGACGGTACCGCCGCCCCGTTTCCGCAAGGGGCCCGTCATCGCCGTCGTCGCGCTGGTCGTCCTCCTGGTTGCCGGGGGCTGGGCGTTGTGGCGTGCGACGGCGGCAAGCCCGGGCGACGGTCCCACGCCCGCCCAGCTGCGTGGCCAGCAGCAGCGCGTCGAATCGCTGGAACAGCAGGTGGCCACGCTGTCCCGCTCCGACCAGATCAGCCGCGACGCCAACCGCGACCTGCAGGCGACCCTGTCCGAGCGCGACGAGGAAATCGCCGGCCTGCGCGCCGATGTCGCCTTCTACGAGCGCTTCGTCGGCGCCACCGCGCAGCGCCGCGGCCTGTCGGTGCACGAGCTGACCCTGCAGCCGCAGGATGAACAGGCCTGGCATTTCACCGCCACGCTTACCCAGAACCTCAATCGCGGCGCGGTGAATGCCGGCCGCCTGCTGGTGTCGGTGGAAGGCACCGAGGCCGGCAAGCTGCGGCGGCTGGGCTGGGCCGACCTGCGCCAGCAGCCCAATGCGCCGGGCGTGCCGTACTCGTTCAAGTATTTCCAGCAGGTCGAGGGCGATCTGCTGCTGCCCCCGGGCTTCAAGCCGGTCCGCGTCATCGCCCGCGTCGTGCCGCAGAACGGAGCCGCCGTGGAACAGTCGTTCCCGTGGACGCAGGCCACCGCGAAGGAAGGGGCCGGCGAGGGCGCCGGCACGCGCTGAACTTGAACTGCCCTCCACCAACCCCCATCCTTTCGCCATGACCACCGTCGTTTCCCTGCCCACCGCGCCCGCCGCGCCGGACTACCAGTCCATCGACCGGCCACTGAACTTTACGGTCGCCGCGGCCGCGAAGGTGCGTGAACTGATCCAGGAAGAAGGCAGCGACTCGCTGGCGCTGCGCGTCTACATCCAGGGCGGCGGATGCTCCGGGTTCCAGTACGGCTTCGAGTTCGACGAGAACCGGGCCGAAGACGACGTGGCCGTCGATACCGATGGCGTGTCGTTGCTGGTCGATCCGTTGAGCCTGCAGTACCTGATGGGCGCGGAAGTCGACTACAGCGAGAGCCTACAGGGCGCACAGTTCGTCATCCGCAACCCGAACGCCAAGACCACCTGCGGCTGCGGCAGCAGTTTCAGCATGTGACCTCCGGCCTGCCGCGTTCCGTGACAGGTCCCGTTTCCCTTTCGGCGCCGCTTTCCGGCTTCGCCTTCGCGGGCGACACGCTGGACCGTGCCGATGCGCTGCGCGACGACGCCGACGCGCTCGCGCGATTGTGGCCGTCCGCGCGCGTGCTGATCCTCGATGACGAAGGCCGTGCGCTCGCGCAGGCCGATGGCGCACTGCTGACCACTGAAGGCGCATCGCTGGGCGGCGGCCCCGGCGCCAGCCTGTTCCTCGGCGTGCGGGAGGGCGCGGCCTGGTTTGCCGCACATGCGCGCCACCATGCCGTGCAGGCGACGGCATGGCGGGACCTGCGTCGTGCCGCCGCGACCTGGCCCGCGTTCGAGTCCGGCGTGTTCGCGATGGCGCGCGCGCTGTTGCACTGGCAATCGTCCACGCGCTTCTGCAGCGCCTGTGGCGGCGACATCACGTTCCGCCGCGCCGGCTACACCGCGCATTGCACTCAGTGCGGCAAGGACCACTATCCGCGTGTCGATCCCGCGGTGATCGTCGCCGTCAGCGATGGCGAACGGCTGCTGCTGGGCCGCCAGGCCTCATGGCCGCCGCGCCGTTACTCCGTGGTCGCCGGATTCGTGGAGCCAGGCGAGACGCTCGAGCAGACCGTCGCGCGTGAAGTGCTGGAGGAAACGCAGGTGCGCGTGCGTGGATGCCGCTACCTCGGTGCGCAGCCGTGGCCGTTCCCCGGCGCCTTGATGCTGGGATTCTGCGCCGAGGCCGAACCCGACGTGCCGCAGGTCGACGGCGAACTGGAGGACGCGCGCTGGTTCTCGTTCGACGAGATCGATGCGGCGCTTGCGCGCGAGGGCGACGATGACCGCGAGGGTCTGCTGCTGTCGCCTTCCATTTCCATCGCACGCGCCCTGATCGAACACTGGCATGCCGGCATGCGTGCGCGTCCGGCGGCGATGCCCGCCGAGACCGGGCTTTAACGGCCCCGCGCTAGAATCCGGGCCGGAGGAGCCGCATGTCGATCACGCTCGTTGCCGTCGTCCTTGCACTGGTGCTCGGCCACGTCGCGCCCGCGCTGGTCGCGTCGTTCCGACAGTACGGCTGGTACACGGCGTGGCTGCACTGGCTGGGCGAGGTCACGGGCGAGGCCGGGCGCGGACGCTTCGCCATCGCGTTGGCGCTGGCGCCCGTGCTGGTGGTCGTTGCGTTGCTGCAGTGGCTGCTCGACGGGCCGGTCTACGGGCTGGTGGGCCTGCTGTTCGATATCGCCGTACTCGTGTACGCGTGGGGTCCCCGCGACCTCGACGTGGATGTCGAAGCCGTCGTCGACGCGCACGACACGCCGTCCCGTCGCGCGGCGATCGCGCGGCTCGGGCTCGCCGGCGAGACGGCGGCGCTGGATGGTCCTGCGCTGGTCGAGGCCGTGTTCACCAACGCCTTGCGTCGCTGGTTCGGTGTGCTGTTCTGGTTCCTGCTGCTCGGTCCCGTCGGCGCGATCCTGTACCGGCTGTCCATGCAGGGCAGCACGACGCCGGACCTGCCCGAGCAGAACCGCGCCGGTGCGCGGGCGCTGAGGGCTGCGCTGGAGTGGCCGGTCGCCCAGCTGATGACGCTGGCGATGGCGCTCGTCGGCAACTTCGATACCGTCTTCACCGCGTGGCGCGATGCCGGCGGTGCGCGCTTCCGCCTCGACACCGGCTTCCTCGCGCATGCCGCGCGTGCCAGCGTGCGCGGCGAGCTGGCGGAAGAAGCCGAGGAGTACGCGGAGGAAGGAATGGTGCAGGCCATGCGCGACCTGCCCGAGTTGCGCGACGCGATGAGCCTGGTCTGGCGCATCCTGTTGCTGTGGCTGGCATTGCTCGCCGTGTTCGTGATCGGCGGCTGGGTCAGCTGAGCCGGCGCAGCGTCAGCCCGGCGCGAGCCAGCTGAAAGGCGGCCACGGCAGGTTGCGCAGGATCCAGTAGGCGGAGAGCAGTACCAGCCAGGGCGCAGGATGCCCCATGGATCGTGCGACCGGCTCGAGGATGCGGGGGCGCCAGCCGGTGTGCCACAGCACGGCGAATGGCGACAGCGCGAGCAAGCCCACCGCGAGCACGTTGAAGCGAAGCGCGGCCATCAGGTCGCCGTGGACCAATGCGTGCAGTGCGCGGGTGATGCCGCACCCCGCGCAGAAGTAGCCGGTCAACAGGTGGAACATGCAGGGCGGGAAGGGATTTCCCGCCGCATTGGGATCGAACGTGCGGAGCGCCCAGACGCCTGCCGCGACCACCAGGATGGCCGCGACAGAACCCAGCCAGAGCAAGGAGCGCCCGGCGAGTGTCACTGCGCGGCTTCGAACTGCCGCTGGACCTCGTGGATGCGCTCCATGTAGCCCTCGATGCCGCCCATCATGGCCAGCGAGATGAAGAACACGAGGATGGCCGCGACGAAGATGCCGGCGGTCACCCAGGTCCAGATCTTGGCGTTCCTGGAGGCCTGCAGCGCACCGTTGATATCGCCCTGCCGCAGCAGCGTGTTGACCTTCGTCGAGAAGACGATGGCCACGACGCCGGTGATGATGCCGGGGAACGTGTAGCAGACGATGCAGCACGACAGGAAGCTCAGCACGGTGGCCGTGATCGACCAGGGCAGGTAGCTCGGGATCGGAGACGCGGGTGCGACGGGTGGCGGTGTCACAGGGGGTACGGCGCTCATGCGGTCTCTACTCCTCGGGGTGGTCGTTCGAATCGGCGCGCACGCCGGTCAAGGGGCCCCATAGTGCCAGAGCCCCGTGCAAAAAAAACACGCGTCAGCCGAGCCGGTCGCTGTCGCCTGGCCTCACGCGCTGTCGCCACGCAATGCCCTCACGCGTGCTTCCAATTGCTCCGCATCCACCGCGGCGCCGTCCATCGGTTCGCCCGCAACGACGTCGATGTGCGCACGGAAGCGACGCGGGACCCGCATGCGGCCCAGGCGTGTGTCGCGCCGGCTCCACATGCTGGCCCACATGCCCTTCAACGCCATCGGTACTACGGGAACAGGTCGCGTTTCCAGGATCTTCTCTACACCGGACTTGAAGGCGGCGATCTCGCCGTCCTTCGTCAGCGCGCCTTCCGGGAAGATGCCGACGATCTCGCCCGCCGCCAGCGCCGCGTCGATTTCCTCGAACGCACGCTGCATCAACGCGGGATCCTCCTTGGCGCCGGCGATCGGGATGGCCTTGGCGGTGCGGAAGATCCAGCTCATCACCGGGATGTTGAAGATCTTGTAGTACATGACGAAGCGCACCGGGCGCGGGATCGTCGCCGACAGGATCAGCGCATCCATGTAGCTGACATGGTTGCAGACGATCAGCGCCGGCCCTTCGTCGGGCACGTGCTTCTCGATGCCGTGCAGCCGCAGCCGGTACAGGCCGCGCACCAGCAGCCAGCTCAGGAAGCGCATCAGGAACTCGGGCACGATCGTGAAGATCCAGATCGCGACCACGGCATTGGCGATGGCCAGCGCCAGGAACATCTGCGGGCTGCTCCATCCGAGGAAGCGCTGCAGGACGAGGCCGGCGATCGCCGCCAGCACGATGAAGCCGGAGTTCTGGATGTTCAGCGCGGCAAACACACGCGCCATCTCGGACGTACGCGTGCGGCTCTGGATCAGCGCAAACAGCGGCACCACGAAGATGCCGGTGAACAGGCCGATGCCGACCAGGTCGATGATGATGCGCACGCTGCCTGGCTGTTGCACGAACTGCACCAGGTCCAGCCCCACCGTCGGCGCGAGGCCGGGGCGGGCGAAGTAGAGGTCCAGCAGGAACGCGGTCATGCCGAACGCGCCGACCGGCACCAGGCCGATCTCGACGGTGCGACCGGACAGCTTCTCGCACAGCAGCGAGCCGACGCCGGTGCCGATGGAGAACAACGCGAGCGCCGCCACGTACAGCGTCGCCGAATCGCCTGGTGCGCCGAGATGCAACTCGGCATACGTGGGCAACTGCGAGGTCAGCAGCGTGCCGAAGAACCAGAACCAGGACACGCCGAGAATGGCGTTGCGCACGGCCAGTTGCTGTTTGGCCATGTGCAGTACCACCAGCGACTCGGGGATCGGATTCCAGTTGATCTTCAGGTCGGGTGCGCCGGCATCCATGCGCGGGATCAGCCGCGACAGCACGTTGCCCAGCACGGCGAGCAGCACGATGGCGATCGCGGCGGCCTGCGGGCCATGCGCGCCGGCCACCTGGAAGATCATGCCGCCGGCGATCATGCCGCACAGGATCGAGATCGACGTGCCCATCTCGACCAGGCCGTTGCCACCGGTCAGCTCCTCGGGCTTGAGTATCGACGGCAGCACCGAATACTTGACCGGTCCGAACAGCGTCGACTGCACGCCGGTGCAGAACAGCGCGACCAGCAGCACGGGCATGTTCTGCAGCAGGAAGCCGACCGCCGCCAGCGACATGATCACGATTTCCATCGTCGTGGTGATCACGATCAACCGCTGCTTCTCCAGCTTCTCCGCGATCTGTCCGGCGATGGCCGAGAAGAGGAAGTACGGCAGGATGAAGATGGCCGGCGCGATGATGGCGTACAGCGCCCGCTCGTCGGTGCTGGCGCCGAGGAAGATCAGCAGACCGATGATGGCCTGCCGATAGACGTTGTCGTTGAAGGCGCCGAGCGCCTGGACGGTGAAGTACGGCAGGAACCGCCGTTGTGTCAGCAGCGAGAACTGGCTGTGGCTGGACATGCGCCCTCCGTGGGTTGCGCGCAGCCTAGCAAATCGCGATGGCGATGCCAGCAGGCATGCCCGACAGTGTTCCGCAGGCGGCGTTGATGGAGGGCCGGGGCAGGGGGATAGTGGCGCTCCCCACGTCGTATGGTCTTTCCTTCTCCATGAGTCGTCTGTTCTCGCCCCTCGCAGTGGGGCCGTTGTCGCTGTCCAACCGCATCGTCATCGCACCGATGTGCCAGTACTCGTCCGAAGAAGGCAGCGCGACCGACTGGCATGCCTTCCATTGGCCGAATCTCGCGCAGTCCGGCGCCGGACTGGCGATCATCGAAGCGACCGCGGTGGAACCGCGCGGTCGCATCAGCTGGGCCGATCTCGGCCTGTGGGACGACACGACCGAGGCGGCCTTCGCGAGCGCGCTGGCGGCCACCCGGCGCTACTCTTCCATGCCGATCGGCGTGCAGCTCGCGCACGCCGGACGCAAGGCGTCCACGCACCGCCCCTGGGACGGCCACGGCGCGCAGATCGCGCCGGACGCCGTGCATGGCTGGCAGACGGTGTCGGCGTCGTCATTGCCGTACAGCGACGACCAGCATGCGCCGCTGGCGCTGGACCAGGCCGGCATCGACGCGGTGATCGCCGCGTTCGCCGACAGTGCTCGCCGTGCCGTGCGACTGGGCTTGGACCTGATCGAGATCCACGCCGCGCACGGTTACCTGCTGCACCAGTTCCTGTCGCCGCTGAGCAACCAGCGCGACGATGCCTATGGTGGAACGCTGGAGAACCGCATGCGGCTGGTGCTGCAGGTGTTCGATGCGGTGAAGGCCGTCGTGCCGGACTCGATGGCGGTCGGCATCCGCATTTCCGCCACCGACTGGGTCGAGGGCGGGTGGGATCTTGGGCAGAGCATCGCGCTGGCGAAGGCGCTCGATGCGCGCGGCTGCCATTTCATCGATGTGTCGAGCGGCGGCCTGCACCCGGCGCAGACGATCGCGCTCGCGCCCGGATACCAGGTGCCGTTCGCAGACGCCATCAAGCGCGAGGTGGCGATGCCGGTGATCGCGGTGGGCCTGATCACCGAGCCGCAGCAGGCCGAGGACATCCTGCAGGGCGGGCAGGCGGATGCGGTCGCGCTGGCGCGTGGAATTCTCTACGACCCGCGCTGGCCATGGCATGCCGCCACCACACTCGGGGCGCAGGTCGGCATCGCGCCGCAGTACCTGCGCAGCGCGCCGCGCGAACACGCGGCGAGCTTCAGGCAGGCGTCGTAGCCGATCAGGCGTCCGCGCGCTCGCGCGCGATCGCGCGCCAGCCGATATCGGTGCGGTGGAACTCGTGGGTCCAGCGCACCTTGTCCACGCCGGCGTAGGCGTGGCGCTGCGCGTCCGATACGGTCTCGCCGAGCGCGGCCACGCACAGCACGCGGCCGCCCGCGCTGATCACCTGGCCATTCGCGTCCAGCGCCGTACCGGCATGGAAAACCTTGGCCGTCGCGGGCACGTCGTCCAGCCCAACGATGGCGTCGCCTGTGACCGGCGTTTCCGGGTACGGTGCGGCGGCCATCACCACGCCCAGCGAGGGGCGCGGATCCCAGGCTGCCTCGGTGGTGGCGAGGCGTCCGTCGATGGCGGCTTCGACCAGGTCGACCAGGTCGGACTGCAGGCGCAGCATCACCGGTTGCGTCTCCGGATCGCCAAAGCGCACGTTGAATTCGATGACCCTCGGCGCGCCGTCGGCATCGATCATCAGGCCGGCATAGAGAAAGCCGGTGAACGGCACGCCGTCGGCGATCATGCCCTGCACGGTCGGGTTCACCACCTCGCGCATCACGCGGGCATGCACGTCGGGCGTCACCACCGGTGCCGGCGAATACGCGCCCATGCCGCCGGTGTTGGGACCGGTGTCGCCGTCGCCGACGCGCTTGTGGTCCTGGCTGGTCGCCATCGGCAGCGCGGTGGTGCCATCCACCATCGAGATGAAGCTGGCTTCCTCGCCTTCCAGGAACTCCTCGATCACCACGCGCGCGCCGGCATCGCCGAACGCATTGCCCGACAGCATGTCGCGCACGGCGTCTTCCGCTTCCTGCAAGGTCATCGCCACGATCACGCCCTTGCCTGCTGCCAGGCCATCGGCCTTGACGACGATCGGCGCGCCCTTCTCGCGGAGGTACGTCAGCGCGGCGTCCAGGTCGGTGTGCACGGCGTAGAACGCGGTCGGAATGCCGTGGCGGGCGAGAAAATCCTTCGCGAAGGCCTTGCTGCCTTCGAGCTGGGCGGCGGCGGCGGTAGGTCCGAAGATGCGATGGCCGGCGAGGCGGAAACGATCCACCACGCCCGCCACCAGCGGAACCTCGGGGCCGACCACGGTCAGGCCGATGCCTTCGGCTTGTACCAGCGCGAGCAGGCCCTCGATGTCGGTGACCTTGACCGCGACATTGCGGCAACCGGCTTCCGTCGCGGTGCCGGCGTTGCCGGGCGCCACGATCACTTCGTCCACGCGCGGCGACTGCGCCAGCTTCCACGCCAGCGCGTGCTCGCGACCGCCGGAACCGATGACCAGGACTTTCAAGGGGCGTTCCTCATGGTGTGGCCGGGGCATCGTCCGGCAGGTTCAGGCACTCGCGTGCCGGCAGTTCGACTTCGAAGAAAAGCGTGTCGTTGCGGTCGACGAAACGACGTACCAGCACGGCATCCGTCTTGACCAGGGGCTTGATCGCGTCATGGGTGCACAGCTCGCGCAGCTCGCGCGCTTCGCTGGATTGCAGCGAAGCGAAGTCGGGCGATGTCCGTGTCTTACCGGCGTCGCCCTCCGGACTGCGGACCAGCAGCACCAGGCGATCGCCATCGATCGTCGCCGATTCGGTGGTCAGGTCTTCGAAGTACGGCGCGGGAAGCCCGGTGGCCATCGCGTCGCGCGCCTGCTGCAGACCCTCAGGGGTATTGCGGCAGCCGGCGAGCACCAGCGCGCCCGCGAGCATCACCGTGGTCAACGAAAAATGGCGTACGTACGTCATGGTCATCGATGTCCGTAGTGAAAGCCGTTGACGGATGCCTCAGTGGCGGAAGTGCCGCACGCCGGTGAACACCATCGCGATGCCATGCTCGTCCGCGGCCGCGATCACTTCGCTGTCGCGCATCGAGCCGCCCGGCTGGATCACCGCCTTGATGCCGGCCGCCGCCGCGGCGTCGATGCCGTCGCGGAACGGGAAGAAGGCGTCGCTGGCCATCACCGAACCGTCGACGACCAGGTCCGCATCGGCGGCCTTGATGCCGGCGATGCGCGCCGAATACACGCGGCTCATCTGGCCGGCGCCGACGCCGATGGTGCGGTGGTCCTTCGCATAGACGATGGCGTTGGACTTGACGAACTTCGCCACCTTCCACGCGAACAGCAGGTCGGTGAACTGCGCGTCGGTCGGGGCGAGTTTCGTCACCACCTTCAGCTCGTCGCGCGTGACCACGCGGTCGTCCGCGGTCTGCAGCAGCAGGCCCGAGCCGATGCGCTTGGTGTCGATGAAGCCCGGCGACGCGGGCGCCATCGGGATCTGCAGGATGCGCACGTTGGCCTTCTTCGTCGCGTAGTCGAGCGCGGCGGGCTCGTAGTCGGGTGCGATCAGCACCTCGACGAACTGGCGGTCCAGGATGACCTTCGCCGTCGCTGCATCCAGCGTGCGGTTGAACGCGATGATGCCGCCGAACGCACTGGTCGGGTCGGTGGCGTAGGCGAGCTCGTAGGCATCGCCGCAGGCCACGCCGACGGCCACGCCGCAGGGATTGGCGTGCTTGACGATCACGCAGGCCGGCGCGTCGAACTGGCGCACGCATTCCCAGGCCGCGTCGCTGTCGGCGATGTTGTTGTAGCTCAGCTCCTTGCCCTGCAGTTGCCGGAACGTGGCCAGCGAGCCGGGCGCGGGATACAGGTCGCGGTAGAACGCGGCCTGCTGGTGTGGGTTCTCGCCGTAGCGCAGGTCCATGACCTTGACGAAGCTGCCGTTGGCCTGCGCCGAGAACGCGCTGCGCACCGGCACGTCGGACGAGGTGTCGGTGACGGCGGACAGGTAGTTGCTGATCGCGGCGTCGTACTGCGCCACGCGATTGAAGGCGGCGACCGACAGCGCGAAGCGCGTCTTCGCCGACAGCGCGCCGTCGTTCGCATCGAGCTCGGCGACGAGGCCGGCGTACTGCGACGGATCGGTGGCGACCGCGACGCGGGCGAAGTTCTTCGCCGCCGAACGCAGCATCGCCGGGCCGCCGATGTCGATGTTCTCCACCGCGTCGGCCAGCGTGCAGTCGGCCTGGGCCGTCACGGCCTCGAACGGATACAGGTTCAGCACCAGCAGGTCGATCGCGCCGATGCCGTGCTCGGCCATCACCGCGTCGTCGGTGCCGGCGCGACCCAGCAGGCCGCCGTGCACCGTCGGGTGCAGCGTCTTGACGCGACCGTCCATCATTTCCGGGAAGCCGGTGACGTCGGCGACGTCGCGCACGGCCAGGCCGGCGTCACGCAATGTCTTCGCGGTGCCGCCGGTGGACAGCAGTTCGACATCGCGGGCGGCGAGGGCGCGGGCCAGGTCGAGCAGGCCGGTCTTGTCGGAAACGGACAGCAGCGCCCGACGGACGGGCTGGAGATCGAGGGTCATGGGGACGGCGGGACGGAGCGGGGCGCGAATTATAACGCGCCGCAACAACGGCCCCCGGCGGCTTACGCCAGTCCGTAGTCCTTGAGCTTCTTGCGCAGCGTGGCGCGATGGATGCCGAGCAGGGCGGCCGCGCGGCTCTGGTTGCCTTCGCAGTGGTTCAGCACTTCCACGAACAGCGGGATTTCCATTTCACGCAGGACGATCTCGTACACATCGTCCGCATCGCAGCCATCCAGGTCGCGCAGGTAGCGGCGCACGGAGTGCGCGACATGCTCGCGCAGCGGCGGTCGCGACGTGGCGCGTGGCGTGTCCTGGCGGGTGGAGGCGGCGTTCAATCGTATCCCCTGGGCGCTACGGATGCAGATGCCCGCCTTGTGCTTGTGGGTATTCGGCGGGGGGACGAGTCTAGCGCCTGATCGCGGCGCGCGCATCCGCTTTTTTGATGAACCGGCGCACTTAACGGAAGTCGAAGGAAAATGCGACGACGCTGGCGCTCGGCTCGCGGATGCGCACGGCCATCTGCGCGCTCTGGCCCGGCCCGATGGCCTCGGCGGCCTCGCCTTCCGGCAGGTAGTCGCCGGGTTGCAGCGCACGTGCGCCGAGCGTGCGGCCATCGGCATCCTTCAATGTCAGCAGGATCACCGGCCACGCCTGCGCCCAGCGCGCTTCATTGCGGAACGTGGCCTGCGCCTGCAGCGTGCCCGGCCGTCCGATGAGGGGACGCACATCGCGGCTGAGCATGGTGAAGGCCGCAGGCTCGCGCCAGGTGGGCACGTCGCAGCCGGCGATGCCGCACAGGCCCGCGACGACCGGGCGCCAGCCCGCCTGTGTCGCGAGTCGCGCACGATCGGCGATCACGACCTGGATGCACAGCAGCAGCGACAGCGCGACGACGGTCGCCCACTGCAGGCGCGCGCGGCGCGTCTGCACCGGTGTGGTGCGTGTGCGATGGAGGAAGCGGGGTCCGTTCGCCTTGCGGCCAGGGGGTGGTGCAGGTGGGGCGGCATCGATGGCGACCGCTGGCGCGGCATCGAGCGATGGCGCGTCGGTCGCCGCGATGGTCTCGTCGTGCGTTGCGTCATCGCGTGGCGCGGCCGGTTCGTCTGCGAGGTCGGCCTGCGCTGCGATCGCGGTCTCCGCCGGCACGGTTGGCGGGATGTAGGTCGTCTCCGCATCGGCGACCCGCGTTTCGACATGCGCCGGTTCCGTCGGAGACGGTGCGGCATGCAGCAGGGTGGCCAGGCTGGGGGCCGGTGTCTTCGCTTCGTCCGAGACCACCAGTGGCTTGCCGCAACGCGGGCAGTCGGCGGGCGATGTGCCCGCCTGCGGATCAGGGGAGACGACGAGCTGGCAATGCGGGCAGGCGATGACCATGGCGGCTATTCAACCATGCTCGCCCGCGCGCGTGTTGTGACCGGAATTCGCCGCGCGCCGTCAGCGGCGGATGCCGTCGATGCGCATCCAGTCGCCGTCCTGCGTGGCCGACAGGTCGTCGAACCAGGTCGCGTAGCGGGCGAGCAGATCGTCTTCCTGACCCTTGAGGATGCCGGACAGCGCGATGCGTCCACCTTGCGCCACGCGTGCGGCGAGGATCTCGGCCAAGGCATCCAGCGCGGAGGCGAGGATGTTCGCCACCACCACCGGATACGTCGCCACCGGCTCGTCGTCCGGCAGGTACACGCTGAAGTCCGCGCCCACGTCATTGCGCTGCGCATTGTCGGCGCTGGCGAGCAAGGCCTGCGGATCGTTGTCGACGCCGACCGCCTGCGCGGCGCCGAGCTTCAGCGCGGCGAGCGCGAGGATGCCGGAACCACAACCGAAATCGAGCACGCGCTGGCCCTGCAGCTGGCCTTCGCCGGCGAGCGCATCGAGCCAGCGCAGGCACAGGGCCGTGGTGGGGTGCGTGCCGGAGCCGAAGGCCAGACCAGGATCGAGCCGCACGATCGCGGCGTTATCGCCGGCCTCGTCGGGTACCGCGTGGTTCCACGGCACGATGAAGGTGCGCGCGCCGAAGCGCATCGGCTTGAACTGGTCCAGCCACGCGCGTTCCCAGTCCTCGTCCTCGACCTTGCGGAAGCCGACCTGGCTCCAGTCCAGTCCGGGGTCGAAGGCCTCCAGCGCCGCCAGCAACGTCAGCGCGTCGGCGTCCACGTCGAACAGCGCGGTCAGCACCAGTGCTTTCCACAGCGGCGTCTCGCCGACGCCGGGCTCCAGGATGGCGCGCTCGTTGCCGGTGTCGGCATCGGCGTCCAGCAGGGTGACCGACAGTGCGCCCACGTCCTCCAGCGCGTTCTCGTAGCGCGGCTGCTCGGCTTCGGTGCAGCGCAGGGAGAGTTCCAGATAAGGCATGGCCGGGGTTGTGAAAATGAACGGGCCGGGATTGTCTCACGCGCGCTGCGGTCCGCCGCCGCGGGACGGCGACGAAAGGACGTGGCCGGGGGCGTAAACGCGCACGTCTTGCGTTGAAAGGCGGGGAGGGCGCCGGGATAATGATCGCGTGCCCCGGAAGCTGCTGATGCCGATGATGCTGGTGGGCCTGCTGGGGGCGCTGGCGTGGATACCGCTGCGCCAGGCGGGTTGGCTGCCGCATGCGTCGCAGACGGCCACCGACGAGCCTGCCGGGCCTGAAACCGCATCGTTCGCTGCCTCCCCGGCCCAGCCCGCGCTGCGCCCGATGGTGGCGCGCACGGTACCCGCGCTCTCGCCGCTGCGACGCGGCTTCGAGGACAGCACCGACCTGTTCGCCTACTCGCGCGAATTGCTGGCGCTGGCGGCAGCCGGCGATGCAGACGCGATGTGGCTGCTGAGCCTGGTGCAGGACCAGTGCGCCGGGTTCGCGGCCGATCCCATCGGCTATGCGCAGGATACCCGCGTCATCGCGGGCCTCGGCCTGTCCAACGGCAACGCCATGCTGTCCGCGCGCCAGCGCATCCAGCAGCGCTGTGCGCGCTTCGTGCCGCAGGACGGTTTCTCGCTGCCGACCCTCATCAATCAGCGCACCCTGGCCGCGCGCGCCGGCAGCCTGGCGGCGGAAGCCTCGCTGCTGGCGATGGACCAGCCGCTGCAGGAAGGCGACGACTACCGTCGCGACCTGGTGCTGCGCGTGCTGGACTCGGGCGATCCCTTCGCCTACCTCGCCATCGCGCCGGCGATGGGCACGGTGGGCAGCGGGCGGCGAGAGACGCTGGGCGAGGTATCGGGCAGCGACCTGAGTGAGATCGCGTGGCGCATCGCCTCGTGCCGGCTCGGCATGGACTGCAGTGCCGATGGCACGCTGATGACCAATTACTGCGTGAACGGCGGCATCTGCACGCAGGACGAATCGCAGGATTTCACCACCTTTGCGCGGGATGCGGGTTACCCACGCCAGGGTGCGGACAACGTGGACGAGATGGTGGGCACCTTGCTGTCCCACACGGGAGTGGACGGATGAAGTACAAGCACGCACGGCCGGGAGCGAACCTCCTGGTGTGGGGACTGGTGGTGGTGGCATATGCCGCCGCGGCCGCCACGATCATCATCGAAACGCGCGCCCCGGGCTTCCGCGACCTCTCGCGGGTCGGGCACATGACCATCCACGCCCCCGACGATGCGCGCCGCCTGGGTGCCGCACAGGTGGCGGCGCTCTACCGCGCACGCAGCGGCACGCCGTTCTCGACGCTGTCGCCCGGCAGCACGATCAGGATCGTGTGGTCCGACGGGTCGTCGGAAGTGGTACGGGTCACCGATCCCTCCTCGCCGCTGGGCGCCACGCCGGTCCTGGGCACGCAGCAGGCGCCGGACAGGTAACGCGCTTCGCGATCGCGTCGCGCGATGAAAAAGCAGAAGGGCCGGGATGTCGCCATCCCGGCCCTTCGTCTTTCCGGATGTCGCGCCTGGCTCAGACCAGCGAGATCGCCTTGTTCTTGCGTTCGGCGAGGCGCTTTTCCAGGTAGTGGATGTTCTGGCCGCCGGCCTGGAAGCCCTGGTCGCGCATGATGCGCTGCTGCAGCGGGATGTTGGTCTTGATGCCGTCGATGACCATCTCGCTCAGCGCCACGCGCATGCGGGCGATCGCGGTGTCGCGGTCCGGACCGTGCACGATGAGCTTGGCGATCATCGAGTCGTAGTTCGGCGGCACGCGGTAGCCTTCGTAGATATGCGTGTCGACGCGCACGCCGGGTCCACCCGGCGGATGGAAGTGCTGGATCAGGCCGGGATGCGGCATGAAGGTGTCCGGGTCTTCCGCATTGATGCGGCACTCGATGGCATGCCCACGCAGTACGACGTCGCTCTGCTTGATGCTGAGCTTCTGGCCGCCCGCGATGCGCAACTGCTCGCAGACCAGGTCGATGCCGGTGATGCGCTCGGTCACCGGGTGCTCCACCTGGATGCGGGTGTTCATCTCGATGAAATAGAAGCGGCCGTCCTCGAACAGGAATTCGAACGTGCCCGCGCCGCGGTAGCCGATGCGGATGCAGGCTTCCACGCAGACCTTGCCGATTTCGTTGCGCAGTTCCTCGGTGATGCCCGGGGCCGGCGCTTCCTCGACCACCTTCTGGTGGCGGCGCTGCATCGAGCAGTCGCGCTCGCCCAGGTGGATCGCGCCACCCTGGCCGTCGGCGAGTACCTGGATCTCCACGTGGCGCGGATTCTCCAGGAACTTCTCCATGTAGACCTCGCCATTGCCGAACGCGGCCTTGGCTTCCGACTTGGTCATTTCGATGGCGGCCTTCAGTGCGCCTTCGACATGCACCACGCGCATGCCGCGGCCGCCGCCGCCGCCCGCGGCCTTGATGATCACCGGGTAGCCGATCTCGCGCGCGATCTTGGTGTTGGCGACGATGTCGTCGCCCAGCGGACCGCCGCTGCCGGGCACGCACGGCACGCCGGCGGCCTGCATGGCGCGGATCGCTTCCACCTTGTCGCCCATCATGCGGATGGTGTCCGCCTTCGGGCCGATGAAGATGAAGCCGGACTGTTCCACGCGCTCGGCGAAGTCGGCGTTCTCCGACAGGAAGCCGTAGCCGGGATGGATGGCCTGCGCGTCGGTCACCTCGGCCGCGGCGATGATCGCCGGGATGTTGAGGTAGCTGTCCTTCGAGGCGGCCGGGCCGATGCAGACGGATTCGTCCGCCATGGCCACGTGCTTGAGGTTGCGGTCGACGGTGGAATGCACCGCGACCGTGCGGATGCCGAGGGTGTGGCAGGCGCGCAGGATGCGCAGCGCGATCTCACCCCGGTTGGCGATGACGACTTTGTCCAGCATGGCGCGGACCTCAGCCGATCACGAACAGCGGCTGGTCGAATTCGATCGGCTGGCCGCTCTCGGCCAGGATCGACAGCACGGTGCCGGACACGTCGGCTTCGATGGGGTTGAACATCTTCATCGCTTCGATGATCGCCAGCGTCTCGCCGGCCTTCACCGACTGGCCGACGCTGACGAACGACGGCTTGTCCGGCGACGGCGAGGCGTAGAACGTGCCGACCATCGGCGCGCGCACCACGTGGCCGTCGGGCAGGGCGTTGCCGGCCTTGGCGGCGCCGCCGGTCGAGGCCTCGGTCGGCGAGCTCATCGGCATCGGTGCGGCCGGGCGCGGCTCCGCATACGCGACCGGTGCCGGCGCGGCGGGCACGGCGTAGCCGCCCTTCGGGGTGCGCGCCAGGCGCACGGATTCTTCGCCTTCCTTGATCTCGATTTCGGCCAGGTTCGACTCTTCCAGCAGGTCGATCAGTTTCTTGATTTTGCGGAGATCCATGGGAGCCTCGTGGTTGAACGTTGTTCCGGGGGAACAGAGGAAAGTCAGGCCGGCAGCCGCTGCAGGGCGGCGTCCAGCGCGTAGCGGTAGCTGTCGGCGCCGAAGCCGCAGACCACGCCCACCGCCTTGTCGCTGAGGTAGCTGGTGTGGCGGAAGGGCTCGCGGCTGTGCGGGTTGGACAAGTGGATTTCGATGAAGGGCAGGGCCACCGCCGCCAGCGCGTCGCGGATCGCGACGGAGGTGTGGGTGAAGGCGGCCGGGTTGATCAGGATGAAGGTGGTGCCGTCGGTGCGGGCGGCCTGGATGCGGTCGACCAGCGCGTGCTCGGCATTGGACTGGAAGGCGTCCAACTGGTGGCCGGCGGCCTGCGCCTGCGCAGCCAGCGCCAGGTCGATGTCCGCCAGCGTCGCATGCCCATAGACCTCCGGCTCGCGGGTGCCGAGCAGATTGAGGTTGGGGCCATGCAGGACCAGCAGCTTCGCCATTCGGCTCTCCAGCGGAAGGGCGGCAGTCTGCGCGAAGCGGGCGATGCTGTCCAGTTCGCCGAAGTTCGCCATGATTTAAACGAATGTTTGATTTTCGGCGGGTGTGTCGCCGGAATCGCGACGCCGTGGGTGCGTTGCGCGATGACGGGTACAGCAAGAGCGGCCACCTTTCTCGCGTTGACGTTTAGTTCGCCGACGTTGCGGCTTATCGAGCCCAGCCGCTGATCTCGCCGTGCGTGAACGGACCGATCTTCTGCCGCGCGATGCGGCCGTCGGCATCCACCAACACGGTGTAGGGCAATACGCCCTTGGCGTTGCCCAGCCAGACGCTGGCGTCGGCGGGACCCGGCGTATCCAGCACGATCGGATAGCGCACCGGGATCTTCGCGGTGAAGTCGCGCACGCCTTCCGGCGTATCCAGCGCGAGCCCGACCACCTGCACGCCGTCCGCGCCCTGCGAGGCGGCGAAACGGTCCAGTTCGGGCATTTCCTCGATGCAGGGGCCGCACCAGCTCGCCCACACATTGATCAGCAACCGTTTGCCGGCGTAACGCGTGCGCAGGTCGACGATGTCGCCGTCCAGTCCGGGCAGCGCGATCGGCGGCATCGGATCGCCGATGCCGGCGGGCGTGACGCCGGCGGGCGGCGTGGGCGCGGTCGCGTTCGTGGCCGCATGCAGGGCGCGTTCGCCCACCTGCGTGCGCCAGAACGGATTGCCGTTGAACCAGACACTCGCCGCCAGGCCAAGGCCGCCGGCGAGGATCGCGACGGCGACGATGCGCGGGGTGGTGATCGTCATCGCGCTGCCCGTTCGAACGCCTGGCGCATGGTGTCGTGGGTCAGCACGGTGGGCAGCACCTCGCCTTCGCCGCCGTTGCGCGGATACATCACGTACAGCGGAACACCGACGGCCTTGTGCTGTTCGAGGAAGGCGGTGATGGCCGGATCCACGTTGGTCCAGTCGCCCGTCATCATCACCGCGTCGTGCGTGGCGAGCAGGTCGCGGAACGCGGCGGTGTTCAGCACGGCCTTTTCGTTGGCCTTGCAGGTGACGCACCAGTCGGCGGTCATGTCGACGAAGACGATGCGGCCCTCGGCACGCAACGCAGCGAGGCGCTCCGCGGAATACGCCACGTGGCCCTCCGCCGCCGGTGCAGCAGCGGATGCCACCGGCAAGCGGTGCACCATCAGCAAGGGCACCAGCGCGGTGGCGGCGAGCGCCAGCGCCAGCACGCGCGGCAGCGGCGACGCGGCGAAGCGCACGCGCTGGAACCACCACAGCCCCAGCGCCAGTAGCACCAGCCCGACCAGCGCCAGGCCGACCGCGTCGATGCCGCGCTGCTTGCCCAGCACCCACAGCAGCCACACGGCGGTCAGGTACATCGGGAAGGCGAGCACCTGCTTCAGCGTGTCCATCCATGCGCCTGGGCGCGGCAGGCGGTTCGCCAGCGCGGGGACGAAGCCGATCAGCAGGAACGGCAACGCCAGGCCCAGGCCGAGCACCGCGAACACCAGCAGCGCCAGCGGCGTGGGCGCGGTGAACGCATACGCCAGCGCTACGCCCATGAACGGCGCCGTGCACGGGCTGGCCACGACCACCGCGAGCACGCCGGTGAAGAAGTCGCCCACGGGGCCGCGTCGCGATGCCAGGCCATGCCCGGCGCCGGCCAGTCGATGGCCGACCGCGAACACGCCCGACAGGCTCAGGCCCACCGCGAACATCACATAGGCCAGCAGGCCGACCATCCACGGCTGCTGCAGCTGGAAGCCCCAACCCAGCGCCTGGCCCGCGGCGCGCAGCGCGATGGCGAGCGCGCCGACCGCGACGAAGCTGACCAGCACGCCGGCGGTGTACCAGAGCGCACGCCGGCGCGCATCGCCTTCGTGCTGCCCGCTCTCGGCCAGCGACAGCGCCTTCAGCGACAGGATGGGCAGCACACACGGCATCAGGTTGAGGATCAGGCCGCCGGCCAGTGCCAGCGCGAGTGCGACGAGCAGCGAGGTGGCGCCGCGCTGGTTGCGCGCCAGCACGTCTTCCGGAGGACGCGTGCGTTCGATCTCGGCAGCAGCAGGTGTCGTCGGCGCGTCCGCGTCCGGCGCCGCGACCGGCGTGCCGGCGGGTGTCCTCGCGTCTGTCGGCGGCGGCGCGACGGCAGCGGGTGCGGGTACGTCGGGCGTGCTGGCCGGCGTCACCGTGCCGGCGGGAATGGACAGCTTCACCCGCCGCGTCATCGGCGGATAGCAGATGCCGTCGGTCTGGCAGCCCTGGAAGGTGACGCGCAGCGTGGCCTGGGTGGCATCCGCGCGGTCGCGCCGCAGCGGCACCGGCACTTCGGCCTGATCGAAATAGACCGTGACCTCGCCGAAATGCTCGTCACGGTGCGCCTTGCCCTTCGGCCAGCGCGGCGCCTGCAGCGCGACGCCCTTGGCGCCTTCCAGCGCCATCGAGGTGCGGTCGCGGTAGACGTAATAGCCACGTGCCGGCGTGAAGCGCAGCAGCAGTTCGTTGCCGTTGAAGGCGATCGCCTCGAACGCGAACGCCTGTTCCGCTGGCAACGGCAGCGCGTCCATGCCGGCCTGCGGTTTCTGGCCCAGCAGGCTGCCGGTGAGCGCGCCGGATCCCAGCGGTACGAAGGCGCCGCCGTCCTCGGCCGGCGGCAACGCCACCTTCAGCGTGCGCGTCTGCGGCGGGTAGCAGATGCCGGCATCGGCGCAGCCCTGGTACTTGATCTTCAGGGTGACGCTGTCGGTGGACGCGCCGGGCTGGCCGGGCAGGGTGGCGAGCAGTTCGCCGCGGTAGGTCTCGACGTCGCCGAAAAACTCGTCGCGGTACGCCTTGCCCTTGGGCAGTTGCAACGGCTGGGCGGCGAAGCCGGCATCGGCCTCCACGCCGGTGCGATGGCGGTAGAGGTAGTAGCCGTCGGTGATCTTCCAGTGGATCTCGATGCGATCGCGCGCCGGCGCGGTGGCGGTCAGCACGAAGGCCTCGTCCACCGGCAGCAGGTCGTCCTGGGTGATCGAGGCCGAGGCGGTCGGCGACATCAGCGAGGCGAAGGACAGCAGCAGGCAGGCGAGCAGGGGGCGGATCAGCGTCATCGGGTCACTCGGGGGCGCGGGCGTCGGCCCGGGTGTCGGCGGCCACCCAGTCCAGGTAGGCGGGCAGGCCGGCGGCGGTTTCGACCGCCAGGATCTCCGGCAGTTCGTACGGGTGGAGTCCGGCCAGCCGGGCGATCAGCGCCTCCCGGCGTTCGCCGGTCGTCTTGGCCAGCAGCTGGACCTCGGTCGCCTGCTCCACCTGGCCCTGCCAGCGGTAGGTCGAGACCACCCCGGGCAGCAGGTTCACGCAGGCCGCCAGCCGTTCTTCCACCAGCGTCCGCGCCAGCCGCTGGGCGGTGTCGGCGTCCGGGCAGGTGGACAGGATCAGGAAGACGGGCATGGCCGGCGATTATTGCAGACCCGCCCGGCCGGCCCCGGCGACAAAGATAGGCGGCCGCCCTTGAAAGCCGTCCAGTGCACCCAATATCCCCTGCATCCCGGCCTGGCCGGGTTTTTGTACCTGCGGCGTTGGCAGTCCCCTGAGGCGAGTGCTAACATCGCTGCCCCTTTCCCAGTCCAATCAATCACTTAAGAGGATTGACATGAGCAATATCAAGCCGCTGTACGACCGCCTGGTGGTCAAGCCGATCGAAGCCGAAGAAACCTCGCTCGGCGGCATCATCATTCCCGACGCCGCGAAGGAAAAGCCCACCAAGGGCGAAGTCGTCGCCGTCGGCGAAGGCAAGTTCATCGAGGCCACCGGTGCCGTGCGCGCCCCGAAGGTCAAGGTCGGCGACAAGGTGATCTACGGCCAGTACTCCGGTTCGGCGTACAAGTCCGAAGGCGTCGAGTACAAGATCATCAAGGAAGACGACGTTCTCGCGATCCTCGGCTGAGCCGAGGCGGGATTGGTGATGGGGGATTGGGGATTCGCAGTAGCGCAACCGCGTTGACGATCCCGCTCCATCCGTTTTCCCGCCGCCCGACGTTTCCCGAATCACTCATCACGAATTACGAATCACGGAGTTTTTCCAATGGCAGCCAAAGATATCCGTTTCGGTGAAGACGCCCGTACGCGCATGGTGCGCGGCGTGAACATCCTCGCCAATGCCGTCAAGGCCACCCTCGGCCCGAAGGGCCGCAACGTCGTGCTCGAGAAGAGCTTCGGCGCCCCGACGATCACCAAGGACGGCGTCTCCGTCGCCAAGGAAATCGAACTGGCCGACAAGTTCGAGAACATGGGCGCGCAGATGGTGAAGGAAGTCGCGTCCAAGACCTCCGACAACGCCGGTGACGGCACCACCACCGCCACCGTGCTGGCGCAGGCGTTCATCCGCGAAGGCTCCAAGGCCGTCGCCGCCGGCATGAACCCGATGGACCTGAAGCGCGGCATCGACCAGGCCGTGAAGGCCGCCGTCGAAGAGCTCAAAAAGCTCTCCAAGCCGACCGCCGACGACAAGGCGATCGCCCAGGTCGGCACGATCTCCGCCAACTCCGACAGCAACATCGGCGACATCATCGCCGAGGCCATGAAGAAGGTCGGCAAGGAAGGCGTGATCACCGTTGAAGAAGGCTCGGGCCTGGAGAACGAACTCGACGTCGTCGAGGGCATGCAGTTCGACCGCGGCTACCTGTCGCCGTACTTCATCAACAACCAGCAGTCGCAGCAGGTCGAATTCGACGACCCCTTCATCCTGATCCACGACAAGAAGGTCTCCAACGTCCGCGAACTGCTGCCGGTGCTGGAAGGCGTCGCCAAGGCCGGCAAGCCGCTGCTGATCGTGGCCGAGGAAGTGGAAGGCGAAGCGCTCGCCACGCTGGTGGTCAACACCATCCGCGGCATCGTCAAGGTCGCCGCCGTCAAGGCGCCGGGCTTCGGTGACCGCCGCAAGGCCATCCTGGAAGACATCGCCACGCTGACCAACGGCACGGTGATCTCCGAGGAAGTCGGGCTGCAGCTCGAGAAGGCCACCATCAACGACCTGGGTCGTGCGAAGAAGGTCGTGATCTCCAAGGAGAACACCACCATCATCGACGGCGCCGGCGATGCCGAGCGCATCCAGTCGCGCATCAAGCAGATCAAGGCGCAGATCGAAGAGACCTCTTCCGACTACGACCGCGAGAAGCTGCAGGAACGCGTGGCCAAGCTGGCCGGCGGCGTGGCCGTGATCAAGGTCGGTGCCTCGACCGAAATCGAAATGAAGGAAAAGAAGGCCCGCGTCGAAGACGCCCTGCACGCCACGCGTGCGGCGGTGGAAGAAGGCGTGGTCCCGGGCGGTGGCGTGGCGCTGATCCGTGCGCTGCAGACCATCGGCACCCTGAAGGGCGCCAACGAAGACCAGAACCACGGCATCCAGATCGCCCTGCGCGCGATGGAAGCCCCGCTGCGCGAGATCGTCACCAACGCCGGTGAAGAGCCGTCGGTGATCGTCAACCGCGTCAAGGACGGTTCGGGCAACTTCGGTTACAACGCCGCCAACGGCGAGTTCGGCGACATGATCGAGTTCGGCATCCTGGACCCGACCAAGGTCACGCGCTCCGCGCTGCAGAACGCCGCCTCGATCGCGGGCCTGATGATCACCACCGAAGCGATGGTGGCCGAGGCGCCGAAGAAGGACGAGCCGGCGATGCCGGCCGGCGGTGGCATGGGCGGCATGGGTGGCATGGACTTCTAAGTCCCGCTTCCCGCGTCACCGTTCCACGAAAGCCCCGCAGCGATGCGGGGCTTTTCTTTTCAGGCGACGCCGTAGGGAAGGTTCTGCGAGGACACGACCTTGTCGCCGACGGTCGCGCCATCGAGGAAGCGCAGGCAGTCGCGCAGCACCGCGGCATCGGCCAGGACGCCGTGGTGGCCCAGGTCGAGCGTGGTCAGCAGGCGCGCGGCGGACAGGTGGCGGGCGAAGCGCTCGCCTTCGTGCCACGGCACTTCGTCATCCAGCAGGTCGTGCACGACCAGCACCGGGACGCCGATGGCCGGTGCGATGCGGTGCGCCTGCAAGGCATCCAGGCCCTGGCCGATCCGCGCTTCGATCAGGTCCAGCATGCGCGCGCCGGCGCGCGACCCGATGCCGGCGCGGTCCACGAACCGCTGCAGCGCCGCGCGCGGGTCCGCCTGCGCGGAGATCAGGATCGCGCGCTTCGCGCGCAGGCCCTGGTGCAGCGCCAGGGCGACCGACATCGCACCGAGCGAATGCCCGATCACGGCGTCCGCTTCGCCGCAGCGGCGCGCCACTTCCAGCATGTCGTTGGTGAGCTCCAGCACCGTCGATGTGCGTGGTGTGCCGCGTTGTTCGCGTGCGAACGCGACGACGGCGTAGCCCGCGCCGCGTAATGCACGGATCCAGGCGGCCATCGCCTCGCGTCCGACCGCGTCCTGAGGCGGGATCAGCACATAGGGCTGGCGCTGCGGATCGCCCCAGAACGCCAGCTGCAGGCGTCGTCCGCGCAGCGACAGCGTTTCCCTGCGGGCGGTGAGTCCGTCGACAGGGCCCGGGCAGCGGGCGAAGGCGGTCTCCGCGTCCAGTCGCGCCAGACCCCGGCGCGCCACGTGCTGCGGTGCCAGCAGCCCGGCCAGACGATCGACGGCGCGACGCCAGCGCGGGGTGATGGTGGGCGGCGGCTGCGGGACGGCATCGTCCGGATGCAGGTCGTGGTCTCGCGGGTTCGCGGGGGCGTGTTCTTGTTCGGCGGAAACGACGGAGCGGGAAAGCAGCATGGGAATCCTGTCTCTGCGGGGTGGGTGCAAGGACAAGAGCGTGTTGCGGCGTCGGCGACTGACACGGAGGCCGTACGCAGGACCCGTCGATTCAGCGCGCGTTGGACGTCGTGACGGTTTCAGCCGAACGCAATGCGTCGCGCGCGGGATGGGTGGACGGGATGCGCATGCGTGCCGCATAGGCCAGTCCATCGCGCCGGGCGCGCGCGGCGGCAGCGAGGTCGCCGTGACGCGCATGCAGCTGGATGAGGCTGGCATACCAGGCCAGCCGGTCGTGCGGAAACGAGCGCGACCGTGTCTCGACATGCACGGCCCGGTCGATCAGGCGGATGGCGTCGTCGTCCTCGCCCTGTTGCGCGCGCGCCAGTCCAAGGACATACAGCGCGCTCGCGCTCAGCTGGGACTCGCCCACTGCGTCCGCGCGTCGCTGCAGGTCGATTGCGTCGCTGCGCAGGTCGTGCGTGGTACCGGACACCAATCTCAGCCGCATCCGGCGCAGTTCGGCGTCGAGCCGTTGCTCGTGGCGCGGAGACAGCACGGCGGACAACTGCGCGAACGCGTCCTCGGCCAGCGCGAGCGCGCCGGGCAGGTCCCCTCGCAGTTCCTGGATACGCGAGAGCTTGGCGAGCGAGAAACCGATGCCCGGTGCACGCGTGCGACCGATCGCGTGCTCGACGGCGAGCGCCTCGCGCAGCAGCGATTCGGCCTTGTCCAGTTGGCCGAGGGCGAGGTAGGCACCGCCCAGGTTGTGCACCCGTGGCGCCAGGTCGGCATTCGGCTTGTCGTAGATCGTCCTGGCGATGGCGAGCGACTCGGCGAGCGGCGCTTCGGCCTCGGCGAGGTGGCCGCCCGCCATCAGCGCGATGCCGAGGTTGCTCAGGCGGCGCGAGGTCTCCGGATGCGCGTTGCCGTAGATCTTCCGGGTCAGGGCCAGCGCATGGCGTTGCCAGCGGATCGCCGGCTCCGGCTGGTGGGCGCGGGTGTACGCCGTGCCCAGCGCGCCGTAGCTCTTGATCAGGCGCGGATCCTGCACGGTCAATCGCGCCTGCTGCAGGGCGATGGCGGCGTGATGGTCCGCGATCGCCGCCTCGTGCTGGTCTGTTTCGCTGTGCACGATCGCGCGGCGGTACAGCGTCAGTGCGGTGCCCAGTCCGTCGGGATCGATGCGTCGTTGCACCGCCAGCGCTTCGTTGAGTCGCGCCAGCGCTACCGGATAGTGCTGCTCGCTGGCCGCCAGCTGCCCCTGCTGGCTCAATGCCATGCCGAGCGCGGCGCCATCGTCGGGCGGGAGGCCGCGGGCGATGGCGACGGCACGGTCCAGCAACAGTCGGGCGTCGTCGTAGCGCGACATCTGGTCGTAGATGCGCGCGATCACGACCAGCATCTCCACCTGCAGCGCCGGCGTCGTGGCGAGGTCGGTCTGCACGCGTTCCGCACCCCGTTGCAGCAGGGTCGCGGTGTCGGGTAGCGCCGCGCGCGGTCCACTCGGGACTTCGTTCTCGAACAGTTGCACCAGCAGGTCGCGGACGGCATTCGCGCGCTGCGCCTCGTTGTGCGCAAGCTGCGCCTGTGTCAGGGCCTGGGCGGCGGCGCGCCGCGCGGTGTGGGCCTGCCACAGCGCGGCAGACAGGCTGGCCAGCACCGCCACGACCAGGACCGCCGCCACCGCGACGCCGCCCCGGTGGCGCCGCGCGAACCGGCTTGCGCGATACAGCGGCGTCTGCGCGCGCGCCTGGATCGGCGCATGGCGTAGGTACCGTTCGAGGTCGTCGGCCAGGTCGCCCGCCGATGCGTAGCGGTCGGCAGGATCGATCGCCGTCGCCTTGGCGGCGATGGTGGCGAGGTCGCCTTTCAGCGCGTCGGACATGCGCGGCGGGACTTCATTCGGCCGTTCCCCGAGCAGCAGCTCCTGCATCAGCACGCCCAGGGCATGCACGTCGGTTGCCGTGGTCACGGCACCGGCCGTGTACTGCTCGGGCGCTGCGTAGCCGGGCGTGAGGCCCGGCGACGTGATGCCTCCCTCGTCGGCGCCGGCGGCATCCAGCAGGCGCGCGATACCGAAGTCGAGCAGGCGCGGCGTGCCGTCCGCCGTCACCAGGATGTTGGAAGGCTTGAGGTCGCAGTGCACGATCAGTTGGCGATGCGCCGCGTCGACCGCGCGGCACACGGCGCACAGCAGCCGCAGCCTGGCTTCGACCGTGAGCGCGTGCTCCAGCGCGTAGCGCGTGATCGGCAGGCCGTCGACATGATCCATGACCAGGTAGGGCACGCCCTGCTCGGTCACGCCGCCGTCGATCAGCCGGGCGATGGCCGGGTGCGCGAGCGCCGCCAGGGTCTGCCGCTCGCGCCGGAACAGTTGCTGCTGCAGGTCGGAGTAAAGGCCGCGGCGCAGCAGCTTGACCGCGACGCGCTGGTGGAAATCGACATCCTCCCGCTCGGCCAGGAAGACGTTGGCCATGCCGCCCTGTCCCAGCGGTTCGATCAGCCGGAACGCGCCCACGCGTCGGCCGATCCATGCCTGCACGGGCACGGGATCTTCGCCCTGCCAGGCGTCGATCAGGGCCGCGACCGGGGTGTCGAAGACCATCGGTTCGGTGCGCACATGCGCGGCGAGCAGGGCTTCCAGGTCCCGACGCTGCGCCGGATCGACACAATGCCGGTCGATCCACTCGCGCTGCGCGGGCCCGGGAAGGTCCACGACGGCGTCGAACCAGTGGCGGAGAGAGGACATGGCAAGGCTCGCGGAGGCGGATCAGCCCATCCAGCGCGTTATGGCGGCGAACCCTGACATGCCGTTGCGCCTAGGCCGCCAGTTGCGCGCCGAGGAAGGCGCGGGCGTACTGCCAGTCCCGATAGACGGTGCGGACGCTGAGGTCGCACAGCTCGGCGATGTGTTCCAGCGGCAGGCCGGCGAAATAATGGAGCTCGACCACCTCCGCGGCACGCGCATCGTCCTGCGCCAGTCGCTGCAGCGCCTGGTCAAGTTCCAGCGCATGCAACGGATCGATGGTGGCCTGCCCGGCCAGCGTGTCGCGCAGGTCGGTGCGCCGCAGGTCGCCGCCGTGCTTCACGCGGACGCGTTCGCGTGCGCGGTCCACCAGCATGTGCCGCATGGCGCGCGCGGCGTAGGCGTAGAACTGGCGCACGTGCCCGAACTCGGGCTGCTGGTGGCTCATCCGCAGGTACAGCTCATGCACCAGCGCGGTGGTATCCAGCGTGGCGCCATCGCGCGGCAGGCGTTGCCTGTGCGCCAGCCGACGCAGCTCCTGGTAGACCTCGCCGAACAGATGATCCAGGGGGCGTGGCGTGGCGTCGTGCGTGGGCATGGACGGACCGGTCGTGGGGGAGGGCACGCCGTTTTGCGCGGGGTGCATGGCAGACCAACGCGCAAACGCCCGGGGACGGGTCAGCGCTTGTCGCAAGGCGTTCAGGGACAGGCCGAGGGCAGCGGTAGCAGTGGTTTCCACGGCTGCAACGTCTTGTAGGCCTACCGGCGGGCCGCTAGCCTGCACGCCATGCATACCTCGCTCATCATCGTCGACGATTTCCTCGGCCAGCAGGACGCGTGGTCGCTGCGCGAGGCCGCGTTGAAGCTGACCTATCCCGACCTGAAGGGCGCGTTCCCCGGCCGCAACTCGCTGGAACGCATCGACATGGAAGGCCTGCCGGAGATCGCCTCGCACCTCACCGGCGAACGCCTCAAGCCGATCAATCCGCTGCAGTCGCATGGCAAGTTCCGCATCACGCTGGCGTCGGACGTCGGCAGCGCGAAGGTGCACATCGACCAGGCCTACTGGTCGGGCATCCTCTATCTCAGCCGGCCGGAGGATTGCCGCGGCGGCACGGAGTTCTTCCGTCATCGTCCGTCGAACCGCGACCGCGCGCCGCTCAACGACGCGGAGCTCGCGGAGATGGGATTCTCCTCGCACGCGCAGATGCACCAGGAGATCATCGAGAAGCACAGCAACGACGACAGCATGTGGGAACCCACCATGCAGGTGCCGATGCGCTTCAACCGGCTGGTGCTGCTGCGCCCCTGGCTGTGGCATACCGCCGGTCCCGCGTTCGGCAGCACGATGGAAGACGGGCGGCTGGTCTACCTGATGTTCTTCACCGCCGCCTGATGCGTGGGTTTCCGTTGCCGATGAAACATTCGACAAGCACCGGCAGGCGTGGCCCAATGCCTCGCATGAATCCGCTCCGCACCCGCTATTGGTTTTGGTACGAAGGCTTTCCGATGCCGACGGCGGAAGCGAGGACGCGTTCATTCTAGGTAAGACCCCAGAAGAATCCCCTTGAAGCCGCCAGCGAACCTGGCGGCTTTTTTGTTGACCCGGAGAACCCCGATGGCCCCCCATACCGACGACCTGCGCATCCGCAAACTCGATGAGCTGGTCACGCCCGCTGCCGTGATCGGCGAGTTGCCTTGCGACGACGTAGTGTCGCAGACCGTGTCCGAGGCGCGCGGTGCGCTGCACGACATCCTGCACGGCCGCGACGACCGCCTGGTCGTGGTGATCGGGCCGTGCTCGATCCACGATCCCGCGTCGGCGATGGAGTACGCGCGCCGCCTGAAGCCGCTGCGCGATGCGCTGGCCGGCGAGCTGGAGATCGTCATGCGCGTGTACTTCGAGAAGCCGCGGACGACGGTCGGCTGGAAGGGGCTGATCAACGATCCGGCGCTGGACGGCAGTTTCGACATCAACCGCGGATTGCGGCTGGCGCGCGGACTGCTGCGCGACATCAATGCGCTCGGCCTGCCGGCAGGCTGCGAATACCTCGATACGATCTCGCCGCAGTACATCAGCGACCTGGTGGCGTGGGGCGCGATCGGCGCGCGTACCACCGAGAGCCAGGTGCACCGCGAAATGGCCAGCGGCCTGTCGTGCCCGGTCGGCTTCAAGAACGGCACCGACGGCAACGTCAAGATCGCGGTGGATGCGGTCGGCGCGGCCTCGCACCCGCATCATTTCCTGGCGGTGACGAAGGAGGGCCGTTCCGCCATCGCGGCGACCGCCGGCAATCCCGATTGCCACGTGATCCTGCGCGGCGGCAAGACGCCCAACTACGATGCCGCCAGCATCGACGCCGCCAGCCAGGTGCTGGTGAAGTCGGGACTGCCGGCGCGCCTGATGGTCGATGCCAGCCACGCCAACAGCGGCAAGAATCCGGACAACCAGCCTGCCGTGATCGACGACATCGCCACGCAGCTGGAAGCGGGCGAGCGACGCATCGTCGGCGTGATGGTGGAAAGCCATCTGGTCGGCGGGCGACAGGAGCTGGTGGACGGCCAGCCGCTCGCCTACGGGCAGAGCATCACCGACGGCTGCCTGGGCTGGGAGGCCTCGGTGCAGGTGCTGGAGCGTCTTGCCTCGGCCGTACGCGCGCGCCGGAAGCGTGGCGACGTGGTGGTGCAGGCGGCCTGAGCAGGAAGTGACTTCCGGCAGGTCGAAGAGATGACGGCTGGCAACTGACCCGGCTCGGGACGGCGGACGACACTGGCCGCACACCCGCCACCGGAGTCCGCCATGTCCCGTCCCAAACACTACGCGTTGCCGCTCGCCCTTGTGCTGGCCTGTTTCGGCGCCTTCCATGCGCAGGCCGCCGATCTCACCGTCACCCTGCACGATGTGCGCGCGCAGACCGGCCTGCTGAAGCTGGCCATTGTCGATTCGCAGGCTGGCTGGGACGGACAGGCGAAGCCGGTGAGCGCCGATGGCGCCGCGCCGCGGGGCGACGCCGCGACGTTCGTGTTCAAGGGCCTGGCGCCGGGCGCCTACGCCGTGCTGGTCACCCACGACGAGAACGGCAACGGCACGCTCGACAGCAACATGATCGGCATGCCGATCGAGGCCTACGGCTTCAGCAACAATCCCAACGTCATGCGCAAGCCGACCTGGGACGAGGCCCGGTTCGACATCGGTGCGCAGGATGCCGCCATCGACATCACCCTTCGCTGAGGGCGTCGCCATGGACCGCCGCCGCTTCCTGCGCACCCTGTTGTCCGGCGCCACCGCGCTGGCCGTCGCGCCCGCCTTGCTGCGTAGCGAACACGCGTTCGCCGGCGACCCCGCGCGCTTCGCCGCAGGCCTGCGCGAACAGCCATGGCTTGCCGGTTGGAAATCCGTGCAGTCGGAAACGCTGGGGCCGGCCACGGTGCAACTGGAAGGGCGGCTGCCGGCAGGCTTCGCCGGCACGCTGTACCGCAATGGTCCCGCATGGACGGAGCGCGACGGCTTCCGCTACGAGCACTGGTTCGACGGCGACGGCATGGTGCACGGCTGGCGCTTCAACGGCGACGGCACGCTGAGCCACCACGCGCGCATGGTCGCCACGCCCAAGTTCACCCGTGAGCAGAAGGCCGGGCGCTTCCTGTATCCGACGGCGGGCACGTCCATTCCCGACATGCAGCCGATCCGCAACAACGACGATGCGAACACGGCCAACACCTCGGTCACGATGATCAACGGCCGGCTGTTCGCGCTGTCCGAGGCAGGGTCCGCGTTCGAACTGGATCCGGATGCGTTGACCACGCTCGGTCCGGCGACCTGGCGTCCCGATCTGGCGGCGATCCCGTTCTCCGCGCATCCGCTGGTGGATCGCGACGGCTCGTCGTGGAACTTCGGCTCCATCTCGATGATGGGCGGCAACGGCCTGGTGGTGTGGCATATCGGCCGCGACGGCACGCTGGCGTCGGCGGACGTGCTGGAGACGCCTGTGCCGGGCTACCTGCACAGTTTCGCGATGACCGACCGATACCTGGTCTTCGCGCTGATCCCGTTCCGCTACATCGAAGGCAAGGGTGCGTTCTTCGAACGCCTGCGGTTCCAGCAGGATCAGCCGCTGCGCGTGGCCGTGGTCGACAAGGCCTCACCGTCGAAGGCGCAGTGGTTCGAGACGGACTTCGCGGCGATCTACCACTTCGGCGATGCGTCCGAGCGCGATGGGCGCATCACCGTGCGTGCCGTGCAGCATCTTGACCTGGAAGAGGCGCGCTCGCCGATGAAGGCGGCCATGAGCGGTGATGGCCACGGTGACGCGCACGGCGGCAAGGGTCCGTTGCGCGAGCTGGTGCTGGACCTGCGCAGGGGTCGGGCGCATTGGGAAGACACCGGCGTCGCCGGCATCGAGTTCCCCGTGTTCGACGCGCGCACGCCGTCACGCGACGCGGCGCGCCTGTATGCGCCGATCCATGCCGATGGGTCGACCGCGCCTTACTTCAGCCGCATCGGTGCATTCGACCTCGCGCGCGGCCGCCACCAGGTGCACGACTACGGACGCGACGTGCTGGTCGAGGAACACCTGTTCGTGCCGCGTCCGGGCAGCACGCGTCCCGACGATGGCTGGCTGGTCGGCACGCTGCTGGATGCAGCGAAGGGTCGCAGCGGCATCGCGGTGCTGGATGCGCCGCGCGTGGATGCGGGTCCGCTGGCGCAGGCGTGGCTGCCGTATACGGTGCCGCTCGGCTTCCACGGGCATTTTGCTGCGCGCTGATGCCCTCGGCCGGCGCCGGATGCGGCATCCTGTGCGGATGGAACGGACCTCCTTTCGCACGAATGCCCTGCGCTGGCTGACGCGGGGCCTGATCGCCCTGGCGGCGATGTATGCGCTGTACCTGCTCGCGGGCAACGTGTTCCTCAACACGGCGCTCGGCGAGCAGGCGGTGAACCGCAAGCCGGACCGCTTCCAGATGCACTGGGCGTCCGGCCATACCTGGTGGCCGGGACGCGTCAGCCTGCACGAGGTGACGATGCGCGGGCAGTCGCGGCGCATCGGCTGGGAGGCGCAGGCCCAACAGGTCGAAGGGCGCTTCGCGCTATGGCCGCTGTTGTCGCGGCGACTGCACGTGCCCGAGGTGCGGGCGCACGAGGTGCGCGGCGGCGTCCGCCGCGTGGACAAGGAGCTGCCGGCGCCGCCAGCGCAGGACGGCGGCTGGGAACTGCAGTTCGACCGCATCGCCAGCGACTCGATCCGGCGCGGTTACTTCGATGGGCTCGAACTGGTCGGCACGGGCCGCGGCGACGTCGGCTTCTACAAGCAACTGCGCGGCGGGCCGATGGAACTGATGCCCTCCACCGCCGGGTTCACGGGCGCGCGGCTGCTTCGCGACGGCCAGGAAGTGCTGCGCGACGCCACGCTGGACGCCCGCTTCGCGATCGACCGGCATCGCCGCGAGGACGCCGCCGGCCTCGACAAACTCCTGAAAACCACGCTGCATCTGGCGCTGGGCGGCCGCACCGCCGGCCTGAACGTGGCTGTGGGTCCGCGTGGCGATGTGGCAGTGACGCTGATGCCCGGCGAGGGCCGTGCCGACATCGACCTGGGGTTCGAACGTGGCGTGCTCACGCCCGGCGGCCGCATGAAATGGACAATGGCGGTGGGCGGCAACGACATCGCCGGTGCGGTGCGCCACGACATCCTCGGCATCGATGTGGCGGTGGACGAGGACATCGCACTGAAGGCGACCGTGCCGCCGCAGGCCGATGGCCGGCTGGCGGTCGACGCCGACCTGCGCCTGCGTGGCCGGCAGCTGCCGCTGCGCGACGTCGCCAGCCTGCTGCCGCGCGCGTCCGGCCATGTCGTCGGCGTCTGGCACTTCGATTCGCTGCGCTGGCTGTCGGATCTGTTCCCGCAGGCGCCGTGGCTGAAACTCGATGGCGCCGGCTCGGTCAATGCCGATGTGCAGGTGGTGGACGGCCAGTTGGCGGCCGGCAGTCGCATCGCGGTGCCGGAAGTCGATGCGGTGGCCGAGATGATGGGCAACCGCATCCGCGGCCGCGCGCGCGCCGACATCCGGCTGGATGCGGGCAAGGACGGGGCGCTGGTGCCGCGGCTGCAGGCGACGATGGACCGTTTCGACGTGGCGTCGCTGAAGACGCCCGGCACGCCGTATGTGCAGGGACGTCACCTGGCGCTGTCGATCAACGCCGATGGCCCGCTGGTGCAGCTGCGCGATGCGCTGCAGGCGAGGGTGGTGTTCAAGGACGCCCGCGTCCCCGACCTGCGCGTCTACAACCCATTCCTGCCGCGCCGGCACATGCGCTTCGACGGCGGTGCCGGCGTGCTCAGCGGCGACCTGTCGCTGGATGCGGCGGGCGAGGTGGGACGCGGGACCGTCCGCATCGCCGGCCGTGGCACCCGCATGCATCTGGCCGGCGTGCAGCTGCGCGGGGATATCGACCTCGACTTGAAGCTGCGCCGCGCCGACCTGAAGCGGCGCCTGTTCGTCGCCGACGGCAGCACGGTGCAGGTGCGCAATGTCGGCTTCAGCGAACCCGGCGGCGAGTCGCGTCGCGGCTGGTGGGCGCGGGTGACGCTGGATCGGGCGCGGCTGGACGTCGATCGTCCGATCAGCGCCGGTGGCGGGGCGGACGTGACGATGAAGGACGTCGGCTTCCTGCTGGCGCTGTTCTCCCGCCAGAAGGAGTACCCCGCCTGGGTCTACCGGCTGGTCGATGCCGGCCAGGCGCAGGTGCGGGGCCGCGTGCAGTGGCGGGACGACGTGCTCGTGCTCGACCGGATGCAGGCGCACAACGACCGCTACGACATGATGGCGCGGCTGCGACTGCAGGGTGCCCAGCGGCAGGGCGATCTCTACGCCCGCTGGCGCGCATTGAGCGTCGGCATGGAGGTCCAGGGAAGCCAGCGCAAACTGCACCTGGTCCGCGCCAAGGCCTGGTATGACGGGCGGCCCCACTACCTCAAATAGCGGCATGGCGAGCACATTTGCGCCAGAACGGTGCGGCGGCCCTGTTCAGGTAAACAGAATGAAGAACGTAATTTCGATTCTGACGAGCGGCACGGAAATTGGTCTGATATCGGTAACAAGCAGCAATGGTGCGGGTTTTGCTCGCATTCATATTCGTGACATCACATCGACGACCGCTGAACCGTCCGGTTCTGTTTTGCAGTGCAGCGTGCAACACCTGTAACCCACCCTTCACGATGGCCCCGCATCCCGACGTGGGGGAGGGAGCAAGCCCGCAATAGCCTAGCTGTTGCGGGCTTTTTTATTCCTGCGCCGCAGGAATAAAAACCCAAGGTCCGCTGCGCGAACCTCGGGCCCCGAGCAGCGCCGCCACACCCCGCGGCTTCGCCGCTCCCCCTGACTCAGGGGGCTGCGCACCAGCCGGGGCCCGGGCAGCCGAGGGCAACCAAGCGAAAGCGGCTAGAATTGCGGCATGGCCGATACTCCCGCACGCGTGATTCCCCTTCAGGTCGTCAGTTCCGGGCCCGTCCCGCTCGAAACGGGCGCCAAGCAGCTCGGTGGCGACAAGATCGGGCGCTCGCCCGTGCAGTTCGCCGATGCCCCGGTGCTGCGCAAGCCGTCGTGGATCCGCGTGCGCATCCCCTCCGACGGCTCGGTCGCCAAGCTCAAGGCCAAGCTGCGCGAGAACCGCCTGGTCACGGTGTGCGAAGAGGCCAGCTGCCCGAACATCCACGAGTGTTTCGGCCACGGCACCGCCACCTTCATGATCCTCGGCGAGGTCTGTACGCGGCGCTGCTCGTTCTGCGACGTCGCCCACGGCCGGCCCAAGCCGCCGGATGCTTCCGAACCGCTGAGCCTGGCGAACACCGTGGCCGACATGGGCCTGAAGTACGTCGTGGTGACCAGCGTCGACCGCGACGACCTGCGCGACGGCGGTGCGCAGCATTTCGTCGACTGCATCGCCGCCATCCGCGAGCATTCGCCGGCCACGCGCATCGAGATCCTGACGCCCGATTTCCGCGGCAAGGGCCGCATGGACCGCGCGCTGGAGATCCTGGCGATCAACCCGCCGGACGTGTTCAACCACAACATCGAGACCGTGCCGGAGCTGTACACCAACGTCCGCCCCGGCGCCGATTACCAGTGGTCACTGACCCTGCTGCAGCGCTTCAAGCAACAGCATCCGCACCTGCCCACCAAGTCCGGGATCATGCTGGGCCTGGGCGAGACCATGGAGCAGGTGCAGGGCACGCTGCGCGACCTGCGCGCGCACGACGTCGACATGGTCACCATCGGCCAGTACCTGCAGCCCACCCCGCACCACCACCCGGTGCTGCGCTACTGGACGCCGGACGAGTTCAAGGCGCTGGAGGAATACGGCATGGCGCTGGGCTTCAGCCACGTCGCCTCCGGCCCGCTGGTGCGTTCCTCGTACCACGCCGACCAGCAGGCCGCGCAGGCGGCATTCACGGCCCGCCACGCGGGCTGAACCGCATCGTCGAGCGTTCGCGCCGGCCGACGCCGGCGGGGTCGCGGTGTCCGTCTCCCGGCTGCGGCACGGCCACGGTTCACCTTTCCCTACACCGTGGCCCTTAGGCTGCCGATAGACAGATGACAAGGCGCGCAACTTTGTGCACTGTCCTTCTGTCGAATCCGCAATCCGTTCCAGCCTGACGGGCCCTCGGGGCCATGAGTACGCAATGACACTGAAGAAAGCCCCCCTCCTGCTGTTGGCCCTGGCCCTGTCGACCCCGCTGGCGCTGCTCGCGCGCGGCGACGGCGAGGCGATCGCGGTGGCGCCTACCGCCGACCAGGCCAACACGTCCAAGCTGGTCTACGGTCTGCTGTCGGACAGCCGATACGCGTACCGCCCGCGCCCGCTGGACGACGCGCTCTCGCAGCAGATCTTCAAGCGCTATTTCGAAGCGCTCGACGGCGGCAAGCAGTTCTTCACCGCGGCGGACGTGGAACGCTTTTCCCCGTACAAGACCAAGCTGGACGATGCGATCCGCTCGGGCGACCTCGCCCCGGCGTACGAGATCTTCACCGTCTACAAGCAGCGCGTCGGCCAGCGCGTGGCGTATGCGCGCGCGCTGCTGAAGCAGGACTTCGATTTCGCCGGCGATGAGCGCTGGGAATACGACCGCGAAGACGCGCCGTGGGCCGCCGACGGCAAGGCGCTGGACGCGATCTGGAAGAAGTCGGTGATGAACGACTGGCTGCGCCTGAAGCTGGCCGGCAAGAAGCCCGACGACATCCGCAAGACGCTGGACAAGCGCTACGCCAACCTGCAGCGCAGCATCAACGAGCTGAAGACCGAGGATGTCTTCCAGACCTTCCTCAATGCCTACACCAGCGCGATCGATCCGCACACCGATTACTTCACGCCGCGCACCGCCGAGAACTTCAACCAGTCGATGTCGCTGTCGCTGGAAGGCATCGGCGCCGTGCTGCAGCGCCAGGACGACCTGGTAGCGATCCGCGAGATCGTGCCGGGCGGCCCGGCCGACCTGAGCGGCAAGCTGAAGGTCGGCGACCGCATCGTCGCGGTCGGCCAGGGCAAGTCCGGGCCGATGACCGATGTGATCGGCTGGCGCATCGACGACGTGGTCGCGCAGATACGCGGCAAGAAGGACACCCAGGTCCGCATCGAGTACATCCCGGTCGAGGCCGGCATCGACGGCAAGCATGCGCAGATCACCATCGTCCGCCAGAAGATCAAGCTGGAAGAGCAAGCCGCCAAGTCCGAGATCATCTCGCTGCCCGCCAATGCCGGCGAACCGGCGCGCCGCATCGGCGTGATCAAGCTGCCCGCGTTCTACCAGGACTTCGAAGGCCGTCGTCGCAACCCGAACGACTTCAATTCCGCCACCCGCGACATCGCCAAGCTGCTCGCCCAGTTCAAGACGCAGAACGTGGACGGCGTGGTGATGGACCTGCGCAACAACGGCGGCGGTTCGCTGGACGAGGCCGTGCAGCTGACCGGCCTGTTCATCGACAAGGGCCCCGTCGTGCAGCAGCGCGAGTCCGGTGGCCGCGTGCAGGTGTATAGCGACACCGTCGCCGGCGTGGCGTGGGACGGTCCGCTGGCGGTGCTGATCAACCGCGCCTCGGCGTCGGCCTCGGAAATCTTCGCAGGCGCCATCCAGGATTACGGCCGCGGCCTTGTGATCGGCGAGACCAGCTTCGGCAAGGGCACCGTGCAGAACATGGCGGACCTCGACCGCTGGCCGGCCAACGAAGCCCCGCGCTTCGGCTCGGTGAAGCTGACCATCGCGCAGTTCTTCCGCGTGGCCGGCGGCAGCACCCAGCACAAGGGCGTGGTGCCGGACATCGCGTTCCCGGTCAGCGTCGACGCCACCGAGTACGGCGAGAGCACCTACGACAACGCGCTGCCGTGGACGCGCATCGCCGCCGTGCCGCATACGCAATACGGCAACTTCGCGCCGCTGCTGCCGAAGCTGGAAGCGCTGCATGCGGCGCGCTCGTCCCAGGACAAGGAATTCCAGTGGTGGTCCGAAGACGTGGCGCAGTTCCGTGCCGAGGCCGCCAAGAAGTACGTCTCGCTCAACGAAGTCGAGCGCCGCGCCGAGCGTGACCGTCAGGACACGCAGCGCAAGCAGCGTCAGGCCGAGCGCAAGGCGCTGGGACTGGCTCTGGACCCGCTGGCCGAAGATCTGGCCGACGACGGCCTGGGCGCGTCCGAGCGCGACATCGTGAAGGACGCGCAGCGCGAGAAGCTCGCCGACAAGCGTCCGGATCCGCTGCTGCGCGAGTCCGCGGCCATCCTGTCCGACGCCATCGGCATCCTCGGCCAGGACCGCAAGCTGTCGGCGCAGGTGCTGCCCGATTCGCCGGGTCCGGGCCGCTGGGCCCAGTGATTGCTCCTGTAGGAGGGGCTTTAGCCCCGATGCTCTTCGACCAGAGTCTCATGGTCTTGAAGGTGCGGTCGGGGCTGAAGCCCCTCCTACAGAAATTGAGCGCAAGATCCGGATAGCCCGACCGCTGCGCGCGCCCTAGTCTGGGCGCATGGACACCATGCCGCGCCGACCGCTCTCCACGTCTTCCGCCATCTCCACCGATCCGCTGGAGCTGGCACGCCGCCTGCTCGACCAGGGCGAACCCTCGCTGTCGGAGCTGGCCTCGCGCACCGGCCTCAGCGCCTCGCATCTGCAGCGCCGCTTCCGCGCCCGCTTCGGCCTGAGTCCGGCCGAATACCTGGCCCGCAAGAAGCTGGGCACGTTGAAGAGTGCGCTGCGCGAAGGGCGCGACGTCACCACCGCGCTGTACGACGCCGGCTATGGCTCGCCGTCGCGCCTGTACGAGCAGGGCGCCGCCAAGCTCGGCATGACGCCCGCCATCTATCGCGCCGGCGGCCGCGGCGTGGCGATCCGCTGGACGCTGGTCGACACCGTGCTCGGCCGTACGCTGGTGGCCGCCACCGAGCGCGGCATCTGCGCAGTCGAACTGGGTGACGACGACGCGGTGCTGGAGCAGCGGCTGCGCGAAGAATTTCCGCTGGCACAGCTCGAGCGTGTCGAAGCCGGACGCGACGACTTCCTCGCGCCACGCCTGCGTGCGGTGGCGGAGCGCTTGGCCGGTGGCGAGGCCGAGGTGCCGGTGGACCTGCTCGGCACCGGCTTCCAGCAGCGCGTCTGGGATGCGCTGATGAAGATCCCGGCCGGTGAGACGGTCAGCTATGCCGGTCTGGCGCAATCGCTGGGCGCTCCGCGCGCGGCACGGGCCGTGGCCAGCGCCTGCGCGCACAACCGCATCGCGGTGGTCGTGCCCTGCCATCGCGTGATCCGCGGCGACGGTTCGCTTGGCGGCTATCGCTGGGGACTGCCGCGCAAGCAACAACTGCTGGCACGCGAACAGGCCTGAGTCTGCCCGCGTCCGACTTGAACGGGATTCAAGGCGGGCCGGAAAGGTTTCAAGCGCCGCACAGCTGCCCCGCCATCCCGCATGCGGGCCGCTGGCCTAGAATGCACGCACGCCGTCTGCTTCCCCCGCGAGCCCCCATGACTTCGCCCGTTTCCGCCGCCGCGCCCGCGCGTGGCGGCCTTGCCGTCGCTGCCGCCCTCGCCATCGTCTACGTGGTCTGGGGTTCGACCTACCTCGGGATCCGCTTCGCGCTCGAAGGCGGGTTTCCGCCGTTGCTGATGGTATCGGGCAGCCGCTTCGTGGTGGCCGGGCTGGTGATGTTCCTGTTCCTGCTGTGGCGCGGCGTGGCGCCGCCGACGCGGGCGCAGTGGAAGAACCTGCTGGTGATGGGCGCGCTGCTGTTGCTGATGGGCAACGGCATGGTGGTGCTGGCCGAACAGACGGTGTCGTCCGGCCTGGCCGCGGTGGCGGTGGCGTCGATGCCGTTGTGGATGGGCCTGTTCGGCGCGATGCGCGGGCAGCATCCGACGCGCGGCGAATGGCTCGGCATCATCGTCGGTTTCGCGGGCGTGGTATGGCTCAACGCGGGCAGCTCGCTCACCGGTTCGCCGGTCGGCCTGGTGCTGTTGCTGATCGCACCGATCGCGTGGGCCTACGGCTCGGTGTGGTCGCGCGGGCGCGACCTGCCGTCGCCGTTCATGACGGCGGCGGCGCAGATGCTGGCCGCGGGCGTGATGCTGGTGATCGCCGGCCTGCTGCATGGCGATCGCTTCAACACGGCGGACTGGACGCTCAACGGCGCGCTGGCGGTGGCCTACCTGGCGGTGTTCGGTTCGATCATCGCGTTCACCGCCTACGTGTGGCTGCTGCACCATGCGCGCCCGGTGCTGGTCGGCAGCTACGCCTACGTCAATCCGGTCATCGCGGTGGCGCTGGGCGCCTTCATCGCCGGCGAAACCTTCACCCCGCATGACCTCGGTGCGATGGCGGTGATCCTGGCTGGCGTCGTGGTCATCACGCTGGCGCGTGCGCGGCAATCGAAATGAGCGCATCGCCGATCGACCGCAAGGGGCTGGCGATCACCGCCGGCACCTTCCTGATCTGGGGCGTGGTGCCGTTGTACTGGCACCTGCTGAAGGCCGTGCCCTCGTTCCACATCATCGCGCACCGCATCGTCTGGAGCGCGGTGCTGGTCATCGGCTGGCTGTTGATCAAGAACGGAGGCAACTGGTGGCGGCAGGTGCGTGCGCAACCGCGCGCGTTGCCGTGGCTGGGCGTCAGCAGCCTGCTGATCGCGTTCAACTGGGGCCTGTACATCTGGGCGGTGAACGCCGGGCACGTGGTGGAAACCAGCCTGGGCTATTTCATCAATCCGCTGATCAACGTGGTGCTGGGCGTGCTGGTGCTGCGCGAGCGCCTGACGCCCGCGCAGTGGGTCGCGGTGGGCTTCGCGCTGGCCGGCGTGGCGTGGCTGACGTTGCAGGCGGGCTCGCCGCCGTGGATCGCGCTGGGCCTGGCGTTCTCGTTCGCGCTGTACGGCCTGGTGCGCAAGCTGGTCGCGGTGGATCCGGTGGCCGGCCTCGGCGTCGAAAGCCTGTATCTGTTCCTCCCCGCGCTGGCCTATGTGGTCTGGGGCGAGTTCGGCCACGGCGGCGGCTTCGTCAGCGGCTTCGGCTGGAAGAACGACCTGCTGCTGGTGTTCGGCGGCGTGGTCACAGCAGTGCCGCTGATCGGCTTCGCCTACGGCGTGCGCCGCATTCCGTTGTCGGTGGTCGGCCTGCTGCAATACATCGCGCCGAGCATCCAACTGCTGATCGGCGTGCTGGTGTTCAAGGAAGCGTTCGGCATCGAGCGCGCGATCGGCTTCGCCGCCATCTGGACCGGCCTGCTGATCTTCGCCAGCGATGGCATGTGGCGCGCGCGTCGCCGCGATGCGGTCGCGGCGACCGCGCCCGGACGCTGAGTCAGCCGGACGTTTTCGCCGCCGGTGCGGGGCAGGGGCCGCCAGCGTCCTTCCACGTCTTGAAGGCGGCGACGAACTGGTCGTGCGGCACCGGCACCGGTGCGCGTTCGCCACCAGGGTTCCAGCCCCACAGCACCAGCTTGTCCTCGGCCACGTGCTTGAGCAGTGCGTCGAAATCGCGGCCGCCGTTGCGCTGCTTGTCCTGGATCATCTCGCACAGCTGGTCGGCGGGCAGCCCGATCCACGCCATCTTGTGGTCCGGTGGTGGCAGCTGCCAGTGCGGCGCGCCGGGTGGCGCGTGCGGGCCGTAGCTCGCCGGCGCGTTCTGTTCCGCATGGCAGGTGGAACAGGGCAGGCCGGGCGCGCCCTTGCCCTCCGGTCCGCGCGCGACGTTCATCGCATGCGGCGTCTGCGTATCGAACTGCAGCGGCGCGTCGCCTGGGATATGGCAGTTGCTGCAGCGTGGATGCTGGAACACCTGCTCCACCGTCGCGAACGCGGTCAGCGCCTGCGCCCTCTGTTCCTCGCTGATGCGGGGCTTGCAGGCCACCAGCAGGAGGACGGTCAACGACATCATCAGGATGCGCATGGCGGGCCTCAGGCGACGGGTTCGGTGGAAGCAGGAGTGGAGGACGCGGCTGTCGGCAGGCGCAGCGGCAGTTCGCGCAACCGTTGTCCGGTCAGCTTGAACACCGCATTCGCCACCGCTGGCGCGATCGGCGGTGTGCCGGGCTCACCGACGCCGCCCATCTTCTCGGTGCTCGGCACGATGTGGACCTCGACCTTCGGCATCTCGTGCAGGCGCAGGACGCGGTAGTCGTGGTAGTTCGACTCCTGCACCTGGCCTTCCTTCAGCGTCAGCGCGCCGTGCAGCGCCGCGCCGAGGCCGAACACGATGCCGGATTCCATCTGCGCCTCGACGGCGCCCGGATTCACCGCCACGCCGCAGTCGATCGCGCAGACCACGCGATGCACGCGGATCTGGCCGTCCTCTACCGAGACCTCGGCCACCTGTGCGACATAGCTGCCGAACGATTCGTGCACGGCGACACCGCGCGCGCGACCCTGCGGTGCGGGCGTGGTCCAGCCTGATTTTTCCGCGACGAGGTTCAATGCCGCTAGGTGGCGCGGATGATCCTTCAGCAGGGTGCGGCGGTACTCCACCGGATCCTTGCCGGCGGCATGCGCCAGTTCGTCCACCAGGCTTTCCATGACGAAGCCGTTGACGCTGTGGCCCACCGAGCGCCACCACAGCACCGGGATGCCGGTCCTGGGCGAATGCAGGTCGACGCGATGCGCGGGCGTGCCGAGCACGTAGGGCGAATCGGCGACGCCTTCAGTCGAAGTGGCGTCGATGCCGTTCTTCACCATCATCGCTTCCATGAAGGTGCCGGCCATGATCGACTGGCCCACCATCACCTGATGCCATGCGACCGGCAGGCCGTCCTCGCCCAGGCCGACCTTGACCCTCTCGACGAAGGCCGAGCGGTAGTAACCGCCGCGCGTATCGTCCTCGCGCGTCCACACCGTCTTGACCGGCGCCTTCGCCGCCCTGGCCACTTCCACCGCCTCGGACACCACGTCCGAGGTGGGCGTGGCGCGACGACCGAAGCCGCCGCCGAGGAATGGCGTGTGGATGCGCACCTTCTCCGGCGGGATGCCGAGGATCTTCGCGGCGCTGTTCTGGTCCAGCGTCGGGAATTGCGTGCCGCACCAGATGTCGCACTCGCCATTCTCGATCTTGACGGTGCAGTTCAGCGGTTCCATCGCGGCATGGGCGAGATAGGGCACGGCGTACTCGGCATCGACGGTCTTCGCGGCCTTGCTCAAGGCGGCGATGACGTCGCCCGCGCGTGCGGCGGTCGGACCGTCCTCCGTCGCCAGCTGCGAGAACTGCTGCCGCAACGCCACGCTGTCGAGCTTGGCGCCGTCGCCGGCTTCCCACACGACCTGCAGCGCGTCGCGACCGAGTTTCGCCGCCCAGAAGTGATCCGCCACCACGGCGACGCCGCTGGGGACCTGCACCACATCGCGCACGCCGGCGACGGCGCGTGCCGCCGTGGCGTCGAACGACTTCACCTTGCCGCCGAACACCGGCGAGCGCAGCACCACCGCGGTCAACAGGCCATCGAACTGGACGTCCATGCCGAACTTGGCCTTGCCGGTGATCTTCTCCGGCGTGTCCAGGCGCTTGGTCGCCTTGCCGATCAGCTTCCAGTCCTTGGGGTCGCGCAGCGTCAGCGACTCCAGCGCGGGCGGCGTCTGCTTGCCGGCGTCGTCGGCCAGTTCGCCATAGCGCAGTCGTGTGCTGCCCGATACGACGGCGCCGTTCTCGGTACGCAGCTGGTCGACGGGCACGTCGAGTCGCGCGGCGGCGGCCTGGAGCAGCATCGCGCGGGCGGTCGCGCCAGCCTGCCGGTAGCGGTCGAACTCGGACCACGTGGTCGTCGAGCCGCCGGTGCCCTGCATCCCGAATACCGGACTGGTGTAGGCCTTGTCCGCCGGGCCGTGCTCGACGCGGATCTTCGACCAGTCGGCGTCGAGTTCTTCGGCGATCAGCATCGGCAGCGTGGTCCAGATGCCCTGGCCCATCTCGGCATGCGCGAGCAGCACGGTGATCGAGTCGTCGGCGGCGATACGCAGGAAGGCGTTGGGCACGAACGCGGGCGCCGCGGCGGCCTGCGCTTCCTGCGCCCAGGCGAAGCGGCGCGCACCGGGCACGGCGATGGCGACGACGAGGCCGCCACCGACCAGCGCGGTGGAGCGCAGGAAACCGCGGCGCGAGGATTTCAGTTGAAGGTTCACGGACACGACCTCCGTCGACCATCGGATCGGAGCCACGGCAGTGCATGCCGCGGCGGTGTGGGATTCAGGCTTTGCCCAGCTCGGCCGCGCGGTGCACGGCGGCGCGGATGCGCTGGTAGGTGCCGCAGCGGCAGAGGTTGCCGGACAGCGCATGGTCGATGTCGCTGTCGGTCGGTGCCGGCACCACCGCCAGCAGCGCGGCCGCCGACATGATCTGGCCGGACTGGCAGTACCCGCACTGCACGACGTCCAGTTCCGCCCATGCCTTCTGCACGGGATGCGAACCGTCGGCGGACAGGCCTTCGATGGTGGTGATCTTCTTGCCGGCGACCGCGGAGGCCGGCGTGACGCAGGCACGCAATGGCGAGCCATCGACGTGCACGGTGCAGGCGCCGCATTGCGCGATGCCGCAGCCGAACTTGGTTCCGGTGAGGCCCATCAGGTCACGCAGGACCCAGAGCAGCGGCATGTCGTCGGTCGCGTCGACGTCGCGCTCCGATCCATTGACGTTCAACTTCATGGTGTCTCCCTGGCGGCGGCGTGGGACCGGTCGACGATACTCCGTGCCCGCGTGGGCTGCCAGTGAAAACGCGCGCCGCTGCTTGCACGATCCTGCGGAAACCTTGCCCGATGCCCCGGGCGGCATCGGGGGCGTTGCCTTCGGCCCTGCGCTTGCGCCATCTTGGTGCGCATGTCGGTCCATCGCCACCCGCTGGAAGTGTCCGCGCGCGCCAGCCAGGCCGGCGACGGCAGCGCGCTGGTCGTGGTCGTCGCCACGGAAGGATCGACCTACGTGCGGCAGGGCGCGATGGCGGTGTTCGCGGCGGACGATACGCAGACCGGCTGGCTGAGCGGCGGTTGCCTGGAACCCGAGATCGCGCGGCGCGCACGACACGCAGTGGCCGCCGGGTATCTCGACGCGATGGAGATCGACACGCGCGACGACGAGGATCTGCTTGCCGGTTCCGCGGTGGGGTGTCGCGGACGGCTGCACCTCGCGTTGCTGCCACTCGATCGCCTCCCCGGCTGGTCGCAGGTAGTGAAGGCATGGTGGCAGGGCGCGGGTCCGCTGTCGCTGCGGCTGACCGCCGACGGTGCGGTGTCCGCGCGCGCTGGCGATATCGAGCGGGCATGGTCGCTGCCCGTGTCGGCATCCGCGACGGCAGACATCGCTGGCGAAGCGACGGTGTCGCCGCCGCCGCGCGTGGCGATCTTCGGCGCGGGCCCCGAAACCCGGATGGTGGTGGTGTGGCTGCGCCAGCTCGGCTGGCACGTCACCGTGGTGGAGCGGCGCGCGCGCTGGATTCCGGACGATGAACTGGCGGATGACTGGCAGATACTGTCCCCGGAGGAAGCGCTGCAGGTGTTGCATCCTTCGCCCGATGCCGCGCTGGTGATGCACCACCATTTCGAACACGACCGCGAAGCGCTGGAAGTCCTGGCGGCAACGACGATCCCCTTCATCGGCCTGCTGGGTCCGGTACGGCGGCGCGAGGATCTGCTGCGGGTGATTCCGGCTTCGCTGCATGCAGCGTTGCTGTCGCGTCTGCGCTCGCCCATCGGCTTGAAGCTGGGTGGGCAGGGGGCGGAAGCGATTGCGCTGAGCATCGCCGCGCAACTGCAGGCCTGGCATCACGGCGAGGCGGCATGATCGCAACGCACGCGGCGGTGGTGCTGGCAGCCGGCGGCAGTACGCGGTTGGGGAGGCCGAAACAGTTGTTGACGCGTGATGGTGAAACGCTGGTCCATCGCGCCGCGCGGCTCGCGCTGGCCTCCGGTGCGTCGCGCGTGCTGGTCATCGTGGGTGCGCATGCGGATGACGTCGTGGCAGCCGTGCGCGACCTGCCCGTGACGTGCCTGGTCAATTCGCAATGGCGCACGGGTCTGGCAGGGAGCGTGCGCGTCGCCGCGGAGGCACTCGCCACGCATGCGGATGCGACGCTGTTCCTCACCTGTGATCAACCCGCCCTGGAGGTCGCCCAGCTCCTGGCGCTGCTGGATGCGTCCCGCCGAGCGCCATCGGGTTCCGCGGCGACGCGTTTTGGCAATCGCGTCGGCATTCCCGCCGTCGTCGCAGCGACGATGTTGCGTGCTGCACTGGCCGTGCAGGGAGATCGGGGATTGCGTGATGTGCTGAATGCCGCGGATGCCGGCGTCATCGCCTGCGATGCGCCGGATCTCGGTGTCGACATCGATACGCCGGATGACATCGGTGCGGCCATCGCAAAGGGATGGCTGGACCCGCCAACACCCTGAGGCGACGAGGGTGCCGGCATGCGCCGGCACCCTTTGCCATCGCTCAGATCGCGCGCAAGGCCTGCGTGATCGGCAAGCGCGCGGCACGCAGTGCCGGGAACAGGCCGCCGACCAAGCCGATGCCCAGCGCCCACTTCAGCCCGCTCCACAGCAGTTCCGGCGTGACCTTGAACTGGAACACCACCTGGCTGAAATTGCTGCCCAGCGTCGCCACGCTGTAACCGTTGAACACCGCCCAGGCGATCAGGCCGCCGAGCACGCCGCCGAGCAGCGCCAGCAGCATCGTCTCCAGCATAACCGCCATCACCACCGGCAGGCCACGGAAGCCGATCGCCCGCATGGTGGCGATCTCGCGCGCACGGCCGGCGACGGCCGCATACATGGTGTTGAGCGCGCCGAACACCGCGCCGATCGCCATGATGGTGCCGATCACCGTGCCGAGCACCTTGATGAGCGTGTTCAAGCCGGTCGACTGCTTGGTGTAGTAGTCGCGCGTGGTCAGCACGTCCAGCTTCAGGCGCGGATCGTTCTCCATCGCCTGTTTGAACTGGTCGAAGCCCGCCTTGCCTTCGGTGCGCACGGTGACCGACTGGTAGGCGCGGCGGTCGTAGGCGGACGACAGCGTATCGATGTCGGTCCACAGCTCCGAGTCGTGCGCATCGCCGGAGGCGAACACGCCGACCACCGTCCACTCCTGGTTGCCCAGCTTCAGCGTCTTGCCGACGTCGAGCCCACGGTACTGGCCCTTCGCACCCTGGCCGACGACGATCTCGCGCACACCGACGTTGAACTTGCGGCCCTCGGTCAGCTTCACCTGCGGACGGATCGCCCACGCGGCTTCGCTCACGCCGCGGAACTGCGCGTTGGCGTCCTCGCCGGTGCTGGCGGTCGGCAGGTTGACGATCTGCGACAGCTCCGGCGACAGCAGCGCGCGGCCGTCCTTGCCCTTGGCGACGCCGGCCAGCGTGGAGATCAGCGGCACCTGGTCGCGGCTGATGACCGAGTTGGTTTCCGCCTGCGAACCGCCGCGCAGCACGATGGCGGTGTCCTCGCTGCCGGTCTGCTTGAGCGTGGCCGAAAAGCCTTCGCCCATCGCCAGCATCGCCACCAGCACGCCGACCACGCCGGCGATGCCGACCACGATCACCGACGACGCGCCCCAGCGCTGCGGCAGGCTGGCGATGCCGATCTTCGCCGCTTCCAGCGACAGCCGCCCGCTGCGGGTGAGGAACAGCCACAGCACCAGCGCCACGGCGATGCCGAGCACCGCGAACCACGGCAGCACGATCCACACGCCCAGGCCGACGACCAGCAGCACGATGGAGATGAGATTGCCCAACCATTGCTTCTTCATGTCATGTCTCCTGTCAGCGGCCGGCCAGTGCATCGACGATCTTCAACCGCATCGCGCGCGTGGCAGGCAATGCGCCGACGATCAATCCGATCGCGACCATCAGTCCCAGGCCCACGGCCCATGTCTGCGCCGGGATGGTCGGCAACGCGATCATGCCGTTGCTGGCGCCGCTGACCACGGGGATGAGCGCCGAGGCGATCGCCATGCCCAGCACGCCGCCCAGCACGATCAGCAGCACCGACTCCACCAGCACCAACACCAGCACCGTGCCGTTGGTGAAGCCCAGCGTCTTCAGCACGGCGAGCTCGGGGACGCGCTCGCGCACCGCCTGCGCCATGGTGTTGCCGGTCAGCAGCAGCAGGGTGAAGAACACCGCTGCCATGATCGCGGTGACGATCAGGCCGATGTCGGCGAACTGCTTGGCGAAGGACTGGTTGAACGCCTGCTCGGTCTGGGTCTTGGTCTCGTGCGAAGAATTGGCCGAGATCGCGTCGATGGCGTTGGCCACGCGGGTGGCGTGGTTCACGTTGTCCAGCTTCACCATGTACCAGCCGATCTGGCCGTTGACGTACTGGTTGGCCTCGTCGAAGTACTTCCAGTGGAACAGCAGCTGGTTCTCCTCGCCCTTGCGCTTGCTGTCGGCGAGCTTGAACGTGCCGCGCAGCGTCAGCGGCCAGGCGTTGCTGCCGTCCTTCTGCGGGAAGATCGTCGCCTGCAACGGGATGGTGTCGCCGACCTTCCAGCCGAAACGCTTGGCCAGGTTCTCGCCGACGATGGCGCCGGTGCGGTCGGCTTCCCAGGCCTTCAGTTGCGCGGGATCGATGATGTATTCCGGGTACATCTCCATGTAGCCGGGGCCGACCGAGAAGTTGGGGAAGAAGTTCTTCGGGTCCTTGTAGATGCCGCCGAACCACGCGGCGTAGGCGCTCTTCTTCACGCCCGGCGTCGCGTCGATGCGGGCCGACAGGCTGTACGGCAGCATCTGCGTGATCGACAGCCGCGAGGCCACGACCAGGCGGTCCGCGCCGGCCACGCTGCCGCCGGAGTTGAACGCCACGCGCACCGAGTCCAGCAGGCCGAACAGCAGGAAGGCCGCCACCACCGAGAGCAGGGTCAGCAGCGTCCGCGTCTTGCTGCGGAACAGCGCCGACCATATCAGCGAGAAATATTTCATGGCCGCCTCCGGTCAGTGCGCGCCGGCCGGAGCATCGGCCAGTTCGCCCTTGTCCAGGTGGATGGTGTGGGTGGCGTAGTCGGCCGCCTTCGGATCGTGCGTGACCATGATGATGGTCTTGCCGTGTTCCTTGTTGAGCATCTGCAGCAGGTTGAGGATGTCCTCGGCGGACTGGCGGTCGAGGTCGCCGGTCGGTTCGTCGCAGATCAGGAAGGTCGGATCGGACACGATGGCGCGCGCGATGGCCACGCGCTGCTGCTGGCCACCGGAGAGTTCGTTCGGACGATGCGACTTGCGGTCGGCCAGGCCGACCAGCTGCAGCGCGATTTCTGCGTTGCGCTTGCGTTGCGCGCTGCCGAGCTTGGTCAGCAACAGCGGCAGTTCGACATTGCGCTGCGCGGTGAGCGTGGGCATCAGGTTGTAGAACTGGAATACGAAGCCGACATGCGAGCTGCGCCAGTGCGCGAGCTGGCCGTCGTTCATCTGGTCGATGCGCTGGCCCTCGATCTCGATCTCGCCGCCGCTGGGCGTGTCCAGGCCGCCGATCAGGTTGAGCAGCGTGGTCTTGCCGGAGCCGGACGGGCCCATCAGCGCGACGAAGTCGCCGTGCGGGATGTCCAGGTCGATGCCGTGCAGCACCTGCACCTTCTCGGGGCCGCGCTGGTAGGTCTTGGTGAGGTTGCGGATGGAAACCAGGGAAGACATCGGCAAGGTCCTTGTTGGAGGCGGAAAGGCGAACGGCGATGCTGCGGTTCGAACAGGGCGGAAGCTGTCCTCGATGGACACGGTCCGTCCGTCAGGACGACGGATGGCGTCGTCCGGGATCGACACGCGCCGGTGGGGCGGCGCGGATATTCCGGTGATTCGCCGCGCGAGGAAGATCCTCACGCGATGGATCGGTTACTCGGCGTCTTCGGCCAGCACGACCTTGGCGCCGTCCTTCAGTTCGGCCGGTGGATCGAGCACCACCGTCTCGCCGGCTTGCAGCCCGTCGGTGACGTGGACGTCGTCGCCTAGCTTGCCGGCGACCTTCAGGCCGCGCTGCTGCACGGTGTCGTCGTCGCCGACCACGAAGGCCATCTGCGCGCCGTCGCGCTCGACCACGCCGGCGCCGGGCACGCGCACGCCCTTGGGCTGTTCGGCCTGCTGCGGCTTGGCGGCTTCCAGGAAGCTTACGCGTACGCCCATGTCCGGCACGATGCGCGGATCCTTCACGCTCAGCGCCACGCGCACCTTGACGGTGGCCTTGCTGCGGTCGGCGGTGGGAATGATGGCGATGACCTCGCCCGGGATCTGCCAGTCGGGATAGGCGTTGAGCGTGGCCTGGATCGGCATCTTCGGCTGCACGCGGCCGATGAAGGATTCATTGACCTCCACTTCCACTTCCAGCGACTCCATGTCGACGATGGTGCCGATACCGGTGCGGGTAAAGCCGCCGCCGGCCGACAGCGGCGAGACGATCTCGCCCGGCTGCGCGGCCTTGGCGATCACCACGCCGGCGAACGGCGCGCGCACGATGGTGTTGTCCAGGCCGATGTCGGCGATCTTCAGGCGATCGGCGGCGGTGCGCTCGTTACGCTGGGAGGTCTGCAGCTGCGCACGCAGCAGGTCGCGCTGGGCGACCGCCTGGTCGTACTGCGCCTTCGACACCAGTTGCTGCGCGACCAGCGACGACAGCCGGCGCGCGTTCGCCTCGGCTTCCACCAGCTGCGCCTGCACACCGGCCGTCTGGCTGCGCGCGGCCTGCAGTTGGCTCTGCGACAGGGCGCGGTCGGCGTCGGCGTCGATCGGCTCCAGCCGTGCCAGCACCTGACCGGCCTCGACCCGCATGCCTTCCTCGATCAGCACTTCCTGCACCTTGCCGGTGACCTTGGCCGACACCGTCGCCATGCGGCGGGCGACGACATAGCCGGACGCATCCAGCACCGAGGCGGCGGCACCGCCACCGCCCAGCGCGACCGTCGGCGCGGTGCGGACTTCCAGCGGCTTCTCGCGACCGAGCACGGCCCAGCCGGCGACGGCCAGCGCCAGTAGCGCGACCACGACGCCCAGCGTGATCCACAGGCCGCGGCGCGACGGCGGAGCCGGCGGCGGCGCCTTGCGGTCGATACGGAGTTCCTTCAGCAGGTCGGCAGACGTATTCATGCGTATCCAGACGGTGAATGCGGGAAAGTGTGACCAGCAAGGGTAACGGAAGCCTAGTTGCCGGAAGTCACTTCCTGCCGGCGTGGTCGGCCGACGCCTTCCACGGGGCGCATCCTGGGCCAGCGGCTGTCCGCATCCCAGTGACACCTGTCACCTGATTCGCCTGAGGGCCCGCACTCATCACACGCTCCGCGGGCGCGCAGGATGGCCGCACCCTCCGACGAGACCGTCGCATGAACGTGGCAAGCCTCACCTCCGCACCGCTGGCCCGCCTGCGCGGCGTGCGCCACCACTACGGCAAGACCCTGGCGCTGGACGGCCTGGACCTGGCGTTGCCGGCCGGGCAGGTGCTGGCCCTGCTGGGTCCCAACGGCGCCGGCAAGAGCACCGCGATCAGCCTGCTGCTGGGCCTGCAGCGCGCCGACGCCGGCACGGCCGAGCTGTTCGGCCTGCCGCCGCAGTCGCTGGAGGCGCGTCGCCGCGCCGGGGTGATGCTGCAGGCGGCCGCGGTGCCGGACACGCTGAAGGTGGGCGAGCTGATCGACCTGACCCGCGCCTACTACCCGCAGCCGCGCAGCGTGGCGGACCTGGTCGCGCTGGCCGGGCTCGATGGCCTGATGGCGCGCCGTTACGGCCAGCTGTCCGGCGGCCAGCAGCGGCGCGTGCAGTTCGCACTGGCGGTCTGCGGCCGGCCCGACCTGCTGTTCCTCGACGAGCCCACCACCGGCCTCGACATCGACGCACGGCAGACCCTGTGGAAGGCGATCCGCGAACTGCGCGGGCAGGGCTGCGCGGTACTGCTGACCACGCACTACCTGGAGGAGGCCGAGGCGCTGGCCGACCGCGTGGTGGTGGTAAACCACGGACGGGTGGTGGCGGAAGGGACCGTCGCGCAGATCCGTGCGCACGTGGCGCAGCGGCGCATCCGCTGCATCAGCGCGCTGCCGGTGGAGCGCGTGCAGGGATGGCCGGGCGTGCAGTGGGTGCAGCGCGATGGCGCGCGCCTGGAGATCGTCGCCGACGCCGCCGAAGCCATCGTGCGTCGCCTGCTGGCCGAGGACGCCGCGCTGACCGACCTGGAGGTGCAGCGCGCCGGCCTGGCCGACGCCTTCCTCGCCCTCACCCGTGACGCCGCCGACCAGGAAGCCGCCTGATGGACACGATCGCTGCCGTTCCGTTCTCTTCCCGTCGCGCCTACCTGCTGGAAGCGCGCTACGAATTCCTGCGCCTGCTGCGCACGCCCTCGTTCTCGCTGCCATGCCTGCTGTTCCCGCCGGTGTTCTACCTGCTGTTCGGCGTGCTGCTGGGCGGCAAGGGCGGGCCTGCCGCCGCTTCGTACATGCTCGCCGGCTACAGCGTGTTCGGCGTGATGGGCGTGGCGCTGTTCGGCTTCGGCGTGACCGTCGCGATGGATCGCGAGCAGGGCCTGCTGACCCTGAAGCGCGCGCAGCCGATGCCGCCGGGCGCCTACCTCGTCGCCAAGATGGCGATGGCGGCGCTGTTCGCCGCGATCATCCTGGCGCTGCTCGCCGTGCTGGCGGTCGGCGTGGCCGGCGTGCGCCTGTCGGCGCTGCAATGGCTGGCGCTGTCGGCGACCTGCCTGGTCGGCGTGCTGCCCTTCAGCGCGTTCGGCCTGTGGCTGGGGACCCTGGTGGGCGGGCGCGGCGCGCCGGCGCTGATCAACCTGGTCTACCTCCCGATGGCGTTCCTGTCAGGCCTGTGGGTGCCGCTGGGCATGCTGCCCTCGTTCCTGCAGTCGGTGGCACCGGCATGGCCCGCGTATCATCTGGCGCAGATCGCACAGAAGGTGGTCGGCGTGGATGCGGGTCGTCCGCTGCTGCTGCATGTCGCCGTGCTGGTGGCGATCACGTCCGCGTTCTTCCTGCTGGCGCGCCGCCGGCTGGTGCAGTGACCGGCGCTGCCGGCGCAAGGAGTCGTCGATGAACCTGCCTGCTTCTCCCCTGATGCGCTCGCTCACGCAACTGCGTGACCGCCTCGTTCCCGAAGCGCTCGGCCTCGGCTGGATGCCGATCCTGCTGCTGGGCTACCTGGTGTTCCTGTTCGTGCCGGTGCTGGTGCCGTCCAACGCGGACTGGGGCCAGAACGTGCGCTGGTACCTGTGGCCGACGCTGCTGTCGATCGCGGTGTTCCTGCCGATGTATTTCGTCGCGTATCGCGGCAGCGCGATGGCGCGCGTGCTGTGCACGATCGGGATCGCCGCGCTGGGCTACGGACTGATGCGGTTCAACGCGTTCTCCAACACCTACGTCATCTACGCGGCCGCCTTCGCCGCGCTGCTGCCGGGGTCCGTATGGACGCGCCTCGGTGTCCTGGCGTCGCTGCTGGTTGCCTACTGCGGCATGGCCGCATGGCTCGCCTTCCCGGTCTTCGTGCCGGCGGTCACCGCGATCGTGTCGGTGGCGGTCTTCACCGGCAACTACTTCCAGGCCGAGACGGTACGCAAGCGTGCCGAACTGAAGCTGTCGCACGATGAAGTCCGTCGCCTTGCCGCGCTGGCCGAACGCGAACGCATCGGCCGCGACCTGCACGACCTGCTCGGCCACACGCTGTCGCTGGTGGCATTGAAGTCCGATCTCGCCGGTCGCCTGATCGAGCGCGACCCGCAGGCGGCGCGCAATGAGATCAACGAAGTCAGCCGTATCGCCCGCGATGCGCTGGCGCAGGTGCGCCGCGCGGTGACCGGTATCCGCGCCGCCGGGCTGGCCGCGGAACTGGCATCGGCCAAGCTGCTGCTGGAGTCCGACGGCATCACGCTGCGCTACGAGGCGCAGGAAGTGGTCGTGCCGCCCGATCTGGAAACCGTGCTGGCGCTGGCCCTGCGCGAAGCGGTCACCAACATCCAGCGCCATGCGCGCGCCACCCTCGCGGAGGTGGTGCTCACGTCGACGGAGGAGCACGTGCGGCTGCGCATCCGCGACAACGGCGTCGGCAGCGCCGCCGTACCCGGCAACGGGCTGGCCGGCATGCGCGAGCGCGTCGAGTCGCGTGGGGGCCGCCTGCGCATCGATTCCACGCTGCGGCAGGGCACCTGCGTGGAGATCGTGCTGCCGCTGCCGTCGCGGGATAATGAGCCGTCACGCGCCGCGACGCACGACGAAGGCACTGTAGGAGCGACGTAAGTCGCGACCGCACGGTTTCGGTTCCGACGAAGGCGAGCGAAGCGGTGCCACCGGATGCACGCGAACACACCCTCTTTCCGACCGAACACCAGAGAGCTCATGCCTTGCGGTCGCGACTCACGTCGCTCCTACAGGGAGAACGCCGCGCCCACTTTGCTGATGCAATTTGCTAGCGTGTCATCCAACCTTGCCGCCCTGACGCTCCGATGATCCGTGTACTGCTCGCCGAAGACCAGGCCATGGTGCGTGGCGCACTCACTGCATTGCTGGGCATGGAGAGCGACATCGAGGTGGTGGGCAGTGCGCCCGATGGCGAGGCCGCGTGGCGCGAGCTGCAGCGGCTGAAGCCCGACCTGCTGGTCACCGACATCGAGATGCCCGGCCTCAGCGGGCTGGAGCTGGCGCAGCGCATCCAGCGGCACGAACTGCCGTGCAAGGTCGTCATCGTCACTACCTTCGCGCGCGGCGGCTTCCTGCGGCGCGCGCTCGATGCCGGCGTGTCCGGCTACCTGCTGAAGGATGCGCCGGCCGAAGACCTGGCCGAGGCGCTGCGCAAGGTGCAACGCGGCGGCCGCGCCATCGATCCCCAGCTCGCGCTGGAGGCGTGGTCCGATGCCGATCCGCTCAACGACCGCGAGCGACAGGTGCTGCGGCTGGCCGGCGAAGGCCAGTCGGCCGGCGACATCGCGAAGCAGCTGAACCTCTCGCAGGGCACGGTGCGCAACTACCTGTCCGAGGCGATCGGCAAGCTGGGCGTGGCCAACCGCATCGAGGCGTACCGGATGGCGCGGCAGCGGGGGTGGTTGTAGCGCTACCCGACTTCTCTGTAGGAGCGACGTCAGTCGTGACCGCAGACCCGAAACCGCGGCGACCGGCCCCTAGACACGAAGCGTTGCGTGCCGATTGCGCCATCAACCGCGATAAGGGTAACGACAGCGTGCGGTCGCGACTGACGTCGCTCCTACAGGGGGCCAGCCTCACCCGCCGTAGCGCGCCTTCAGCATCGCGTAGGCGCTGCGCAGCGCCAGCGCTTCGCCACCGGCAGGACGTCCGGCGCGATCGCTGTCGTTCCACGCGTAGACGTCCAGATGCGCCCACTTCATCCCGTCCGGCACGAAGCGCTCCAGGTACAGCGCGGCGGTGACCGCACCGGCCATGCGCGAGCCGGCGTTGGCGAGGTCGGCGATGCCGCTGGTCAGGTAGCGCAGGTACGGACGCCACAGCGGCATGCGCCACACTGGGTCGCGCATGCGCTCGCCGGCGGCTATCCAGTCGTTGGCCACCGCATCGTCGTTGGCGAACAGCGCCGGCAGGTCGGGGCCCAGCGCGATGCGCGCCGCGCCGGTCAGCGTGGCGAAATCCAGCAGCAGCTCGGGCGCCTGTTCGCCGGCGTAGGTCAGCGCGTCGCACAGGATCACGCGGCCTTCGGCGTCGGTGTTGTCGATCTCGACGCTGACGCCCTTGCGGGTGGCGATCACTTCGCCGGGACGGAACGCGTTCGGGCCGATGCTGTTCTCCACCGCCGGCACCAGCAGCGTCAACCGCACCGGCAGCGCGCGCGCCATCACCAGCCGCGCCAGCGCGATCGCGTGCGCGGCGCCGCCCATGTCCTTCTTCATGTGGCGCATGCCGTCGGCCGGCTTGATGTCCAGGCCGCCGGTATCGAAGCACACGCCTTTGCCGACCACCGCCACGTGCGGCCGCGAGGCATCGCCCCAGCGCAATGCGATCAGCCGCGGCGCGCGATGCGAGGCGCGGCCGACGGCGTGGATGGCGGGGAAGTTCTGCGCCAGCAGCGCATCGCCGGCGATGACCTCCACCTCGGCGCCATGCGTGTCCGCGAGCGCGCGCACGGCGGCTTCCAGGTCATCCGGACCCATGTGTTCGGTCGGCGTGTTGACCAGGTCGCGTACCTGCAGGCTGGCATCGAGCAGGTCGAGCGCTTCGGCATCGGCCTGCGGCAGCACCAGCCGCGCGGGCTTGCGCGCGGGCTGCTTGTAACGGTCGAACTTGTAGCTGCCCAGGCCCCAGCCGAGCTGCAGCGCGACGCTCGCCTCGGCGGACAGATCGCTGGCGACCTGCCAGTCGCCCGTCGGCAATCCGAACGGCGCATGCGCATACGCGTACGGGTCGAGCGCGTCGCCGATGCCGATCACCGCGCCGGCCAGGCCGGCCTCGCCCGGCAACAGCAGCAGCGAGCCGGGCGCGGCGCTGAAGCCCTGCGCGTCGATCCACGCATTCACCGCCGGCGACTGCGTCGCGCGCCAGGCGGTCAGGTGGGTGCGCTCGAGCACGTGCAGCGGGCGCGCGGTGGTGGAAGCGTCGGTGTAGGCGAGGGCAGCGCTCATGCGGCAGCGTGTTCCGTGGCGAAGTCGGGATGGGCGTCCAGCCAGTCGGCCAGCGCGGTCAGGGTGTTGAACTCGAGGTCGGGGCGCAGCGCGTCGTGCGGCCACGCGCGCGGCTGCCCGCCATGGTCTTCCGGGCGATTGATCCAGCAGCTGCGCAGGCCGGCCTTCAACGCGCCGACGGCATCCATCTCGATGTGGTCGCCGACGTGCAGGACCTCGCCCGGCGGCACGCCGAGCAGGCCGCAGGCGGCATGGAAGATGCTGGCATCGGGCTTGGCCGCGCCGTGCTCGCGCGAATGCACCTGGTGTACGAACAGATGGCCCAGCCCGATCCGCTGCAGGTCGGCATTGCCGTTGGTCACCGCGGCCACCGGCAGGCGCGCAGCGATGCGCTGCAGGGCCTCCAGCGCATCCGGGTAGTACTCCACCTGGTTGCGGGCGGCGTAGAAGGTCTCGTAGGCCGGTTCCAGCAGGGCCATGTCGGCGCCGCTCTCGCGCAGGGCGTGTTCCAGGGTCAGGCGGCGCAGGCGGCTGAGGTCGTGGAGGTAGTGCGGATGGGCGGCGAAGATGTCTTCGCGCACGGCGCGCATGCGTTCGACGGGGAACATGGCGGCGGTGGCGGGGCTGTGCTGGCGCAGCCAGTCGTCGAGGACGCGCTCGATGCGTGCACCGATGGGGGCGAACGGCCAGAGGGTGTCGTCGAGGTCGAGGGTGATGGCGCGGACAGGGAAGCTCATCGGGGCGATTTTACACCCGGCCGAGCAGGGGCCCTTTCACCGGGCCGCGGTCGAGCCCCTCTCCCTCCGGGAGAGGGGTTGGGGAGAGGGCCAACGAAGTCCGTTGCCCGTGCGTGCATTGGACATCTCCAGAGGCAAGCTGTCGCTTCTTGGCCTGACGGGGTGGTTCCTTGCTTGCAAGCATGGCGCCGCTGGCCGCGGGGGCGTCCCTTTCTTTGCTCGTGCAAAGAAAGGAACCAAAGAAACACGCCCCAGGCGGCACGCCCTGCGCTTCGCTCCGGGTCCGCGAGCGGTCCGGGAATTTTCGTAAGGCACATCCATGTGCCATACGAAAACGCCGTCATCCATGACGGCGCCCTTCGGGTTTTACCCGGCCCACTCGCCGTGCCTCATGGGGCCCGTAAAGCGTGAGCAACGGCGAAGGCAGCTCTTGGGGCCCCTTAGGTCCGGCAGTCACGGCGGGTAAAACCCCGCAGGGGCGGCGCACATGGATGTGCGCCGTTTTCGGCCAGGGCAGGATGCCCTGTCCGAAAATTCCCGCCGGGACTGCGAACCCGCCGCGCAGCGGCGGGCGGACCCCCGGGGGGGTGTTTCTTTTGCCTACTTTTCTTTGCACAAGCAAAGAAAAGTAGGGCCCCCGCGGCGAGCGGCACCATGTATGGAAAAAGAAGATGCGCCCCGCAAGGCGCCATGGAATCAAAGCGGCCTCGTGGATGTTGTGCCACCCGGGCAGATCGAAGAGGCAGTCTCCGTCGTCCCTCACCCCAACCCCTCTCCCGCAGGGAGAGGGGCTTCCAGCGGCGGGAGAGGGGCCTACTCACTCCAACAACCGCGCCCACCCTTCCATCCCCTCGACGCGCGCCAGCACCAGCTTCACGCACACCAGCAACGGCACCGCCAGCAGCAACCCGATGATCCCCCACAACCACCCGAACAACATCAGCGCCAGGATCAGGATCAGCGGCGACAACGCCATCCGCCTGCCCAGGATGATCGGCGTGACGATCTGCCCCTCGATCGTGTGCAGCACCAGGTAGGCGATCGCCGGCAGCATCGACTGGAACGGCTGCTCGAAACTGACGAAGCCCACCAGCAGCATCGCCACCATCCCGATCAACGGCCCCACGTAGGGCGCGAAGTTCAACAGCGCCGCCATCGTGCCCCACAACAGCGCCTCGGCCAGCGGCAGGCCCAGCAGGTACAGCACGCCGGCGAACACGAAACCCACCACCGTGTTGATGATGCTGATCGTCAGCACGTAGCGCGATACCTCGCGCTCGATAGAATGCAGGATCTCCACGGTGAACTTCTTCTGCTGCCGCCCGGGCAGCAGCGCGATCGCGTTGCGCTGCAGGTTCTCGCCGTAGACCATGAAGAAGAACGTCAGCAGCACCACCGCCAGCAGCGAGGCGACCACGCGCGGCGTCGCCAGCAGCTTGCGGTAGGGATCGTCGGCCGTAGCCTGCACGATCTGCGGCTGCCGGCTGGAAGTCTGGCTGCCGGCGGCGGCGCGGGCGAAGTTCTCGGCGGCCTTGTTGGCGTCCTGCACCGGCTTGGTCAGCTCGCGCAGCTTGGGCGCCAGCTGGCGCATCTCGCGCGGCGCCTGCTGCGCCCACTCCATCGCCGACGGCAGCATCTTCTGCGCCAGCAGGCCGGTGACGGCCATGCCGCCGAGCAGCACGATCAGCGCGCCGAGGAAGCGGGGGATGTAGAGCTTCCGCAGCACGCGGATGATCGGGTTGCCGACCAGCGCGAAGAACATCGCCAGCAGCACCGGCAGCAGCACTTCCTGCGCCGCCCACAGCGTGTAGCCGACGGCCAGTGTCGCCAGCACCAGCAGCGGAGTGGAGCCGCGCGGGCGCGCGGGTGGCGGGGTGGCCGGGGCGGGCGGTGTGTCGGAGGGAGCAGGTGTGCTCATGGGCGGGTCGCGACCGGACTGGAGGCGCGATTGTGGCGGCAATCCTGTGGGAGCGACGTGAGTCGCGACCGCGCCCCGGTAGCGGCGCAGTATGCAGTAGGGTGAACGCGCCGCAGCGCGCCTACGAAAAAGAACGGCCGGCCTTTCGCACGACTGGCCGGCGTGCGGTCGCGACTGACGTCGCTCCTACACCAGCACTGGACCTCAGCGCTCCGACAGCTCCGTCGCCGCCTCGGCGGGGCGGGGAGCGGTCACGACGATGTCGTCCTCGTCGAAGGCCGCGTCCACCATCGGTTCCTCGTCGGCCATGCCCTCGGCCTGTTCGGCTACGTCCTGCGCGGTGTCGGCGGCGTCTTCGGCCTGCTCGGCGGCGGCGGCCGCCTGCGCCGTGGCGACGAAGCTGGAGACCGCGGTGAACATCTGCATCCAGCGCGCACCGGTCATCGCGCGCAGCGGGTCGCTGCGTCCGGCCAGGAAGCCGCTGACCACGCCGGCGATGACGATGCGGCCCGGCGTCCAGCCGTCCTTCCATGTCTGCTTGAGGATGCTCCAGTACAGCGAGGTCTGCGCGCCGCGCAGCTCCACCCGCTTCTCCGCGCGCTCCACGTGCTGCTGCAGTTGTTCGAAGCGCATCAGGCGCCTTCCTTGCCGTCGGCCGGGGCGGGCGCCTCGTCGTGGCTGGCGCCGCCGTCCTCGTCGAACAGGCCCAGCTTCGACAACTGCCGACGCGTGGCGTGCATGCCGGTGTAATCGAAGTAGCGCCCCACCTTCCAGATCGCCAGCGCGGTGACGCCGAGGCTGAGCAGCGCGGCGATCGACAAGGACTGGAACCAGGACAGACCGAAGCGCTGCATCAGCGCGATCAGCGCGCCGGTGACCAGCAGCCAGGCCGAGGCGCCGAACACGATCGCCACGCCGGCCCAGGCCAGCGCACGGCCGAAGGCGCTGCGCGCCAGTGCGAAGTCGGCCGACACCAGCGCGCGCATCGCGCGGCCGGTGTCCTTGGCCGAGCCGAACGCGGCGCGCCCGGCCTCACCGACCTCCTTCAGGCTGTCGATGAGATCGGGCGGCGGGGGCGTGTCGGTGTCGCGGGGCGCGTCGCTCACGCGGTCGGCTTACTTGTTGCCGCCGCTGCGCGCCAGCTTGGCGATGATCCAGCCGGCGGCGAAGGCCACGCCGAACGAGGCGAGCGGGCGCTCGCGGATCAGGTCGGCGGCGCTGTCGATCAGGTCGCGGCCCTTGTCCATCAGCGCGTCGACCTGCTCGCTGGCGGCACCGCCGCCGGCTTCGGCCGCGGCCAGGCCGGACAGCGCGCTGTCGGCCAGCTCGGACTTGATGTTCGCCTTGCCCAGGCGCAGTTCGTCGCCGGCGGCGCTGGCGGCGCCCTTGATGGCTTCGCCGGCGGCGGCGGCCGCCGAGGCGAGGTGCGAACCGGCTTCGCCGAGGTTGGACTTCAGCGCATCGGTGTGGGTGGGCATGGTCATGGTCGGCTCCTGCTGCAGGCGGGGGGATGGAGTCACTCTAATGCACGGCGGTGAACGGGCCGTTATGCCGTCCACCGCGGGCGCGTCACTGCATCAGCGCGCGGGCGATGCTCCGGCCGCGCATGACGTTGAGCACCAGCTGCGCCGGCTTGCGCTCGAAGCTGGCGCGGAAGCCCGGCAGGTCGCCGAACTCGCCGCTGCTGCTGCCCACGATGATGTCGCCCGGGCGCAGGCCGTTGTTCCAGGCACGGCTGTCGCGCGCCACGTTGCCGACCTGCACGCCGCCCTGCGCGCCGCGGATCATGCTGCGCAGCTGCTGCCGGGCCGACTCGTCCAGCTCCTTCAGGGTGGCGCCGGTCAGGCGCGCATCGATCGTCGCACCGTCGGCGTTGCGCACACCTTCCTTCAGCGCCACGTCCACCTGCACCGGCTTGCCGTCGCGGCGCACGTCCAGCGTCACCTGCGTGCCCACCGGCTGCAGGCCTTCGAAGTTGTGCAGGGCGGCGCGGTTGTCGACGCGCTGGCCGTTCGCCGACAGCACCACGTCGCCCGGCTGCAGGCCGGCGGTGGCCGCGGCCGAGCCCGGGTACACGCGGGTGATCAAGGCGCCGCGCGCGACGTCCAGGCCCAGCCCGCGCGCGGTGCGCTCGTCCACATCCTGCGATTCCACCCCGAACGTGCCGCGGCGGACCACGCCGTTGTTGGCGATCAGCTGGTCCATGATCCCGCGCGCCATGTTGACCGGGATCGCGAAGCCCAGGCCGATGTTGCCGGCCATGCTGCCGCGCGGGTTGAAGCTGGCGGTGTTGATGCCGACCAGCCGGCCCTGCAGGTCGACCAGCGCACCGCCGGAATTGCCGGGATTGATCGAGGCGTCGGTCTGGATGAAGTTCTGGTAGCCGGCCACCGGGATGCCGCTGCGGCCCACCGCGGACACGATGCCCGAGGTCACCGTCTGGCCCAGGCCGTAGGGGTTGCCCATCGCGACGACGAAATCGCCGACCTCCAGCTGGTCGCTGTTGGCCATCGGCACCGCGGTCAGGCCCTGGGTGGGGATGCGGATCAGCGCGATGTCGGTGTCGGGGTCGGAGCCGATGAACTCGGCCTCCACCTGGCGGCCGTCGTTGAGCGTGACCGACACGCCTTCGGCGTTTTCCACCACGTGATGGTTGGTCAGCACGTAGCCGCGCGTCGCATCGACGATCACGCCCGAGCCCAGCGCGCGCTCCACACGTTCACGCGGCATGTCGGGGATGCCAAGGATGCGGCGGAACACCGGATCGTCGCCGAACGGCCCCAGCGGGCTCGCCACGCGCACGGTCTGCCGGCTGTACACGCTGACCACCGCCGGGGTGACCCGCTTGAGCATCGGCGCCAGCGACGGCAGCACCTGGCCGTCGACGGCGGTCGGCAACGCGGCGGCGGCCGGGACTGCGGCCGCGGCGCTGGGTGCGGCCAGGGCGGGGTTCTGGAACAGGTCGTTGAGGCCGGTGGCGGCGAAGCCGCCGAACGCGGCGGCGGCGGACAGGGCGATCAGGGTGGGGAACGGACGCAGCGCTTTCTTCATGGTCGGTCGGCAGCTCGTTGCGAAGGAGAGAGCGGGCCGGCGACGCCGCCCGCGAACCTGAATGAGTCTGCTGACGGACCCCTAAACCTGCAATGAAGTTCAGCGCCTGCGGCCGGTCGCCGCAGTCCCGCGCGTGATGACGGACGGTGGGGTGGATGCCATGCAATTGTCATGTCAATCCGGTTGACAGGGGGGACCCCCCGGCGTAGTTTTGCCACTTCGTGCTGACACAAGATGTTGCGGTCCAGCACGAAGCGGACCCAAGTGCTGGTGTTTTTTCAGGCAACACGCCTTGGGAATTCGGGCGCCTTCGGGGATTGGCGCATGAGGTCGAGGGAAGCAGTGGGCACCACCGTATTCGCAGGGCCCACCTCCACAATCCGGCAACCGGCGCGGCGCATGAAGTGCGGCCGCCCGCGCTGCCGTCCCTGTCCTCCGGGGCCGCGATGAATCACCGGGGTGGGCCACGGCCCGCCCGCCACCACAGACATTCAGTAGTTCCAGTCGTTTTCAGGAGAACAACACAACCATGAGTACGGTGCGCCTCGAGGCGGTCAAGACGGAACAGCCCACCCTGGTCCCCATGCAGCCGGCGTCCCAGGACATCTGGGACAAGAAGTACCGCCTGAAGACCAAGCAGGGCGAAGCCCTCGACGCCGACATCGACGGCACCTACCAGCGCGTGGCCCGCGCCCTGGCCGACGCGGAAGCCAGCCCCGAGAAGCGCGCCTACTGGTACGAGCGCTTCGTGTGGGCGCTGCGCCGTGGCGCCATCCCGGCCGGCCGCATCACCTCCAACGCCGGCGCCCAGCAGCACAAGCCGGCCACCAGCACCATCAACTGCACCGTCTCCGGCACCATCGAGGACTCGATGGACGGCATCCTGGACAAGGTCCACGAAGCGGGCCTGACCCTGAAGGCCGGCTGCGGCATCGGCTACGAGTTCAGCACGCTGCGCCCGAAGGGTGCCTTCGTCGCCGGCGCCGGCGCGTACACCTCCGGCCCGATGTCCTTCATGGATATCTACGACAAGATGTGCTTCACCGTGTCCTCCGCCGGCGGCCGCCGCGGCGCGCAGATGGGCACGTTCGAAATCTCCCACCCGGACGTCAAGGACTTCATCCGCGCCAAGCGCGAAGACGGCCGCCTGCGCCAGTTCAACCTGTCGCTGCTGATCACCGACGGCTTCATGGACGCCGTGGACACCGACGCCGACTGGCCGCTGGTGTTCCCGGTGAACATCAAGGAGCAGGGCGACATCAACGTGGAAGACGCCGCCCAGGTGGTCTGGCGCGAGTGGCCCACCCACAAGAACTACATCGTCCGTGACGACGGCCTGGTGGCGTGCAAGATCTACGGCCACATCCGTGCCCGCCACCTGTGGGACATGATCATGGTCTCGACGTACGACTACGCCGAGCCGGGCTTCATCCTGATCGATCGCGTCAACGAGATGAACAACAACTGGTGGTGCGAGACGATCCGCGCGACCAACCCCTGCGGCGAGCAGCCGCTGCCGCCGTACGGCGCCTGCCTGCTGGGCTCGGTCAACCTGACCACCTTCGTGCGCGACCCGTTCACTGACCAGGCCCGGTTCGACTGGGAGGAATACAAGGAAGTCGTGCGCGTGTTCACCCGCATGCTCGACAACGTGGTCGAAGTGAACGGCCTGCCGCTGGAACAGCAGCGCCAGGAGATCCTGCGCAAGCGTCGCCACGGCATGGGCTTCCTGGGCCTGGGCAGCACGCTGACCATGCTCAAGCACAAGTACGGCAGTGCCGAGTCCTGCGAGTTCACCGAGGCGATCGCCCGCGAGATGGCCGTGGCCGGCTGGGAAATGGGCCTGGCGCTGGCCAAGGAGAAGGGCGCTGCCCCGATCATGGAAGAGCGCTTCACCGTCACCGCCGCCATGCTGCGCCAGCGCCCGGAAATGGCGAAGGACGGCTGGAAGGTCGGCCAGGAAATCCCCGGCAAGGTGCTGCACGCCAAGTACAGCCGCTACATGCAGCGCGTGGCCACGGTGGCGCCGGAGCTGGTCGACGAGCTGGCCGAAGTCGGCAGCCGCTTCACCCACCACAGCTCCATCGCCCCGACCGGCACCATCAGCCTGTCGCTGGCCAACAACGCCTCCAACGGCATCGAGCCCTCGTTCGCGCACCACTACAGCCGCAACGTGATCCGCGAAGGCAAGAAGACCAAGGAAAAGGTCGACGTCTATTCCTACGAGCTGCTGGCCTACCGCGAGCTGGTCAACGGCAAGGCCATGCCGTTCTCGGACGACGCCGACGCCAAGCTGCCGGAGTACTTCATCGCCGCCGACGACATTTCCCCCAAGGAGCACGTCGACGTGCAGGCCGCCGCGCAGAAGTGGGTGGACAGCTCCATCTCCAAGACCGCCAACGTGCCGACGGACTACCCGTACGAGCAGTTCAAGGACATCTACCGCTACGCCCACCAGCAGGGCCTGAAGGGCTGCACCACGTTCCGCTTCAACCCCGCCGCCTTCCAGGGCGTGCTGGTGAAGGAAGCCGACCTGGAGAACACCACCTACCGCTTCGAGCTGGAAGACGGCAACGTCATCGAGGTGAAGGGCAACGAGCAGATCGAGTACGACGGCGAGATGCACACCGCCGCCAACCTGTTCGATGCGTTGAAGGAAGGCTACTACGGCAAGTTCTGATGGTTCTCATCCCCCGCCTGCGGGGGAGGATGCCCGAAGAGCCTGCCCCGTACTTGGATACGGGGGCAGGTGAGGGGAGCGAGCGCAGCGAGTTGCTTTTGCTCCTCGCGAACAGCGGCCCCTCATCCGGCCTCCGGCCACCTTCTCCCCGCATGCGGGGAGAAGGGAAAGAAAAAGCGGTACCCCTCTCCCCTGCAAAGCGGGGGAGAGGATGCCCGAAGGGCAGGTGAGGGGGAGCGAGCGCAGCGAGTTGCTTTTGACTCCCAGCAAACAGCGCCCCCATCCCAACCTTCCCCGCACGCGGGGGAAGGGGCTGCTCCAGGAAGTTGAACCACCGATTCATCCGCTTCACCGTTCCACCCCGCGCCATCGGGTATAGCATCGGCAGCGTCAACCAACCTCGCCCACAAGGAGGGCAACATGAGCAACGGTAATGGTGTCACGGCGACGCTTTCCGGCGCAGCCGAAAGCGTGAAGGAAACAGTGGCGGGGATCGGCGAGGCGGTGGCGTCCACCGCCAGCGAAACGGTCGCCAAGGCCAAGAAGGCCGCCAAGAAGGCGCGCAAGACGGTGACCGCCGACATCGCCAAGGCGAAGAAGGCCGTGGCCAAGCGCACCGACAAGGCCACCAAGGCGGTGAAGAAGACCGTCGCCAAGGCCAAGAAGAAGCTGGCCGCCGCCAGCAGCGCCGCCAAGGCCGAAGCCGCCAGCCTGCAGAAGAAGGTCGCCGGCAAGAAGCCCGCCAAGAAGACGGCGAAGAAGGCAGCGAAGAAGACCACCAAGAAGGCAGCCAGCAAGAAGACGGCCGCCAAGAAGGCGGTGAAGAAGGTCGCCAAGAAGGCCGCCACCAAGAAGGTGGCAGTGAAGAAGGCGGCCAAGAAGGCAGTGAAGAAGGTCGCCCGCAAGGCGCCCGTGAAGAAGGCGGCGAAGAAGGCCGCTCCCAAGAAGGCGGCCAAGAAAGCCGTCCGCAAGGCCCCGAAGAAAGCCGCGAAAAAAGCGGCCCGTAAGTAAGTGCTCCGCCCCCTCCCCCGTTCGCGGGGGAGGGGTTAGGGGAGGGGGCCGCCCGTAGCGCTTCCGTCCCGTTACCTACAACAAGAATACGAACAGGATTCCACCGTCATGGCCGTCAAGATCGACAAGAAAATCAAGGGCTACAGCGTGCTCACCCCGGAAGACAAGGCGCGCGAAGCCGCGGCCGCGGTTCCGGTGGCATCGGTGCCGCGCGAGACGGTGGAAAAGGAAACGCCGCAGGACAACATCATCCAGATGCACGAGCGCATCGAGCGCCCGGAAGTCCTGATCGGCAGTACCTACAAGATCAAGTCGCCGCTGGTGGAGCACGCCATGTACGTGACCATCAACGACATTGTGTTGAACGCGGGCACGGAGCACGAGCTGCGCCGTCCGTTCGAGATCTTCGTCAACAGCAAGTCCATGGAGCATTTCCAGTGGATCGTGGCGCTGACGCGCATCATGTCGGCGGTGTTCCGCAAGGGCGGCGACGTGACGTTCCTGGTGGACGAGATGAAGGCGGTGTTCGATCCGCGCGGTGGTTACTTCAAGGCCGGTGGCGTGTACATGCCGTCGCTGGTGGCGGAGTTGGGTGCCATCGTGGAAGAGCACATGAAGTCGATCGGCCTGATCCACGATCCGGAAATGAGTGCGCACCAGCGCGCCATCCTGGCCGAGAAGCGCAAGCAGTACGAAGACCGCGCAAAAAAAAACTCTGACGTCGTAGAAAGTGTGACCGTTGCACCGGCCGTGCCCGCGCAGGGCGCCGCCGAGGACATCGCCGTGACCGGCGATGGCGCCAGCTTCCCGCCTTCCGCGACCCTGTGCCACAAGTGCAGCACCAAGGCCCTCGTCATCATGGACGGGTGCGCGACGTGCTTGAACTGTGGTTATTCGAAGTGCGGGTGAGGCAGCCGTAACATGGAGGGCGCCTCATTGACGACAATGGATGTCATCAGTCTGGTGAGCGCCGTGCTTACATTGGCAGGACTATTGCTCGCTATCTATGAGGCGCGGCGTGCAAGGAAGGCATCATTAAATGCTCAAGAGGCTGCGCAAGCTGCTCGGGACGCCAGCCTGAGATCTGCAGCAGTAATCGATCTAAGCAGCACCATCAAGGCGTTGGGTGAGATAAAGAGCTTGCATCGGGCTGCTGCGATCGATGTTCTCCCCCCTAGATATGAGGCGCTTCGCCACTCCATCGCTGCCTTGAGGCAACGCAAAGCCTTCGATGATCCAAAGATCCAGAAAACGATGCAGAGTCTAGTATCGAAGCTGGCAGGCGTAGAAAAAATCTTGGATCAGGGCGTTACCCTTGACGAATTCAAGATTCAAGTTCCTCGATTGAACGCGCTTATAACCAAGTCGATGGATGAGATGCAGGCCCTGATGGTTGCCGTTGCTCATGAAGAGGCTGCAAAGCTATGAACAATCCAAAACTTGAGAAGTTGGTCAGGACGCTAGCGGAAAAAACTAGGCTAGGAGAACTGGCCTGGGATGAATCCGAAAGAAGTGGCGTATTTCAGCTTCCATTCTCTAACTCCACTGTACGAATTTTTACGAGAGAGAGCAGGGCGCATCGAGGCGACGTCGAATACGTCGTGGCAATACTGAACTCTCTAGGCGCTGAAGTTGAAGAGATCAGTGATGAGACTCTTGGTGTGGAATGGGCGTTCTCAATCATGAAGGATCTTTATGAGGCGGCCCGCCGCAAAGCTATGGGTGTTGACGTAGCTATCGATTCGATACTTGATGATTTGGAATCTGGGTTCTACTAGAAGGTCGTCGTCACGCGATCTTTCTAATTCCGTGTGCTCAAGTGCAACTTGGTAGTTTGGTGAATTCACGCGTGCGGGGATTGCATGCAACGTATACACGTACTTGTAGACGAGTCCGGGGATGAGCACCTGCATGTCGATAGGGGCGCGTCTCCGAAATACGTTCTGACTGCAATCCTAGTTCAAGACAAGGATCTGGCTGAGTTCATAGAAACGGCGAACAAGGTTCGCCGTTTCTATTTTCAGACTGGGGAAATTAAGTCTTCCAAGGTTGGTGCGCAAGCTGCGCGGCGCAAGCTGATCTTGGAGAAGCTGTGTGCGCTTAAGTTCTGGTCACTTTCATTTGTGGTTGCCAAGGAAAGGATCTCTCCAGATTCAGGCCTTCGTTTCGCGCAAACATTCCTGAAGCATGTGGCCAAGAGACTCTGTAGCCACCTTCCCTTAGCTGACGAGGTCTGCGTGAGCTTCGACGAGAAAGGAAGGGTGAAATTCAAGCGAGAGTTCATGGCATACCTGGAACGAGCCTTCCAAAGTCAAGATCTCTTCCGTGTGATGAAGTTCGACCACTTGAAAAGTGATGATCATGTGCCGGTTCAAGTTGCCGACTTTGTCGCCGGGTCAATCGCGAAATGGCACGCACATCGAGCCGAATCATCGGCGCTTGGTATCGATCAGCTCCTTAGGGGTAAAACTTCGGTCATGGAGTGGCCAACACTCCGCACGGAAGGGCTGCTCCCGGACGTAGAGTCGGCTCGATTTGATGAGGTGGTAAGGCGCGAATCTTTTAATCGAGCGAGCGCGTACTTAGACGCTTATGCGCAAGAAAATGATGCCGATATCTCTCTGAGGTGTATGTTCATCGATTGGCTGATATCGAATGCAAATTTCTCCAACTCTGAGTTCATGCACGCAGAAGAGATTCTAAGAAAGCTACATAACGAGTATGAAATAGAGATGGACGCCCAAGCGCTTCGAAACAAAGTGGTGGGGCCGCTACGGGATTATGGCTTGCTCATTGCAAGCTCTCAGAAGGGGTACAAGATCCCTGACAAGCTGGAAGATCTAAGGCGGTATGTCGATCTATGCTCCAGCCAGATCCCGCCTGCTGTTAGTCGTCTGCGCCGAGCCAGAGATGTTCTTAGGTTCGCGACGGGGGGCGAACTCGACATTCTGGAAGGAGAGGGCCTGGGAGACTTGCGCGCAATCGCAGAGGCCTCGTGGGAATAAGTTGATAATTTGAGTCGGGGGAGGGGGTCTTGTGGGTGAGCTTATGGCGGATTGGTGGTCGCTTCCCGCAGAAGCGCAAGCAGCTTGGGCGCAAGCAATATTGTCGGTGCTGGCAATTGGAGTGGCGATTGCCATTCCTGGCTTTCAGCATCTGCGCGACCGAAACGAAAGAAGGGAGCAAGAAATGTTAGAGGCTAAGTCTCTGGCGATCATGCTGATCCCAAACCTGACAACATGGATAGACAACATTGCAAGCTATAGGCGTTTGGTCAGGAGCCATCTAGATGCCTACTTTCCTGGAGGGATCGATTGGAGTTCGATCCAGGAAGCATTGAGGCTGGGCGAGCAGGGGATGTTGTTAGCTCCGAAAACGCATCTTATGGGGCCTGTTGCTCCGGATGCGCAGAAGTTCTTTTACTACCTGGCTGCTGCTAGGCAGCTCGCTAGTGGCCGATCCAAGGGGGCGGTGAAGCGAGAGGATGAGAGGGGGCTTCTCATTGAGGTCGATGGACTAATGGAGAAGGCTGTAGCCTCGGCAACCAAGGCGAGGCAGTCCGCGCACAACCTCTTTAGTCATTAATTTTGAAATGATGGTCAGAGTGAATTTCAAGTGGCTAATGCTGCGGTGAAATTTGCTCTTGCCCTCGGTTCTCGCGTTCTGTGCGAATACCTTGCGCAAAGGTGGCTAAATGATTCCAGCATCGTTCGACCAAATTGATCATGCCGCATTGCAAAGTTTGATTGATCAGCAGCGGAGTGAAGATCACACCATCGAGTACAAGGAGCGCCTTCCGGGTAACGCTGACAGCGAGAAGGTTCCATGGCTGCTAAAGCCCGTCTGTTCATTTGCTAACAGTGAGGGTGGTGATCTAGTTATTGGCATGCGAACAGATCAAGGCCGCCCCGCAGAGCTTGTTGGTGTAGATATTGATGCGGACAGCATCGATGGTGCAATGCTTCGCTTGGATCAAGCATTGCGATCGAGTATCGAGCCGATAGTTGGGAGTGTCCGGATCAGAGCGGTAGCGACAAGCAGCGGGCGTCTGATAGTCGTCGTTCGCGTGGCGAAGAGCTGGGTGGCCCCGCATCGGGTCAAGAACAATCGGATGTTTTATGCGCGTGGTGCAGCTGGGTCTTTCGAGCTTGATGTACCGCAGCTTCGACAAGCTTTCCTACTTTCAGACGGCGTGCAGAAGGAAATCGAAGGATTTCGTGCGGATCGTGTTGCAAAGATTGTTGCCGGTGATACGCCTGTGGAGCTTAAGCAGGGCTTGAAGATTGTTGTTCATGTTCTCCCTTTGGCTAGCTTTACATCTGGGAGAACGGTCCCGGCAGAGCTCTTCTCGGTCCGGCCTCACAGCATGGCGCCGCATCGTGTTGGCTCAATGAGCTGGCAGCTTGGGCTGGAGGGTGTGACTGTACATGAAGTGAGTCGCGACGAGCCTAGTAGTGCTTACAGCCTGTTCTTCCGAGAAGGTCGTGCGGAGTTTGTTGAAGCTTTCGCGCAGCGTGCAGGTGACGGAAGCGGTTATCTACCAAGTACCTACTACGAAGAGCTATGTATCGAGTCAGTTAATTCCGCCGTTCGGCGGCTTAGCGAGTTCGATATCGGAGCGCCGATGTACATAGGATTCTCGCTGATTAATGCTAAAGGCTACCGACTCGGAGTTGGTCGGATGGTTGCTTTCACGAACGATCGCGATCTGAGGCCGTTCGATCGTCAGCATATGCTTTTCCCAATGATCGAAGTGCAAGACGAAACCTTAGATCCGTCGAAGTTTCTCAGGCCTGCGTTCGATTTGGTGTGGAATGCCGGTGGGATGCAAAAGTCATTGAACTACGATGATGAAGGGAACTGGAGTCAGAACAGGCAGCGGTGAGTAGGTAATTGGGATAGGCGCTACGGCTGTACCATCTTGAGACAAAACAGGGGTCAGAGTACGTTTTCACAGCACCTCCGAAGCCCAGAACGCCGACGACCTCATCCTCACCCGCAACGGCCTGGCCCACTGCTTCACCTACCTCGCCGACACCGCCGACCACATCGTCGCTGCCGTCACCGCCTGATCCGACCCCGTCACCACCGCGAGCTTTGACGTACCCTCTCTTGTCGCTGGTCCTCAGAATGCGGGTCAGCGACGGAGGGCACCCGGGCCTATCAAGGAGAGAAATAGTGCGTCTAAGTAAGCGTCCAGCCCCCCGTTGGAACGGAAGTGATGAGTCGATGATTAGCCAGTGCTTCGAGCAATCCCTGAACTACAGGGGATATTTCGAAGCAATCTCGTCGGCGGTGACCGCACCAAAGGAGAACCAGAAAGTTGACCCTGGCGTACTTCCAGGGAACATCGCGATTGCAGCCGCAACGCTGGAGTTTTCGAGGCTGAAACAGATAATTCCTGCAACGCCATACTTCGTCGCGGCAAGTTACAAAGGGGTCAGCGCTGCGTCGGCCAACCTCAACTACGACGGCACGACTCCCTATTTTGTCAGGGCTTTGAACCGACCAGGGCGTTTTGAGATCACGTCCGCATCGTGGAACTACGACACTACTGATGCGGAATTCCGCGCCAAGTATTGGCCTGAATCATTGAATAGAAAAGAGATGTTCAGTGACTCGGAGCATCTTCTCGTCAATGCTTTGGACGCGTACCTGAAGTACTGCTTGGTTGGGGCCGGAAAGAACACATTTCGACGTGCCGGCGCCATCTATATTTTCAGCGAACGCATTCCGTGCGAACGTTGTGTATCCGTTATCGCGCAGTTCTTGGCGCGGTATCGCAAGTTCCGCGTGATAGTAGGATTCATGCACGGGCATGGTGCGCAGTCGATTGAAAAGCTGGTCGCCGATTTGGGCCCGAGAGCAAGTGTCTATCGAGTTCATCTGCCGGAGCCGTTGCTTCCAGGTTCTGGTCCGGCACGTACCGTTACTTTTGAGCTGCGGGTCACTCATGTTGCTGGCCCGACTGGTTTGGACGCAGCGCCATAGGTTGGGGTGAGCTTGCGAACCCCAATGCCATGCCGTAGAAGCGATCCCACCGCAGGACAACGATCACGGAGCGAGCATGTCCACCTACTTCGATGCCGACGCCGCCAGGCAGCAATACCGCGAGTACGAATCCGACCGTTTGATGCGCATCGCGCTGGCGACGACGGATGAATACGGCGAAGCAGCGATCGGCCTGGCGCGACAGGAACTCATCGGGCGCGGCATCCTGGACGCGCGCTTCGACACCCCGCCGGGACGCTCACCCCCGCCCATCCCCGGCGCCAAGCCCGTCGACACCTTGCCGCTGGTGCTCAAGGTGCTGTGTGTCCTGCTGCCCGGTATCGTCATCTTCCTGGCCGCCGGCTACCTGATGGCCGACCGCAAGAAAGCCGCCGGCGAAGCCCTGTTCCTGATGATGATCGGCTGGTTCGTCTGGCTGCTGCTGTTCAAGGCACTGGGCAACTAGGGCCATGCGACGGGGTGGCCCCGACACCCCAGGTCGCGCTGCCTCACCCACGGCCACCAAGCGGCGCCACCGCACCGCCAAGGAAAGCGCATGATCACCAGAGAAGAAGCCAAGGCCCGCGTGGAGCAGGAACTCGCGGCGTCCCACGACGGCATGACCGAACACACGCTGCTCGTCCGCAACGACGCCACCATCGAGAAACCCTGGGGCTGGGTGTTCTTCTACAACACGCAGCGATTCATCGAGACCGGTGACATCATCCACGCCCTGGCCGGCAACGCCCCCTACCTGGTCGAACGCGCGACCGGCCGCGTGCTGGCGACCGGCACCGCCTACCCGACGGCCGACTACATCGCCAACTACGAGCGCACCGGCGACCCGCACGGCGCATAGTCTGGGTCAGCGCAGCGCACCGGGGCACCATCCCCGGGCTACCATCCGGCTTCACCACACACAGGGGGCCACCATGCTGTTCAAGCGCACGCCGAGCCTCAGCTGGTGGCGGTTCGCGAGCGCAATGGCGCTCTTCTTCCTGCCGCTGGGATTCGTGGTCTTCGTGCTGGCCCGCGAAAGCGATCCCGCCCAGATCGCCGTCCTGATGTTCGTGTCCGCGTCCGCCGTGGGCTACGTCGCCCTGCGCTGGCGCGCGCTGCGCAAGCAATTCAATGGTGATGCGGCCACCGCCGCCGCAGCCATCAAGCAGAACCCGTTCGGCCTCGCCGTCGGCTCCCCGCGCCTGTTCATCGTGTGGTGGCTGTGCACCTCGCTGGTGGTGATCGCCGCGACCATTACCTGGGCAATCTGGAACACGCTCCACTGACGTCCAGCGCGGGGCAGAGCAACTGCGTAGGGCGGACTCAACCCCGCCAACGCATTGCATCCGCATAGGAACGGCGGGCCAAGGCCCGCGCCACGCCCCATCACTCGCGTCGCGCGTCCCCGTCGTGTGCATCCGGAGCCGAGGCGCGCGTCTTCCGCTCGTCCTGGCGACCGTTCCAAGCGATCAGGCCGATGCACACCAGCCCCAAGAGCGACAGACCGGCCCGCGGCCAGCGTCCTGTCGCCAGATCGACGATCACCACGACCGCCATCCCCACGGCGAGTACCAGGTAGATATGCCAATGCATGTGCGCGCCCCTCCCATGTCCCCCGACGCCGAGCGTAAACCCGCCGTCGCGCGATTGCGGTACGACCCATAACGGCAAGAGACTCCGACAAAGAAAAGCCCCCGGGATGTCCGAGGGCTTCTGCGCATCAGGGCTCCGACGGATAGCCCGGACCCCAGCCGGGCCGGCGAGGAACCGTTCCTATCGTGCAGTGCGTCGGCTGGCCGGGGACGGTCGTGCAGATATACGCAATGCAGGTGGTCTCCGTACAACTGATCGGCGTGACGGTCTGACCTGGCGTCGCGTGCACCGGCTGGATCCCGGCCACACCACCCACCGCAATGACGACACCCGCAAGCACATGCATCAGCTTCATAAGATCCATCTCGCGATTGCGCCGAGGATTCGGCGAAACGAATCTGGCCAGTCCGCCGACTACATGCAACTACGATGAAGGTACGGCTGTGTGGCCGTAGCACGGGTAAGCGCAGCACGCCCGAGGCGATTACCTTCGGCCTTGCCCAGGCGGCGCGTGGTCGCCCCGTGGTGGGGCTCATCCTATCGTCCCAATCGCGCGCGACACCGGACATCAACAGGAGTGACCATGAGACAACACGTCATCGGACTCGACGAACCGAAAGCCAGGGAATTCTGCATTCGCCTCTGGTTCGAACTGACCATCGCCGGACGCGGCATCTGGTCCGACGACACGCTGGATGCAGCAACCCAGCTCAACGCGCTGAAGTGGCTCAACGAGATCCAGCACCGCGTCTGGGGCGCTCACGCCACGCCCGGTGCTGACGCCATGGCGCACCTGCTGGACCGGATCGCGTCGCATTGCGAGCAGGCACCGGCGCTGCAGGCCCATGTACGGTTCGCGCTGGATCGGGCCCTGCTCGCTGCATCGGGTGCCGATATCGCTCCGGGCGGGAGCGACACGTAGGGCGGGCCCAGGCCCGCCGTCGCACACCATCCGCGTCCTACGATGACGCGACGCGCGCCTGCCCCGGTTCGGCCGATGCCGCCCTCGCATCCCGCCGACGCAACTGCGCGAAGAAGTACGCGATCGTCAGCAGGCCGATCACCGAGGGCGCGATCTGCGACCACGGCTGGCCCGCTCGCACCACGTTGCCGACCAGCGCCGACAGCATCCCGAACAGCGACGCGATCAGCTTGTACGCATGCTCGTACTGCCACAGCGTGGCGAACCAGCGGCGCGGAAACAGCCAGCGCACCGTGTCGTACGCCAACAGCGTGAACAGCGCACCCAGCGACGCATACGCCACCACGTCCGGCCGCCCCGAAGACGAGATCAGCGTCGGCGTGAGCGCCACCGCGAACGCGAGCACCACCAGCGTCCACAGCGCATCGATCGCCGACGGGCCCTGGGCCCGCGTGTAGATCGCCCGCCAGCCGCTGACCAGCTGGTAGGGCACCAGCACCGTCAGCACGGCGAACACCGGGATGAAGCGGAAGCACAGCGTGCCGACGGCGGCCGACAGCGCCACCACCAGGGTGAGAGCGCAGAACACCTTGCCCCACCGCCGATGCGTCGCGTCGCCCTTGCGGCGCGCCAGCAGGACGAACCCGATCAGCAAGGCGAGCGAGCCCGCGCCGACATGGAGGGCGATATTCGCAAGTTGGGCAGACGACATGGAGTCCCCGGATGGCGCACCCGACCCCCGGGCGCGCCGCCAGTATCGGCGTGCGCGGGGACCGACGGCCGGGCGGACGGACGAAGCGCCACGGGCGACGACGAAACGGCGGAAGGAGGGTGCGAATCCGCTGCATGGCTGGCGGACCGGATCCGTCCCGCGTGAGATCGCATTCCGGGCTCGATCCGTCTCACATTGAGCCCCATCGATGGGGCTCCGCGTGCCATCGATCGCGCGTTCTGCTCCGTGGATGGAGCAAGGAATCCCAAGCGCCGGGCACATGTGCTCCGTCGATGGCTTTGCGAACGCCATCGATCGCTTTCCGGAACCCATCGATGGCACGTGTCGAGCCATCGCTCTCACATTGAAAGCCATCGATGGCTTTCAACGACCCAGCGATGGCATTCCGAAGGCCATGCCATCGCCTTCCGGGAGCCATCGATGGCACTTTTCGCTTCGCGTCTCACCGTCCGAAAGCCATCGATCGCGTTCCGTGCTCGACCGTTGGCATTCCGTGCTCGATCTGCCGTCTCGCGCGTCTGCATTTGTGAGAGGTAAAGCGCGTGCAACGGCGCTAGCCTGCGGACGTCGGCGATGAACGCCGACGTCCCATCAACGTGATCAACGGAGTGACCATGCCCCAGAACCGCATTTCCCTGACCCTCGCCGCGAATGCCGTGTCCGACATCGAGGCCGCCATCGCCACCATGGAACAGCACCTCGCCGGACTGATCGGCCTCCAGCCCGAAGAACGCCGCGAGCTGACCAAGATGGGCGACAAGTCCGAAGCCTTCTGCCGCGCCGCCGTCACCACCTTGCGCAACCATTCGGACGTACTGCCGCGCGGCTTCAGCCTGGACGGCTATGAGGCCGACCTGGTCGCCCTCGACACCCTGCGCCCGCTGCTCAACCGCCTGCAGCGCCTGTACGACCGCATGGTCGACAGCGAGATGGCGCTCGGCAGCGACCTGATGGTCGCCTCGCTGGAAGGCTACGCCCACCTCAAGGTCGCCGGCCGCGGCGACGGCCTGGATACGCTGAAGGACGCCCTCGGCGCCCGCTTCGACCGCAAGCGCCGGCAGGAACCCGAACCGGCGGTGTGATCGCCAGCGTCATGCAGAAGAAAGGCGAGCTTCGGCTCGCCTTTTTTTTGTGGAGCGTCGATGACGTGCCGGGGCGCGTGCCCGGGTGTTCGACGGCGACCGGTTTATACGACAATGCCCACCAAGGCAGTACGCCTCCGCGAAGGGGAAACGGGTGGACGTTGCTCGCCCGTCTTCGCAGCGTGGACCTGCCGGGGGATTTCATTTTTCGCAAACTTCCTTGGGGGAGACGGTATGCGTTGTGCGTTCAAACACGCGGGTGTGGTGCTGGCGATGGCAGTGAGCCTGGTGTCGTTCCAGGTGGTGGCACAGGCGGAGTCCGTCGCGGAGACGCCCGTCGCGGCGCCGGCTCAGGACCAGGAAACGACGGTCTACCTGATCCGGGAAAAGAAGTTCGTCGGCGGCGGTCGCGATGTCTGGGTGGCGCTGAACGACAAGGTCGTGGCCGCCATGGATAACGGTGGCCACGTCGTGTTGAAGCTCACGCCCGGGCTCAACACGTTGAACGGTGTCCAGGCCAAGGCGGGCTTCGCCTACACGACCGTCGACGACCGGCCCGGTGAGACGGTCTACCTGCTGATGGAGTACCTGGGCGGCAAGATCATCGAGGTGTCCGCCGAGCAGGGCCTCGCGCTGGTCAAGGACACCAAGCCGCAGCAGGTGCTCGCCGAGACGCGTCCCAACGACGGCTACGACAACCTGCTGGTCAATCCGGAGCTGTTGGGACTGGGACTGATCGCGTCCGACGCCGAGCCGATGGCGCCCGACGCACAGAGCGCGGTCATCAATGTCTACCGCCCGGCGAAACTGATCGCCGAGGTGCCGTTCTCGCTGTGGAGCCGCGACGGCTACGCCGGCAGCCTGCGTGGCGGCCAGTACATGCAGCTGCGCGTGGCGCCGGGCAAGCACACCTTCGTCGCGTTTTCCGAGCGCCTGTCCGTGCTGAATGCCACCGTGGAAGCAGGCAAGGAATACGCCGTGGAATTCGACGTGGGCATGGGATGGAACCAGGCGCACATCAAGCTCTTGCCGATGAACTTGGCGGCCGAGTCCGGCAAGGTGGACGGGTGGAAGGCCAAGCTGGCGCGGGTCGGCGTCAGTCATGACGCCATGCAGCAGCCGCGCGTGGCGCCGCGCATCGCCGCCGGCCTTGCCCATCTCACGTCCATCGAGGACAGGTGGGCGAGCGAAGAGGCGGCCTCCCGCGAATTGAAGGGGAGCGACGGGCGGTAACCGGAGGCCGGTGGCATCGAGAACAAGGCGAGCTCCGGCTCGCTTTGTTCATGCCCCGCGCGTCGCATGCGTCGTGGAGCGGGCTCTGACCCGCCGCCGCACGGCATCCGCCCACCGGCCCGTCGGCACCCCGCGGGCGACGTCGGTCAGAGATAGCGCAGCCACGTCCAGTCGCGTTTCCGCGCCTTCAGGCACGCGAACGCCTGGGTAGGCCGCCACAGCGCCAGCGCCATGACCACGGTGATGAGCCACAGCATGCCGAGGCTGCCGAAACCGAAGACGGTCCCCTGCGTGTTGCCCCACTGGCCTTGTGCCAGCAGGTAGAGCAGCTTCAGGACGTACAGGTGCAGCAGATAGAAGAACATCGGCGCAGCCCCGAACGTCGCCAGCGGAGCCAGCTTGCCGGCGATGCGCGTCGATTCGAACGCCGCCAGCAACAGCGCGCCCACGCCCAGCGTCAGCAAGAGGAACAACAGGGACGGCGGGTACTTGGTGACGTTGAGGAACGCCATCGCCGTGGTGAGGAACTGGCCACTGTTCTGCCACGGCGTATCGCCGTACCCGTTCGCCGCCCTGAGGACGATGAAGCCGGCAAGCAACGCCGCCCCCGCGAGCAGCAGTCCCGTGCGCCTGGTGCGCTCCCCGGCGTCCGCGTACCAGCTGCCTGCGGCGTAGCCCAGCGCAATGACGCCCACCCACGGCAGGACGGGATACGAGGTTCTGACCCGGATGCCGGCCACCTCGAACCAGCCGCGTTCGTGCAGGATCAGCCACAGCGTGCGTGCGATGCCCGATCCCTGCGCCTCGACGCCATCAAGCAGGTTGTGACCCGCCACCAGGGCCAGGCCGATGGAAACGAGCAGCCAGCGCGGCAGCCACAGCAGGCCGGCCAACGCCACCATGCTGATGCCGATGGCCCAGATGACCTGCAGGTACATGACGGTGGGCGGGAACTGCGCGTTCCATGCGACGTGGACGAAGGTCAGTTCCAGCACGATCAGGAACGCGCCGCGCTTGAGCAGGAATGCGCTGGCGGCCCGGCGCGGGTCCGGTTGCCTTCGTCCGTACAGGTGGGCCGACATGCCGGTGAGGAACACGAACACCGGCGCGCACAGGTGCGCCAGCATCCGGGCAGCGAACAACGCCGGATTCACGTCATCGACGACCATGGGGTCGCTGACCTGCAGGTGCAGGAAGAAGGTCTCGCGCACGTGGTCCAGCAGCATCAGCAACATCACCACGCCACGCAGGATATCGATGGCAGGCAAGCGCTGCGCGGGCGTGCGGAGGGTGGGCATGGGGGCGGTCACAGCCGGAAGTTCAGCGACAGGTAGGCCGAGCGTCCCGCCGCTGCCGAGAACATGGCCTGGTCGTTGCCGCCCCAGAAGAAGTTGTCGTACCAGACGTACTCGTACTGCCGGTCCGTCAGGTTCCTGATCTGCAGGTCCACGCTCAGTCGCTCGGATACCGCGTAGCCGGCGCTGAGGTCCATCACCCTGAAGCCGCCGTACTTCCCTTGCGCGTTCATCTCCTCGATGTAGTAGTCGCCCTGCATGCGGCCCTGCAGGCCCAGCCTCAGGCGATCGCTCCACCGATAGTCCAGCCCCAGGTTGCTGATGTAGCGCGGCGTGGACATGACCTCGTTGCCGGCAAGGGAAACGCCGGTTGCGGTGTAGGCGCTGACGACCTTCGCCTCCTGGATGGCGTGGGAGGCCCACACCGACCACGTGTCGCTGATCTGCGAGGAGACTTGAAGGTCGAGCCCCTGCCGTCGCGTCTGTCCCAAGCCGACGGAGGTGCCCGTGGCGGGCATGTTCGCCACTTCATCGGTGGCGTCCTGTCGCCATGCGGCGAGACGCGCTTCCGTTCCGGCGAACGGACGCAGCTTGATGCCCAGCTCGGTGCCCGTATTGATGGACGGTCGGAAGGTCCGCTGTCCGGCGGTCAGGTAAGCCGGTGCCGTCGACCCGGTCAGCACCTGGAACGTCCGTCCCCAGTTCGCGTAGAGGTTGGCGCCGGGCGTGATGGCGTACACCACACTGAGCTTGGGTTGTTCGATCGCGCCGTAGCGCTGCAATGGCGCTGCAACGCCACCGGGGAGGTGGGTATCCCCCGTGAAGCGGTCGACGCGGTAGGCCGGGATGACCTTCAGCGACGCGAACGGCTTGAAGATGGCCTGGACGTACACGCCGACGTTGTCGAGCGTGTAGCGATCATCGTTCTGGACCCGCGCGGGGGCGCTGTCGAAATCGGTCGGGAGGGCGAATGCGAACCTCAGGCGCCGATAGGCGTTGTCCTGCTGCTCGACATTGGCGCCTGCCTCGACGGTGATCCGGTCGTTCGCAATCCAGGTGATCGAGCTGAGCAGGCCGACCTGGTGTTCATCCCACTGCCGGCGCTGCCGGGGCGCATTGCCGACGGGGTAGTCGGTGAAGGTGACCCGCCGGTCGTCCCGGTAGTCATTCGCATAGAGTTTGCCGCTGACGCTGAGACCGTCGGCCAGCTCGATGTCCAGATGGGCGCCGACCTGCCGCAGGTAGCGATCGCTCTTGTCGTGCGCATTCTTGTCGGGCGACTGGAAGCGATCCTGCGCCAGTTCCGCCGCGGTGAGGAAGCCGGACTCCTGTGCTTCGTGGTGGTAGGCACGTGCCGTCAGGCCCGCCCGAAGTGTTTCATCGTCACGGGTGTAGAACCACTTTCCCGACAGCGTGTACTTGTGCGATGTGTCGTGGTCGCGGTGGCCATCGGAGGCCTGTACGCCCAGGAAGTAGTTCTGTGCCAGTCGGCCGGCTTCCTTGCCCAGCGCCAGCTGGGCCTCGCGGGTATCGAAGCTGCCGTAGGTCAGGCGCGCATCCAGATAGTCGCCGCCTTGGCGCGTCGCGAAGTTCAGGTTGCCGCCGATGTTGTGCAGGCCATAGCGTGGATCGTTGGTGCCACGGACCACTTCGATGTAGTCGATCTCCAGCGGGAAGACCATGTCGATGAAGCGCTGGTTGCCGCTGTTGACGTTGCTGGGGATGCCGTCGATGAGCGTCTTGATGCCGTTGATGTAACCCTCGCCATTGAACGCACGGAAGGTTGCCTTGCCGGATTCGGCACCCTGACGGGTTTCAGTCAGTTGCACGCCGGGCATCTGCCCGAGCAGCTCCCAGCTATTGAGGACATTCTTGTCTTCGACCTTATCGCGTCCCATCACATCGACCGAGGTCAGGACGCTGTTCGCGGCAAGAGGGCCTTTGGCGGCGTGTCGTGCGTCGACCTTGCCCAGGGTGATGGCCGAGTCGCTGGAAGCGGAGGTCTGAGCGCAGGCAACAGACGTCCAGAGGCCGGCCAGGACGACCGACACCACGGGTGCAGTTCTCACGGATTACATTCTCGATAGGGGGTACGCGCGCAGCCCGTGACTCGTCCACGGCCGCATCGTCGGGCCATCATACCCGAAATGTAATACTGTAACGTTACTGCATCCCCCTGCCCGGCGAAGATGCGGGTGGTCGGTGGGGGCGGATCAGCAGGGGAGCACCAGCGAAGCGCGGGTGGGCCGTGCGCGATGTCCGAACTTGCGTCGCACGCATGCGGTGCGTCGCTCACCACACCACAGCCTGACGACTGAGAGCCACCGCCGGATTGCCCACACCGTCTCGATCGGCCGGCCAGTGCCGAAGACCGGATCGTGTCAGGGCATCGGGAGGGCGATGTGCCGTTCGGTGACCGGGACAGCCAGATCGCGACGCGGGTGGAGCGACAGACCCGCTCCCTGATGCGGGTGAAGATGGCAGGCAAGGACACCGTGCCCCGGATCTCTGCACCGTCCAGGAACGCAGGCCGTCCGACGAAACTGCGGTACGGATCTCCGACCTGGGATCGGGGCAAGGCGATGGCGACGCACCGCCGCTTCACCTTGGCCACCGCTCTCCGGGTCCGCTTCTGCGATGCGCATCATCCCTGGCAACGGGGTGGCGACCAGAACGAAGGGATCACCCTGGCCGAGGTCTCGCAGGCCAGGCTGGACGCCGTGGCGCATCCGCTCGACGAGCGGCCACGCAAGAGGCCGGGCGACGAAACGCCGGCAGAGCGGTATCGACACCCTGTCGCGTCGATCGGTTGAATCCAGTGCCGGATGCGGTCATTCTCCGGTTCATCTGACGGGTTCGGCCAGCGTCGCCTTGTTCGTCAAGCTCAAGACGTCAGGGGTCGAGCCGTCCCGGTGGGCAGTGCATCCACCGGTGCGCCGTGGTCAGGTTCTGTTGCCTTTGGCGGGGCGCCATCATGCTGAAGAAGCTGCTGCTCGTGGGTACGCTGCTAGTCGTCTTGGTCCTGATCGTCGTCAACTACGTCACGCCGTGGCCGAGCGTTCTTGTCATTCGCCATGTATTCGACAAGGGGGCGGAGAAAGCGTCAACGGCGCTTGCGCCGAAGGTGCCGACGGACGTCGAAGTGCGGTCGGGGCTGTCTTACGATCCCACAGACCCGGATGCCGTGTTCGATATCTACCGCGGCGCCGGCGCTGCGGCGGATGGGCCCACGATCGTTTGGTTTCACGGCGGAGGCTTCGTGTCGGGCCGCAGGCAGGACGTCGCCAACTACCTCAAGATCCTCGCCGGCGAAGGGTTCACGGTGGTCAATGTGGACTACACCATCGCACCGGAAGCGACGTATCCGACGCCGATACGGCAGGCCAACAAGGCGCTCGCCCATATCGCCGCCAACGCGAAGTCACTGGGGCTCGATGCCGACAAGCTCGTGCTCGCTGGCGATAGCGCCGGCTCGCAGATCGCCGCGCAGACCGCAGCAATGATCTCCAACGCGGACTATGCGCGCGTGCTGGGCATCGCCCCCGGCGTGCGTGAGGATCGGCTCGCGGGCGCCTTGTTGTACTGTGGCGCCTATGACGTCACCCGGATGGGCAACGGTGGTGGCGTACTGGGCTGGTTCGTGAAGTCGACGACGTGGGCCTACAGCGGCGAGCGCGATTGGCGGAATGCCGACGGGTTCGAATCGATGACGATTTCGCCGTATCTGACCTCGGCATTTCCGAGCGTGTTCATCAGCGCGGGCAATGCGGATCCGCTCGGACCCCAATCCGTCGCGCTTGCGGGCGAGTTGGCGAGACGGGATGTCGAGGTCACGGAGCTCTTCTTCGACGCCGATCATCAGCCACCATTGGGGCACGAATACCAGTTCGACCTTGATGCGGCGGCGGGTCGTCTTGCCTTGAACCGATCGGTTCTGTGGCTGAGGTCGCTTTAGCGTCCGCTTCTGACCTTGGATTCCACCGATTGGCGCAACCTGTGGTCGACATCGCTCTGTCGGTGTTTCTCAGCCCAGCTCGGCCATGGCGCGGACCGCCGTCGGATTGATCGGTCCAGCGGGCCGCGAGCGGCCCTCGGCGCTTCGAACCGGTCGCCACGGTGGAGGTGCGCGGAGGCCCCGGTCATCCGGCTGCGGTTGGCGTTCCAGACACGGGCGAACAGGACGCGCTCCATGGGACGGTTGCCAGGGCTTTGATCATGCAGGTGGCGGACGCCGGGCAGAGCAAACGGAACTCGGCGCTGGCGTGTACCGCCACCGGCGCGTGTTGGCGTTGGATCACGACATAGCCGCGCGGTGCGAAGAACGGCGCGGCGGTCTCGGTCAGCAGCACGAGGTGGCGCATGCCATTCGACGCCGCATGCGTCTCCAGGGCGTCGACCAGGCGCGCGCCGATACCGTGGGCGCGACGCTCGCTGCGGACCGCCAGCGAGCGCAGCAGGCCGGTGTCGTCGTAGCGCTCGACGCCCACCACGCCCACCACCGTCGCGGCGTCGACCACCATCAGAAACTCGATGACCGCCGTGTCGAGATCTCCGACGGGCAGGCCACTGTCCTGCAGCAGGCCCCTGATCGCCGGGCGGTCGTCGCGGGTGGCGGCGCGCAGGTCCATGCCTCAGCAGCCGCCGGACGCGCGGTCGCAGCACGAAGCGACCGCCGCCGGGCGCAGTACCACCGACGCCGAGTCGGGGCTGCACGCCGCGCCATCGGTGGCGCCCGCGGAGCAGGTGGTGGCGTCGCCGGTGGTGTGGACGATTTCCCGGCGCGCGCCCTGGTGGTCTTCGGTCCACAGTTCGTCGGACTGCGCGTAGCAGCAGATCGTGGCGTCCTCGGGCACGAGGCTGCCGCCGCCCGCCTGGAATCCGGGGTGATCGATGCCGGCGGTGCGGCCGGTGGCCGAAATGGCGACGTTCGCCCGCGGTTCGTCGAGCTTCCACTTGGCGTAGTCCGGCTTGAGTACTGCGGGCTGCGCGGCGAACAGCGCGTGATGGAAGCGGACGCTGGTGTCCAGGCCGTGGACGTCGAGGTGCGCGTGGAAGCGGTTCATGCGCGGGCTCCGGTCTTCCTGGGGGTGCACGCCACGGCCGGACCGCATGCCGCCACGCCGGCGCAGCAGTTCTCGGTCAGGTAGGCGATCAGGGCATTCATCTGGGGATAGTGGGCGCGGACGCGGATCACCCGTCCTTCGCGTTCGTCATGCACCAGCGCCGCCGCACGCAGCACGTTGAGATGGGCGGTCAAGGTGGCGGCCGGCAACGCCAGTCGCTCACGCAGGGCCCCGACGGCCATGCCCTCGGACCCCGCCTGGACCAGGGCGCGGAAGGCGGCCAGACGCGTCTCGTGGCTGAGGGCGTTGAGGGCAGCAAGGGCGGTGCCGGTCTTCATGAATCCAATATTGCGGAATATTGGATTGATGTCGACGCCCCGGTGTCCGGCGGCCGCCGGGGAACCGCACACACGACGGCTCCCCGTCGTCCCGGTCTGCGTCGGGACTACGCCAGCGCGCCTGGGGGTCGCCGCCGTGGGTTGCGCCTGCCTTGTCGAACCCCTCCGCGTTGTCCCACTCGCGGAACGGACCCGCGCGAGGCCCGCGATAAACTGTGCGGCCCGATCCCCGATCCCGAGAGGAATATCCATGGCATTCACCACCACCGCCTCAGGCCTGCAGTTCGAAGACACCGTCGTCGGCAGCGGCGTCGAGGCCAAGCCTGGAAGCAACGTCACCGTGCACTACACCGGCTGGCTGTACGAGAACGGCGCGCAGGGCGCCAAGTTCGATTCCAGCAAGGACCGCGACGAACCCTTCATCTTTCCCCTCGGCGGCGGCATGGTCATCAAGGGCTGGGACGAAGGCGTGCAGGGCATGAAGGTGGGCGGCCAGCGCACCCTCATCATCCCCGCTACCCTCGGCTACGGCGCACGCGGCGCCGGCGGCGTCATCCCGCCCAACGCCACCCTGAAGTTCGACGTCGAACTGCTGGGCACCTGAGACACGCTGCGTGGGGTGCGCTCAAGGCCCCTTCGCACGGTGTTTGCACCCATCGAATGGCGGGCCCGGGCCCGCCCTGCGCGAACCGACGTTGCGTTCGCGGACACGCAAGGGGTTACACCATGAAGCGCGGTGTTCGCATGATCCTGTGGCTGCTCTGCGCCATGGCCGTCGCCGCACCGGCCATGGCGGCGAAGCGCATACCGCTGTCCGATGCCCGTTATTCGGGCACGGTGACGGCAAGTTCGCCTTTATCCGTTATCGTCCACGCGACTACGTTCACGCCGGACGAGCAGACGTGGTCGGACATGACGATGGTGGGCGGTCTGTACATCCCGGTTTTCGGAAAGACCAAGACGGAGTTTTTGTTCAATCCCCCGGATCAGGACGCGTTGGCCACGATCCTGGCGATGGAGCTGGAGCGGGTCGGCATCTTCGCATCGACGGATGCCACCGATCAGGCAGTCATGCCGATCACGCTGGTCTTCAGGAAGGGCACGTACCGGCACGCCGACAACACCTACACACTCGATGTCACGATGACATGGACGGATCCGCATGGTTCGCCCATCAAGAAGGACTACACCCTCAACTCCCACGCGCGCCTCACTCGCTGGCAGAAGCTCAACACCAGCGTGTGGCAAGGAAAGATGTACCTCGTGCGGGAGGCGCTGGACGTCATGATCCCCGACATCCAGCAGTCGCTGCAGGGGGCGGCGCCCGCGGATGGGGTCGGCGAAGCGCCTGCTACAACCAGTGTCCAAGGCTAGGTGGCCCGAGGAGGCGCCCCGCACGCGGGCGCTCCCCACGGAATGGTTCCGATCCTTGGATGCGCTATTTGGCCTTGCTTGGGCGGCTCACGCACGCAGGGCGGGCTGAAGCCCGCCATCGCACGCCATCCGCACCCCTCGAACGGCGGGCCCATGCCCGCCCCACGCTGTTGCAACACGCCGTCACCCCGTAGGATGCGCGAACGGACCGGCGCGCCGCCATCGGCACGATGCCGTCAGGCGCGCCACGCACATCATCACGCTGGGGAGCGTATGCGACACCTTCTGATGGGTTCCCTCCTGCTGCTCGCCGCGTGCAACGCGGACAGCGCCGACATGGAGGTGCAGATGGACACCTGCGGCAAGTTCACGCAACCCGATGCCGCCATCGCGGCCTGCAACCGCTTGCTCGACCACCAGACGCTGCGCCAAGAGGCGCGCGTGTACGTCTACTACTCGCGTGGCCGTGCCGCCATGGAAAAGAAGGATCTGCCCGCGGCCCTGGCTGATCTGGACGAATCGATCCGCCTGGACGGCTCGCAGGCGGTCAGTTTCGCGACGCGCGGCATCGTGCACGGCACGATGGGCGACATGGAATCGGCGATCACCGACTTCTCCCGCGCCCTCGAACTGGACCCGAAGGACGCGGTGACCTTCCAGAATCGCGGCAAGGCGCATTCGGATGTCGGCAAGCAGCAACGCGCCATCCAGGACTTCACCCGCGCCATCGAGCTGGGCAACGACGAAGCCGCCACCCGCAACGGCCGCTGCTGGGCGCGTGCCGTGCTGGGCCAGGAACTGGACCTCGCCCGCGAAGATTGCGAAGCCGCCGTCCGCATGGAGCCCGACGACGGCAACAGCCACAACAGCCTCGCCTTCGTCCGCTTCCGTAGCGGCGACTACCCCGGGGCGATCGCCGCGTACACCACCGCGCTGTCGATCGACTCGACCGGCGCCTCGTCGTACTACATGCGCGGTCGCGCGAAAGCGCTGACCGGCGACCCGACCGCCCAGGCCGATATCGACGCGGGCCAGGGCCTGGAGCCCGGCGTCGCCGAGCGCTACGCCGGCTACGGCATCGCGCCGTAGGGCGGGCTTACGCCCACCATCCGCCAATCATGACAACGGCACAGGGGAGGGATGCCATGAAGCGCAGGATCGCGGGATCGCTGCACCAGGCCCTGACATTCGCCGCGCATACCGCGCGCCGTGCAGGCCTGCTCATGGGCGTGCTGGCGGTCTCCTGCACGAGTCTTCCCGCCGCCGCCGAAGCTGCCGGCGAACGCGCCGATGAAACCCTGGTTTTCGTGGGTGAGCTGGTCTCCATCGAGTCCTTGCCCAACCCCTGCGATGAAGCGCGGAAGCGGACGGGAAAACTGGGGTGCATCTTCCTGGATGCGCTCTACCGCGCACGCTATCGCGTCGTGCAGCCGGTGATCGGCACGACGCAGGACACCGAGGTGACGTTCCAGGTGGCCGACCACTATGGCTTCCCTCCGTTCGCCACTGCGCGGCACGCGCTGCTGTTCGTCGCCATCACCGATGACGGCAACTGGCTGCACAAGTACCAGGGCATTCCCATGTACCGCACCACGGACGACCACTGGGCGGCGTGTGGCGAGGTCGATCGGCGCGTGCCGCCCCTGCGCGCCAGATCGCTGGGCTTCGCCGAGCCGATCGCCGTGCAGGCATCCGTGCCGGAGGAGGCCTGGGAGCGCATGCTGCCGGTGTGGGAGGAGCGGCGCGATCTGTACCGCATCAAGGACGGGCAGGTGCATTGCCTCAAGGGCGTCCCGCTGAAGGAGACCTACGGCATCGTCCGGCGCGGTGTCATGAAGGCGCGCGGCGTCTCGCTGCCGCCGTGGCCATAGGTCGGGGTGAACGTGCGAACCCCAACCCTGGGTGTCGGAATGTACCTGTGGGGCATGGTGTCGCTGCTTATGCTTTCCTCGTGTCCCGAGCGGACGGCGCCGCTGCTCGCCGCCTGCCCCGCGGGCCTGCAGCCGCTCCCGCCGCTGCCCGTGCCGAAACTGCCCATCGGCGAAAGCCTGCACTACACCGGCAAGGTGCAGCTGCGCTTCGTCATCGATCGGGCAGGCAGGGTGCATGCGCCCATCGTCGTGTCCGACGCGTTGCGGCCAAACGGCCGTCAGCGGGAAGAAGTGAGCGGCTATCGCGAGGCCGCCCTCGCCACCGTCGCGCAATTCCGCTATCCCACCCGGACGACGCCCTGCCGCATGGAGATGCCTTTCGAGTTCACGTTAGACGACGTCAGCGACGAAGCGCAAAACAGCGCCACTGCCGAGATCCCATAGGGCGGACTCGGGCCCGCCATCGCACTCCATCCGCCTGCATCGAGTTGCGTAGCCCGGGTAAGCGCAGCGCACCCGGGGTGCACTACACGTCACCATTCCGTTTCCCGGGTGCGGCCCTCGGCCTTACCCGGGCTACGTGGCTCCGTTATGGTCGGGGCATGGTCAGGTATCGCCGCAATCGGATTGCAGGCGCAACGTACTTCTTCACCGTCACGTTGCGCGACCGCAGGAGTGATCTGCTCGTTCGCGAGATCGATTCGTTGCGCGCCGCGTGGCGTGTTGCCGCGAAACGCATACCCCACGCAGTGATCGCTGCCGTCGTCCTGCCGGATCACCTGCATGCCGTGATCCGCATGACGGACGCGACCGCCAACTATCCGCGGCTGTGGCAGGACATCAAGAAGGGGTTCACGCGGCGGGTCGTTCCGGTCGGGGCGCCGTCCCCTTGGCAGTCGCGCTACTGGGAGCGGACCGTTCGCGACGAGAACGAACTGCAGATGCTGGTTGACTACGTGCATATCAATCCTCTCAAGCATGGATTGGTCGAGACAGTAGCGGCCTGGCCGCATTCCAGCTTCCATCGTTACGTGTCGCGAGGATGGCTGTCGCGTGAGTGGGCGGCAGGGAATAAGGTGGAGGGGCCGTTGGGCGAACGGTAGCGATGTGCGCTTCCCCGGTACGCGCAGCGCACCGGGCCACCTTGCGTGGAGCGAGTACGAGTCCCCGGGTGCGGCCCTTGGCCTTACCCGGGCTACGTGGCTCGCTCAAACCCGCCATCACACGCTCCCCATCCGGATGGCGAGCCAAGGCCCGCCCTACGGCCTGTGGCGCACCTCGGCCAGCTGTGCCTCGAGTTCCGCGATGCGCGCATCGCGCGCGTCCAGGGCACGCTGCACGTCGTCGGCTTCGAAGCGCACGGGGATGTACTTCGGGCAGTTCCAGTCGAAGGCCTCCACGTGGATCGTCATCGTGCGCTCGGTCCGCGTCGCGCCCTCGGACTCCTGCACGCTCAACCGGCCCAGCAGCTTCAACCGCTGACGGTGCGCATAGTCCATCAGGATCATCGCCACGCGGTCGTCGTTCGCGAGGTTGCCCACGCTGATGAACTGGCGGTTGCCGGGCAGGTCGGTGAACGTCAGCGTCTTCGCATCGACCACGCGCAGGAAGCCCGGCGCGCCGCCGCGGTGCTGCACGTAGGGCCAGCCGGTTTCCGACACGGTGGCCATGTAGAAACTGCGCTGCGCGTGGATGAAGGCGGCTTCGTCGGCCCCGAGTTCGGCATTGCGCACCTCGTCGCCGGACTCGAAGGCGCGCGCGTACTGCGCGCGGCTGCCGTCGCGCGCCTGCACCTCGCGGACCGCAGGGGTGAAGGCGATGGTCGCGAACGCGTGTCGCATGGCGGTCTCCCCGCGCGGCGGGCCGGATGGGCCCGCGCCCACCTTCGCACATCATCCGCCACGTAGGGCGGGCCTTGGCACGCCATCGCACGCCATCAGGACGCCTGCAGCGGCGGGCCCGGGCCCGCCCTGCGGCGCTTTGCGGACAGATTGCGATCCAAGGTGCGGTCGTTAGCATTGCCCGGGCGACATCGATCGCGACAGCAGCCTTTCCGCACGCATCGGGCGGCGGGCCAAGGCCCACCCATGACGCAAGTCGCGATGCCATGCGTCCCTCACGTAGCGCCTGGGATCAACGACATCCGGGAAGGGGTGGCCGGCTGGCATTTCCATCCGGGGACATGCAACGCTTGATCACGTGTGCGATGGGCAAGAACCCCACAACGTGGTGGCGAGCGAGCGCGAAGGTATGGGATGCCTGCGTTCATCGCGTCCCGCCATGACGCATTCGGATCGATACGGGACGGAGACAGGGTGTGGAAGGATCAACGATGAAGGCAGGCATTCACCGCACGCTGCGTGCGCTGGTCGCGATGGCGTGCGTCTCGCTCCCGAACATGGCATCGGCCAACATGCTGATGCTGCATGCGCAGGGTCACCCCGGCAACCGCGAGCTCTACTTCACCAAGCTCATGATGGCCGACCGCACGCCGATGGAGGCGATGCTGGGACCGACCTCGATCCGCGAGATCGAAGTCTTCGGTCTGTACGAGAACGCGGCAAAGCCCGACTGGAGCGTGCTGAAGCTGCAGTTCGAATGCCCGGTCGATCCCGTGCCGTCTACGTCGAAGCGCTCACGCACTGCAGTGCCAGCGCTGCCTGCGCCGTTGCGTTGGCGCTTGGCCGAGCGCAGCTACCAGTTCACGCGCGACGCGGACAACGTGCCGCTGCCGGCCACCGCGTGGCAACCGCTCTCCCATCCCGCCTACCGCAAGGCCGGCATGCTGGCCTGCAATGAATTGCAGGTGCAGTCCGCGCTGCAGGCGGCCGGTGGATGGCAGGCGATGGACCCGACCAGGCTCAATGCGGGTCTGGCGCCGCTCGGGATCGGCGAAGTGATCTCGGTCGCGCAGGCCAGCAGCATCGTCAATGTGGGCAGCTTCGTTTGGCGCGATATCTGGAAGGCGCAGAAGCCGGCCGGCGCGCGGGACCGACGTTTGTCCGACGCGGAGATCGCCAGCAACCGGCGCGAACTGGCGGCGGTGGCCGCGAAGATGGACGCGCTGGATACGCAGGCGCAGGCGTTCGCGCAGCCGATCATCGACGCCGACCGGGCCGAGCAGGAATTCCTTGCGATTGCGAAGAAGGTCCAGGCGGGCAGGAAGGTCACTGAACTGGAAGGGGCGATGCTGATGGTGTGGCTGGGCAAGCCAGAGGCACTGGCGCTCGCCCGGCTGGGCGCGAATCCGCAGGTAACGGAAGCCTCCGGCATGCGCTTCATCAGCTACAGCGACCAGGCCGACACCCGCTCGGCGGTGGTGAGTGCGGCGTCAGGCCGCGTGCTGTCGCAAGCCGGCGCCTACACCTCGTGCGATGTCAGCTTCGTCACCGCGCCCGACAAGACAGAGGCATGGCGCGTGGCGGACATCCGCATCCGTTCCGAAGGGCCGGCGGGCGGCATGTGCCGGTCGCTGCTGAACACGCCGGAGGACTGACGACAGCGTGGCGGCCTCAGACCGAGGCGCCGTCGCGCGGTGCACACGCCAGCCGCTGCTGCACCTCGTCGCGGTAGCCGCGTCCGGTCACGATCACCCGCCCGCAGTCCAGCGTCAGGCGGTAGCGGCCGGAGCCCAGGGTCAGGATTTCCGCGACCGCGGCGATGCGCACCACCGAGGACCGGTGCACGCGCAGGAACGCGCGCGCATCCAGCGCCTGGGCGAATTCGCCCAGTGGGCGCCGGTAGGTGAACGTGCCCAGCTTGGTTTCGATGTCCAGGTAGTTGCCTTGGGCACGCACGACCTGGATGTCGGCCTCGTCCACGCGCACGGTGCGGCGGCCCAGCTGCAGCGACAGCGGGCGACCGCCGGCCTGCGCTGTGCGCGGCGAGGTGTCGGACAGCACCACCAGGCGCGAAACGGTGTCGCGCAGCCGCTCCGCCGAGACTGGCTTGAGCAGGTAGTCCACCGCCCTGTCCTCGAAAGCGCGGACGCCGTGCTGGTCGTAGGCACTGACGAACACCACCCGGGGCGGCCGTCCATTCCATCGCCGCAGGGCAGTGAAGCCGTTGCCGCCCGGCAGCTCGATATCGAGGAAAAGCACGTCCACCTGCGTGCGCTGGGCCAGGCGCATCAGCTCATCCACGTCGGTGCATTCGGCTACCACCTGGATGACCGTGCCGGCGACCTTGCCCAGCAATCGCCGCAAACGCTGCCGCGCGAGGGACTCGTCGTCGACGATGACCGCCGTCAGCATGGTGCCTCCCCGTCGGCACACATGGGGGTGATGGAACGGGCCTCTGGCACCGGTACCTGCAGCGCGATGCGGTAGACGGCCGGATCGCGGTCGTCCCGGTGCAGTCGGCCACGCTCGCCGTACAGCAGGCGCAGCCGTTCTTCCACCGCGCGCTGCCCCATGCCGTTGCCATCCGTGCGGGCGCCCTCGACGGCGCGCGAGTTCTCCACCGACAGGTGCAGCGTCGATTCCTCCTGCCAGCCGGCCACCTCCACCCAGCCCGGCGTGCGTGAACGTGCGATGGCATGGACGATCGCATTCTCCACCAGTGGCTGCAGGGACAGCGTTGGAACGCGGATGTCCAGGCACGTGTCGTCCACGCGCAGCCGGGCGTTCATGCGTTGACCCAGCCGGATCTCTTCGATCATCAGGTAGTTGGTGACGTGCTTCAGCTCGTCTCGCAGCGGCCGCTCCTGCAACGGATCGGCACGCAGGCCATCGCGCAGCATGTCGCAGATGGCGACCAGCATGCGGTCGGCCTGGTCCACGTCGGTCTGCATCAGCTCGGCCACCGAGTTCAGCGCGTTGAAGAGGAAGTGCGGGTTGAGCTGCGCGCGTACCGCCTCCAGCCTCGCCAGCGCCAGGCTTTTCTCCAGCGCCGTCACCCGGTGCTCGCGGTCTTCGCTGTGTTCGAAGTAGACGATGCCGTGGACCATCGCCACCACCATGATGCCGAGGATCAGGTTGTTGGTCACGCTGGTGACCAGCACGTCGAGCAACGACGGTCGCGTGGGATACCAGTCGAACAGCGGATTGGACAGCCAGGCGTACACCGCTTTCGCCACGATGAAACCGATCACCAGGCCGGCATTGATCGCGAGGTGCTTTCCGAGGCGCCCGCCGCCCAGCGGAAAGCGCGACACCACCACATAGGCCGCCACGGTCATCGGCACCCAGGCCCACGTGCTGCCCACCGCGTAGGTCATCGCGCCCGTCCAGCCGTACATCTGGCCATCGGCAGCGCGCATGTCGACCAGCTGCCGGGCCAGCATCAGGCCGTACAGCGTCCACCAGCCGGTGACCGCCGCCACCAGCACGGCGAAACGCACGCGCGGGCGGCGTGGCGTCGCGCGTGCGCGTGGCAGGGCAGTGTCTGCGTGCTGGTGCATGGCGTGCATCGGTCCCCGGCCTTCCAACAGGCCGACTACATTGTGCGGGACGCGGTCGGTGCGCGCATCGGCGCCGATGACGGTGCCGTTGAACCCACCGCGCCGTGGCTCAGCGCGCGTTGCAGACCGGCGGGTTGGTCATGCCGAACGAGAACAGATTGCCGCCATTGACGGTGCAGGCGTAGGTCTTGCCGTTGCTGGCCCTCAGGGTCACGTAGGTGTTGACGCCTTCCGTACGGCGCTCGACCAGGGTCAGTTCCGAGGGCGACAGGCCCAAGACGCCGCCGGTTTCGGAAAGGATGCGTTCGTCGGACAGGGTATTGGTCTTGGTGGCCACGGCGGAGCAGCCGGCGAGCGAGGCGACGAGCAGCGCGCTGACGAGTAAATGCTGGGGAGTCATCCGGGTTCCTTTGATGGGTGGGTGCGTGCGGTGCGCCCTGCCACGACGTCAGCAAGGCGCGTGGCCATCATCGGAGCCGGCGTCGCGCCATCTCAAGCAGGGGGTGACGAAGCGCATCGACGCGGTGGTCAACGGCACCACCGCCGTTCTTTCCCTGCATCGACGCCGCTACGGCACCACCCGCACCTGCGCCGGCCCGCCGGTGGCCTTGCCGCGGGTCTTCGCGGTCTCGCCGAGGTAGGCCAGCGCGAACTGGGTGAACTTGACGCTGTGCTGCGCGGATTCGCCCATCGTCGCCAGCGTGTCGTAGGGCGTGTGGATGTAGGGGAAGCTGCCGCTCGGGCTGCCGGCCTCGAACATCATCGCCGCCGGATAACCTGCATTCGTCCACGACGCATGATCCGAGCACGCATAGCCGCACGCCGTGCTGCTGCGGGTCAGGCCCATTGGCGCCAGGTAGGTGTCGAACAGGGTCATGAAGAAATTCTTCAGCTCGGTGTTGGAGTAGTCGCTGATCAGCTTCATGTCGGTGGTCGCGCCCGCCTTGTAGTTGGTCATGTCCACCTGCAGCACGCTGACCACGTTGACGCCGCTGGCGCGGAACGACTGCGCGATGGCATTCGAACCGCGCAGGCCGACTTCCTCCGCGGCATAGCCCATGAACTTCACCGTGCGGCGCGGCTGCCAGCCGTCGGCCAGCGCGATGCGCAGCGTTTCGGTGAGCGTGGCGATGCCGGAGGCGTCGTCGTCGGCGCCCGGCGCGTGCTGGTTGGGATCGTTGTAAGTGCTGGCGTTGATCGAATCCAGGTGCGCGCCCAGCACCACGACCTCGTTGGGCAGGTCCCAGCCCGGGATGGTGAGGATCACCGAGGGCTGCGTGCTGCAGTTGGCGCAGGCGGTGAACAGCTCGGTGGTGATGTCGCTGCGGCCGGCGGCCAGCGACTGCCAGTGCGTGCGGATCCATTCCGCCGAGGTCTTGCCGTGGCTGCTGGCGAAGTAGCGGTTGCGGTAGCTGGAGAGGTGGTTGATGGTGTCGTAGAGCCGCTGTTCCTGCACCTGCGGCAGCCAGCGCTCGACGGTGGCCTGGTTGTCGAGCGTGTACGCGGCGAGCAGCGTCTTGGTCATCGCCTGCTTGGCACGGTCCGCCCGCACGAAAGCTTCCGCCTCCGCACGACTGGGGAACGCGAAGTAGCCACCGCAACGCTTCTCGTTGACGTGCACGTAGTGGCTGATCTCGCCGAGCCTGTCCGCGCGCGATTCGGCGATCACCAGCGGCATGCCCACGCTGTCCTGCCGCACCACCGCCTCGCGCACCTGCCCGCGGATGCCCTGGTAGGTGGCCTGTGAGGTGACGAGGTAGACCGGCGCGTACGGATCGGTCTGCGCCGGCAGTGCCGACGCCACGGACGGCGTGATCGCAGCGTCTGTCGGCACGTGCGGCGGGGCAGGGGTGGTGGCATCCGCGACCGGCGGCGTGGTCACCCGTACTGCGAGTGGCACGGCCATGCGCGCCGTCCACGTGGCGTCCGAGCGCAGGAACAGCAGGCCGATCAGCAGCGAGAGCAGCAGCGGCATCGGACCCAGCAAGACCAGTTTCATCGTGGCATCCCCCCGGATGGCCGCCTGCGATACTGGCGCAACGCTACCACTTCCCTGGCCCGTTCACGCCACCGCCGGGGACCTTCCATCGGCCTCACGCCTGCACCGCTACGATGACGGTCGCATCACGGCCCGGTTTCCTCCGATGACCCGAACCCTCACGATCGACGGCAGCCGCATCCACGACATCCCGTCGTTCTACGATGAGATCAACCGCGTCTTCATGACCGGCGTCGACTGGACGCTCGGGCCCAGCCTGGATGCCCTCGATGACCTGCTCCATGGCGGCTACGGCGCGCTGGACGGCGATGCGCCGGTGATCCTGGTCTGGACGCATGTCGCCGCCAGCCGCGACACCCTGGGCGTGGACGCAACGCGGCAGTACCTGCTCGCCAAACTCGCCCACCCCGAACGCTTCAATCCGTCGCACGCCCAACGCGCCCTCGACGCGCTGGACGCCGGCACCGGGCAGACCTACTTCGACATCGTGATGGAGATCATCGCTGCGCATACGAACATCACGCTGGTGCTTGCAGAATAGCCCTGGCACGCGCAGCGCATCATGGATCGCGCCTTCGGCATCGACAAGATCCCCGGCTGTGGCCTTCGGCCTGCCCTTGGCCACGGCCGCACCGTCGGCTTCACGCATTCCCGGATAGGCTGATCTCCTTCCACACGAGGCGACGCCATGGAACCGACCGTCCACCCTTTCTCCGAACTGTTCGCCCAGCTTGGCCTGCCCGACGACAGCGCCAGCATCCAACAGTTCATCGCCACCCATTCCCCGCTGCCCGACGGCATGCGCCTGGAAGAAGCCCCCTTCTGGTCGCCCGCGCAGGCGCAGCTGCTGCGCGAGGAACGCCTCGACGACGCCGACTGGGCGATGGTGGTGGACCGCTTGAACGTGGCCCTGCACGCCAGCCCGAACCCGTAGGGCGGGCTCAAGCCCGCCATCGTGCTCGTTCCGGCATCGTCGACGTGGGCCGAAGACCTCGACGCGCCATGCCGTTGCAAACCCGCGCCGGACAGATCCGGCGTCCCGGCATGGTGCGTCCAGAATGGCGACGTCCCGTCCCGATCAGGAAGTCCCGTGAAGCCACGTCTCCGCCGTTGGATCCTGGGCGCCTGCATGAGCGGCCTGGCGTTGGTGTCCGCGAACGCGGGCTCGGCGATCCAGGAATCGTTCGACCTGAGCGTGCCGATGCCGCCGACACCGGTCGTGATCGAAGGGCAGGCACGGCTCTTCTACGAACTTCATCTGGCGAACTTCTCGCGGCGCGCGCTCGATCCGCTGCGTGTCGAGGTGCTCGACGCCAGGTCCGGCGCGGTGCTGGCGACGTTCGAAGGCGACATGCTCGAGCGCCAGCTGGATCGCTCGGGCCTGCAGTGGAAGGCGACGGCTGGAGCGCCGATCGAGCCGGGACGCCGCGGGATCGTGTTCTTCGAACTGGCGTTGCCGGCAGGCACACAAACACCCGTCGCGCTTAAACATCGCGTGGCGTACCGCGGTGGTGATAAAGATGCGCTGTCGCAGGTGGAGGGCGCCGCCGTGCCGGTCGCGCCTGCACCGGCGATGACGATCGGCCCGCCCCTGCGCGGCGGGCCGTGGATCGCGGTCCACGATCCGTCGTGGGAACGCGGGCATCGGCGCGTCGTCTACGCCATCGACGGCAAGGCGGTCACGCCCGGACGTTTCGCGGTCGACTGGGTGAAGCTGGATGCGCAGGGTCGCAAGTCGGCGAGTGCGAGCGGGCAGGTGGCCGATGCGTACAGCCACGGCGAAGCAGTGCTCGCCGTCGCCGACGGCACGGTGGTGAGCGTGCGCGAGGACCTGCCGGAACGGCGCCGTCTGGACGAGCCGTCGGATCATGCCCTCGAGACCGGTAGCGGCAATACGCTGGTGCTCGACCTGGGCGATGGCCACTTCGCCTTCTACGGCCACCTGCGGCCGGGCAGTGCACGCGTCGCGCCCGGACAGCGCGTACGCAAGGGGCAGACGATCGCCGAAGTCGGCTTCACCGGCAGTGCGTCCGATCCGCAGCTGCACTTCAACCTCGCCGATGGCGCCAGCGCGCTCGGCAGCGAAGGCCTGCCGTTCGCGATCGACCGTTTCCGCTCGCTCGGTCGCCAGGCGCGGATCGAGGACGTCGGTCGCCAGCCATGGACGCTGCGGCAGGATGGCGAAGCGGCACGCACACGGGAACTGCCGGTGGGCAACAGCGTGGTGCGTTTCGACGAGTAGCCGGTCGAACGGTGACCGCATCCGTTCGTCCCGTGTCGCGCGTAATGCAGGCGACTCCCTGCCGGAAGGACGCCCGATGCGCTTCTCCCTGATGCTCGCCGCCGCGCTGGCATTCGCCGCCGACGCGCACGCCACGCCACTGGACGGCGCCTGGATGGTGGACCTGTCCACCGATCCCGGCACCCCGTACACCCAGCCCATGCAGCTGACGCTCAATGCCGACGGCACGGTCACCGGCAGCTTCTACCGGAGCACCATCGAGGCAGGCCGCTGGAAAGAAAGCCGCGGCCGACTGTGCGCCAGCTTCCGCACGAGCGATGGCGTGGGCCCGTACCACACCGCCGTGTGCGTGACCGGCAACACCGCCAGCGGCCAGACCTGGGCCGAGCACCGCCGCTTCCTGTTCAACTGGAACGCCACCCGCGCGCCGGAAGAACCCGTGCCGGCGGAACCCGTGCGCTGAGCGCGACTCAGGGATCGAAGCGTTCGCGGGTGTCCATGCGCACGTTGCGCAGGTGCGCGGTCGCCAGGTGTGCGTCGTAGCGGGATTCGGCGAAGTAGCCGAACAGGATCGAGCGACGGCGCGCGCCGGAGGGATTGAGGCTGGCGCCATGCAGCAGGTCGGCGTCGAACACCACGATGTCGCCGGCGTCGCCGCTGAGCTGCAGTGCGCGTGCTTCATCGGCCGCATCGGCCGGCGTGTCGCCGGGCGCGGGCCGGTGGCTGCCGGGCACCAGGCGGGTAGCGCCATTGTGCGGGCCGAAGTCGTCGAAGAATGCCAGCGCGTTGACCGTATCGCCGGGACGCTGCGCCGAGAGGTCGCGGTGCAGGCCCTGGTGACCATAGCCATGCAGTGGCTCGCGGCCTTCGATCTGCGCCAGGAAGAAGCGCTCGCCGATCAGCGTGCCGGCCGCAGCCAGCACCGCTGGCAGACGGCAGACCGCCTGCATGCGCGGATCCAGGTCGACCATCGCATGTCGCCACCCCACCCCGCGAGGCACCGGCCAGGCATGCGATGGCTGCACGCCGCCGTCGAAGGCGGTGCGCAGGCCGTCCAGCCAATCCGCGGGGATGGCGCCGCGCAGCAGCACGTAGCCATCACGGTGAACTGCATCGTGGTCGATCACGGTGGAGAAGCATTTCTGGACGCCAGTCATGCTTGTACCGGAAGCCGCGCGCTACGCCAAGCGCGGTCGTCCGGCGAGCGCGTGATAGCGTTCGCCGACTGATTCGCAACGGTGCCGCCATGCCTGCCTTCCCCCGCGATGTGTCGCGGCAGACCCCGATGTTCCGAATAACGGGCAACGGCATGCCATTGCCCATCGCGGCCAGTCTCGTCGCGCTCGACGTTCGGCGCGACGTGGCAGGTGGCGCCAACGCTGTCCTGCGTTTGGCCGTGTCGCCCGCCGCTGCCATGGACAGCGCCTTCCTGGCCGCGCCGCTGGGCGCGGCACTGGAGATCGCATTGGGTGATCACGAGCCCCTGTCTACGGTGTTCACCGGTACGGTGCACGCGCATCGCCTGCAGCTGGCCAGCGGCGGAGCGCCGGAGACGGTGCTGGAGGCGGCTGCGTCCTCGGCACCGGTGGAGGCTCAGGACGCCATCGCATTGAGCGTGCAGTACGGCGCCATGCTGCTGGCGTTCGAGGGCGAACGCAGCGTGACGGCAAGTGGCATCCAGGTGCAGGCTCGGGTCACGCTGATCGGCACGACAGCCGCGCAGCCGGGTCTGAGGCTGGCGCTGCACGGCACGGCACGGGTGACGCCTTCGACGGCGACTTGTCCATCGTGGCCGTGCACCAGCAGCTCTCGCACGAGGGATGGCGCACGCGTGTCGAGGTGCGCCGCGATGTGAGGCCGACTTAGCGCACACACGCGCGCCATTGCACAGAACATGCCGGCGTCTGTCCCGTATCGACGACGCTAGTTGTCCGCGTCGATCCTGCCCGTCCTGTCGAACGTCGCCAATGCCGCGCGCATGCGCGTGCTGTCTGCACTGTCGGGACCGAACGTGGCCTGCGTGTGCGCCAGGGCCTGTTCAAGCCAGGCACGTGCTTGCGCGCGGTCGCCGCGTCGCAGGGCGACATCGGCACGCAGCATCATGGCCTGCGCCAGCAGCCTGCGCGATGCGCTGTTGGTCAGATGCTGCGGCAGTGTCGCCAGGACCTTGGTCAGCTGCGCCTCGGCACGATCCACGTCGCCGGTGCGCAGCGCCAGCTTCGCGTCGAGCGACTGGTTGAGGAAGCGCCAGACGAACGCGGGGGAGTAGGCGCGCAGCAGCACGCTGTTCTCGTCGAGCAGCCGGCGGGCATGGTCGAGATCACCGGGCGCGTCGCGCTCCATCAATGCCCGCACCAGGCTGGTCCGGTGCATCGTCGGCAGGGGTAGCCGATTGCGCCGGCTTTGCGCGAGCGAGGCCTGCAGGCGCCCGATGACTTCTTCCAGCTGCTGTGCGCGCGCCGTCGGCGAGGACGCGGGCAGGTCCAGCAGACGGATCGCCAGCATCGACTGCACCCGCTGCACGTCGGGATGATCCGCTGGATACGATGCACGCAGCAGCGTGTCCGCACGCCGCAGCAGGGCGATGCCGTCCTCGCGGCTGGCCGGATCGAAGAAGGCAGGGAGTGCGCGCACGCGCAGCACTTCCGCGTACTCCGGATGCTGTTCGCCGTAGTCGCGGCGAACGATCGCCTCCGAGCGGTCGAGCGCATGCCGGCAGTCGTCGAAGCGGCCCAGCGCGCAATCGGCGTGCGCGAGCATGCGCCAGCTGCGGCCTACCCGCGGATGTTGCTCGCCGAGCATCCGGCGGTCCTCGGCGAGCACCTGCGCGATGGCGGAATGCCCCTCTTCCATGCGGCCCTGCGTCATCAGGTTCTGCGCGGCGAGATAGCGCGCGCCTTGCGCGACCAGCGGGGCGCGCTCGCTCGCCAGGCCGATGGCGGCCTGCAGGTCCGCATCGGCATCGGCGAAGCGCGCCTGGCGCAGCGCCCATTCGCCGCGCAGCGTGCGCAGTTCGGCCTGCGCTGGCGCATCGCCGCCCCGTTCCGCCAGCGCGAGAGCCTCGCCGAGAGTGCGGTAGGCCGCGGCGTGCTGCACGCGGTGCCACTGGCTGCGTGCCTGCTCGGTCAGCAGTTGCAGGCGGACGGCTGCCGGGGTGTCGTCGTCGCCGGCGGCCAGCGCCTGTGCGGCGACGCGGCCGGCATCGTCGGGCTTGCCCTGCAGGTTGAGCAGGGCCGCCAGCAGGGCGGCCGTACTGGCGGGGTCGTCGCGTCGCAATGCGGCCGCTTCGCGCGCCAGTGCGGTGGCGCGCGCGTAGTCGCCGATGGCCATGTGGCTGCGGGCGAGCATGGCCAGGCCGCGCGCGCGTACGTCCGGATGGTCGTGCAGGTCGAGCGCGCGCATGCGCCGTTCGGCATCCGCCAGCAGTTGCTGCGACGACATCGGGGTGTCGCCCAGGCCGGACAGCGTGGCCGTGCCCAACGTCTGTTCGAAGACGTGCGACAACGTCTGCGCCTCGGCGGCCTCGTGCGCGAGGCGCTGGCTGCGCCACACTGCGATGCCGCCGCCGGTGGCCAGCGTCGCGATGCACGCGAACGCGATGATCATCGCTGTGCGGTGGCGTTTCATCGCGCGGCCCAGGCGATAGCCGCGACCGCCTGCACGCGCCTGTACGGGCCTCATCTTCAGCCATGCCTGCAGGTCGGCACGCAGTGCGGCGACCGACGTATAGCGGGCTGCCGGCTGCGTCGCGACGGCGCGCAAGGCAATGGCATCCAGGTCGCCAGCCAGCTGCCGCGACAGCGCAGTCGCCGAGCGGGCTCCGCGCGCGCGCGCAGCGTCGAAGGAGAGGCCGGCGGCCAGTGCTGACATCGGGACGGGTGGGTTGTCCTGATCGCCGCTTGCGTCGGGCACCAGTTGCAGTGGCGATCTGGTTCGCGGCAGCGTCCCGCCGAGCAGCGCGTACATCAGTCGCCCCAGCGACCATACATCGGCGGTCACCTGCGGAGCGGGGGATGACAGTGCTTCCGGTGCGGTGTAGCCCTGCGACATCGCTACGCGCGGGAGGCTGCCGGTCGCGGTCAGCGACGCCGTCAGGCCGAAGTCCAGCAATTGCACCTGGCCGTCATGGGTGACCAGGAGGTTGGACGGCTTGATGTCCTGGTGCAGCACATGCTGTCCGTGCGCATAAGCCAGCGCATCGCAGGCCTGCACCAGCAGGGTCACGCGCTGGCGGATGTCGGCGCGGCGGCGGTCGCACCAGAGATCGATCTGTTCGCCCTGCACGTAACGCATGGCGAACCATGGGTTGCCGACGTCGTCCACGCCCCCATCGATCAGCGTGGCGATGCCCGGGTGGTCAAGTCGCGCCAGTGTCGCGCGCTCGCGCAGGAAGCTGGCCACCAGCGTTGGCGACGACAGTTCGCGGCGGATGCATTTCAGTGCCACGCGCTGGCGGTAGTGGCCATCGGCGCGTTGCGCCTCATACACGGTGCCCATGCCACCGATGCCGATGATGCGCTCGACGCGCCAGGGTCCGACGCGCCGTCCCAGCCAGGGATCATGCGGGGGCGCGTGGGTCGCATCGGCCGCCAGCAGGGCCTCCGGGATGCGGTCCAACAGGTCCGACTGCGTCTCCGCGTCCAGCGCCGCGTCCGACCGCAGCAGCCGGTGCAGCACACGATGGGTATCGGGATCTTCCTTCGCCAGTGCGGTCAGCGCGTCCGCGCGCTGCGCAGGAGGCAGCGTGAGGTAGTCGTCGAACAGCGCCAGCGCGCGGACCGCGGGCGTGCTCATGGTCCCGCGGGCCGCAGATTGCCCGGCGCGTGCGCGGTGCAGGGACCTGGAATCTTCATGGCGCGCCTCCCGTGGCCGTCCCGGGAACAGGCGGCGTCATGGGAGGGGATCGCGGCGTTGCCGGCGGACAGGACGCGGCCTGCGTCTGGCGGGCGGTCGCTGGTGCTTTTCGGGCGTTTCGAAAGAAGGGAGGGCGCGAGCCCGGCGTCACGCCGGTACGCAAGCGGCTGGTCGCCGCCCGCCGTCCGGGGTCAGAACGAGCGGTTCACCCAGTCCGGATATCCGGCGAGCATGATGTCCGCCACGCGTTCGTCCATCAGCACGGCGCCGTTCGTGCGCATGTGGTCTTCGATGAACGTGCGGCCCGCGGTGTCGCGCGACAGGAAGATCATGCTGGGTCGGCGGTCGCGCAGTTCGAAGGCGTGCGAGGCGGGAACCAGCGCATCCGCAGGACACACCAAATACCCGCTGTCCACGCGATAAAGATGGAGTCTCAAGGTGTCGGCCTTTGCGGTTGAGGCCGCGGAGACGCTGCGGGCTGCAGCGGAGGCGCGGACACTAGCACGCCTGTGCGCCCGCCTGCCAAGCAATCGCAGGCGGGGTTCCGGGAGGCCGCGTACGTGGCCTCCCGGGGCTACGGTGCCCCCCAGCCACTGGCGCGGGCGCGGGCAATGGCGGCGTCTTCCGCGGCCTCGGGCGTCGCATGGCGCCGGCTGGTGACCACGTCCCCGCGGGCGCGGCCGTCGGCGATCTGGAACATGGCACGACCCTGCCAGTAGGTCGCCCCCAACACGTCGGTCTTCTGCAGGACCTGGACGGTGATCTGGTGTCCGTCCTCGATGATGGTCCTTACGCTCATCAGGTTCCCAAGTGTGCTCCCGGCGGTCGATTCTAGTCAGCAAGACTGCGGGTGCAACTCGCCTGGTTAGCGCGGCTGTCGTGATAAGCCGTGCTCACACAGGCGACGCCGCCGTCGGACTGCGTGCCGGAATGTCTTCGGACACGTGTCGATGCAGACCGTTGATCGGCGAGACGGACGGATTTTTCTGCGGAGTTGATCAATGTGGACGGCATCTCACATCGTGCTCACCGCGGGCGCGCGAGGGTGATCCGCGTAGTCGCAACAAGAGGACACGACATGTGGGCTTCGATGGCCATCAGGATCCGTCGCGCCCGGTTGGGTGCTTCGATGACGCAGTCGGACCTCGCCCGCCACGCGGGCGTCAACCGCAGCGCCGTGGCGCAGTGGGAACGGATGGAAGGCGGCACCACGCCGAGCGTGGCGAACCTCGCCAACATCGCCGTCGCCACCAAGGTCGCCTTCGAATGGCTGGCGACCGGCCGCGGGACGAATCCCGCGCACGCGCTGGAGGTGCCGGCCGTCGCCATCGCGTATGCGATGGATGAGTTCGAGGCGCACTGCCTGGACAGCCTGCGGCGCCTGACCAAGCACAGCCAGCGTCTGGTCTGCGAACTGCTGGAAGACATGTCCGGCAATCGTTGATGCGGTCCGCTGCGGCGATGACGCGCCGCATACATCCGCCAATCTAGGCTGGGTCATTCCTCAAGGAGATGACCATGACCCAGTCGACCCGTGACGACGTGATCCTGCAGCTCGATCGTGTGGACACCGCGCTGGAAGCACCTGACGCCGACAAGTCTTCCATCCTGCAGCAGGCGCTGGACTGGCTGGCGGACCACCCGCCGGAAAAGGCCGCCGATGCGCTGTACTACCGCGAACGCCTGCAGGTGATCCGGGAGCGCCACGGCGCGGCATGACGCCGCATGGCGGGCATGATGCCGCCCGCGAAGCAATGAGCTGGCGCCGAGTCCGGTGCCCGTGGGGCGCCGGGATACCCGTGCAGGCGTCTGCAACGGGCTGAAGCGCGCCGGCAAATGGCCGGCACCCACGCAGGTGCACGTGTCAGGAAGGCCGGTCCTCGAATTTCGTGGCGAGGTCCGTTGCAGGAACGCTTTCCGCCAGAAGGAAACCGGATGTCGCCGATGATCCTCACGAAGCACTCGGGTCCGCTGGTGCGTGCGTGCGCGCTGCTGGTGCTCGGCATCGCGGTGGCGGGCTGCACGACGCGTGGACCGGTGCATGCCGGCGCGGAGGTGAAGCGCGTACAGAGTCGGGCGACCGGTGACGGTGCCACGCGTCCGCGCTTCAGCGACGAAAGCATGCCGGCGATGGCGGGAGATGCACGCGAGGAATCACTGGCGACTGGCGCCGCACCGCCGCCTCCACCGGTGCATGCACCGATGGCGCGTTCAGCCGTGGTCTCGGCCAGCGCAAGGGTGGCGAATCCGCACTGCCCGTTCGGTGAACCGGTACCTCGTCGCGGACTGGACTTCGGGCCGACCGAGCGCGTGGTGCGTGCGGGCTACGCGCTGCTGCACAGTGCCGACCTGAAGACGCCGTACTGGGTATGCGAGGCCTATACCACGTCGTCGCTGCGCAACAACGTCGAGCGCGGCTCGCAGTCCTTCAAGACCGATCCCGTCCTGCGACTCGCACGTGCCGTGCCGCGCGACTACAACGGCTCTTCGCAGCACCACACGCGTGCTGGCCTGTTCCCCGTCGACATCGGCCACATGGCGCCGGCGGAGGCGCATTCCAGCAGCGAGCAGCGCATGGCGGACACGTTCTTCCTGTCCAACGCGGTGCCGCAGCACCGCGCGATGAACCGCGGGCAATGGGCGCGGCTGGAAGCCTGCGCCCGTACCACCGGACCGGTGCGCGGAACGAAATGGGTGATCAGCGGTCCGATGGTCTACAGCGAGCGCGACGTGCAGTTCGTCACCGTGGACACGATCGGCGACGGCGTGGTGATTCCCACCCACACGTGGAAGATCCTGGTCTACCGCACGCCGGCCGACGAGCTGCGCGCATGGGCGGCGGTCATGCCCAATCAGGTGCTGCCGGAGAACTCCCAGCTCGATGATTTCGCCACCAGCATCGACGCCGTCGAGGACGCCACCGGCTTCGACTTCCTGCCCGACCTGGGTGGCGCCGACGAGGCGCCCCTGGAGCGCGCGGTGGCACCGATACGGTGCCAATGATGCGGTCCGCGTACTAGGGAGCGAGCCCCAGCGATCTCGCCATCGAGGCGGCCTGCGTGCGGTTCTCCACCTGCAGCTTGCTGAGGATGTTGGCCACGTGCCAGCGCACGGTGTTGACCGAGATGAAGAGCGTCGTGCCGATCTGCGTGTTCGGCGCGCCCTTTGCGAGCAGGCGCAGCACCTTGAGTTCGCGGTCGGTCAGCGATTCCTGTACACCGTTGACGACGAAGGGGGTGGCGGCATGGCCCGCGATCGAGAGCCCGCCGTCGACCGGGTACTGCAACGCGGCGGCCGAGCATACCCGCGCGAGATAGTCCGCTTCCGGCGGCGGTAGCCGAGCGACCCTCGCCCGATCCCTCGCGAAAACCATGAAAGTCTCCCCTGCGCTCCTGCCCTGGTCGAGGATGCTGCGGATGAAGCCTTCTTCCGCGCCAAGCGTCAGAATGCGGCCGGCCGTGGCGAGCGCCGCGTCCGGCTGATGGTCCTGAGCCTGCGCCACCATCAGCAGCGAGAGGACCTGGATCTTGCGGGCACGCCGTTCGGCTACCTTGGCGAGATGGGCCAGCGTCTGCAGTGGCTCGATGGCGGCATGCGCGCGGCCTTCCGCGACGAGCAGACGGCACTGGCTGAGGGTGCGCAGTGCCGGCACGCGCGACCACGCCGTCGGCAGCGCGATGTCGTCGCCGATGCCGGAATGCCGTGCGAACCGGCGCGCCCCGACCACGTCGCCGCCCATCACGCGCAACCGGATGCTTTCGCTGTTGGCCAGCGCGCAGGTCCGCTCGAACGCCGCTTCGACATTGATGGTGATCGCCTGGTCGAGATAGGCCAGCGCCGCCTGGATCTGGCCGCGCGCGCCAAGCACGCCGGCCATGGCGAGGAAGCCGCCGGTCCGGATATCGACATACGCGCATTCGTCGACGAAGGGCAGATGGTCCTCCAGAATGGCGTCCGCTTCGTCCAGTTCGTTCATTTCGTAGTGGATCAACGCCATGAGCACGCGTGGCATCGCCGCGTTGAACGAACGCTCGCCGCTCGCGCGTACCGCCACCTGGATCGCGTTGCCAAGGCAGATACGGGCATTGGACAGCCTGCCCTGTGCCCAGTGGGTGAGGCCAGTGATGCAGTGGCTGTAGCAGACACCGTAGGCGCAGCCGCTGGTCGCGTGGAAGCGCGCTGACAAGACGGTGGCGTCGATCGCTGCGGCGAATTCGCCGCGCGCCAGCGCGACGAGTCCCGCAACGTTGTTCATGCAGCCGGAGAAGAAGTGGTATTCGGGGAGGTCCGGAAACACGACCGCCAGCATCGCATGGCAACGGTCGATGTCGTCCGCCATCAGGGCGACGATCGTGCGGAGCGTATGGATTTCCGCCTGCAGCAGGTCGCGCGCCGCATCCGAGGACCCGCACAGCGTATCCGTTGCGGACTCCACGCGTTTCAACAGGAACTCCGCCTGGTGCACCTGCGCCATATGCGCCAGCGCCCAGCACTGGTACAGCGGCAAGCGCGGATTCTGATCGAGTACCTGCATCGGAAAACGCTGTATCCATCGCGCGACCTGGGGCACGTGGCCCTGCTTGATCATGGTGATGGCGGACTGCTCGACGAGTCTGGCCGCGTGATCGAAGTCATCCGCATCCAAGGCCATGTTCACGGCTTCTTCGTACAGCCCCGCCCGTTCGAACCACGTGCTCGCGGCACGGTACAGGTCCGCCACCGCTTCGGGTTGCCGGGACCTGAGCTGCGCGCGCAGGAAGTCGCGAAACAGATGATGGTAGCGATACCAGCGTCTGCGGAGATCGAGCGGAAACAGGAACAGGCCGAGAGCTTCGACCCGTTCGATCACCACCTGCGTGTCGTGGCGACCGAGCATGGCGTTGCAGATGTCCGCGTTGAGCCGTTCGAGGATCGATGTATGCATCAGAAAATGCTGGATCTCGGGAGGCAGGCGCCGCAGCACTTCCGTCGCCATGTAGTCCGCAATGTCGCGCGTATCGCCGGTCAGGGCATGGATGGCATCGGCAGGGTCGTGGCTGTCCTTCAGGAGCAGGCTGGCCAATTGCAGGCCGGAACCCCAGCCCTCGGTGTGCCGTACCAGGCGCTCCAGGTCGCGAGGGCGCAGCGTCAGTCCGTGTGCGCGATTCAGGAAGGCCTCGGCTTCATGCTGATTGAACTGCAGGTCGCGCGCGCCAACTTCAACCAGCGTCTTGTCGGCCTTGTATCGAGCGATGGGCAGATCGGGCGGCACGCGACTTGCGATGACGATGTGCAGGTGCGCCGGCGAGCGCTCGATCAGTTGGCGGACCAGGTCGTTGATGCCGGGTGTTTCCGCAAGGTAGTAGTCGTCGAGGAAGACAATACGTGGCTCGGCGGATCTTTCGAGGTCGTTGACCATCCTGATGGTCACCTCGTCCACGTCGAAGGCCGTAATGCGTCCTTCGACGAAGCTCTCGGTCGCCGCTGAAACGACGCGCTGCTCCTGGTTCAGGCCTGCGATCAGGTGACGGACGAAGCTGACCGGTTGCCGGTCGTTGCGGTCGAGCGACAGCCAGACGCCCTGCGAGCCGGTTCTCGCGTGGCACTGGGCGATGAGCGTGGTCTTGCCGAACCCTGCGGCGGCGATCACCAGCACGACCTTGGGAAGGCGCTCGACCAGGCGCGCGATGAGTCGCGGACGCTCGATGGCCTCCGCGAGTCGCGTCGGCGGACGGAATTTGGTGGACAGGATGTGCGATGCGGTGGATGGCATGGTCTCCCCTTCGCGACCTGCACGCGGTCGCCGGCGTCCCTGTCGTCGCCTCCACACGGCTGCCGCGATGCGGCGATGCGCTGGCCGTCGGGACCTGTACGGCGACGCGACGCGTTCGCCGACTGAGGCATGGTACGCCTCGTGCGTCTACCGCTCGTCTTATGTGATCCGATGCTATGTATGTGACAGGACGGGCGTGTGCGTGCGTGCGATCCGTCCATCCGGATGGGGTTTCTCCGCCAACGCGGTCGCAGATTTGACCGTGATCCACTCCACACCACGCCACAGACCAGGAGGACACCATGGAACGCGACGATTCCCCGTCTTGCCGCTCGAAGCACGATCGCGCCACCGTTTCGCGCGAGGACGCGGGCATGGATGGAGGCGCGCTGGTCGCGATGGAGACCAGCGTCGACACGCCGCACCCTGAAGCCATCCGGCCGACTGTGGTCGACGAGGCGTCGCGGGATCTGCTCGCGAACATCGCGGTCGCCGTGGTGGGCCTGGGGCACGTCGGCCTCCAGGTCGCCATGGCGATGTCGACCAGATTCCCCACCGTCGGCTTCGAAGTCGACGAGACCCGCCTTGCGACACTGCGCAACGGCATCGACTGCAGCGGCGAGATCGCGCCGGATGCAATCGCCCGCAGCCATCTGAAGCTGCATGGCGATCCGGCGGCGATGGCGGACAGCAACTTCTTCATCGTGGCCGTGCCCACGCCGTTGACGCCCGGCGGCAAGCCCGATGTCTGCCTGCTCGAGCGCGCGTGCTCGATGGTCGGTGGCGTGATGCCGCCCGGATCGACGGTGGTATTCGAGTCGACGGTGTATCCCGGTGCCACGGAAGAGATCTGCGGTACGGCGCTCGAGCGTGCCAGCGGCCTGCAGTGCGGCGTGGACTTCCATCTCGCCTACAGTCCGGAGCGGCTCAATCCGGGGGACACGGATCACGGTTTCGCGTCGGTCGTCAAACTGGTCTCGGCGCAGGACGCGAAGACGCTCGATCGGGTCGCTGCGGTATACGCCACGGTGATCGACGCTGGTGTCTACCGCGCGAGCTCGATCAGGGTGGCCGAGGCGGCAAAGGTCCTGGAAAGCACGCAGCGCGACGTCAACATCGCCCTGGTCAACGAAATGGCGAAGATCTGCGGACTGCTCGGCATCCGCACGCACGACGTATTGCGCGCGGCGGGCAGCAAGTGGAATTTTCTACCGTTCGCGCCTGGGCTGGCGGGTGGGCATTGCATCGGCACCGATGCCCGCTATCTCGCCGACAAGGCACAGCGGCTCGGTTACCACCCGGAAGTGATTCTGGCTGCGCGCCGGATCAACGACAGCATGCCGTCCTATGTCGCCAGCCGGATCGTGCTGAAGATGGCCGAGCGCGAACAGCGCATACGCGGCGCACGGGTCGGGATCCTCGGCATCACCTTCAAGGAGGACGTGCCGGACCTGCGCGACTCGAAGACGGTGGAGCTGGTCGAGGCACTGGGGGTCTATGGCATCAAGGCGCACATCGCCGATCCCCGTGCCGATCTGTACGAGAGCCGCAGCGAGTACGGCATGGAGCTGGAAGACGAAACAGACTGGCGCGACCTGGATGTCCTGGTGCTGGCGGTACCGCACAGAGAGTTCCTGACGAGGATCCACGAGCAGATCGACCAGTCGCTGCGGCCCGGTGGCGTGTTCGTGGACCTGAAGGCCAGGGTGGCGCCTGCGGACCTGCAGGAAGACGTGTGCTACCTGTCGCTGTAGGGGCGTCGTGCGATTCCCGGGCTCTCGCCGAGCAGGATGGTCAGCGCACCGCGCAGATCACTGGTGCCCTCGGTCCCGTTGTCGGGACGATCCTGCAAGGCGCCCTGCAGCTCGACGAGTTCCCGGTGGTCCAGGTCGCCGCGCAGGACCAGGGCAAGGACCGTGCCGCTGCGCAGGTGGCCCAGCAGCCGGGTGACAAAGCCGATGCCATGGTGCGCGACGAGCGCCTGCAGTGCGCGCCGTTGCAGCCACAGGTCAATGGCGCTGAAGGGCGACGCCGCGCCGGGCGACGACAACGCGAGTGCGGAGATGCGCGCATCGTCCGGTGACTCACGCGCGATGATGTCCAGGGATACCGAGACACGCGGCAGGCGCTCGTGCAGCGTCGCCTCATTCCACGGAGGCGACACGCCGTCGCTCAGGTGTAGCCAACCGGCAAGGTAGTCGTCCAGTTCGTCGCGTGCGTCCTGCAGCGGCAGCGGGTCCGGCGTCGCCGCCGCATCGTCGCCCAGCCATGCCCAGGTGGACGGCAGGTCGAGTGTGCGGCGCCATGCGTCGAGACGCGCATGCAGTGCGCCTGGAAGGACGTCGCGTAGCGGTGCGCCGGGGATGCCCGCGACGCGGTCCGTCCATGCGCGGCAAATCACCACGATGACGGCCGTCGGGTCGTCCTGTGCGTTTTCCAGCCATGCAGGCTGCCTCCAGTCTCGCAGTTCCTGCAGGTGGACCGTCGACAGTAGTGGATCCGGCGTGGACGTTGCGCGTCTCCAGCGAGAGCGCGCGCTCGGCGAGCGCGGCGCGCTCGGTGCAATGGCCACACATCGGATCATGTTCCTGCAATGGGATCGGATGTCTTTTCGTGACCGGACGCGCAGTCAGGACGCTCGCTTCCACCACTGTCAGTCGACAGTCACCGCACCGGTGCGATCGAACGTGGCCAGGCGGGCTTCGGCATCCGCGATATAGCTGTCGCGCAGGCGCTGGATCGGGCGCAGGTCCTCGATGGACTGTTGCAGGAGCGTGCGCGCTTCGGCGTTCGCGCCCTGACGCGCGAGCAGCGCCGCCCGCAGGGCACGCACCAGCGACAGCGTGCGCCGGTTGTTGTCGCTGGACAGCGCGCTGCCGGTCGCTGTGGCCCCGGGCTGTGCGAGATCGCGTTCCAACGCGTGCGTCAGCGGCGCCAGCACACGGCCTGCCATCGCAAGATCATCGGCCAGGTAGGCCAGCCGCGCGCGGTCGTAGTCGTTGCGATAGTAGACGCTGTAGGTCGGTGGATACGCGCGCAGCGTGGCCACGTTATCGTCCAGGGCGCGACGCGCGCGGGCGAGGTCGCCGGGGCCCTTCCGCGCTTCCAGCGCATCGGCCAGCGTGATCCGGTCCAGTGGCCGCAGTGGCAGTCCGCCGCGGGCGAAGCTGGCCTGCACCGCGTCGAGCCGCCGGACCACTTCGTCGAGCTGGGCGGCACGGTGTGCATCCGACACGTCCGGCCAGTAAAGGAGGCGACGGGCCACCATGAAGCGTACGTGCTGCACCGCGTTGTGGTCGGGCGGATACGCGGCCTCCAGCAGCGACTCGGAGCGTCGCAACAGGGCGACGCTCTCCTTCCTTTTGCCATCGAGCCCGAGCATCAGGGCGCGGACCTGCAGCAGTTCCGCGTATTCGGGATGGTCGGCGCCGTAGTACCGGAGGATGATGCGTTCCGCGCGGTCAAGGGCGTCCGCGCAGGCCTCCAACTCGCCACTGCTGCACAACTGGCCGCCGTATACACGCCAGGTGCGGCCTACCAGCGGGTGATCGTCGCCCAACAGCGCCCGGTAGTCCTTCAGCAGCGTTTCCACGACGCGTCGCGCCTCGGGCAGACGCTCCTGCATCACCAGATTGTGCGCGCTGATTCGCTGGGCCTCGTACGCCAGCAGCGGAGACGACGGATTGGGAAGCGCGATGGCGGCCTGCGTGTCCGATGCCGCTTCGGCGAAGCGCAGCAGCCGGATGTTCCACTGTGCCCGCTGGGTGAGCAGTTCGGCCTCTGCCGCCGCATCGCCGGCGCGGCGCGCGATGTCCAGCGCTTCATCCAGCCGCTGACGTGCCTGTCGGTGATCGGCCAGATGCCAGTGGGCCCGCGCGAGTTCGGTCAGCAGGAGAGGCCGCAACGAGGTGTCGTCGCTGTCGAGCGTCTCGAGCGCGGTCAGCGCGAGCGAGGCCGCCTCGGCAGGCTTGCCCTGCAGATTGAGCAGGGCCGCCAGCGTCGCTTGACTGCGGGTGGCGTGCGCTCCCTTGCCCTGCAGGGCTGTCGCTTCGCGTGCGAGGGCCGTTGCACGGGGATAGTCGCCAAGGACGGCGTAATTGCGCGCCAGCATCGCCAAGCCCTGTGCCATCGCCTCAGGCTGCTGGTCCAGCGTCAGGGCGCGCATGCGGCGCTCGCTTTCCTGCAACAGCGCGTGGGACGACATAGGGGTTTCGCCCAGGCCCGACAGCGTGGCGACACCCAGCGTCTGTTCCAGCACCGCCGCGACGCTTTGCATGGCCTGCGCCGACCGCGTGTCGTTGCGCTGCTTCCAGGCGATCGCGCCGAGACCGATCGCCGTCGACAGGACAAGCAGAGCGGCCAGACCGGCCGACAGGCGATGGCGGGCCAGGAAGCGCGCGGTGCGGTATCGAACGCCACCTGCCCGCGCTTCGACCGGACGGACCTCCAGCCATGCGCGCAGGTCGGCATGCAGGCGACGCACACTGTCGTATCGTTCCTCCGGCCGGGCGGCGATGCAGCGCAGGGCGATGGCATCGAGGTCGTGCGACAACCGCTGCGCCAGCACCGCAGTATTCCGGCATCCCCGCCGGCGTGCGTCGTCCTCCGATGCGTGGGCGGCGAGCCGGGACATCAGGACCGGCGCGTCGGCGCCGGGCGTGCCGCCCACCAGACTCGCCATGTGCGAGCGGACGTGTGGCAGTTCGCCCGTCAGCAGCCTGTACATGACCATGCCCAGCGACCAGATATCGCCGCTGATGGCGGGTGCCGCCACGCTCAACGCCTCGGGTGCGGTATAGGCATGGGACAGCGCCAAGCGTTGCGCGCCGGGTGACCCGGTGAGCGAGACGCTCAGGCCAAAGTCCAGCAATTGCACCTGGCCGGCATCGGTGACCAGGAGATTGGAGGGTTTGATGTCCTGATGCAGGACGCCGCTGGCGTGCGCGTAGTCGAGCGCTTCGCAGACCTGCAGCAGCAGGGCGACGCGTTCGCGCACGCTGGCGAAGCGGTGGTCGCACCAGACGTCGATCGGCGCGCCCTCCACGTAACGCATGGCGAACCACGGCTGTCCCGACCCGTCGATGCCGCCGTCCATCACGGGGACGATGCCGGGGTGGTCCAGCTCCGCCAGGATGGCGCGTTCACGGCGGAAGCTCTCGATCACGCGAGGCTCCGACAGGTCACCCCGGATGCACTTCAGGGCGACGCGTTGATGGTACTGGCCATCATCCCGCTCGGCCTCGTAGACCGTCCCCATGCCGCCGGTACCCAGAATGCCGGTGATGCGCCAGGGTCCCAGCCGCTGTCCCAGACGGGCATCGGCCACCTCGTTGTCGTCGCCCTCCTGGAACAGCGTGCCTTCCGGAATCGCGTGGAAGATGTCGGACATCGCTGCGTCGTCTGTCAGTCTGGAATCGGACGTGAGCAGGCGTGCGAGGACCTCGTGGGCATCCGGATCGCGTACGGCGAGGTCGGCGAGCGCTCGTCGCCGCGCCGCGCCTGACAGCACGACGATCTGGTCGAACAGGTCAAGGGCACGAAGGGCGGCGGGGTTCATGGGGACTCGGCAATGCGGCCATCAAGGCCTGCTGCAGGCTGCGATTGAAGTGCTTTACATCGCAGCCGCCCGGCAAGACAGGACGCCGCATCGGCTGCTCCGGGCATGCGTTGGATGCCCGCTACGCAGGCGACACCTGGACGAGCGACCGTCGGTGGCCGAGCGTCCATCCAGTCGCGGGTCAAGCCTGGTATTGCTTCTCTTCGATGAAACGCGAGCCGGCCAGGCGGTTGATCGCGTTCTTGACGGTGATGCGCTCGCCGTTGCGCTGTGCGACGGCGCGGGCGAGGGTGACGAACTCGTCGTCGAACGTCTGCGCAGCCTCCCTGGCACGAAGCGCATCCTGCACGTCCCACATGCGCTCGTTGATCGCACGCAGCTCGTGCTTCATCGCGACCAGGTCCTGCTGCGCGGCCGCCAGCGGTTCCCACAGGGCGCGCAGTCCGTCCAGCTCGACCTGCACGTGCGCGCGCTTGCCGGCGTCGTCGATGCGTTCGGCCTTGATCTCGAGGATGGTCAGCTTGTCGGCCAGCTCGCCGATGGAAACGGGGATCAGGATGGTGTTCATGCGGGCATTCTAGCGCCGCCACGGTCCGGGGCGGCGTGCATGGCATGATGCTCCGTCCCCGTTGGCCGGAGAACGTCCGCATGCTGCAGCGCCTGTTCGTCTCGATCCTCGCCCTGGCACTCCCCATGGCTGCCATCGCGGCGCCCTCGCAGGTTCGCATCGTGCAGGAGGACGGTGTCTACACGATGCGGGTGGACGGACAGCCCTTCCGCGTGAAGGGGGCCGGCATGGGCGGCGAGGGCCAGGACGCGCTGGCGTCTCGCGGGGGCAACTCGTTCCGCACATGGAGCACCGGGATGGACCAGGCCAAGGTCCGCGCGATGCTGGATCGTGCGCAGCGCAACGGGTTGAAGGTGGCGATGGGCATCGAGGTGGGCAATGAGCGCCACGGCTTCGATTACGACGATCGCGCGGCGGTGAAGCGGCAGCTCGAGCGCATCCGCCGCGAGGTGAGCCTCTACAAGGATCACCCCGCCGTGCTGATGTGGGTGGTGGGCAACGAACTGAACCTGCACTACAGCAACCCGAAGGTGTGGGATGCCGTGGGCGGAATCACCGACATGATCCACACCGAAGATCCGGCCCATCCCGTGATGACCACGCTGGCGGGCTTCGACCGCAAGCTCATCGACCTGCTCAAGGCACGCGCGCCCTCGCTGGACCTGATCGGCATCCAGCTCTATGGCGACATCGGCGCGCTGCCGGAGAAGCTGGCGAGCAGCGGGTGGACCGGGCCTTACGTGGTCACCGAATGGGGCCCGACCGGACACTGGGAAAGTCCGCTGACCACCTGGAAGGCGCCGATCGAGGACGATGCCTCGCGCAAGGCGACGCTGCTGCAGCAACGCTATGAGCAGGTCATCGCGGCGGACACGAAACAGGGGCTGGGGTCGTACGTATTCCTGTGGGGCAACAAGCAGGAGCGCACGCCGACCTGGTATGGCCTGTTCCTGCCCAGCGGCGAAAGCACGCCGGCGGTGGATGCGATGCAGTACGTCTGGACCGGCGCCTGGCCCGCGAACCGTGCGCCGTCGATCCAGCCGCTGCGGCTGGACGGCCGCGGTGCGATCGACAGCGTCACGCTGACGGCAGGCGAGCCGTACACGGCGAGCGTGGTAGCGAAGGATCCCGATGGCGATCCACTCCGCTACCGCTGGACCGTCCTGCACGAAAGCACCGCCACCAGCATCGGCGGCGATCGCGAGGACGTGCCGCCTGACGTCGCGTTGGTGATGCAGGAGGATGGCAAAGGCGGCGTGACCTTCACCGCGCCGGACGCGCCGGGCGCCTACCGGTTGTTCGTGGAGGTCCACGACGGCAAGGGCCATGCGGCCTACGCCAACCTGCCGTTCCGGGTCGCCGCGCGCTGACGCCCTCCACGCATTGCGCGACGATCCCTGGCCGGCAACAATGCGACGTGCGCCGGGGGGCGCATCCATCGAGGGAGAAACCATGCGTTACTGGATAGCGGGCCTGCTGCTGCAGGCCGGTGTGATGGCGGGTGCGTCGGCGCAGGAGGTGGCGTCGCCGGGGCAGGCCGCTGCGGCGGTGCAGACGGGAACACTGGTGGTGGACATCAAGCCCTTCACCAGCGAGCAGGAGTTGCCGAAGAAAGTCAACGAACAGCTCAAGAGCGGTGCGCTGGAATGGGGCGTGCGCGATGGACAGATCGTGTTCACGATGGTCAGCAAGCAGTTCATCGATTTCCCGATCAACCACATGACCCGCTACGGCCAGCAGGAATCGCTGTCGCTGCCGGCGGGCGAGTACAGGGTGACCGGGATCGGCCTGGAGATGCACACCAGCTTCAGCGTCAAGAAGGCGCTGGAGCGCGGCGCGTTCGTGAACCAGGATGCGGTGGTGTTCCGGATCGAACCCGGCAAGACGACCACGCTGTCGATCAATCCGGTGATCCGCAAGGACGCCATCTTCGGCAGTGCGTTTTACATGCCGACTCTGATGGCCACCGTTCAGGGCGACGCGGAGGCGACCCCGGAGGTCGCGCTGAACACCCGCATCGGCACGTCGATCGCGTGGCCGGCCTACAACGGGCCGCTGAAGTTCGTCGCCAAGTAAGCCGGTGCGCGGCGCGGATCCGGTGCTCCCCGGCTCCGCGCCCGCCAGGTGGACGCCAGGGCGTCCTCAGCGTTCCGCCGGCGGGGTCGACCCATGTTGCTGCGGTGCAGCACAATACGCCATGGACGTCGCCCCTCCCCCCGCTCCCTCGCTTCCCGCCGCCGGCATGACCCCGCGCCAGGTCGGCCTGATCCTGTTCGCGTTGACGCTCGGTGGCTTCGCCATCGGCACCAGTGAGTTCGCCAGCATGGGGCTGATGCCCAACATGGTGGCCTCGCTCGGCGTGACCGAGCCCCAGGTCGGGCACTTGATCAGCGCCTACGCGTTGGGCGTGGTGGTCGGTGCGCCGCTGCTGGCGATCCTCGGTGCTGGCTGGAAGCGCAAGACCCTGCTGCTGGCGCTGATGGGTTTCTACGCACTCGGCAACCTGGCCAGCGCACTCGGACCTACCTACGAAAGCCTGCTCGTGTTCCGTTTCATCGCGGGCCTGCCGCATGGTGCGTACTTCGGCGTCGCCGCGCTGACCGCGGTGGCGATCAGTCCACCGAACAAGCGCGGCCGTGCGATCAGCCTGGTCATGCTGGGCCTGACGCTGGCCATCCTGATCGGCAATCCGCTGGCGACCTGGCTGGGCCAGGTCATCGACTGGCGCTGGGTATTCGCGGTGGTCGCGCTGGTCGCGCTGAGTACCGCCGTGCTGCTGGCGATCTGGCTGCCCGCCGGCATCGACGGCGCGAAGGCACATCCGCTGGATGAACTGCGTGCCTTCAATCGACTTCCGGTGTGGCAGGCATTGGCCATCGGCGCGATCGGCTTCGCCGGCATGTTCTCGGTCTTCAGCTATCTGGCGCCGACCATGCTGGAAGTGACGCACGTGTCGCCGGCGTGGATTCCGCTGGGCCTGGCCGGGTTCGGCGTGGGCGGCGTGATCGGCAATTTCGTCGGCGGCTGGCTGTCGGACCGGTTCCAGCTGCGCGGTGCGTGGATGGTGCTGGCCTGGGCGATGGTGGCCTTGTTGCTGTTCCCGTTGTTGGCGAAGGGATTGCCGACGATCCTGCTGGCCACGGTGACCATCGGCCTGATGGGCGCGCTGGGCCCTATCCTGCAGTCGCACCTGATGGACGTGGCCGGCGATGCGCAGACGCTCGCGGCCGCCTCCCACCATGCCGCCTTCAATACCGCCAACGCGCTCGGGCCGTGGCTCGGCGGCATGGCCATCACCGCCGGCTATGGCTGGACGTCGACAGGGTATGTCGGTGCGGCGATGGCGGTGGCGGGACTGCTGCTCTACCTGTGGGCGCGACAGACGTTGCAGGCGCAAGCCGGCATCGCCGGCGCTGCCTGCGAATCGTCGCGCTGAGCAGCGAGGCCACGATGACCTGGTGACGCGCGGCGCGTCCCTGCGCCTGCGCGTTCCCTTGCTGTCAGCGGTCGAGGGCGCGCACGGTGATCTTGACGGTCGTATCCGTGCTGCCACCCGCGTCTTCCACCCGCAAGGTCAGGGCGTGCTCGCCTGCGGGCAGCGACGTCCAGGCATCCAGTCCCTCGTCGATCGGCTTCCGGCCCACCAGCCAGGTCGCACGCGCGTCATCTCCGCGGTCCTGTTCGCCGTTCGTCGCGCTGCCCCACAACCGCAGGGGCTGTCCCTCCTGGTAGGTATGGCCATCCTGTGGATGCAGGATGGCGACCTGTGGTGGGCGCGCAGGCAGCGTGATCGACAGCGGCTTGGATGCGGTGGAATGGAAGCCGTCGTGGGCGACCACCTGCAGCAGGACCTTGCCGGCCGGCAGTTGCACGCCTGCCAGTCGCGCCGCGGGCTCCACGATGCCGGTCGCGAGCGACTGCCACTGTTCGCCATCGCGCGACCAGCGCAGCCAGTACTCGGTCGCGCCGCGCGTGGCAGTCCATTCGACGTGCAGCTGGCCCTTGCGGTCGAGCTTCGCCTCCAGGCCCTCGACCTTCGGTGGCTTGCCGGGGGAGGCACGTGTCCATTGCACCTCGCCATCGGCGAGGATCTCGAGCGCGCTGCCCGGCGCCACGTCGGCGACCAAGGCCTGCGCAAGGTATTCGCGCGGCGGCGTGCCGTCATCGGCGCCGCCATCACCGCATCCGCAGCCGCACGCAGCGGTGTGCAACCGGCGCAACGGGGCGTCGGCCAGCACCTTGTCGCCATCCCGCAAGCGGGCCGTGAACGGCGTGGCGGTCGTCCGCTCCAGGGTGGCATGCATGCGCGTGCGGGCGACATGCATCACCTCGGCCACGCGTCCGTCGACGATATGCACGATCAGCGAGATCATGTGCTGTGGCTCGAATGGCGGCGGAAACACGGGCAGCTCCAGATCGAAGTCGAACGGCGGCGGGTCCGGAATCGGAAACCACGGCCAGCGGCGCATCTCTTCCCAGACGAAATCCTTCCACCAGGGGAAATCCATGCCCACCGTCACCGGATTGAGGCGATCGTTCTGCAGCAGGCGCTGGTAGTGGTGCACGGAGATCCACGACGGACCTCCGTACGCCATGAAGTCGCGGAACGTCTGCGGCGAGGCGAGGTTGCCGTTGTTGATGTCCAGCCCGAACTCGCCGATGGAGGCCCGCCGCGCGGCCGGCGTGTCGTACGGCTCGTACGCCGGATAGTTGGGGTCGGCGTTCGGCGCGCCTCCCGCCGGCGCGTGCGGCAGTCCACAGGCGTGGCCCGCCTCGTGCGCCAGCGTGCCGGCCTGGTTGATCGGGCCTACCGCGACGCCGCCACCGCCGCAGCCGCCCACGGGGCCCATCGGCGTGCCGGCGGGCAGCAGGCCATAGTAGATCCAGCCCGGCTGGTTGCCGTCGGCCGTGCGTGCGTTGGCCACGCGGGCGTGCAGCGCATCCCAGCCGGCGCCGCATCCGCTGGTGGGGAAGCTGGTGTCCTGCAAGTGGTTGGTCAACGCGAGCGAGCCGGCCGTGCGGAACTGCGCGGTGGATTGCACCGGGAACAGCGTCAGTGCCCGTCCGGACATGGCCTGCAGGTCGGCGAGCGTCGGTGCGGCCAGGGTGAGGTTCGGCGCGTTCGGCGCATTGCTGGCCGGCCCGTTGTAGGAAATCATCACGCCGGCGAGGCGCAGTGTCTGCCGCAGCGTGACCGGCACGGTCAGGCGCCGCTCCGCCGTCCGTGCGCCGCTGCTGGCGCGTGCGATCAGCCGCAACGTGCCGATCATCTCGGCGGCGGGAATGATGAAGTTCAGCGTGGTCGCCAACACGCCACGCGTGTCGTCGTAGTTCTGGCCGAGGGTCAGGCCGGGCACGCTCGCGGGCACGGGCGGTGTGGGGTTGAGCGTGGCGATCGTGCTCCAGAGGAAGCCGTGGCGGCGCCGCTGGACTTCGAGCGTGCCGCTGATGCCGCTGGCACCGAACAGGCTGCCCAGATAGACGCGCACCCATGCCGGCTTGTTGGCGACCAGGGCGATGGAGTTGTCGGCGCCGCGGTCGTTGCTGTCGGTGAGATGGCCATCGGCATCGTAGTGCTGGATGGCCTGGGTGACTTCGATGCCGGCGATGTAGAGGCCGAGCCGGAAAAAATCCAGTTTCTGTGCTGATTCGAGCAGGCTGCGGTCGATCAGCTCCTTCGTGATGTCCATGCGTCGCTTCCTTCGGTTGAACGGATCCCTGTTCCCCCGTCAACGCCGCGTTGCGCGCATGAAGGACACCGCTGATCCGATGTGCGGATCAGCGGCATGAAGTGTGCTGGAACCGATGGAAGGTGGCCGCTGGCGAGGACGACCGCGTAATTACGCGGCTAAGGCGGGGACGGGACAGGTGCCATGGACTCGTCGCATCGCACATGAAACGCTCGCTGCAGGACTACTCCGGGGCCGAGGCCGCCGGCGGCGAACCGGAGCGCCAGCGTCGCGTCGTCCGCTGGAAGAACTGGCTGTTGGGAATCTGCAGCACGGTGTCGCCGCGCAGCGCGTCTTCTTCCAGCAGCGTGGTGTAGAGCAGGTTGATGTCGATGACGCGGCCGCGCAGGCCCGGCTTGTCGCCGTTCTCCAGCACTTCGATGTGGTCGTGTACGCGGAACGGCCGCGTGGTCAGGATCAGTACGCTGCAGAAGATGTTCGACAGCACGCTCCATGCCGCGAAGAACGCCACGGCGGCCACGGCGGTGAAGCCCGTCAGCGCCGTCCACAACACGCTGCCGGAGACGCCGAGCCGACCCAGCGCCAGCATGCCGGCGGACAGGTAGACCAGCACGCCCAGCAGCCGGCGTGCACTGACCGCCACCTGGGCCGGCAGATGGTAGCTGTCGCAGACGCGGCGCACGATGATGCGCAGCAATCGCAGCAGCAGCCATGCGCCCAACAGGATCGCGAGCGCCTGGGCGATCGGAATGACGACGCGGGCGCCTTCCTGCAGCCAGCCGTTGAACTCGGGCCACGACATCAGCGGGTCCCGCAGTGAACGGGAGACGCACCCCGCATGGCAGAAGGGGAATACAGGATCATGCAGGAAGGGTGACGTCGCGGACGCCCACGGTCAACCTCAGGGTTCGAACGGGTGCGCCTTCCCGCAGGCGAGCACGTGGTTGTAGTCGCTCGACATGCATCGATAGAAATCGCGTCGCGTGCCGCTGGCGGATTCGCAGTCCTGCATGCTGAGTGCGCCGAGCAGCGACCGCAGGTCGGGCGCCATCGCATCGTAGGCCGCCTGGGTCATGTAGCCGGCGCGAAGGTTCTTCTCGCCGACCTCCAGCATCGTTTCCACACCGTAGCGCGCATTGTCCGTTGCCTTGCCGCATGCGAGCACCGGCCCGGCGTCGTTCACCTGCGTCAGGTGCTCCGCGATCGCATCGATATTGGCCTGCACGTCCGCCGGCATGGTTCGCGGCGGTGCGGCATCACCGGCGTGCGCGACGACCGCGAACGACAGCATCGCCACGGCGATGACGACACGGAGCAATGCTCGATGCGGGGCGGGAATGCTTTGCATGATCGTGGATTTGACGTCTGTTTGATTGAGACGCGTGATTCTAGGGTGCGAGACGCTTGTGGTGCATCGCCCGACCTTGCCAGAATGTCCCGGGGACGGATCCCTCGCGGTCGGAAGCATGGCGCGTGGCATCCGGGATGCCCGCTACTTCCACTCTGTGAGGACCACATGACCAACAAGCTACTTGCCGCCATCGCGCTCGCTCTGGCGAGCGTGGCGCCCGCCGCCGTCGCGGGTGAATGCGAGGACAACTTCAGCAAGTCCGGCAGCATTTTCTCGGGCACCGACTTCTCCAGCCGCGTCACCGTGCCCGACCAGTCGGTCAAGGACGCGATGGCGCAGATGCGCGGCATCATGATCGGCGAGAAGATGGATGTGATCACCGAGGACGTGGAGACGGGCGCGATGCTGGTCGAGCAGCGCTCCACCGGCACCACGCGCGCGATCCCCACGCTGATCAACGTCAGCGACGAGGGCGGCGCGGCGCTCGTGCAGATGACGGTCAAGACCGAGAAGGGCCAGATAGCCAAGCAGGATGCGATGCGGCCCTACATGTGCGAGATCCTGGCCAAGCTGAAGGGCGGCAAGGAAGGCCGCACGGCGGCGGCGCAGGGCGCGAAGACCCAGAACAACGCCGACGTCACCGTGAAGGATGTCTACGTGTTCTCCCGCGAGATCGCCCGCGAAGCCAAGGGCAATGCGGTCGCGGTGACCGCCCGCCACAAGGGCCGCAACTACGCGCTGCGCGGGCGCGTGGACTATGTGCAGGAGGACGGCGAGGACTACAACGTTTCGTTCGAGATCCCGCAGCCGGGGTCGGGCCTGCTGCAGGTGCCCGGCGACAACGAGCCGCGCGTGGGCGTGGCCTGCCTGTTCAAGCCGAACCAGCTGGCCAACGTGCTGACGTTCCGCAAGGGCGACCGGGTGGTGTTCAAGGGACAGTTCCTGCGCTACGACGATTCCAAGCGGGTGCTGTGGTTGCAGAACTGCGTGCAGACGCGCTGACACGACGTTCACGGGCGACGTCGCGACAGTGGAATGGAAAGGGCGCCGGTGGGCGCCCTTTTTCCGCGTACTTCGCGCGCTGCCAGTCAGCTGTCCTGGCGACGGAACACACCGACATTCGTATAGCTGCGGCCATCGCTCAGGTGGCCGCGCATGCGGATCACCAGCGTGTCCGCATCGATCAGTTCACGCTCGGACCATTGCACTTCTCTGCCATCGTGCCAGGTGGTCGAGTGCAGCTGCGTGGGCGACACCGATTCGAAACTGAGCGCGTCGGCGTGCGGCGTACCGTGATAGGGGTACGGCGTGCCATCGGCACGGCCATCGAACGCGGCGTGATGGCGCTTCCCGTTCCGGCCGAACCATTCGGATGCGATCGACAGTGCGCCGTCATCCGCACAGGCGAACCGGTAGTGCCCGCTGCGGGGCGCGCGCCCCAGCTGGTAATCGCACTGCTCGGGCAACAGGTCCCAGGTGCCGGCGAACGCGGCGGTGGCGTGGATCGTCATCTGCACTCCTTGTGCGGGGAGAACCGGGGTGGGAGAGAGGCCACCATGCTAGCGAGACCGCCGGGTGGGCCGGCTGCTAACGCCGTCGCACTTCCGAGCGCCGGTCTCACATCGGAGACCGGACAGTGATGGATTGCCTTGCTGAATGTGACGGGGAATGCGACTGCCGCCACAGCGCCGCGACGGGCGCGATGGCAGGGGAGTGCGGCCAGGGCATGGGTCATCCGGCGGGTCCCCATTCCAATGAGCCGTATGTCGGAGTGGCCTGCGACGTCTGGTCGCGGCTCAACGGCGCGCCGTGTCCGGGGGAGCCGCAGCTTCGTCGTGCATGTCGCCTTCGGCCGACAGCGTCGGCGTTGCCGAACCCAGCCAGGGCGGTATATCCAGGGCGTGCGATAGGGCGTCGGTGACCAGCATATGGACGAGTGCGTCATGGACAGCGGGGTCGACGATCTTCAGGTTGGCCAGGGCCTCGGCCTGGTCCTCGTCTTCCATCTCGGAGTAAGTGTCGAACAAGGCCATCGCGAGCGCACGGGCCTGCTTCATTCACGCCGTCCTCCGGCCGGCGGAGCGTCCGACCCTGCCCACGGGCACGAGGCGCCACAGGTCGAGCGAGGGAGCGGAAGACAGAGCGGGTAACGGCGCACATCAGGAGGCTTCGGATCCCGATGGCATTTCCGGACGGCCTGGGCGCCGGCTCGCGCCAGCCGGCTTACATGGGGTCGGGCAGTTCGCCGTCGCCGAGGTGACTGAAGAGGAAGGCACGCGCTTTCCGCCAGTCGCGGCGCACGGTGCGCTCGGTGACCTTCAGTACCCCGGCGATCTCGAGTTCGCTGAGTCCGCCGAAGTAGCGCATCTCCACGACCTGCGCCAGTCGCGGGTCGAGGTTGGCCAGGTCGTTCAAGGCCTGGTCGAGGATCAGCAACTGCTCCAGGCGCGAGCTCTGCCCGGGCTCGGTGGTCTCGTCCAGCGGCAGCAGGTCCATGCCTTCGCCGCGCTTCTCCGCAAGCGCGCGCCGCACTTCATCCAGCAGCACGAAGCGCATCGCACGGGCCACCAGGGCGACCAGGTGCGCACGGTTCTCCACGCTGAAATCGGCACTGGCCAGTTTCAGCCAGGTCTCGCTGATCAGGGACGTCGGCGAACGGACATGGCCTCGTCGCTGCTGGCGGATCTGTGACCGCGCGATCTGGTGGAGATCGCGGTACAGCAGGGCGTAGATCCGGTTCCAGGCGCCGGTCTGCCCTTTCTCGACTTCCCCCAGCAACTGGGTGACGGAATCCGGGTCCGGCGGTGCGATCGCATCCACGTCCAGCGAGCCCGGCAGGCCGGTGGCCCCGGGCTGTGGTTCATCCATGTCTCGCCTGCCGGTCATGTCCGGAATGTGCCTGCCATCACGATCTCGTCCCTTACATATATGACCCGTCCAGCGTCCGCCTTGCAAGCCGTAACGCTGGCTTCGCGGGCCGCCTGAACGCAGGGCGGCAGGCGGGCGCAGGGAATGGACGGCGGGTGTATCGGGAAGCGGGATCCACAAGAGGATGTCATGCGGAGCTTGAAGAAGGTCGGGTGTGCGCTGGTGGGGAAGATGAATGCGGGCGGGAGCGCCGTTGCCGCGAAGAGGGGGGCAGCACATGGTGCATGACACCGCCGCGGGTACCGAGGGGGAGCGGGACGGCACGCCGGTCGAGCATGCCGGCATGTTGGCGCCGCCCGCCAAGATAACGATGCCACAGGGCATCGGCCCGCGCGCGATCAGCCAGTGGCCGATCATGCAACGGCTGACGGCCGATGAATGGAAGTCTCTGATGCATGCCTTGCCGGGCCGTGTCGGTGCGCGGGCGCGCCACGGCGGCAACGCGCGGCGCTTCATCGAGGCGGTGCTTTGGATCGCCCAGACCGGCGCCTACTGGTCCGACCTGCCGCGCGACTTCGGCTCATGGCATGGCACCTACGTGCGCTTCATCCGCTGGGCGCAGGACGGCAATTGGTCCCAGGTGCTCGCGCACTTCGATGCGCAGGACCAGCGTGCGCTCGATCTCCATGCACTGATCGAGCGCTACCTGCATCGCAACAACACCAAGCATCTCAGTCGGGCGATGCGTGCGTCGTGATCGTGTCCTGTCGCAGGTATCGCAGTGCGAAAGGGATGGGATGTTTCCATAGAACACGCGAGGACCACGACGGTGCGCCCACGATGCCGTCGCGCGTCCCGCAGACCACTAACCGCCGGCGTTCCCCCGTCGGCGGCTAGATGGGCCGCTCCGTCCCCATGGAGCGAACCATGGCCGTCCATGCCCGACACATGGGCGGCATAGCGCCTAGGCGCCAGAGAGGGAGGTGCAACGCCTCCCCCTCGTTTTTTGTTGGCAGGACGCGATGAAGGCGCGATATTCCGCTTCGATCCGCTTAACGCCCGCCCACCTATCCTTGGACCCTGTCATTGCATGCAGGAGTACCCATGACCACGCATGTCTTCACCGCGCAGGATGCCTCCGGCCGCCGCTGCCGCATCCAGGTGAACCGGACCGATGACGCCGATGCCGCACGCGATGGCGCGGCTCACGCGCCTGCTTATGTACTGGAAGACGGCAGCCATGTGCGCCGTATCGACAACGACACCTTCCAGATCATCGGCACCGGTGCCTACGTTACCCGCGTCGCCGACTGATCGGTCGACGGGCGGTCGTTCGCAGCGTCAGTAGACCGCTGCGGCGTGCAGTGGGGCGGCGTGGTCCCACGTGGCGCGCGCGGCGAGGAAGCCGAGTTCCACCAGCACGCCGGTGCCGACGACGGCTGCGCCCTGCTGTTCGACCAGCTGCACCGCCGCCTTCAGCGTGCCGCCGGTGGCCAGCACGTCGTCGATCACGATGACGCGTGCGCCGGCAGGCATCGCATCGGCGTGGATCTCCAGGCGGTCGCGTCCGTACTCCAGGCCGTAATCGAGCGACAGCGTATGCCCCGGCAACTTGCCCGGCTTGCGCACGGGCACGAAGCCGACGCCGAGTTCACGTGCCACGGCAGCGCCAAGAATGAATCCGCGCGCTTCGACGCCCACCACCGCATCGAGCGCCACGTCGCGCCATGGCGCGGCAATCGCCGCAACCGCGTCCGCAAAGCCGCTCGCATCCGCCAGTACCGGCGTGATGTCCTTGAACAGGATGCCGGGCTTGGGGAAGTCGGCGATATCGCGCAGCAGATCGGTCCAGGCGGGCATGGGCAGGTTCGGCGATGAGGGGCGCCGATCCTACCCCAGACCTGCCCCCGCGTCGTCGCCGACGACGTGCCATGTGGCCATGGGATGCACTCTCCCGGGATGACCCTCTAATCATCGTCATCGGCGGCGACTATCCTCGCGCCACCTACTCACGGACTTTCTCATGAGCACGACCCTGTCGATGTACCAGGCCTCCATCCCCGTCTTCCTGCGCGCACTACAGAACCTGCGCCACATACTGGAGAAGGGCGAAGCGCATGCGCGCGAACGCGGAGACGATCCGGCCATCCTGCTGCAGGCGCGCTTGTACGAGGACATGCTGCCGCTGGTACGGCAGGTGCAGATCGCGACCGACACCGCGAAGTTCTGCCCGGCGCGGCTGGCCGGCGTGGAATCGCCTCGCTTCGAGGATGTGGAAACCACGTTCGACGAATTGTATGCGCGCCTGGACGCGGTCGCCGACTACCTGCGCACCTTCGACGAGGCGGCGCTGCAGGGCAGCGAGACGCGTGCGGTCACGCTGTCCACGCGCACGCGCGGCGACCTGCATTTCGATGGCCGCGGCTACCTGTTCGGTTTCGCATTGCCGAACCTGTTCTTCCACGTCACCACCGCCTACGCCATCCTGCGGCACAACGGCGTGCCGCTGGGCAAGCTGGATTACCTCGGTCCTGCCTGACCGTCCATGGCGCGGGTTCTTAGTTGGCGAGGCATTCGCGTGCGCGCGCCAGCAGCAGCGCCTGCTCGCGTTCGTTGCGTGTCATGCCTGCGGCGCGTTCGAATTCGGCACGCGCCTCGTCGCGGCGATCCAGCTTGAACAGCAGGTCGCCGCGTACGCTGGGCAGCAGGTGGTACTGCTTCATCGCCGGCTCGTCGAGCAGCCGGTCCACCAGCGGCAGGGCATTGGCGGGTCCAGTCGCCATCGACACTGCGACGGCGCGGTTGAGTTCCACCACCGGGGATGGATTCACCTGCGCGAGCGCGGCGTACAGCGTCGCGATGCGCGTCCAGTCCGTCGCATCGGCGGTGTGCGCACGGGCATGGCAGGCCGCGATGGCGGCCTGCAACGCATAGGGTCCGATGGCACCGCCCAGGCGCTCGGCACGCGCCAGCGCCTCCAGGCCGCGCTGGATCAGCAGGCGATCCCAGCGACTCCGGTCCTGGTCCAGCAGCAGCACCGGTGCGCCGTCCTTGCCGAGGCGCGCATGCAACCGCGAGGCCTGGATCTCCATCAGCGCGATCAGCCCGTGCACCTCCGGTTCGCGCGGCGCCAACGCGGCCAGCGTGCGACCCAGCCGCAGCGCTTCCTCACACAGCGCGGGACGCATCCAGCCGTCGCCGCTGGTGGCCGAATAGCCTTCGTTGAATACCAGGTAGACCACGCCCAGCACGGACGCCAGCCGCTCCTCCAGTTCGTCGCCGCGCGGCACCTCGAAGGCCACGTCGGCATCCGCCAGCGTGCGCTTGGCGCGCACGATGCGCTGCGCGACCGTCGGCTCGGAGGTCAGGAACGCGCGCGCGATCTCGTCCGTGGTCAGGCCGCACAGCAGGCGCAGCGTCAGCGCCACGCGCGCATCCATCGACAGCACCGGGTGGCACGACACGAACACCAGCCGCAGCAGGTCGTCGTCGATGTCGTGGTCCAGCGCATCCTCGTCGCGCTCGCGCCGTTCCTCGTGCGCGTCATCCAGTTCGCGCGCCAGTTCCCCGTGCTTGCGGTCCAGCAGCTGCAGCCGGCGCAGGCGGTCGATCGCGCGGCGCTTGGCGGTGGTCATCAGCCACGCCCCCGGGTTGTCGGGCACGCCGTCACGGGGCCAGGTCTCCAGTGCGGCGACCAACGCGTCCTGCGCAAGTTCCTCGGCCAGGTCCAGGTCGCGCAGCATGCGCGCCAGGCCGGCGATGACGCGTGCCGATTCGATGCGCCAGACGGCGTCGATCGCGCGATGGGTAGGAGAGGTCGACATGCCGGGTATCAGACCACGGCACTGCGGCCGGTGAAAGCCGCAGTGCAGCGGGCAGGGGCGTCAGCGCGTGCACGACATCCCCGCGCAGGCATCACGCATCCTTTTCGCAGTTGATCATCCACGGCACGCCGAACTTGTCGACCAGCATGCCGAAGCGCACCGCCCAGAACGTCTGCGTCAGCGGCATCGTCACCTGGCCGCCGGCCGACAGCGCGCCGAAGATGCGTTCCGCATCGGCGATGCTGTCGACCGACAACGACACCGAGCAGCCCTTCACGCCCTCGTAGGGGTGCGCCGGATGGTTGTCCGAGCCCATCAGCACGGTCTGCCCGAACATCACGTGCGTATGCATGATCTTCTGCTTGTGCTCCGGCGGGAAATCCTCGCAGCCCTCGGCACCGTCGAAGCGCATCAGCGGCCCGAGTTCGCCGCCGGTGGCCTGGGCATAGAAGGTGAAGGCGGCCTCGCAGTCGCCGTTGAGGATCAGGTAGGGATTGACGTTCATCGCATGCTCCTTGGGGTGTGGATGAGAAGGCGTCGGGACGCGGCGCCGGGATGGCCTTCCTGCACACGACGATCCGGTGACTCCGGAATCGACACGTCGGCAGGCGGGAATTCATTCGCGGAACCGACCCTCAGCCGGTCGGGTCGTCGGCGTCCAGGATCGCGGCGCGCTGGCGCTGGGTCAGCCGGTCCCAGGCGTAGCCGTAGGACCAGCCCACCAGCGCTTTCAGCTCGGCCGTAGGCACCGACGCGACGTCCACCACGGTGATCCAGCGGTGGATGCCCAGCCAGCGCGCCGGCTTGATGCCGGGCTGGTCGGTCAGTTCCAGGAAGCGCTCCGGCGCCACCTTGAAGCTGAAGCGCCAGCGCTCCGGCTCGCTGGTCTTGAAGTAGGCGAAGCGCTTGCCGCCGACCGCATACGTCAGGATGTTCGCGGGATCGGCATACACCTGTTCAACGCTGCCCGGCAGCGAACGGCAATGGCGTTTGAGGGCGGCGACATCCATGTGTGCATGCTAGCGCCGCGCGGTGTTGCGCGGATGTCAGCGGCGCGTCGTTGCGGACAGCCACTGCCCTCGGGTCGCATCGCGCGCCCCGTCGTCGTGCGGAGGCGCTTTCACGCCGGGTTCGCGCGGTAATGCCGCAAAGTCGTTCCATGACCGAGCTCACCATCCTCTATGTCGACGACGACGACAAGCACCGCGCCATGGTGGCCGAAGCCCTCGAACTGGCCGGCCATCGCGTCACCCAAGCGTCCAGCGGCACCACGGCGCAGGCGTTGTTGCAGCAGCAACGCTACGATTGCGTGGTAACCGACTACGACATGCCCGGCATCACGGGAGCCGCGGTGGCGGCGGAAGCTCGACGGCTGCATCCCGCCGCCACCGTCTGCGTCGTGTCGGGCCATGCACGCGAGCATATGAGCGATCTGCCCACAGGCACCATGCTGATGACCAAGCCCTTCAGCCTGCCGCTGCTGCTCGACGTGCTCTCGCCTCGCTGATCGGCCGCGACCGGGGCCGGCGGAAGAGGGTCGCCACCCCGTCCGGGGCGGATGGGAGACACTGCACGGAACCCATCACGGAGTGCGTCATGGCCAACCCGTCCGCCTTCACCCGCCTCGCCAAGAAAGCCTCCACCTTCACCGGCCGCCCCGCCTGCTTCGCGCTTGCACTGGGTACCATTGTGGTATGGGCGATCACCGGTCCGCTGTTCGGGTTCAGCGATACCTGGCAGCTGGTGATCAATACCGGCACCACCATCGTGACCTTCCTGATGGTGTTCCTGATCCAGAACACCCAGAACCGCGACACCGAGGCCATGCAGATCAAGCTGGACGAGCTGATTCGCGTCTCGCGCCGTGCAGACGATGCGTTGCTGGATCTGGAAGAACTGGAAGAAGAGGAACTCGACGCGCTGCGCGCCCGCTACGAGGGCATGGCGAGGCAGGCGAGGGACGCGAGGAACGCGCGAGAAGCGAAGGCGAGGTCGTAGACACGCCTACAGCGCTTTTTCCATCCGGTAGTTGTGGATCGCCACGCCGTCCAGCACCAGGTCGTTGCGACCGAGCAGGGTGAAGCCGCGGCGTTCGAACAGGGGGCGGGCAAGTTCGCTGGCTTCGACGAAGATCCTTGCCATGCCCTGTCTGCGGGCGTGCATCTCGATCGCGACGTACAGCAGCGAGCCGACGTGCAGGCCTTCGGCTTCAGGTGCGACGTACAACATGTCCAGATGGCCATCGGCTTCCAGGTCGCTGAAGCCCAGCACGCCGCCTGCATCATCCAGCGCCACCCACACCTGGCGCCCATCGCTGCAGCGCGCCGCCGTCCGTGGGACATCCGCCGTCGCCGCCCACACGGCGACCTGTGCCGGGGTGTAGGCACGCGGTCCGTAGTGCCGCACGGAGCGGGCGTGCAGCTCGGTCAGTATTCCGGCGTCTTCGTGGCGATAGAGGCGCAGGGAAATCATGGCGAACGGAGGGCGGAACGGGCGCAGAGGATACGCCAGGCGTTGGCGGCCGTCAGTCGCGCAGCAGATCGTCCAGTGCGTCTGTCAGTGTGGGGAACCGGAAAACGAAACCCTCCGCCAGCGCATGCGCCGGCAGCACGCGCTGGCCGGTCAGCAGCAGCTGCGCCATTTCGCCGAAGCCGGCTTTCAGCACGAAGGCCGGGGTCGGCAGCACCGCGGGGCGACGCAGGGCCTTGCCGAGCGTGCGGGTGAAGTCGCGGTTGGTCACGGGTGCCGGCGCGGTGCCGTTGTAGGCGCCGCCGGCCCGGTCGCTGTCCAGCAGCCAGGCGATCATCCGCACCAGGTCGTCGCGGTGGATCCAGCTCATCCACTGCCGGCCGTCGCCCATCGGGCCGCCCGCGCCCAGGCGGAATGGCGGCAGCATCTTCGCCAATGCGCCGCCATCGGCGGCCAGCACGATGCCGGTGCGCACGCGGCAGGTGCGCACGTCCAGGCCTTCGGCCTGCATCGCCTCGGTTTCCCAGTCGCGGCACAGCTGCGCGGCGAAGTCGTCGCCGGGCGTGGCGGATTCGTCCAGCGCCTCGTCGTCGCGCGGGCCGTAGTAGCCGATGGCCGACCCCGACACCAGCACGCGCGGACGCGCCGATTGCCGCGCCATCCAGGCGATCAGTGCCTGGGTGGTGCCGAGGCGCGAGCGGCGGAACTCGGCCTTGCGCTCCGCATTCCAGCGCCCGGCCATCAGCGGCTCGCCGGCCAGGTTCACCACCGCTTCCACGTCGCGCGCCTCGTCCAGGGTCGCCAGCACGCGCGCGGCCGCCGGCACGCGCGCGCGCGCACGGATGGGGTCGCGCGTCAGCACGCTCAGGGCGTGACCAGCCTGCAAGAGATGCGTGCAGAGCGCATGGCCGATGAAACCGGTGCCGCCAGTGAGAAGAACATGCATGAGCAGGTGGTTGTGTGTGGGGGAACAGGGGAGCTTACGTCGGGCCGCATGTTGCGGATGTGGAACGGACCGTCGGTGCCGACCGCCGGTCAGCCGCCGTTGCGGCCACTACACTAACCGCATGGCCTCACTTCCCCTGCTCCTGCTGCCCGGCCTGCTGTGCGATGAGCGCCTGTGGCGCGATCCCGCCGATGCATTGGCGGATGTGACGGACATCCACCACGCGGACCTCACCCGCGACGACAGCGTCGCCGGCATGGCGGCGCGCGCGCTGGCCGCGGCACCGCCGGTGTTCGCGCTGGCGGCGTTGTCGATGGGCGGCTACGTCGCGTTCGAGATCCTGCGCCAGGCGCCGCAACGCGTGGCGAAGCTGGCCCTGCTGGACACCAGTGCGCGGCTCGATCCGCCCAAGCGGCTGGCGGTGCGCCGGGCCGGCCTGGCGCTGGCGGAAGCCGGCCGCTTCGCCGGCGTCACCCGCAAACTGCTGCCGCAACTCGTCCACGAGAGCCGCGTCGACAGCGCCGTGGGCGAGGAGGTGATGGCGATGGCGCAGCGTGTCGGCCTCGACGCCTTCCTGCGCCAGCAGCGCGCCATCATCGATCGTCCCGATTCGGAGCCGCTGCTGCCGGCCATCGCCGTGCCGACGCTGCTGGGCGTGGGCGAGGACGACCGCATGACACTGCCGGAGGAGACGCAGCGCATGCATGCGCGCATCCCCGGCGCGCGGCTGCACGTGTTCGCGCGCTGCGGCCACCTGCCGCCGATGGAGGTGCCGCAGGAGACCGCGGCGGTGCTGCGCGACTGGCTGACGGCGGCATGAGGCGCGCTCCGCGCACGCGGCTGCATGCAGGCCCGCGCGCAAGCGCGGACAATGGCGACCTTCTTTTCAGTTGAAACCCCGGGAGTACACATGGAACTGGCGATGATCGGACTGGGGCGCATGGGCGCCAACATGGCCGAACGGTTGGTGCGCGGCGGCCACACGGTGCGCGGCTACGATCCGGGCGACGCGGCCCGCCAGCAGGCCGAAGCGCGCGGGATCGTGCCGCACGCGAACCTGCAGAACGCCGTGTCGGCGCTGCCGTCGCCGCGCGTGGTGTGGCTGATGGTGCCGGCAGGGCAGGTGGTCGACGACACGCTCGCAGCTGCGCCCGCTGCTGTCGGCCGGCGACATCGTCATCGACGGTGGGAATTCCAATTACAAGGACAGCCAGCAGCGCGCGGGCGAGCTGGCAGACGCGGGCATCCGCTATATCGATTGCGGCACCAGCGGCGGCGTGTGGGGCCTGGCCGAGGGCTACAGCCTGATGATCGGCGGTGATGCCGATGCCGTGGCCACGCTGCACCCGCTATTCGCCGCGCTGGCGCCGACGCCGGCGACCGGCTGGGGCCATGTGGGTCCGAGCGGCGCGGGCCACTTCGCCAAGATGATCCACAACGGCATCGAGTACGGAATGATGCAGGCCTTCGCTGAAGGCTTCGCCATCCTGAAGAAGAAGGAGGCAATGGACTTCGACCTGGGCGCGCTGGCGGAAATCTGGCGTCACGGCAGCGTGGTGCGCTCGTGGCTGCTGGACCTGACCGCGAATGCGCTGCAGAAGAACCCGGACATGGCCGGCATCGCGCCGTTCGTGTCGGATTCGGGCGAGGGCCGCTGGACCGTGGCCGAGGCGATCGACCTGGACGTGTCGGCGCCCGTCATCACGATGTCGCTGCTGGAGCGCCTGCGCTCGCGCGAGCATGACTCCTATGCCGACAAGCTGCTGGCGGCGATGCGCAACGAGTTCGGCGGGCACGCGGTCAAGATGCAGGACTGATCACCCGGTCTTATCGCCCGTACCGTTAGGGTGGCGGCTCTGATCGTAGGAGCCGCCGATGAAGATCCTGATGGTGCTGACCTCGCACGACCGCCTGGGCGAGACCGGGCACAAGACCGGCTTCTGGCTGGAGGAATTCGCCGCGCCCTACTACGTCTTCAAGGATGCGGGCGCCGAGGTCGTGCTCGCTTCGCCCAAAGGTGGCCAGCCGCCGCTGGACCCGAAAAGCGATGCGCCCGATGCGCAGACGGCCGCCACCGTGCGTTTCAACGCGGATGCCGAGGCGTCGGCCGCGCTGGCCGCGACGCATCGGCTGAAGGACGTGCTGGACGATCCGTTCGATGCGGTCTTCTACCCCGGCGGGCATGGACCGATGTGGGATCTGGCCGAGGATGCCGATTCGATCCGGCTGATCGAACAGACGTTCTCGGCCGGCAGGCCGGTGGCGGCGGTCTGTCACGGTCCGGCGGTGTTCCGCCATACGCACGGTGCGCTCGGCGAGCCGCTGGTGAAGGGCAAGCGGGTCACTGCATTCTCCAACGAAGAAGAGGCCGCCGTAGGCCTGACCGACATCGTGCCGTTCTTGCTGGAAGACGTGCTGAAGCAGAACGGCGCGCGTTACGAGCGTGGTGCGGCATGGCAGGTGCACGTCGTGACCGATGGCCGGCTGGTGACGGGACAGAATCCCGCGTCCTCGGAAGCGGCCGCCGAGGAAGTGCTTCGTCTGCTGCGCTGACCACATTCACGGCACCTTACCCCCGGCAGGCTAGGGTGCGTCACCGAAAGAGGGGAGCAGGACATGACGGACGGGCCGGAGCACCTTTACACGCAGCAGGCCGACATCGCCCGCATGGAAGCCCTGATCAGGCAACTGCCCGACGAAGCGAGGGTGGAGATCCGGTTGACCGATGGCGGTGCGATCACCGGCATCGTCCCTGCACGCCCCACCGTGCAGGTGTTCCGTGATGCGGACGGTCGCGAGGGATTCAACGCGGTCGTGCGCATTGACGACCATACGCGCCCGGACGTGACCCACTACCTGTGGCTGGACCGCATCGCTGCGGTGACCGCGCTGGGCACGGCCTGATGCCGCACCTGCCGACCGTTGACATCGACTGCCCGTACTGCGGCGAGACCATCACCCTGGTGGTCGATGATTCCGCGGGAGACCAGCAGTATGTGGAGGATTGCCACGTGTGCTGCAAGCCGATCGAGGTCAGGGTCAGTGTCGACGAAGACGGCATGGTCGACGTGGCAGCGTGGGGCCAGGACGAAGCCTGATCGTCGCCGCTGCTTGACGCAGCGTTCGCATCGGCGTGCCTAGGCTCGCCGCATCCCGTCCGGAGTGCGAGCAATGACGCCGATCCGCTGCCTGATGCCGTTGCTCCTGCTGGGATGCCTGTCGTGTTCCGGCCACGCGCAGTCGCCGGCGGAAACGGGACCGCAGACGACGCTGCCGGCGCCGGAGAAACGCTGGATTCCCACCGTCAATGTCGCGCCTGCCGTCGGCTGGCCCGACGGCACCGCGCCGACCGCTGCGGCGGGGCTATCGGTGACGGCATTCGCCCACGGGCTGGATCATCCACGCTGGCTGCACGTGCTGCCAAACGGCGACGTCCTCGTCGCCGAAACCAATGCACCGCCGAAGCCGGCGGAGAAGGGCGGCCTGCGTACGTGGTTCATGAAGCGCACGATGAAGAAGGCCGGCGCCGCCACGCCAAGCGCGAACCGCATCACCCTGCTGCGGGACGCCGACAAGGACGGCGTGGCGGAGGTGCGCGAGGTGTTCCTGGCTGGCCTGATGTCGCCGTTCGGCATGGCACTGGTGGACGGTCGGCTGTATATCGCCAACGCCGACGCCATCGTAAGCGTGCCCTACGTCGAGGGCCAGACGCACAGCAACGACCGGCCACAGACCCTGGTCGAGCTGCCGGGTGGTCCGCTCAACCATCACTGGACCAAGAGCCTGCTCGCCAGCACCGACGGCAAGTACCTCTACGTCGGCGTGGGTTCCAACAGCAACGTCGGCGAGAACGGCATGGACATCGAGGCCGACCGCGCGGCGGTGCTGCAGGTCGAGATCGCCACGGGCAAGCGCCGCGTCTTCGCCGGTGGCCTGCGCAATCCGGTCGGGCTGGCATGGGAACCGAAGACCGGCGCGTTGTGGACCGTGGTCAACGAGCGCGACGAGCTCGGCGATGCGCTGGTGCCCGATTACCTGACCTCGGTGCGCGAGGGCGCGTTCTACGGGTGGCCGTACAGCTATTACGGCCAGCACGTGGACACGCGCGTCGAACCGCCGCGGCCGGACCTGGTGGCGAGCGCCATCGCACCTGATTACGCGCTGGGCGCGCATGTCGCCGCACTGGGCCTGGCCTTCCATGACGGCGCGGGCTGGCCGGCGGCGCTGCAAGGCGGCGCTTTCATCGGTGAGCACGGCTCCTGGAACCGGCGCGAACTGTCCGGCTACAGGCTGGTGTTCGTGCGCTTCGCCGACGGGCGTCCGCAGGGCGCGCCGGTGGACGTGCTGACCGGTTTCCTCGACGGCGACGGTAACGCCCGCGGCCGTCCGGTCGGCGTGGCGGTCGATGCCCGCAATGCGGTCCTGTTGGCGGACGACGTGGGCAACGTGGTGTGGCGGGTGGCGCCGGCGGGCGGACCGTAACGGCGGTATCGCGATCCGCGGCGCTATGCTCCGTCCCGGTCCCACAATGACCCTGGGGAGGGGAGAGATGACGACCACGACAGGTACGAAGCGTTCGGTGGGTTACTGGATCGTCGCGGTATTCGCGCTGGTCTGGAACCTGATCGGCGTGGCGATGTGGTACATGCAGGTGAACATGTCCAGCGAGCAGCTGGCGATGATGGCCGAGCCGCAGCGGCAGGTGTATGAAGGCACGCCGGCTTGGCTCAACGTGGCCTTCGCGGTGGCGGTATTCGCCGGCGTGCTGGGTGGATTGGGATTGCTGCTGAAGAAGCGCTGGGCAAGCACAATGTTCCTGTTGTCGCTGATCGCGCTGTTGATTCAGATGATCGGCGCGTTCGTGGCGACGCCTGCCTGGGCGGCCTACGGCCCCACGGGTCTGGTCATGCCGGCAGTACTGGTCGCGATCGCGCTGTTCCTGCTGTGGTACGCCAACAAGGCGAAGGCGCGCGGCTGGTTGTCGTGAGCTTCGTCCAGTAGAGAAAAAGCCGCCGGTTTCCCCGGCGGCTTTTTTGTTCCCTTCTCCCCGCGCGGCGGGGAGAACGTGGCCGGAGGCCGGATGAGGGGCGAGCGCGATGCTGGCTTGAGGAGGCTGTGCTGTGAAGTCGCGACGTCGGAGGGTTCGATGCCGTATCGATGACGCCGGCTTCGTCGCCCCTCACCCGCCTTCGGCACCCTCTCCCCGTTGCACGGGGAGAGGGAATGCGATCTCTCCCCGCGCGGGGAGAAGGGAGCTCACGCTTCCGCGTCTTCCAGATCCACGCCGATGAAGCCACCGGACTGCCGGCGCCATAGCGCGGCGTACAGGCCGTCCTGTTGCAGCAGTTCCTCGTGGCTGCCGCTTTCGATCACGCGGCCGCCGTCCATCACGATCAGCCGGTCGAGCACCGCAATGGTGGACAGGCGGTGGGCGATGGCGATGACGGTCTTGCCTTCCATCAGGGCGTACAGCTGCTCCTGGATGGCGGCCTCGACTTCCGAATCCAGCGCGGACGTCGCCTCGTCCAGCACCAGGATCGGCGCGTCCTTCAGCAGCACGCGGGCGATCGCCACGCGCTGGCGCTGGCCGCCGGACAGCTTCACGCCGCGCTCGCCCACCTGGGTGTCGTAACCGCTGCGGCCCTTGGCGTCTGTCAGGCCTTGGATGAACTCATCCGCATGCGCGCGCTGCGAGGCTTCCAGCAGTTCCTCCTCGGTCGCGTCGGGACGGCCGTAGCGGATGTTGTCGCGGATCGAGCGGTGCAGCAGCGAGGTGTCCTGGGTGACCATGCCGATGTTCCGGCGCAGCGACTCCTGGGTGACGTGCGAGACCTCCTGGCCGTCGATCAGGATGCGGCCGCCTTCCACGTCGTAGAAGCGCAGCAACAGGTTGACCAGCGTCGACTTGCCCGCACCGGATCGGCCGACGATGCCCACCTTCTCGCCCGGCTTGATGACCAGCGACAGGTCGTCGATGACCTTCGCCTCGCGGCCGTAGTGGAACTTGACGTGGTCGAAGCGGATCTCGCCCTGGGTGACGGCCAGGTCCTTGGCGTCCTTCGCATCGGCGATGGCCAGCGGTTGCGCCAGCGTGCCCATGCCGTCCTCGACCGTGCCGATGTTCTCGAACAGGCCGGCCACTTCCCACAGGATCCAGTCCGACATCGAGCGGATGCGCATCACCAGCGCGATGGCGACCGCGATCGCGCCCATCGAGATCGACGACTGCAGCCAGGCCCAGATCGCCACGCCGGCCACGCTGGCCAGCAGGAAGGCGTTGAGCGTGTGCAGCGCGACGGTCAGCTGGGTGACCAGGCGCATCTGCGCGTGCACGGTGACCATGAACTCGTCCATGGCGCCGCGCGCGTAGTCCTGCTCGCGCATGGTGTGGGCGAACAGCTTGATGGTCTGGATGTTGGTGTAGCTGTCGACGATGCGGCCGGTCATCTGCGCGCGTGCGTCGGACTGCGCCATCGACACCTTCTGCAGGAGCGGCACGAAGTGGAACACCAGCACCAGGTAGCTGACCAGCCAGACGACCAGCGGCAGCACCAGCCACACGTCGGCCTGCGCCACCAGCACCACGGTGCCGACGAAGTAGACGACGACGTAGACGAACACGTCCATCAGCTTCATCACCGTCTCGCGGATCGACAGCGCGGTCTGCATGACCTTCTGCGAGATGCGGCCGGCGAACTCGTCCTGGAAGAAGCCCACGCTCTGCCGCAGCAGGTAGCGGTGCGACAGCCAGCGGGCGATCATCGGGTAGTTGCCGAAGATGGTCTGGTGGATGATCAGCGACTGCACCAGGATCAGCAGCGGATAGGCCACGACCACCAGCACACCCATCCACAGCAGCTTCTGCCCGTGCACCTGCAGGAAGCTGTCGCGGCCGGTGCTGCCCATCCAGTCGACCAGCTGGCCCATGTAGTCGAAGAAGGTGATCTCCAGCGCGGAGATCACGCCGGTCAGGATCGACATGGCCAGCAGCCACGGCAGCAGCGGCCGTGAGTAGTGCAGCAGGAATGGCAGCAGCTTCCGCGGCGGCGTGGTCGGCTCGCCCTTCGGATACGGATTGATGCGGGTTTCGAAGAATCGGAACATCGGTCGGTCCATCGTGGGCGCGCAGCGGGCGCGCCGGGGAAAACGTACCGGCTCAGCCGGCGGGATAGGGCCAGGCCGCCCGGGCCTGGCGTAGCGCATGGCCGTACCAGGCGAGCTGGTCCAGCATGCGGCGTGCGGCGCGTTCACTGGCATCGGCGTCGCGGGACAGTCCCGTGCCTGCGAACCGGTCCCAGGCCTGCGGGAAGTACACGCCATCGCGCACCGGCGTGGCATGCAGGCCACTGAACACCTGCCGCAACTGCTCGACGGCGCGCGTACCGCCGCTGAGCCCGCCATACGCGACGAAGCCGACCGGTTTAGCCTGCCAATGCGAGGCCACCAGGTCGATCATGTGCTTGAGCGCGGCGGGGTAACCGTGATTGTACTCCGGCACCACCACCACGAACGCGTCGGCGCGCCAGATGCGTTGTTGCAAATTCACCAGGTCCGTGCTCGGAACACCACCATGGCGATGGGGCAGGTCGAGCAGGGCGGGGTCGATGGCATCGACCGCATAGTCGTTGCGCCGGTCCAGCTGTGCCCGCAGCCACGCGGCCACGGTGTCGCAGAATCGGCCTTCGCGCGTGCTGCCGTACAGCAGGGCCAGGTGCAGCGGATCGGACATCGGGGAGGCGGCTTGCAGGAACGGGGAGGGCAGGGTAGAACCTCAACCATTCTTGAGGTCAATGCGCCATGCCGGGAAAACAGCATCCTCCCATCGAAACGGAGCTCACCGTCGGCCAGGTCGCCGCACGCGCGGGCGTCGCGGTGTCCACGCTGCACTTCTACGAAGCCAAGGGCCTGATCCACAGCTGGCGCAACACGGGCAACCAGCGCCGCTATCCGCGCGAGGTGCTGCGGCGCGTGGCGGTGATCAAGGTGGCGCAACGCACCGGCATTCCGCTGGCGGAGATCCAGGCCGCATTGTCCGCGTTACCCGAGAACCGCACGCCCACCGCCGCCGACTGGAAGAAGCTGTCTGCGCGCTGGCGCGAGGCGCTGGACGCGCGCATCGCCAGCCTCACGCGGCTGCGCGACCAGATGGATGGCTGCATCGGGTGTGGCTGCCTGTCGCTGAAGGTCTGCCCACTGCGCAATCCGTGGGACGAACTGGGCGAGGAGGGACCGGGCGCGCGCCTGCTGGAACCGGTGGACTGAGCGGTCGCGGGCGTGGTCCATCGTGGCTAGAATCGCAACGACCGGCAGGGGGTCGGCACCATAGGGAGCGTGTGCATGGGCGGCATCAGCATCTGGCATTGGATCATCCTGTTCCTGTTCTTCGTCCTGCCGGTGTGCGCCATCGGCGGCCTGGCCTGGTTCCTCATCCGTCGTGCGCGGGCTGCACCTTCGCTGGCACTCACGCCGGAGGCGCGCTTGCGGCACCTGGACGACCTGTTCGCCAAGGGCGTCATCACGCCCGTCGAGCATGAGCGGCAGCGCGCGGAGATCCTGCGCGGCATCTGAATGGTCCGTCGCTGTTCCCACGACACGTCAAGGAGATCGACATGAAGAAGTGGATGCTGCTCGCTTTGGTGAGTTTTCCCGGGATGGCGGTCGCATCGGACCCGCAGCCCGCCAGCGAAGCCTCGATCCGCGAACTGCTCCTGGCGACCGAAGCGGACAAGCTGCTGGACCAGGTGTACACGCAGATGATGTCGCTGTACGACCAGGAGCCGGGCGCCGAAGGTGGCGCGCCCACAGCGGATGACGTGCAGGCGCGGCATCGCCACGCCCGACTGTCGGCTTTTCTCAGGTCCGAGATGGGCTGGGATGCCATGGCGCCCGCATTGATCGAGGTCTACCGGAAGGTCTACACCGAGCAGGAAGTACGGGACATGCTGGCGTTCTATCGCACGCCGACCGGCCGTTCGCTGATCAGGAAGCAGCCGATGGTGATGCAGCATTCGATGGAAGCCATGCAGTTACGCATGAAGACACTCGAGCCCGCCATTCGCAAGCTCATCGAGGAAACTACACCCGCCCCGCACGGCAGGACGCGCGTCGAACGGCACTGAGCTTCGACGCCCATGGATCTCGCCCTGTTCGATTTCGACGGCACGCTGACCACCCGCGAGACGTTCCCCGATTTCATGCGCTACGCCGTGGCGCGTCCCCGGTTGCTGGCCGGTGGCGTGCTGCTGGCGCCAGTGGTATTCGGCTACCGGCGCGGCTGGGTGGCGGGCAATCCGACGCGGGCCAGCATCGTGCAGGTGGGCTTGCGGGGCGTGGACGCAGCGCGCCTGCGCACGCAGGGCGAGGCCTTCGCACGCGATGTGCTGCCCGGCGTGCTGCGGCCCGACGCGATGGCGCGGTTGCAGTGGCACCGTGAGCGGGGCGACCGCATCGTGGTGGTATCCGGCGGGCTGGATGTCTACCTGGCGCCGTGGTGCGCGACGCAGGGCGTCGAACTCGCCTGCTCCGTGTTGGCCGAACGTGGTGGACGCATCACAGGCTACGCCGGGCCGCAATGCGTCGGCGAGGAAAAGGTGCGTCGCGTGCTGGCGCTGTGCGATCCGCAGGCCTATACCGCCATCCATGCCTACGGCGATACGCATGAGGACGAGGCGATGCTGGCGATGGCGCATCACCGGACGTACCGCGGGCAGGCGGTGACGTAGTTGTAGGAAAGGGGGTGGGAGCGACGTCAGTCGCGATGCTTTGCCCTGATGGTTCGGATTCGTCGCGCTATCGCGACTGACGTCGCTCCCACATTTCTTTCCGGTTGCTGCTGGCGTGGCTCATTCCCACGGGATCTCACGCCGCTCCTCACTGCTCTGTACGCCCAGCTCGATGAGCCGCATGACATCGAGCGCCTGCTGCGGCGTCACGGGGACGGGATGCCCGAGCAGGATCGCGTCGCGCATGCCTGCGTAGTAGCGACGGTAGTCGCCGGTCTCGGCATGGGCGACCTCGGCGACGAGTCGGCCATCGCGTTCCCGCACCCGCTCGCCGGCGCGCGTATCCATGCCCCAGCCGGGCGCCCCCGGCGTTACGCCGGCCCGCAGCTGGTCTTCCTGCACGTCCAGCCCGTGCTTGAGATAGCTGCCACGCGTGCCGTGCACCGCGAAGCGCAGGCCGTTGCCGGCGACGAGCGTCGAGGCATGCAGGATCGCGCGGTGGTGGGGATAGCGCAGGGTGACGTCGACATAGTCCGCGGCCTGTGCGCCATCGCGCAGGCACGCGATGTCGGCGGTGATCGCCAGCGGCAGCCCGAACAGGTGGACGGTCTGGTCGAGCAGGTGCGGGCCGAGGTCGTACCAGAGTCCGCCACCCGGTTCGTCGCGTTCGCGCCAGCGATCCTGCACCACCGGACGGAAGCGGTCGAAGTGCGAATGGAATTCCGCCACGCGACCGAGTTCGCCATCGGCGATCAGCCGCTGTACGGTCAGGAAGTCCGCGTCCCAGCGTCGGTTCTGGAACACGCTGACCAGGCGGTTGGACGCATCCGCCGCGGCGATGACCTCATGCGCTTCCTGCAGGGTGACGGTGAACGGCTTGTCGACGACAACATGCTTGCCTTGGGCCAGGGCCGCGATCGCGAGTGGCGCGTGCGTGCCGTTCGGCGAGGCGATCACCACCAGGTCCACGGCGGGATCGGCGAAGACGGCGTCCGCATCCGGCGTCACCGCGACATCGGGCCAGTCGGCGCGCACCTTGGCGGCATCGCGCGACACCACCGTATGCAATACCAGGCCGGCGGTGGCCTGGATCAGCGGTGCGTGGAACACCTTGCCGACGAAGCCATAGCCGACCAGTGCGACCTTGAGCGGAGTATCCATGCGCAGCGTGTCCGTGGGCAGGACGCCATGGTACTGCACGCGCCGCGTTGATCCGGTGTGCACGTGCATGAATCGCGTGCAACACGGGCATGAACGGAGTCGCATTTTTCACGCGTGTTGTACGCAATGGCGCCGACACTCGTTCCGCAACACGACTAGGAGAAAGATCATGAAGCATCTGCATACCCGTTCGTTGCTCGCCGCCTCGCTGTCGGCGGCCCTGCTGTTCTCTGCGTCGCACGCCATGGCGGCGGACAATCCGCCGAACGAGCCGGAAGAGAATGCGCAGAACGATTCCAACCAGCCGGTGACCGACACCTGGATCACCACCAAGGTGAAAGCCGATCTGCTGGCCACCGAGAACGTGTCCGGCCTCGACATCAAGGTCGAGACCGTCGATGGCGTGGTGACGCTGTCCGGTGCCGTTGGCAACAAGGCACAGAAAGACAAGGCGATCGCCGTCGCCAAGCAGATCAAGGGCGTGAAGTCGGTCGAGGCCAGTGGCCTGACCCTCGCCGCCAAGTAACTCGCAAACGCAGGTTGTGGCACGGAGCGGGTGCATCCCAACGCAGGGTGCATCCGCTCCTCTGTCTGGCGCGTATGCGGTTCGCGAATTCCATGGCCAAGGAGTATGTCGATGCGCCGCCGATACCTGACCCGTTTGTCCGCTGCCGCGCTGCTGGCCTGCGCGGCGCTGTCCGCACACGCGGCCGAACCCGTCACGTCGGTGCCGCAGCTGGACATCTCCCGCGATGCCGGCCAATGGCATGAGATCGCGCACCTGCCGATGTTCTTCCAGCGGCAGTGCGTGGGCGACATCACCGCGCGGTATTCGCTGGATGCGGCGGGCAAGATCGGTGTGCTCAATGCATGCAGGACCAAAGACGGCAGCATGGACCAGTCGCAAGGTGTCGCGCGTCCGGTGGAAGGCCACCCTGGCCGGCTGGAAGTGCGGTTCGCACCCGGCTGGCTGTCGTGGGTGCCGATGGTGTGGGCCGATTACTGGGTGATCGCGCTGGACCCGGACTACCAGTGGGCGATGGTCGGCGAGCCGGATCGCGAGTACCTGTGGATCCTGTCGCGCGAGCCGACCATGGACCGCGCGCAGTTCGACCGGCTGAAGGCGAAGGCCGAGGCGATGGGATACGACATGAAGCCGCTGATCATGGCGGCGCCATTGCGGTAGGCAGCATGTTCCGCTGTTGTAGGAGCGACGTGAGTCGCGACCGCACGGCGTGAGTGCCGACGTGTTGTCGGAAGTCGCATACGGACAGGTGCCGGTGTGCTTGTTCTTCCGGTCGCGACTTACGTCGCTCCTACAGAAAGCGGCAATGCCCCGGTTACAGCCTGCGCGTATACCGGAACTGCAGGAAGTTCTCGCCCGGGTTCGGGTTCTCGATGCGCGCGTTGGAGAAGTGCTGGAAGCGCAGCGACCATTCGTGCTGCCGGTCGGCGCCGAACTGCTTGCCGATGGCGATGTGGTCGCCGAAGTTGAAGGTGGTGCTGAATTCCTTCGAGCGCGTGTTGTACTTGGGGAAGATCACGTTCACGCCGATACCGCCTTCGACGAACCAGCCCTCGCGCCAGCCGTTCGGGCGCCAGCGCAGCGCCGGGGTAAAGCCGACCTGGGTGCTGTTCTCGCTCTCGCTGTGCCAGCGGGCGACCTCGCCCTGCCACTGGCCGCTGACGTGGCCGTAGCGGTACTGCTTCTCCCAGCGCCAGTCGCGGCTGGCGCCGACGGTCAGCGACTGGGCGTCCTCGGCCACGCCGCCCTGCACGTACCAGGCGGTGCGCGGTTCGGTCGCCATCGCCTGCGTGCCGGCCACGGCCAGCAGCATGCCCAGCGCCAGCCGGGACGCGACGCGGGAGAGTGGGGAGGGGGGGTGGGAAACAGCGAGGGGCGAAAGAAGATGTACAACGGGCACGGACGACACTCGATCAGGGATGGGCTGCGCCCGTGGGCGCAGCATGCAATGCAACAACGGAAAGACGGCGTGACGGCGTCGGATCAGGGCAGCGCCGCCAGCGCGGGGGCCACGTCCTGTTCGCCCCAGCCGCCCAGCGACTTGTAGATCGTCACCACACCGACGTTGACGCCAGCCTCGGCCTGCGCCAGCGCATCGTCCGCCGCGAGTTGCGTGCGTTGTGCGTCCAGCAGGGTGAGGAAGTCCGACGAGCCGGCACGATACCGGACTTCGGCCAGCTCTGCTGCGCGGCGGGCGGCAACGGATTGTTCCAGCCTGAGTTTCAGCTGGGCCTGCTGCTTGGCATAGGACAGCAGTGCGTTCTCCGTTTCCTCCAGCGCGCCCAGCACGGCCTTCTCGTACTGCGCGGCCACGCCGTCGGCCTGCGCCTCGCTCGCACGCAGCCGCGCGCGGACGCTGCCCATGTCGAACGCGGCCCAGCTGATCGACGGCGTCACCTGCCAGGCGCGGTTGTCGCCGTTGACCAGGTTGCCCCAGCCGCCGGAGAGGAAACCGATGAAGCCGCGCAGGCTGACCCGCGGGAACAGGTCCGCCGTCGCCACGCCGACGCGGGCGGTGGCGGCCGCCAGGCGACGCTCGGCCGCACGCACGTCCGGCCGCTGGCGCAGCAGTTCGGTGGTGTCGCCGATCGGCAGGGCCTTGGCGAAGGCCGGTGCCTCGCGCGGGACGAGCAGCGTGTCCAGTTCGCCTGGTCGCTGGCCGACCAGCACGGCCAACCGGTGGCGCGACTGGCCTTCGGCCGCTTCCAGCATCGGCACGTCGGCCTCGACCGCGCGCACCCGGGCCAGGCTGCTCTGCACTTCCAGCTGGCTGCCGGCGCCGAGGTCGAAGCGCGATTCGGTCAGGCGCTGGGTCTCGCCCAGCGTCTGCAGGATGCGCCGCGCCACGTCGAGCCGCTTCTGCGTGCCGCGCAGCTCGAAGTAGTTGCGCGCCACTTCCGCGGCCACCGTCACCTGCATGGCCTGCAGGTCGTTGCGCTGCGCTTGCAGGTCCGCATGTGCGGCCTCGGCGCTGCGGCGCACGCGGCCGAACAGGTCCAGCTCCCAGGCGGCGTCGAAGCCGGCGGAATAGCTGTCCGTTTCCACGCGGCCCTGGCCGTCGACCGGCTGCTTGGTGCGGGTGCCTTCGACGCCCATCGTGACGTGCGGCGCCAGGTCCAGCCGGCGTTCGGAGAACACCGCGCGGGCCTCGTTGACGCGCGACACCGCGATGCGCACGTCGAGGTTGGCCAGCAGCGCTTCGCGCACCAGCTGGTCGAGCACGGGATCGTCGAACTGGCTCCACCACGCGGCGACCGGATGGTCGGCCACGTAGTCGACGGCACCGGCCTGCTGCAACGTGGCCGGTGCCGTCTGCGGGGCCGCGTAATCCGGCCCCACGGTCACGCAGCCCGCCAGCAGCACGGCGGCGACGCCGAGGACGAGCGGACGGATCACCATGGCAGCACCTGGTCGAAGTAGTAGTAGCCACCGGTCGGGCCGTCGTTGTCGATCAGCGCCAGCTGCACGCTGGTGCGCGCGCCTTCCGGCACGGACAGCTCGCCGTTCTGCTGGTCGCCCGACTTGTTCATGTCGGTCTGCACGTAGCCCGGGTGGATGGTGTTGACCTTGATGCCGGTGTCCTTGAGCTCGTGCGCCAGGTGGATGGTCCACGCGTTGACCGCGCTCTTGGACACGTTGTACGCCGGCACGCCCTTGAATCCGTAGATGAAGGACTCCGGGTTCTGGTGCTCGGACAGCGAGCCCAGCAGGCTGGACACGTTGACGATGCGGCCCGCGTTCGACTTGCGCAGCAGCGGCAGGAAGGCCTGGGTGGTTTCGATCAGGCCGAACAGGTTGGTGTCGAACGTGGTGCGCCACGTGTCGAGCGACTGGCCGGACACGCCCTTGGTCGCATCGTCGACCAGGATGCCGGCATTGTTGACCAGGATGTCGAGACGGCCGTGGCGCTGCTCGACCTCCCTGACGGCGGCGGCGATGCTGGCCGGATCGGTGACGTCGAGCGCGATGGCTTCGACGGGCAGGCCCTGCGACTGCAGGTCCAGCACGGCTTCGACGGCCTTGTCGCGGTTGCGGCCGGCCAGCAGGGTGTGCACGCCGGCCTCGGCCAGCTGGCGCACGGTCTCGCGGCCGATGCCGCGGGTGGCACCGGTGACGAGGGCGATCTTGGAAGAAACGTTCATGGCATGACCTCGTTGGAGTAAAGGAATTGAATCAGGCGTGTGTCGTCGCCGTGTCGGCGGCGGGAGCGTGGGAGACCAGCGGCTTGTTGGCCAGCTTGCGCAAGGCCACGTAGAACACCGGCGTCAGGAACAGGCCGAACAGGGTGACGCCCAGCATGCCGGCGAACACCGTGATGCCGGTGACTGAGCGGACCTCGGCGCCGGCACCGCTGGACAGCACCAGCGGCACGGTGCCGGCGATGAACGCCACCGACGTCATGATGATCGGACGCAGGCGCAGGCGACAGGATTCCAGTGCTGATTCGATGATGCCCTTGCCCTGCAGTTCCAGTTCGCGGGCGAACTCGACGATCAGGATGGCGTTCTTGCACGCCAGGCCCATCAGCACCACCAGGCCGACCTGCACGAACACGTTGTTGTCGCCACCGACCAGCCACACGCCGGCCAGCGCCGACAGCAGCGTCATCGGCACGATCAGGATCACCGCCAGCGGCAGGGTCCAGCTTTCGTACAGCGCGGCCAGCACCAGGAAGGCCAGCAGCACGGCCAGCGGGAACACCACCAGCGCGGCCTTGCCCTGGGTGGCCTGCTGGTAGCTCAGGTCGCTCCAGCCGATGCCCATGCCGGTCGGCAGCACCTGCTGTGCCAGCTCGGTGACCTTTGCCATCGCCTCGCCGGAGGACAGCACGCGCGGGTCGGCGTCGCCCAGCAGGTCGGCGGCCGGATAGCCGTTGAAGCGGATCACCGGATCGGGGCCGTAGGTCTGCTTGATGTTCACCATGCTGCCGACCGGCACCATCTCGCCGTTGGCGTTGCGGGTGCGCAGGTTGGCGATGTCCTCGACGTTGTCGCGGAACGGACCGTCGGCCTGGGCGATCACCTGCCAGGTGCGGCCGAACATGTTGAAGTCGTTGACGTAGGCCGAACCCAGGTAGGTCTGCAGCGTGTCGAACAGTTCCGTCAGCGGCACGCCCTGGGCCTTGGCCTTCACGCGGTCGACCTCGGCATCCAGCTGCGGCACGTTGGCCTGGTAGCTGCTGATCGGGAAGCCCAGGCCCGGCGTCTGCGACGCGGCGCCCTGGAACGCCTGCACGGCATTCTGCAGTTCACCGTAGCCCAGCCGCGTGCGGTCCTCGACGAACAGCGACCAGCCTGAGCCGTTGCCCAGGCCCTGGATCGGCGGCGGCATGAAGGCGAAGGTGAAGCCTTCCTGGATGCTGCCGAACTTCTGGTTCAGTTCGGCGGTGATCTCTTCGGCGCTGCGCGAGCGTTCGTTGAACGGCTTCAGGGTGAAGAACACCACGCCGTTGTTGGGCGTGTTGGTGAACTGCAGCGGGTTCAGGCCGGGGAAGGCGACCTCGTGCTCCACGCCTTCGACCTTCATCGCGATGGCGGCCATCTTCTTCAGGGTGGCGTCGGTGCGTTCGATCGAGGCGCCTTCCGGCATCTTCACGCCGGCGATCAGGTACTGCTTGTCCTGCACCGGGATGAAGCCGGCCGGCACCGCGCGGAACATCAGGCCCGCGCCGACCAGCAGCACCGCGTACACCAGGAACACCGCGCCGCGACGGCCCAGCGTGCGGCCCACCGCGCCTTCATAGCGCTCGGAGTTGCGCTTGAAGAAGCGGTTGAACGGACGGAACAGCCAGCCGAACAGGCCATCGATCACGCGCGAAAGGCGATCCTTCGGCGCGTCGTGCGGCTTCAGCAGCTTGGCGGCCAGCGCCGGCGACAGGGTCAGCGAGTTGATCGCCGAGATCACCGTGGAGATGGCGATGGTGACCGCGAACTGCTTGTAGAACTGGCCGGTGACGCCAGTCAGGAACGCCATCGGCACGAACACCGCGCACAGCACCAGCGCGATCGCGATGATCGGGCCGGAGACTTCCTTCATCGCCAGGTGCGCGGCTTCCAGCGGGGTCGCGCCATGCTCGATGTGGCGCTCGACGTTCTCCACCACCACGATGGCGTCGTCCACCACGATGCCGATCGCCAGCACCAGGCCGAACAGCGTCAGCGTGTTGATCGAGTAGCCCAGCAGGTGCAGCACGGCGAACGTACCGACCACCGACACCGGCACCGCCAGCAGCGGGATGATCGAGGCGCGCCAGGTCTGCAGGAACAGGATCACCACCAGCACCACCAGCAGCGTGGCTTCCAGCAGCGTGGTGATCACCGACTTGATCGAGTCGCGCACGAACACCGTGGTGTCGTAGATCGACTGGATCTCGACGCCCGGCGGCAGGGTCGGGCGCAGCTCGTCCATCTTGGCCACGACGGCATCGCGGATCTCCAGCGCGTTGGCGCCGGGGGCCTGGAAGATGCCGATGGCGGACGCGTTCTTGCCATCCAGTCGCGCGCGCAGAGTGTAGTCGCCGGCGGCCAGTTCGATGCGTGCCACGTCGGCCAGGCGCACGATCTCGCCGTCGCTGCCGCTCTTCAGCACGATGTTGCTGAATTCCTCGACGCTCTCAAGACGACCCTTGGCGTTGATCGGCAGCAGGAAGTCGCTGCCGTTCGGCATCGGTTCGGCGCCGAGCTGGCCGGCCGAGACCTGCACGTTCTGCTCGCGCACGGCGCGCAGCACGTCACCGGCGGTCATGCCGCGCGCGGCCACCTTGTCCGGGTCCAGCCACAGGCGCATGGCGTAGTCGCCGCCGCCGAACTGCTGCGCGTCGCCGACGCCGGGGATGCGCGCCAGTTCGTCCTTCACGTGCAGGCGCATGTAGTTGCGCAGGTAGAGCGAGTCGTACTTGCCGTCGCTGGAGGTCAGGTGGACCACCATCAGGAAGACCGGCGACTGCTTCTGCGTGGTCACGCCCTGGCGGCGCACGTCCTCGGGCAGGCGCGCCTGCGCCTGCGCCACGCGGTTCTGCACGCGCACCGCGGCCTCGTCCGGATCGGTGCCCGGCTTGAAGGTCACGGTCAGCGAGAGCACGCCATCGGAGCCGGCGACGGACTTGATGTACATCATGTCCTCGACGCCGTTGATGGCTTCTTCCAGTGGCGTGGCGACGGTTTCGGCGATGACCTTGGGGTTGGCGCCCGGGTACACGGTGCGCACGACCACCGAGGGTGGCACCACTTCGGGGTATTCGCCGATCGGCAGCAGCGGGATCGAGATCAGGCCGGCGGCGAAGATCACGATCGACAGCACCGCGGCGAAGATCGGCCGGTCGATGAAGAAACGGGAGAAGTCCATGGGTGGATTTCCTGGAGTGGAGATGCAGAGGGCTCGCCACGGCCCGTGCGGGCCGTGGTTGGATCGTGGATTGCGTTGGATGCCGTCCCCGCCTGCGCGGGGACGGTGCCGTGCTTACTTCATGGCGACCGCGGCGGCCGGCGCTTCCGCCGCGCCCATCGCCACCGCCTTGGCCTGCACCGGCATGCCGGGGAAGAACACCTTCTGCACGCCGGTGACGATGACCTTGTCGCCGGCGGTGAGGCCCTGTTCGACGATGCGCAGGCCGTCGGCCATGCGGCCGATCTTCACGTCGCGGCGTTGCGCCTTGCCTTCCTTGTCGACCACGTAGACGTACTTGCGGTCCTGGTCGGTCAGCACGGCCTTGTCGTCGACCAGCGCGGCCTTGAACTCGCCGCTGCCGAGCAGGCGCACGCGGGCGTACAGGCCCGGCGTGAACGCGCGGTCGGCGTTGTCGAGCACGGCGCGCGCGCGGATGGTGCCGGTGCTGCGGTCGACCTGGTTGTCGAGGAAGTCGACCGTGCCCGCGTGCGGGAAGTCGGTTTCATCAGCCAGCGCCACCTGCACCGGGACCTTGCCGTCGCGTTCGCTCGGGCGCTCGCCCTTGCGCGCCATCTCGGCGTAGCGCAGGAAGGCGCGCTCGTCGGCGTCGAAGTGCACGTGCACCTTGTCCAGCGACACCACCGTGGTCAGCACGCTGGCGGCATCGCCGGCGCTGACCAAGTTGCCGGCGGTGACCAGCGCGCGGCCGGCGCGGCCGTCGATGGGTGCGCGCACCTGCGTCCATTCCAGGTTGAGGCGGGCGGTTTCCACCGCGGCCTGTGCGGCGGCGACGTTCGCCTGCGCCTGGTCGGCGTTGGCGCGGCGCTGTTCGTACTCTTCGGTCGACAGCGCCTGCAGGTCGGCCAGGCGCTTGGCGCGCGAGGCCTCGCTGCGGCCGAGTTCGGCCTGGGTGCGGGCACGTGCCAGTTCGGCCTGCGCACGCGCCAGTTCGGCACGGTAGCTGCGGGCGTCGATGGTGAAGAGCACGTCGCCCTTCTTCACTTCCTGGCCTTCGGTGTAGACGACGCGGTCGATGTAGCCGGACACGCGCGGGCGCAGGTCGACGTGTTCGATGGCCTCGACGCGGCCGCTGAATTCATCCCACTGGCTGATCGACTTGACCGGCACGGCGGCGACGCTGACCTCCGGCGGCGGGGGCGCGCCGTTCTCGGCGGCCTGGCCGCTGCAGCCGGCCAGTACGGCGATGGCGAGGGCACTGAACGCGGCGAGCGCCAGCAGGCGCTGCGTACGCGGAGAAGAAGTGGAGTGCGTGTTCATGGGTGGTGGTCTCTTTGGGGGAGAGGAGGAAACGGGTGGGAAGGGTGCGACCTGAAGTCAGGTTGAGGTCAAGCAGCAGGTCGGCATCGGGACAAGGACGATGGGGAATACGGCGGCGTGACAGTCAGGCCGAGGCGCGGCCATTGCGCTTTGCGCCGGCCACTGCCCACAGCGCGTCTTCGAAATCGCGCGCGAGGGTCTGCTCCGGCGGCTTCGCGTCATGCGCCGACCAGGTGACGATCGACTGCGACGCGCGGGTATTGCGCGACAGCAGCGACACCGCGCCGCGGCCGACGGCGAGCGCGTTCGGCCACTCGGCGCAGGCATTGACCGCGTTCTCCGGTGTGCACACCGGCTTGTCGACCGACAGCAGCTGCACGCGGACGCCCATCGTCTGCGCTTCCTCGTGCAGCACCTGGGTCAGCATGCGCATCGCCGCGCCGGTCACCGACGCGTGGCCATAGCCCGACCAGCCGCGTTCCGCATACGGGCCACCGATCAGCACGTAGTTGGCGGCGGTCTGGCTTTCCGACAGCAACGGCAACAGATGGCGCGCGGCGGCGAGATGCGGGACCAGGTCCGCCTCGAGCTTTTCCAGCAGGAACGAGGCGGGACGGTCCAGCAGGCGGCCTGCCTGCAGCGGCGTGCCCATGCTGGCGAACACCGCGCGCAGCGGACGGCCGCGCTCGCGCACTTCGTCGGCCAGGCGCGCGGCGCCGCGGTCGTCGTGGATGCAGGGCGAGTGCAGCAGCGCCAAGCCGGGTTCGTCCTCGAAGTGTTCGGCCAGCGCGCTCATGCGCGGCCCTTCGCGGCCGACGGCGAGTACCGGGCAGCCGGCTTCCAGCAGCGCGCCGACGACGCCGAAACCGACGTTGCCGCTCGCGCCCAGCACCAGCGCGCCGGGCGTCAGTGCGTCCTTCGTCGTGTTCACGGCAGCCTCCGCCGGGCGACCGGCGCGATGCGCGTGCTCACGCCGGCCGATTTCACCCGCAGGCGCAGCGCGCCGCCGTCGGCCAGGTGGCGCGGCAGGGTGAATTCGCGGAAGCCGGTGGCCTTGCGTACGAACGGCAGGCGCATGGCGGACCGACCCGTCGCGGGGGAGGATGACGACGGGTCGGCCGGCCTGCGGAAGCGTTCGACCAGCGTGCGTGCAACGGCACGCAGCCAGCGCAAGGCGGCAGTCGGAAGGGAAGCGGGCATGGCGGCCAGTCTGGCGACCGGGGCGGTCACCGCGATATCCGGATCCTGCTGCGCGCTTGCCTGATCCTGCGCGCTGTCGATCGCCGGGGCGACGAAGGTCCGGCACTGGCCAAGGCGCAGTCGGCGGGCATGGCCACATGCCGTCCTGGGCGCGATGCCGTTCGTCGGAACGCGACGGGCGAGTGTCCCGCTCATGGGATGAATCCTCCCGTGACAGGGATAATCCCAGAGGACGACATCAGCTTGCCGATACGACGGCCGCCCCCCAAGACACCGCCCCGCTGCGAGCGCGGCGCGGCGACATGACCGGAAATATCATGTAACAGCAGGCTTTTGCTGCGACGGAAAGCCTGTTCGTACAGGGCTTCCCGGGTTTCTTCGGGGTGTTCCAGCGACTGGAAGAGACGGGCGAACAGCATGGGGGCGGTACCCGGTGGAGGACGATGGGTGCCAAGGTACGCCCCCAATGAGGACTTGATTAGTCCTGATTTAGGGGAATAATCATCCCGTCAGCGGGCCAATGTGCCCTTCGCCTACCGGAGTCCCACGATGAGCCACGATCTCAACGACACCCTGATCTTCGTCAAGGTGGTGGAGCAGGGCAGCTTCATCGCCGCCGCCAACGTGCTGCGCCTGCCGAAAACTACCGTCAGCCGCAAGGTGCAGGAACTGGAGACGCGCCTGGGCGCGCAACTGCTGCACCGGACCACGCGCAAGCTGGGACTGACCGAAGCCGGCAACGTCTACTACGAACACTGCCAGCGCATCGCGCGTGAACTGAACGAAGCGGCCAGCGCGGTCAGCCAGTTGCACGCCGGCCCGCGCGGCTGGCTGCGCTTCACCGCGCCGTATTCGATCGGCATCGACAAGATCGCGCCGCTGCTCGGCGAGTTCCACGCGCAATACCCCGAGATCCGCGTCGAGATGCTGCTCGCCAACGACACGCTCGACCTGATCTCCGGCGAGATCGACGTGGCGCTGCGCATCGGCAACCTGCCGGATTCCAACCTGGTCGCGCGTCGCCTGAGCACGCTGCGCACGCAGGTGTACGCCAGCCCGAAGTACCTGGCGCGCTACGGCGAGCCGTTGCACCCGGACGATCTGCAGCACCACCGCGTGCTGGCGATGCCGAAGAACCGCCGCGGAAACGCATGGGTCATGGAGCTTCGTGATGCCAACGGCGAGCAGGACTATCCGATCAATCCCATCCTTGTGGCGAACGATCCGGCGGCACTGAAGGGTGCGCTGCTCTGCGGTGAGGGACTGATGCTGGGTGCCGACGTGATGGTGAAGCCTTACCTGGAGCAGGGCCACCTGCAGCGCGTGCTGGCCGGCTGGACCGGGCCCGAGTACGAATTCAATGCCGTCTTCCCGCGCGGCCACGTGCAGTCGCCCAAGGTGCGCGCGTTCGTCGACTTCCTGGTCGAACGGATGAAGTTCGACGTCGATTACATGATGCAGCACTGCCCGGTGTACCTGCAGCAGCAGGCGAACGCGCGGGCGGCGGCGGAAGCCGTGCCGGAAGTGGAGGCCGCGGCCGCGGTCGGACGCAAGGTGCTGGCCGACGTGTTGAGTTGATGGAAGCGCGCACTATCCGTCGTCATCCCAGCGAACGCTGGGATCCATTGGCTTTTCGGTCTTCAATGGCGAACAGCCACGGTAGTGCAAGATGGGTCCCAGCGTTCGCTGGAACGACGGGGTCGGCGCGGACAGCATCGTAGGCCGGTGTCGGGATGACGCTACGCCCTAACGATTCCCGAACGCAATCCGGTGCGTGGCTGGCTAGGATGGGGTCGCATCGCCCGGAGTTGGGCAGTCGCCACGGATGGCCTGTCGTACCGCATCTCCACCTGACCAGGAATCCGCACGATGAAGACACCGATCGCCGCGTTCGCGGCGCTGTGGCTGGCAGCCTGCACGCCCGCTACCCATGACCCCGCCACGGCTGCCACGGACGCGAAACCGGCGGCCCCGGCGAGGGAAGCCACGCCGGCAACGCCCGCCGCTGCACTTCCCGTGGCCGACGTCGTCGACGATCCGGCGGCGGTCAACCAGGCCATCGACGAGGTGCTGGGTGAGCACGAGCGTTACGAGAAGGTCATCCGCGAACTGCAGCAGGCGGTGACGGCGAACGACGAAGCCGCCGTCGCCGCGCTGGTCGACTACCCGTTCTCCACCGTGCGCGACGGCCAGCCGCTGAAGGTGGCCGATGCCGATGCCTTCGTGCGCGAGTACGACCGGATCATGACGCCGGCCATCGCCGAGGCGATCAAGCGGCAGAAGTATTCGCAGCTGATGGTCAACTACAAGGGCGTGATGTTCGGCAACGGCGAGGCCTGGGTGAACGGCATCTGCAAGGACGATGCCTGCAAGGACGTCGACGTGCGCGTGGTGGCGCTGCAGCCGACGTCCTGATCTGGTGGTGCTCCTGTTGCTGGAGGCCGCTGTTGTGGGAGCGACGTAAGTCGCGAACGCACGGCCGGCACGCTCGAAGGGTTGCGCCGGCGGGGACAGATCGGATCATGTCCTTCGCCTTGCATATCTGGAAATCCATCTCGCGTGCACGGATGGCATCCGTTCGCGACTTACGTCGCTCCCACAGCGAACGATTGCGCCGCTCCCGCAGCGAATAAAAAAGGGCGGCCAATGGCCGCCCTTTCTTGTACGTCATGCCGCTGCGACTACTCCACCAGCACATCCACGCGGCGCGCTTCGTCGGCGTCGCCGCTGCCGGTGGTCTGCGCCGGCTTGTCCAGGGTGATGCGCTCGGCGGACACCCCGTTGACCACCAGCCACTGCTGGATGGCCTCGGCGCGCTGCTTGGCCAGGGCTTCGTTCGCGGCCGCATCGCCGCTGGCATCATGGAAGCCGGAGACGCGCACACGTGCGGCCGGATCCGCACCCAGCGTGCCCAGCACACCCGCCAGGCGCGCGCTCGTATCCGCCGGCACCACGGCGGAGCCGCTGTCGAACAGGATGCGCGCGCTGCGTCCTTCCACCACTTCGCCCGGCGTCATGGGCGCCGCATGCGCGGCCACCTCCGACGACGTGGCGCTGCCTAGCCAGCCGTTGACCGGCAGCACCGGCACCAGCAGCAGCGCGACGATGTTGATGATCTTGATCAGCGGGTTGATCGCCGGGCCGGCCGTGTCCTTGTAGGGATCGCCGACGGTGTCGCCGGTGACCGCGGCCTTGTGCGCTTCGCTGCCCTTGCCGCCGTGGTGGCCGTCCTCGATGTACTTCTTGGCGTTGTCCCACGCGCCGCCGCCGGTGGTCATCGAGATGGCGACGAACAGGCCGGTCACGATGGTGCCGATCAGCAGGCCGCCCAGCGCCTGCGGACCCAGCAGCAGGCCGACGACGATCGGCACGATCACCGGCAGCAGCGACGGCACGATCATTTCCTTGATCGCCGACCTGGTCAGCATGTCGACCGCGCGGCTGTAGTCCGGCTTGGCGGTGCCCGCCATGATCCCCGGGATCTCGCGGAACTGGCGGCGTACTTCCTCCACCACGCTGCCGGCGGCACGGCCGACGGCTTCCATCGCCATCGCGCCGAACAGGTACGGGATCAGGCCGCCGATCAGCAGGCCGACGATCACCAGATGGTTCGACAGGTCGAAGGTGAAGATCTTGCCGGGGTGCGCGGTCTGCAGGTTGTGCGTGTAGTCGGCGAACAGCACCAGCGCGGCAAGCGCCGCCGAGCCGATCGCATACCCCTTGGTCACCGCCTTGGTGGTGTTTCCGACCGCATCCAGCGGGTCGGTGATGTTGCGGATTTCCGGCGGCAGTTCCGCCATTTCCGCGATGCCGCCGGCGTTGTCGGTGATCGGGCCGTACGCATCCAGCGCCACGATCATGCCCGCCATCGACAGCATCGCCGTCGCGGCGATGGCGATGCCGTACAGGCCGCCCAGCGCGTAGGCGCCAAGGATCGCGATGCACACCGCCACGACGGGCCAGGCCGTCGACCGCATCGACACGCCGAGGCCGGCGATGATGTTGGTGCCGTGGCCGGTGGTCGATGCCGCGGCGACGTGCTTGACCGGCGCGTACTGCGTGCCCGTGTAGTACTCGGTGATCCACACGATCACGCCGGTCAGCACCAGGCCGACCAGCGCGCAGAAGTACAGGTTCATCGCGCCGTAGGCCGAATCCGCCATCAGCTGCGTGGTGATCGGATAGAACGCGATGGCGGCCAGCACGCCTGACACGATGACGCCCTTGTACAGCGCGCCCATGATCGAACCGCCAGCCTTCACCTTGACGAACATCGCGCCGATGATCGAGGCGATGATCGACACGCCGCCCAGCACCAGCGGATAGAGCACCGCGTGCTGGCCGGCCTGCGCGGCCATCAGGCTGCCCAGCAGCATGGTGGCGATGATGGTGACCGCGTAGGTCTCGAACAGGTCGGCCGCCATGCCGGCGCAGTCGCCGACGTTGTCGCCCACGTTGTCGGCGATCACCGCCGGGTTGCGCGGGTCGTCTTCGGGAATGCCGGCTTCGACCTTGCCCACCAGGTCCGCGCCGACGTCGGCGCCCTTGGTGAAGATGCCGCCGCCGAGGCGCGCGAAGATCGAGATCAGCGATGAGCCGAACGCCAGGCCGACCAGCGCGTGCAGCGCGTCGGCTTCGGTGTAGCCCATGTGGAGGTGCAGTACGGCGTAGTAGCCGACCACGCCCAGCAGGCCCAAGCCGACGACCAGCATGCCGGTGATGGCGCCGCCCTTGAAGGCCACGTCCATCGCCGCGCTCATGCCCTTGGTGGCCGCCTCGGCGGTGCGTACGTTGGCGCGGACCGAGACGTTCATGCCGATGTAGCCGGCGGCGCCCGACAGCACCGCACCGATCAGGAAGCCGATGGCGCTGGCCCAGGAGACAAAAAAGCCGATCAGCACGAGCAGGACCGCGCCCGCGACGCCGATGGTGGTGTACTGGCGGTTGAGGTAGGCGCTGGCGCCTTCCTGCACGGCCGCCGCGATTTCCTGCATGCGGGCGTTGCCCGCGGGTTGTTTCAGGATCCAGCGCGCAGCCACCACGCCGTAGATGATCGCCACGCCGGCGCAGATCAGCGCCAGCGTCAAACCGTGTTGTTCCAGCATGACCCCTCCCAAGGTTGATGGATGTCGTCCAGCAGAAAGCATGAACACGCAACCCAATCCCGGTGGAGCCTGTTGAACGATTGAGCGCACTCGACCGCTGCGATGGACTGCAGCACGAAACCCTTGTTCAGACATCCCTGGAGCTGGCCCGAGTATGACCGGATGCGCCGCGTGCCGCCAGCGGTGACGGGCTGGTTCAGGCTTTCCGTGCCAGCCTTGCGACCCTGCCCGTGTTTCCGTATCCGTTTCAAGGAGTTGCCATGCGCCAAACCGTCGCACTTCCCCTGCTTGTCGCGTGCCTGCTGGCGTCGTCGCCAGTGCGTGCGGCCGATCCCGCGCCGGAGATCCAGCGTCCCGCGGGCACGCCGCAGGCCGTCGGCGCCGTGCATACCCTGCGGCAGATTCCCGAGGCCTGCGCCCGCCTGGAAGGCGTGTTCACTGGCGATGCCGCGCAGCCCTACCGCTACGCACCGGTGCGCACCAGTCCGCAATGCCAGCCACGCGCGCGCTTCATGGACTTCGACAAGGCGAAGCCCTCGGTCGCGGCAGGCTGGAAGCTCAACGACGTGATCCGCGTACCGGACGCGGCCTGTCCGTCGCAGCAGGCGGTGGTGCGCGTCTGGCGAAAGCCCGGCACCGCCGCACCGCCGCCGCTGGATGGGCAGGGGCAGTCGCGCATCTATTTGCAGGAAGCGAAGCAGCAGGCGGGTGCTGCAGCGCAGGCGCCTTCGCTGACGCTGTTCGCCGCGAAGTTGGATGTCGAGGGCAAGGCCTGCCGCTGAGGCTTACGGCGCGGCGGGCGTTCCCTGGTGGTACGAGAGCTGCCAGCCGAATCCGGTCCGGCGCCACACCGACATACGGAGCGCGGCGTTGAAGGGTGTACCGTCCGCTGCCACCTCGTGCGAGCGGAAGTGCAGCAGCGCGATGTCGGAGGCGAGCGACTCGACACGATGTTCGTCGGCGACCACGCGAGGCATCTGCCGGCGCGTGACGAGGAAATCGATGACAACCTGCCGCGTATAGCGCGCACCCGATCGGCCGACCTCGTGGAAGTCAGGATGCAGCAGGCGCTCCAGGCGTTCGCGCGTGCACGGCACGCCGGGGTGATGGAGTTCGGTTTCGAGGGCCGTCAGTTCGGCGAGCAGCGCATCCATCGCGCAAGCTTAGCTCGTGCGCCCTGCGGCGGATTCACGCGTTGGCGCGGACTGCCGGCTTGTCCGTCGTGTCCCTGTGCGCCAGGTATTGGCCGAAGCGGTAGCCGGCGCCGGCGATGGCAAGACCGATGACGACGGCGAGCATGCCGACGAGAATCTTGCGGAACATGGTGGACTCCGGTGGCGTGGCGACAGATTCACGCTAGCACCGCCGCGACCGACGCGACGGTGCCTGAAGTCACCCTGCCGTGAGGGCTGCGCCGCGTTCGGCGAGCAGCTCGCGCAGTACCGAGCGATGGCAATGCGCTTCGTCTTCGCAATAGCAGCCGACCGAGAAGTCGGCGCCGTGCGACAGCGCGGCCAGCAGGTCCAGGGTGCGTGCGTTGTCCGGCGTAGCCATCTCGGCCCGGTACTTCTTCGCGAACGCGGCCCAAGCCCTGGGCGTGTCCACATCCTGGGCTTCCTTCACCAGTACCGCGCTCGGTGCGAGGTTGGGGTACCAGACGTCGTACCAGTCCTGCGAAGCGAACTCGGTTTTCGGCACGCCTCGCGGCGGCCTGCGCACCGTGCCGATGCGCAGTCCTTCCTCCTTCGCGCGTGGACTGCCGAGCCGGACGATACGGAGACTCACCGGCCGATCACCCTTCCCACGCAGGCAGCTTCTTCTTCACCGCCACGTTCTTCAGCGCCACGTACTTGGGCAGGCCGTCGGTGCCGTAGGGCGGATAGGCTTCGCCGCGGATCAGTGGTTGCAGGTAGGCGCGCGCCTTGTCGGTGATGCCGTAGCCATCCTTGCGGATGAAGGCGGGCGGAAACTTTTTCTCGTGGTTGGCGACCTTGGACAGCGGGGCAGCCTCGATCTTCCAGCGGAACGGCGCGTCGGACGTGCGCACGATCACCGGTATCACCGCGTTCTGGCCTTTCAGCGCGTACTGCACCGCGGCCTTGCCGACCGCCTGCGCCTGCTCCCAGTCGGTCTTCGACGCGATGTGGCGCGCCGAACGCTGCAGGTAGTCGGGCAGGGTCCAGTGCACCTTCATGCCCAGCTGATCCTTCACCCGGCCGGCGAGGTACGACGCGACGCCGCCGAGCTGGGTATGGCCGAACGAATCCTTGCCGCCGCCGGCATCGGCGACGAAGCGGCCGTCGGCGTACTGGATGCCTTCGCTGGCCACCACCACGCACCAGCCGACGCGGTCGACCGTCTTCTTCACCTGGGTGAGGAAGTCGGCCTCGTCGTACGGACGCTCCGGGAACAGGATCAGGTGCGGCGCCTCGTCGCGGGTCTGCCCGGCCAGGCCGGCGGCCGCGGCCAGCCAGCCGGCATGCCGGCCCATGGCCTCGTAGACGAAGACCTTGGTCGAGGTCTCCGCCATCGCCGCCACGTCCAGCGCGGCCTCGCGCACGGACACGGCCGTGTACTTGGCGGCCGAACCGAAGCCGGGGCAGGTGTCGGTGACGGCGAGGTCGTTGTCGACCGTCTTCGGCACGCCGATGCAGGTCAGCGGGTAGTCGAAGGCCTGCGCCAGCTGCGAGACCTTCCACGCCGTGTCGGCCGAATCGTTGCCGCCGTTGTAGAGGAAGTAGCGCACGTCGTGCGCCTTCAGCACGGCCAGCAGCCGCTCGTACTTGGCGCGGTCGGCCTCCAGCGACTTCAGCTTGACCCGGCAGCTGCCGAAGGCGCCTCCGGGTGTGTGGGCGAGGGCGCGGATGGCCGCGGCCGACTCCTTGCTGGTGTCGATCAGCTCCTCGCGCAGCGCGCCGAGGATGCCGTTGCGCGCGGCCAAGACCTTGATTTTCCGGGCCCGCGCTTCGGTGATGACGGCCGACGCGGAGGCGTTGATGACGGCGGTGACGCCGCCGGACTGCGCATAAAGTAGGGTGCCAGAGGCCATGTGGGGTTCGTTCCGGGTTGCCGGGATGCGGTAAGCTTCACACAGATGACGCGGTGCAGCGCGGCGCCTGGCGCCAGGCGCGATCCACCGCCCGCAGGATTCCAGTTCGGGAGAGTTACAGCATGCGATTGGTTCTACTGGGCCCACCCGGGTCGGGCAAGGGCACTCAGGCAGCGCGCCTGAAGGACTACCTGCAGGTACCGCACATCTCCACCGGCGACCTGCTGCGCGCCGAAGTCGCCGCCGGCAGCCCGCTGGGCCTGCAGGCCAAGGAAGTGATGGCGCGTGGCGAACTGGTCAGCGACGACATCCTGCTCGGCATGCTGGAAGACCGCTTCTCCCGTGACGACACCAAGGCCGGTTTCATCCTCGACGGCTACCCGCGCAACCTGGTGCAGGCCGCGGCGCTGGGCCAGCTGCTGGCCAAGCTGGGGCAGAAGTTCGACTTCGCCGTGCAGCTGGACGTGGCGACCGAGCTGCTGGTCGAGCGCATCGCCGGCCGCGCCAAGGCCGAGGGCCGCGCCGACGACAATCCGGAATCCGTGCGCAAGCGCCTGCAGGTCTACACCGACCAGACCGCGCCGGTCATCGACTTCTACCGCCAACAGGGCGAACTGACCGTCGTCGACGGCGTCGGCTCGCTGGACGAGGTGTTCACCCGCATCACCGAGGCGCTGGCGCCGGCGAAGGAAGTGGGCTGACGCCCGCGCCGTCCACGGCCTGGCCTCCGGAAGCCCCGCCTGTGCGGGGCTTCTGCTTTTTGCGGGGCTGTGACCGCGTGCGTCGCGATGCGGGGAGGCGGCTGCTATGGTCCGGGTCCCGAGGGACCGTCCGGAGTCGTCGATGATGCGCATCGCCTGCCTGCTGCTTGCCTGCCTGTTGGTTGCACCGGTCGTGCAGGCCAAGGATTTCCTGCGCACGCAGGGCACGCAGATCGTCGATGCCAGCGGCAAGCCAGTGATCCTGCGCGGCATGGGCCTGGGCGGCTGGATGCTGCAGGAAGGCTACATGCTCGATATCGACGGCGTGGGCACGCAGCGCAGCATCCATGCGCGCATCGCCGAGCTGATCGGCCAGGAGAAGGCCGATGCCTTCTACCAGGCGTGGCGCGACAACCACACCACCAAGGCCGACATCGATGCGATGGCGCGCTGGGGTTTCAACTCCGTGCGCCTGCCGATGCACTACGCGCTGTACACGCTGCCGGTGGAACAGGAGCCGGTGGCTGGCCGGCAGACCTGGGTCGAGGAAGGCTTCCGCCGCACCGACGAGCTGCTGGCCTGGGCCAAGGCCAACGACCTCTACCTGATCCTCGACCTGCATGCGGCGCCGGGCGGACAGGGCAACGACAACAACATCGCCGACCGCGATCCCACGCAGCCCTCGCTGTGGGACGACCGGCGCCATCAGGACAAGATGGTCGCGCTGTGGAAGAAGCTGGCGCAGCGCTACAAGGACGAGCCCTACATCGCCGCGTACGACATCATCAACGAGCCGAACTGGGGCTTCGCCGACAAGACGGACACCAACGGCTGCAAGGAAGACGGCAACGCCCCGCTGAAGGACCTGCTGGTGCGCACGACGCGCGCGATCCGCGAGGTCGACAAACGGCACATCATCGTCATCGAGGGCAACTGCTGGGGCAACAACTACCGCGGCGTGCTCGACGACGGGCCGTGGGACGACAACCTGGTGATCAGCTTCCACAAGTACTGGAACGTCACCACCCGCGAGAGCATCGCCGACGCGCTGGCGCTGCGCGACAAGCACCGCATGCCCTTGTGGCTGGGCGAAACCGGCGAGAATTCCAACGACTGGTTTGCGCGCACCGTCGCGCTGGTCGAAGGCGAGGGCATCGGCTGGGCGTGGTGGCCCTTGAAGAAGATCCGCTACAACAGTCCGCTGCAGGTGGTGCCGAACGAGGGCTATCGACAGGTGCTGGCGTACTGGAAGGGCGAAGGACCGAAGCCGTCCGCGGAGGCCGCCGAAGCCGCGCTGATGCGCTTCGCCACCGAGGACGTGCGCTACGCGAACAACGTGCAGCATCCCGACGTGATCGACGCACTGTTCCGCGCGCCGCATTCGGACCAGTCGGTGCCGTTCAAGGCGCACAGGATCGACGCGCAAGGGGGCACGATCGCGGCGGTGGACTTCGACATGGGCCGCAACGGCGTGGCCTACCACGACCTGACGCCGGCCAACCACCACATCTCCGATGGCGGCGAACGCGTGGTGTGGAACCCGGCGATGACCTACCGCAACGACGGCGTCGACCTGGGCAAGGACGCGGATGGCCGCCTGCAGGTTGCCGGCCTTCAGCGCGGTGAATGGCTGAAGTACACCTTCGACGCGGGTGCGGGCGGGTCCTACCGGCTGGCGCTGGACGGGCAGGGCAAGGGACGCGTTTCGCTGGTGCTCAACGGCGTACCGGTGAAGGCCGTGGATCGGGTACGCGGGTTCCGTGGGCTGATGCTGGCGCCTGGCCGCAACACGCTGGTGGTGAAGGGCGAGGGCGGCACCGTCGATCTGCAGACGTTGCGCTTCTCGCGCTGACCCGGCGCGCTCGGCTAAAGTCTGCGCAGTTTCCACGGAAGTCCCGTCTTGAAGATCCACATCCTCGGCATCGCCGGTACGTTCATGGGCGGCGTCGCCGCGCTGGCGCGCGAACTCGGCCATACGGTCGAAGGCAGCGACCAGGCCATCTATCCGCCCATGTCGACCCAGCTCGAGACCCTCGGCATCGCGCTGGCGCAGGGCTACCAGCCGCAGAACATCGCGCCGGACTGCGACGAGATCGTCATCGGCAACGCACTGTCGCGCGGCAACCCCGCGGTGGAAGCGGTGCTCGACCAGGGCCGCCGCTACATCTCCGGTGCGCAGTGGCTGTCCGAACGCGTGCTGCCCGGCCGCGACACGCTGGCCGTCGCCGGCACCCACGGAAAGACCACCACCACGACCATCCTGACCTACCTGCTGGACGCGGCAGGCCGCTCGCCCGGTTTCCTCATCGGCGGCGTGGCCGAGGATTTCGGCGCGTCCGCGCGCATCGGCGGCGGACGCGAGTTCGTCGTCGAGGCGGACGAGTACGACACCGCGTTCTTCGACAAGCGCAGCAAGTTCGTCCACTACCGCCCGCTGGTCGCCATCCTCAACAACCTGGAATACGACCACGCCGACATCTTCCCGGACGTGGCCGCCATCCAGCGTCAGTTCCACCACCTGGTCCGCACCGTGCCGCGCCGCGGCCGACTGATCGTCAACGGCGAGGATGCGCGCCTCGCCGAAGTGTTGGCGATGGGCTGCTGGACGCCGGTCGAGCGCTTCGGCTTCGACGCATCGCTGGAATGGAGCGCGCGGCTGATCCGCGACGATGGCAGCGCCTTCGCCGTGCGCCATCACGGCACCGAGATCGGTGAGGTGCACTGGCCGATGCTCGGCCGTCACAACGTGCTGAACGGCCTTGCCGCGCTGGCCGCCTGCCATGCGGTCGGCGTCGATGTCGCCACCGTGCTGCCTTCGCTGGCCGCCTTCCGCAGCGTGAAGCGGCGGCTGGAAGTGATCGGCCAGCACGACGGCATCACCATCTATGACGACTTCGCCCACCATCCCACCGCCATTCACACCACGCTGGAAGGCCTGCGTGCGCGCGTCGGCGCGGCGCGCATCGTGGTGGCGATGGAGCCGCGCAGCAATTCGATGCGCTCCGGCGCGCATGCGGAGGCGCTGGCGCCGTCGCTCGACATCGCCGATGCCGTCGTCTTCCTGCATCGTCCGGAACTGGCATGGGACGCCGGCAAGGTCGTCGGCGCGATCCGTGGGGACGCACGCACCGTGCCCGATGCCGACGCGCTGATCGCCGCGCTGAAGGCGCAGGCGCGCCCCGGCGACCACGTGGTGTTCATGTCGAACGGTGGTTTCGACGGCGCACCGCGCCGCTTCCTGGCGGCGCTGCAGGGCTGAGGGCCGGCATGGCGCACGAATCGCTGCCGTTGTTTCCGCTGCATCAGGTCCTGTTGCCGGGTGCCGCGATGGATCTGCGCGTGTTCGAGCGTCGCTATCTGGACCTGGTCCGCGATTGCGGACGGTCCGGCGGCGGGTTCGGCATCTGCCTGATCCTGGAAGGCAACGAGGCCGGCGCACCCGCGACGCCGGCAGCCTACGGCACCGAGGCGCGGATCGAGGACTTCGACACGGGCAACGATGGCCTGTTGACGCTGCGCGTGCGCGGCCATCGCCGCTTCCATGCAGTGCGTACCCGGGTGCGCGACAACGGCCTGATCATGGCGGACGTGGAGTGGCTGCGCACGGACGGGGAAGACGCGCTGCGTCCGGAGCACGCGCTGCTTGGCACCTTGCTGCAGACCATGATGGAGAAGACCGGCACCGATCTGAACGGGCTGCCGGCTCGCATCTTCGAGCAGGCTGGCTGGGTTGGCTGGCGTCTGGCGCAGATACTGCCCATCACGCCCGAGCAGCGCGTGTCGATCCTGCAGGAGGACGACGTGCACGCCCGCCTGCAGCGCCTGCTGGAGTGGATCGACTGACGTTGGCCTGGTAGGAGGGGCTTTAGCCCCGACCCTTGGGGCGCTCAGATAAGCGATGTCTGCACGAAATGCGTCGGGGCTAAAGCCCCTCCTACAACCGCGTCATCGACGCGCTTGTGGCCCCGTCGATGCGTCGCCGGTACGCACGCGCAGCACCGGCAATCCGGAATCCGGATGCGGCGCGATCGCGTGGTCGAGGCCGGAGGTGGCCTTCGTCACCGCGTCCAGCGCGGTGCGCGCCTCGCGCAGCGGCCGCCACAGGCGGACCAGGTTGAACGCGCGCTGCTGCTCGAGCACCTGCGCGCTGCCGATCCACAGCGGCACGTTGCCGGGCTGCAGGCGGGTGTCGGCCGGCCACAGGCGCAGCACATAGATCTCGCCGGGCTGGTCGCCATCGCGCAGCATCAGGAGGCTCTCGGCGCGCGTATCCAGCGTGGCCGGCAGTACCGGCTGTTCGTCGTCGGCCATGTCGCTGTCCAGCATGTTCAGCGCGTCTTGCCAGCCCGCCTGCGGTTGCTCGCGCCAGCCGGCCGCCGCCAGTGTCGCCTTCAGCGGCGCCAGTGGGCCGGCGACCTGCACATCCAGTGGCCAGCGCTGTTCGTCGTCGAATTCGTTGCGGCGCGCCGGCAGCGACTGCCAACCCGCGCTCCACCAGTCCTGCAGGGCGACGGAGCCTTCGATCACCGGGGCCTGGAATTGCGCCAGCATGTGCTCGACGTTGCGCGGCGCATGCCACAGGCCCGCCAGCGCGAAGGCGCCGTAGAACAGCCACGCGATCGGCTTGATCCAGAACGAACGCACCATGCGCCGGCGGTAGGCGATGCCCAGCACCAGCAGCCACACCAGGCCGAACAACATGCCGCCGATGATGTCGCTGAGCCAGTGCGCGCCCAGGTAGATGCGCGCGAAGCCGATCACCGCCACTACCAGGCCCGACACCAGGTAAGGCCAGACGCGCGTGCGGCCCGGCAGCTCGCGTGCGATCAGCACCGCGAAGAAGCCGAAGGTGATCGTCGACATCGTCACCGCGATCGACGGGAAGCCAAAGCCGCTGCTGACGCTCGGTGGCTTGGGGATGTCGACCGAGGCGCCGAGCCACGCCGTCAGCGCCAGGCCGAACGCCAGCGCCGCCAGCCAGTGCCCGGCCGCCATCCAGCGTTTGCGCCAGCACAGGTAGCCCAGCACCAGCAGCGAGGCCGGCGCCAGCACCTGCTCATCGCCGAGCGAGGCCAGTGCCGCGAGCGGGTAGTCGGCCAGTGGATTGCGCAGGGCGCGCATCAGTTCGTAGACCCACAGGTCGACCGCCAGCGGTTCGCCGTGGCCGATCACGATGACCAGGAAGGCGAACCAGACCCAGACGATCGCAAGCAAGAGGATGGCGAGCAGGGCCAGCGGTACCGATTCGCGCCGCGCGGGATCGAAGACCGCCGCCGTATAGCGGCCCAGCACCGGATGCGCATGCGACCACGCCAGCGTGCGTGCCAGCAGCGCGTCGGCATGCGCAGCGAACCAGCGGTAGGTGTACAGCACCAGGGCCCACGCCAGGGCCAGCACCACGACCATCAGGCCGAGCACCAGCGCCAGCCGGCCCGCGACGGCCGCGACCGCATCGTAGGCATGTCCCAGCACCCAGCCGGGCAGCAGGAAAGCGGCCGACCAGGCGATGCAGGCCGCACCGCTCGCCATGAGGTAACGGCGCATGGGCATGCGCGAGATGCCGGCGACCGCGGGCACGAACGGGCGGATGGGGCCGACGAAGCGAGCGATGAAGATGCTCTTCCACGCGTTGCGGCGGAACAGCAGTTCGCCGCGATCCAGCAGCTGCGGATACTTGCGGAACGGCCACACCGTGCGCAGTTGCTGGCCCCAGCGGTGGCCGACCCAGTAACTGGTGGCGTCGCCGACCAGCGCGCCCAGCGTGGCGCAGATCACCGCATAGGGACCGGAGATTTCGCCCAGTCCGATCAGTACGCCGACCGCGAACAGCAGCGGCAGCGCCGGCACGATGGCCCCCAGGATGATCACGGCGTCGCAGAACGCGATGGCGAAGATCACCAGGCCTGCGGCGATGGGATGCGCGCTGATCCAGGCCAGCAGGTTGTCGAACCAGGAAGAGTCCATCGCCGGATTATAGGCGGCGGCAGATGACCGGCGCCTGCGATCTATGGACGGTAGAATGACGACGTGGACTTGCGCTCGCCTTCCGAAATCGCCGCACTCAAGGCCGACAGCTTTGGCCGCATCTCGCTGATGCAGGGGGCGGAGGGTCCCTTCGTGCGGCGTGACCTCGCGCACGTTCCACTCTGGCTGCGGCTGCCAGCCTGGTGGCTGGCGCGTCGCGAGGCGCTGGCGCTGCGCCAGGTCGCCGGCATGGCCGACGTGCCGCAGTTGCTGGACTGGACCGGTCGCCGGCTAGACCGCAGCTACATGGAAGGCGCGGCGATGTACCAGCGCCCACCGCGCGGCGACCTCGCCTATTTCCGCGCCGCGCACCGGCTGCTGAAGCAGCTGCATCGCCGCGGCATCGCGCACAACGACCTTGCCAAGGAAGCGAACTGGCTGGTCTTGTCGGACGGGCGACCGGCCATCATCGATTTCCAGCTCGCCACCCGCGGCGATCCGCGCTCGCGCTGGATGCGCCTGCTGGCACGCCAGGATCTGCGCCACCTGCTCAAGCACAAGCGCATGTACTGCGCCGCGTCCATCACGCCGGTCGAGCGGCGCGTGCTGAAGCGCACCTCGTGGCTGCGCGACCTGTGGTTCCGCACCGGCAAGCCGGTGTACCGCTTCGTCACCCGTCGCCTGCTGAAGTGGGAAGACAACGAAGGCCAAGGGCCGAAGCCGTGAACATGTCCATCTCCATTCCACGTTTCCTCCGGAGCACCGCATGACCTCGCTGGCCGGCAAGACCCTGTTCATCACCGGCGCCTCGCGCGGCATCGGCTTGGCCATCGCCCTGCGCGCGGCGCGCGACGGCGCCAACGTGGCGATCGCCGCCAAGTCCTCGGTGCCCAATCCGAAACTGCCCGGCACCATCCACACCGCCGCGCAGGCGGTCAACGATGCCGGCGGCCGTGGCCTGGCGTTGAAGTGCGACATCCGCGAAGAGGACGAGGTGAAAGCCGCGACGGCGGCCACTGCTGATGCCTTCGGCGGCATCGACATCCTGGTCAACAACGCCAGCGCCATCTGGCTGGCCGGTGCGCTGGACACGCCGATGAAGCGCTTCGACCTGATGCAGCAGGTCAACGCGCGCGGTAGTTTCCTGTGCGCGCAGGCCGCGCTTCCTTACCTCAAGCAGGCGGCAAACCCGCACATCCTGACGCTGGCGCCGCCGCCGTCGCTGGATCCGAAATGGTGGGCGCCGCACACCGGCTACACGCTGGCGAAGATGGGCATGAGCTTCGTGACGCTGGGCCTGGCCGGAGAATTCGGGCCGCAGGGCATCGCCGTCAATGCGCTGTGGCCGCGCACCATCGTTGCCACCGATGCGCTGAACATGATCCCCGGCGTGGAGATCCCGCGCTGCCGCACGCCGGAGATCGTCGCCGATGCCGCGCACGCGGTGCTGGTGCGCGAGGCGCGCGGTTTCCACGGCCGGTTCCTGATCGACGAGGACGTACTGCGCGAGGCCGGCGTCACCGATTTCTCCGGGTACGCGGTCGATGCGTCGCAGACGTTGTTGCCTGACCTGTTCCTGGACTGACCCCACCGAGCCAACGCCATGAAATACCTGCACGCGATGATCCGCGTCCACGACCTGGATGCCACCGGCCTCTTCCTCACCGAGGGCCTCGGCCTGACCGAGACGCGCCGCATGGAAAGCCCGCAGGGCCGCTTCACGCTGGTGTACTTCGGCGCGCCGGCCAATCCCGAAGCCGAGGTCGAACTGACCTACAATTGGCCGCCGGAAGACGGCACGCCGCCCGAGGACTACGGCAGTGCGCGCAACTTCGGCCACCTCGCCTTCGAGGTCGACGACATTTACGCGCTCTGCGCGCACCTGCAGTCTCAGGGCATCACCATCAATCGCCCCCCGCGCGATGGCCGTATGGCGTTCGTGCGTACGCCGGACCTGATCTCGATCGAGCTGCTGCAGAAGGGCGCGGCGCTGCCGCCGCAGGAGCCTTGGCTTTCGATGCCGAATACGGGAAGCTGGTAACGCAGACGAACGAGGAGTCCGGCAGATGAATCTCGCCCTGGTCGTGATCGACGTGCAGCGTGGCCTGTTCGAACCGCCGCCGCCCGAGGCCGAATCCGTGATCGCGCGCATCAATGCGCTGGCGGAGAAGGCGCGCGCGGCCGCGGCGCCGGTGATCTTCGTGCAGCACGAGCGCGCCGGCGACCTGGAGGCGCACTCCGACGCCTGGGCGCTGCATCCGGCCCTGCAGGTGGTCGAGGGCGATCACCGCATCCGCAAGACCACGCCGGATTCGTTCCTGCGTACCGGGCTGGACGAAGTGCTGTCGTTCTGCGGCGTGGAAGGCGTGGTGCTGTGCGGCTACGCGACCGAGTTCTGCGTGGACACCACCACGCGCAGCGCCGCCGCGCACGGTTACCACGTGGTGCTGGCGGCCGACGCGCACACCACACACGACAAGGCGCACGCCGACGCCGCCCAGATCCGCGCGCACCACAACGCCACACTGCCGGCGATCCGCAGCTTCGGCGTGGGCATCCGCGCGCTGCCGGCGGCGGAGATCGCCTTCGCCGGCTGAGCGGCGGCGTCAGCCCATCGGGGCGTGCAGCCGCGAACCGCAGTTGCGGCAGTGCAGGGCGTCGGGGTCGTGGCCCTCAAGCCCGCATTCCGGGCAACCGCGGCGGTCCAGGTGGCCGCGCTCGTGCGAAGCTTCGCGCAGGCTGCTGGCCAGTTCCGCCGTGTAGATGCCGGTGGGCACGGCGATGATGCTGTAACCGATCAGGATCAGCACCGACGTGATCGCGCGGCCGGCGGTGGTCTGTGGCGCGATGTCGCCGAAGCCGACCGTCGCCATGGTCACGATGGCCCAGTACATACTGGTGGGAATGCTGGTGAAGCCGTGCTCGGGGCCTTCGACCACGTACATGAGGGCGCCGAAGATGACGACCAGCGTCAGCACCGCGCAGACGAAGACGAAGATCTTGCGCCGGCTGCGCCACAGCGCGCCCACCAGCTGCCCGCTCTCTTCGACGTACTGCGTCAGCTTCAGGATGCGGAACAGTCGCAGGATGCGCAGGATGCGTACCACCAGCAGGCTCTGCGCCCCGGGCACAAGCACCGACAGGTACGTGGGCAGGATGGAGAGCAGGTCGATGATGCCCCAGATGCTGACCGCGTAACGCAGCGGTCGCCGCACGGTCGCCAGGCGCAGCGCGTACTCGGCGGTGAACAGCAGCGTGAACGCCCATTCCAGCGCGTAAAGCACGCTGGCGTGGCGCGCGTGGAAGGACTGCACGCTGTCCAGCATGATGACGATGACGCTGGCGAGGATGGCCAGCACCAGCACCAGATCGAAATTGCGCGATGGCGGCGTGTCGTGCCGGTAGATGATGTCGAACCAGCGCCGTCGCCAGCCGTCCTCGGTAGCGGGATTGAGCTGGGGGTCCGAGAACAGGCGCGGCTGGAATTTCATGAGGCGCCATGATGCACCAACACGTCGCCGCCTGCCTCGGGCCCCACCTGCGGTGCCTGCCCGCATGCGTCACAATACGTCTCCCGTCTGCTGCCCGCCTGCTCATGAGCGCCACGACCCCCGACCTGCTGTCGAACGGACAGCGCTACTACCTGCCGGTCTACCGTCCGCGCGAGGTGATCCTGGAACGCGGCCAGGGCGCGCGCGTCTGGGACAGCGAGGGCCGCGAGTACCTGGACCTGTCGGCCGGCATCGCGGTATGCGGCCTGGGCCACAACGATCCGGACCTGGTCGCCGCGCTCACCGAGCAGGCGGGCAAGCTGTGGCACACCAGCAATGTCTTCTACAGCGAGCCGCCGTTGCGCCTGGCCGAGGAGCTGGTCACCGCATCGCGCTTTGCCGAGCGCGTCTTCCTGTGCAACTCGGGCGCCGAAGCCAACGAGGCGGCGATCAAGCTGGTGCGCAAGTGGGCCAGCTCGCAAGGCCGCGCGCCCGACCAGCGCGTCATCGTGACCTTCCGCGGCAGCTTCCACGGCCGCACGCTGGCGGCGGTCACCGCCACCGCGCAGCCCAAGTACCAAGAAGGTTACGAGCCGTTGCCCGGCGGCTTCCGCTATGTCGACTTCAACGACCTGACCCAGCTCGAGATCGCGATGTCCTGCGGCGACGTGGCCGCGGTGATGCTGGAGCCTGTGCAGGGTGAGGGTGGCGTGATGCCGGCTGCGTCCGGCTTCCTGCGCAGCGTGCGCGAGCTGTGCGACCACCACGGCGCGCTGCTGGTGCTGGACGAGATCCAGGCGGGCATGGGCCGCACCGGCACGCTGTTCGCGCACTGGCAGGACGGCGTGGTGCCGGACATCGTGACGCTGGCCAAGGCGCTGGGCGGTGGCTTCCCGATCGGCGCGATGCTGGCCGGTCCCAAGGTGGCCGAGGTGATGCAGTTCGGTGCGCACGGCACGACGTTCGGCGGAAATCCGCTGGCGGCCGCCGTCGCCCGCGTGGCGCTGCGCAAGCTGGCGTCGCCGCAGATCGCCAACAACGTGGCGCGCCAGTCGGCGGCGCTACGCAAGGGGCTGGATGCGATCAATGCGGAGCTGCGCCTGTTCTCGCAGGTGCGTGGCCGCGGCCTGATGCTGGGTGCGGTGCTCAACACGAAGTACGCCGGCCGCGCCGGCGAGGTGCTCGATCTCGCCGCCGCCCAGGGCCTGTTGATGCTGCAGGCCGGTCCGGACGTGCTGCGCTTCGTGCCGTCGCTCAACATCACCGATGCGGAAGTGGCCGAAGGCCTGAAGCGCCTGCACCCAGCGCTGCGGGCATTCGCCGGCTGATCGCAGGCAGGGTCATGCGGCCGGCAGGCTGAGCCGCGCGATCGTCTGGTCGGACACGGCGTCGATGCGCAGCGCGATGCCATGGCGCTCGCAGAGCCGGCGCACGATGGCCAGGCCCAGGCCGAAGCCGGTGCTGTCGCCGCCTTTCGCGAACGGGGCGAAGTCGCGCTCCTGCACGGCGCCGCCTGGATTGCTGACGCGCAGCGTGCGGTCCTCCATGTCGATGACGATGCGGCCCTCGCGGGTATGCGCGAAGGCGTTGCCGACCAGGTTCGACAGCAGGATGTTCAGCACCGCCGCGGGCAGCGCGGCGAAGACGTCGCCGCCGACATCGACCTGCACCTCGACCAGCTTGCGCTCGAGCAGCGGCGACTGCTCGACGACGACGCGCTCCAGCACCGGCAGTATCGGGATCGACAGTGCTGCTTCGGTCGAGGTCTGCTCGCGCGCCAGCGAGAGCAGCAGGACCACCGTCTGTTCCAGCTGGCGCGCCGATTGCGCGATGTGGTCGAGATGGCGCCGTGCGGTGTCCGACAGGCCGGCCTCCATGCCCAGCCGCTCGGTCGCGGCGCGGATCACCGTCAGCGGTGTGCGCAGTTCGTGACTGGCGTCGCGCGTGAACTCGCGTTCGCGTTCGACGAACGCCCCGACGCGCGCGATCAGGTCGTCGAGCCGGCGCGCGACCACGCCCACTTCATCGTCCGCGAAGCCGGCGGCGAAACCGGGCGGCAGGCGCTCCGGCGTCGCGTCCCCGACCGCATCCGCCAGCCGCGACAGCGGTGCGGTGGTGCGGCGTGCCAGCCAGCTGCCCAACAGCAGCGCGAGCGCGACCATGACGATCCCGGTCCATGCGAGCAGCTGGAACATCTGCGTCCGCATCGGACGGACGACGAGCAGGGTGCTGACTTCGGCCACCAGCCATGCAGAGGAGTCATCCGCCTTGGTAGGTTGCAGCGGGCGCAGGTGGTAGTGGCGACCGTCGTTGCCGGCGAATTCGCGCCGTCGTGGTTCCTCGCGCAGCACGTCGGCGATGCCGTCCGGTAGCGCGGATGTCGTCGGCACGATGGACATGAAGCCATCGCGTGGCGTCGTCCAGCGTCCGTGTGCGTCGTGGTGGGCCTGCTGCGCCGCGACCTCGCGGTCCAGCATCGTCTCGAACAGCTGGTCTTCCACCGTGTAGACGAACAGCACCACGTACAGCGCGAACAGCGCGGCGACCAGCACGGTGAAGCCGGCGAACGCCAGCATCAGGCGGTTGCGCAGGCGTCGGCGCGGCGCGATGGGGGAAGGGGTCATGCATCGGCCTCCAGCCGGAAACCGACACCGTGCACGGTCTTCAGCATCGGCACGGTGAAGGGTTTGTCCAGTGACTGCCGCAGCAGGTAGAGATGCGTGCGCAGGGGGTCGGACTCGGGCGGCGCATCGTCCCACAGCCGCTGGATCAGCTCACTGCGTGTCAGCGTGCGCGGCCATGCTTCGGCCAGCGCCAGCAGGATCTGGTAGCTGGTGGCGTGCAGGTCCAGGTCGCGACCGTCCCGCTGCGCACGTCCGTTGCGCCTGTCTACCTGCAATGTGCCGATCCGCAGCACATGCGTCTGACCCGCACGGTGACGCTGCGACAGCGCGATACAGCGCGCCAGCAGCTCCGCGCCGGCGAACGGTTTGACCAGGTAGTCGTCGGCACCGGCGCGGAAGCCCTGCAACTTGTCCTCCAGCGCATCGCGTGCGGTCAGCATCAGCACCGGCACATGCCGGTCGGCTTCCGCACGCAGCCGTTCGCACAGGCGCAGGCCGTCCAGGCCCGGCAGGCCCAGGTCCAGCACCAGTACATCGGGTGGTGAGGCCAGCGCCATCTGCAGTCCGCTGAGACCGTCGCCGGCGAACTCGACGTCGATGCCCTCGGCCGACAACAGGCCATCGAGCTGCGCGCGCAGCAGGGGATTGTCCTCGACCACCAGGAGACGCAGCGGGGAAGCCCTCATCGTTCAGCCGTCGATGCGTTGCAGGAGGGCCTTAGCTTCCTTCATGTCGGGCGTCGCGGCCAGCACGCGCTGCACCAGCGCCTTCGCTGCATTGCGTTCGCCGAGCCGGAGATGCGCCTCGGCCGCGCCCAGCTTCAACTCGGGTTGCGCCATGTAGGGCATCGCCAGTTGCATCAGCTGCAGCGCAGGACGCACGTCGTCGTCACGCGTCGCCGCCTGTGCCTGGTAGTAACCCAGCAGGCCGAGCAGGTCGACGTGGTAGCGCGCGATGTCGGTCGCCAGGGCATCGCGTGCGCCCGCGATGTCGCCGCCGCGCGCCTGCGCGGCCAGTGCCATCGTCAGTTCGTCGCGCCATGGCGTGCGTGCGACGGGCGTGCGGCCGGTGGCGCGCACGATGGCCTCGGCCACGCCGGCGGTGGAGTAGGGATTCTGGCCGGTGACCAGGCGTCCGTCGACGACCACCTTGACCATCATCAGCGGTGCTTCCTGCCACCGGGCGCCGCGTTCGCGCAACAGGTCCTCAAGCAACCACGGAAACTCTTTCGCCCAGCGCTTGCCGAACAGGGCTTCTTCCTCGTTGGTGAAGCCGGTCATCGCCTTGCCCTGCACCAGCGGCGTGCCGTTGCGCAGGCGCACGTCGGCCAGTGCGGCCGGGCCGTGGCAGACCGCGCCGATCACCGCACCGCGCTCATAGGCATCGGCCAGCAGCGTGGTCAGCACCGCGTCGCGCGGCAGGTCGAACATCGCGCCCTTGCCACCGACCACGTAGACGGCGGCATAGTCCGCCGCCTTCACGTCGCGGGTCGCGCGCGTATCGGCCAGCGCGCGCATGGCGTCCGCATCGGCGAGCAACGCAGCGTTGAAAGGTTCCTGCGCGTTGTACTTGTCGGCCTCGACGGCGCCCCCCTGCGGGCTGGCGACATCGACAGCGAAGCCGTTGGCCTTGAAGATCAGCCAGGCTTGCGAGAGTTCGTCGAATTCATAACCGGGCCGGGTCTTGCCCTGGTCGCGGCCTTCGCCGCTGACGACGATGAGGATGCGGCCGGCATCGCCGGCGTGAAGCGGTGCGATGGCCAGGAGCAGCAGGCTAGCGAACAGGAGGCGGGCGAAGAAGTACATGGCGACAGGTCTCCGGTGGGTGGCCACCAGTGTCCCGTCGCGGCATCAATCAAGTTTCAAAGGCGGTCGCTACCAGCCGGTCTGCGGCCCGAACACGTAGCGCTTCAACGCCTTGCCGAGGCTGCGGGCGTCGGTGACCGTCTCCGCGTGCAGACCCGCGTCGCGCGCGCCCTGCACGTTGGTGAACAGGTCGTCGAGGAACAGCGTGCTCGCCGCGTCCCAGCCGAGCAGGTCGAGCGCATGCGTGAACGTCGTCGGCGCCGGCTTGCGCTGCCGCAGGCCGCCGCTGGTCAGCACGCGGCCTTCGATCTTCGATGCCAGCGGCGCGACGATGCGCGGAATGGCCTGCGTCATCAGCGCGCCGTTGTTGGTCAGTACGCCCATCGCCACGTCCGCGTGCAGCGTGGCGATCCTGGCAAGTACGTCATTGATGGCGGTGCTGCCGGCCATCCGCGACGCGATCCAGGTGTCTTCGTCGACCGTCGCGCCGATGCCGTCGCCCAATCGGCGCAGATAGGTCGCCGTATCGATGGCGCCGGTGTCGTATTCGGCTTCCAGACCAGAGGCAAACAGCGCGCTGCGAACGTGCTCGTGTTCGCACTGTGCATGCACGGCAAGATGCGCGATGCGCACCTCGTGGCGGTAGTGCGCCAGGACGCCGTCGAAATCGAACAGCACCTGGTGGATCCGCGGCTTCATCCCGCCGCGACCACCTTGAAGGCCTCGCGTGCAGCGGCCAACGTCGCGTCGATCACGTCCGGCGTGTGCGCGCTGGACATGAATCCGGCTTCGAATGCCGACGGCGCCAAGTACACGCCGCGCTCCAGCATGGCGTGGAAGAAGCGGTTGAACGCCGCGGTGTCGCAGGCGACGGCCTGTGCATAGGTATCCACCTGCTGGTCGGTGAAGAACAGGCCGAACATCGCGCCGACGCGCGTGGTGGTCAGCGGCACACCGGCCTCGCGCGCGGCCGCTTCCATGCCTTCGCACAGCGTCGCGGTGGCGGCGGCGAGGCCGTCGTGGAAGCCGGGCGCCTGGATGAGATCCAGCATCGCCAGGCCGGCGGCCATCGCCACCGGATTGCCGCTCAGCGTGCCGGCCTGGTAGATCGGGCCGGCCGGTGCGATCTGCTGCATCAACTCGCGGCGACCACCATAGGCACCCACCGGCATGCCGCCGCCGATGATCTTGCCGAAGGTGGTGAGGTCCGGGGTGATGCCGTAATACGCCTGTGCGCCGCCGAGCGCGACGCGGAAGCCGGTCATCACTTCGTCGAAGATCAGCAGCGCGCCATACTGCGTGCACAGTGCGCGCAGGTGCTGCAGGTAGCCCTCGCGCGGCGGCAAGCAGTTGGCGTTGCCGACCACCGGTTCGATGATCAGGCAGGCGATCTCGCTGCCGTACTGCTCGAACAGCGCGGTGGCGCCATCGACATCGTTGTAGCTCAGCGTCAGCGTCAGTTCGCTGAGGCCTGCCGGCACGCCGGGCGAGGTCGGTACGCCCAGCGTCAGCATGCCGCTGCCGGCCTTCACCAGGAACGAATCGCCGTGGCCGTGGTAGCAGCCTTCGAACTTCACGATGCGGTTGCGGCCGGTCGCGCCGCGCGCCAGGCGGATCGCCGACAGCGTGGCTTCCGTGCCGGAGTTGACCATGCGCACCATCTCGCAGGACGGCACCAGCCGGGTGATGGTCTCCGCCATCGTCACTTCGGCCGGGCAGGGCGCGCCGTACGACAGGCCGTTCTGGATAGCGGCCTGCAAGGCGTCGCGTACCGCCGGATGGTTGTGGCCGACGATCATCGGGCCCCACGAGCCCACGTAGTCGATGTAGCGGTTGCCGTCGACGTCGTGCAGATACGCGCCGTCGGCGCGCTGCACGAAGAACGGTTCGCCGCCCACCGACTTGAACGCGCGCACCGGCGAATTGACGCCGCCGGGCAGCAGTTGCTGGGCGCGAGCGAAGAGGGCGTGGGACTGGTCGTGGTTCATCGGAATTCCGGATTCAGGAGGAATGTTCGCTGTGGGAGCGACGTCAGTCGCGAAGATGGGCCGAACGTGGTTCATCGGGACTGACGTCGCTCCCACGTGGGCATCAGGCGCTGCCAAACCCTGTTCGGTAGGCCTGCGCAGCGGCAACCGGGTCAGGCGCCTCGAACACGCCGCCGATCACGGCGACCAGGTCGGCGCCGGCGGCCACCAGCGGGCCCATATTGTCCGGGGTTATGCCGCCTATCGCCACCCGCGGGACAGCCAGCGCGGCAGCAGCGGCCAGCAAGGCCGGCGTGGCGCGCCGCGTAGTGATCTTGCTGGTGGTGGGGAAGAAGGCGCCGAACGCCACGTAGCTGGCGCCTGCCGCCACCGCGCGTTCGGCCAGCGCGATGCCGTCGTAGCAGGATGCGCCGACGATGGCCTGCGGTCCCAGCAGGGCGCGCGCGGCCGCGATATCGCCGTCGTCTTCACCCAGGTGGACGCCGGCGGCGCCCACGTCGGTGGCGAGTGCGGCATCGTCGTTGATGATCAGTGGCACGCCTGCCTGTGCGCACAGCGCCTGCAAGGCCGTGGCCTGCGCATGGCGAAGGCCGGCATCCGCACCCTTCTGCCGGTACTGCAGCCAGGTGGCGTGCGGCAGCACGGCCGCCACGCGCGCCAGCAGGCGCGCGGTGTCCGGTTCCTCCGGCGTGATCAGGTACAGCCCGCGGACAGGGCGGACGGATGGCGGCAGCGAGGTCATCGATGAACTTCCGGTGCGCGGGCGGCGATGGGACAATGGCCGCTCCTTCCAGCCGGCATTATCCGATGACCGACGCCACCGACACCATGTTCCGCACCTGGATGTGCGTGGTCTGCGGCTTCATCTACGACGAGGCCGACGGGCTGCCGGAAGAGGGCATCGCCCCCGGCACGCGCTGGGCGGACGTCCCGGACGACTGGACGTGCCCCGACTGCGGCGTGGGCAAGGACGATTTTGAAATGGTGGAGCTGGACTGATGCGGCGGTCCCGCAGCAGTGGCGTCAGGGCTGATAACCCCAGATACCGTTGCCCTCCACGCGGGCACTGAAACACACCTTGTCGCGGTCCTTGGGTGTCCACGTGGTACAGGCGACATGGACGCCCTGGGCGGGCACGGAGGTGACCGTGCACTCGCCGCTGCAGTTGTAGACGAGGTTGTCGACACCGTTGAGCACATCCTCGATCGGGTAGGTCGCCCGATTGTTGTCGTCGGTGTAGGTGGGGCTTCCTGGTGAGCGGAACGCCAGCATGCCGCCGGTCTCGTCGAAGAACATGAAAGCCGGCTTGTCGTACTCCTTCACCAGCACGCCGACGTACGACTGGCAGGCCACGGATGTCCCGCTTCCGTGTTTCCGGAGGTCGCCGCAGCTTCCTTCCATGCGATACAGGCCCTTCTGGAAGACCATGTCGGGATGCTCGGCCCTGACCGTGGCGACAAAAAGCCATAGGCCCGCGGTGCAGGCGAGTGCGCCGGCGAACGTAGCGAGTGGGCGCATCCAAGCCTCCTGTATCGGACGATGTGATCGACGCTAGGGGCTGTGACGGGGTAACGCAACTACCTGTCTGCCGGCGTCGACCATGCCGCGTCGACGCTCGACGTGCCGGTCAATGCATCCGTGACGTGCGATTTGCGCTGAGCTCTACCAGTTGCTCGCGGAGTTCGGCCGCATCCTTGGCTTCCGGCGACAAGTGCAGGTAGCGCGCCAGGTCGCGTTGCGCGCCGGCCTTGTAGTCCATTTTCAGGTACGCAAGTCCGCGGTCACGCAGGGCGTCGGGCTGGTCGGGCGTCAGCTTCAACACACGGTCGGCGCTGCGCGCGGCGCGGTCCCACTCCTCGCGTTCGGCATAGAGGCCATGCAGGTTGCGCAGCGTGCGTACCAGGATCGCGCGCGGCGAGGCGGGATTGAGGATGTGCAGCAGCGCCGCATCGTCCGGCACGTCGCCGCCAAGATGGGGCTTGGCGCGTTCGCGCAATTCGTCCACGCCGAGCGGCCGACCGCCGTTGAACGGGTCCATCACCAGCAGTCCATCGTCCACTGGCAGGCGCACCAGGAAATGGCCAGGGAACGAGACGCCATCCAGCGGCACCCCGAGCCGGCGCGCGACCTCGATCTGCACCATCGCCAACGACACCGGATTGCCCAGCCGGCGCTCGAATACCTGGTTGAGGTAGCTGTTGCGCGGGTCGTAATACTCATCGTGGTTTCCGGTATAGCCCAGCTCGTCGAACAGGTAGCGGTTGATCGCCGCCATCTTCAGCGGCCACGGTTCGATCGTGCCGATCTCGTGGCGCAGGTGTTCGGCGTGGCTCTGGACCAGCGTGTCGTAGAGGTCGGCGTCGAGATCGGGGTATTCGTCGCGCGCGATCAGCAGCGCGGTTTCCAGCAGCGGCACGGTGTCGTCCGCCTGGCCGGCCAACGCATTCCATTCCGGCAATGTCAGTCGATCCCCCATCGCCACAGACTGCGGCCAATCGGCCGCACAATCAAGCCTCAGCGGACGGGCGGAATGCCCTTGCCGAAGCCCAGCTCCGCACCGTCCTGCAGCTTGAGCCGCTCTGCCTCGCCGGCATTGAGTTCCAGCACGTAGCGGGCGGGTTGGTCGCTGGGGTAGGACGGGCAACTGTTGCCGCCGGAACAGGGCGGCACGTTGCGCTGCTGGGTCACCAGCTTGCGGGCGTTGTCGAAATACAGGATGTCCAGCGGGATGCGGGTGTTCTTCATCCAGTATGCCTGCGGTTCCTCCGCGTCGTGGATGAAGAGCATGCCCGTGCCGGCCGCCAGTTCGTCGCGGAACATCAGCCCGCGCGCGCGTTCGGCATCGTCGTCCGCAATCTCGACCGTGAATCGCTCGCCGCCCACTTCGACCCACGGGCCGCCGTTGGCGCAGGCGCTGAGCAGGACGGTGACAGCAAGGACGGACCACTGGGAAAGGCGCATGTCGGCATCCGCGTAGAGAGAGCGAGCAGTGTAACGCCGCTCTCGGCATCGGACCCTGGTCAATCAGGCCGCAACCGCGCCGCCACGCGCTCGGCAACTTGGCGGTTGTCGCGGTAGTACGCCGCGTTGTCCGCCAACGCTTGCCAGCGATGCTGGTCTTCCACGTGATGGCGCAACTGGCGGACGACGCCGAACATCAGGGGGCGAGGGCTGACGCCTTCCGCGTTCTGCGCGAGTTGCAGCAGGTCGAGCAGCAGCAGGATGCCGTCGTGGTGGTGCTCGGCTTGATGGCGTGCGGCGAGGAACAGGCGGTCCAGGCCGGCGGGTGTCAACCGCGCGAGGCCGGGATCCGCCAGGCTGTGGCCGGGATCGGCCTGCAGGAGATGCAGCGCATCGTCGAGTGGTGCCGGCAACGGATTGCGCGGCGTGCTCGCTGAAGCCTGTGTGCCGGGTGTGTCGTGAGTCTCGCAATCCTTCGATGTCATCGGAGTCATCCTGTATCCGGAGGTGGCATCGCACGAGGTGAATTCCAGCCCGTCCTCCCGCACGATGCGGCGCACTCTATGAACTCAAAAAGTGCGCGTCAATTAACTTAGGTAGTGAATATGTGTGAGTTCACGCCGCTAACGTGGCGTGCATGGGCAACGAGCGCGAAAAATTCTCGCAACGGCTGGCGAACGCCATGCAGCAGGCCGGCTACGAGCCTCGCCCGAAGGTCCTGTTCAATCTGTTCAACAGTCACTACCGCGGCCGCTCTGTCAGCTTCCAGACGACGTCGCGCTGGCTGGCGGCGGGCGCGATCCCGGCGCAGGACAAGCTGCAGGTCATCGCGGATGTGCTGGGTGTGGAACCGCACGCACTGCGGTTCGGGGCCTCGGCGCGATCGCGGGTCGCGGAAACACGCCAGCCTTGGCCTGCCGGCGTCGGCAGCCGCGAGCGCCAGGTGATCGATAGCTACCTGCAACTGCCGGCGAAGAAGCGCGAGCTGGTCGGCGAGCTGGTCAAGGCCTTGTCGGACAGTTGACCGTGCGGCGCCATCAGTCGCCGGCCAAGAAGTACTGGAAGCTCCAACTCCCTTTCCCCTCGTCGACGATGGAGAAGCGATAGCCGATGGGGCTGCGCAGCAGGCGCGCCGCGATGAAGCCCAGCTTCCCCGATGCCAGCCTGACGCGTATCCACGACGTGGCCTCCACCGCTCCGTCGTCGACCCGCGTCACCACCGCATGGTCGAGGCGCGCCAGGACGCGGGAACGTTCGTCAGGCTGCGCATGCAGCGCGACATCGCGGCCCAGCACCACCTGGGCATCGAACACGTCGATGTCGGCCGGAGACGGCAGGCAGAACACGTAGGGCGCGCACCAGAGATCGCGCCCCGCCTCGCGCGAGGCGACGCCGGGGAGCGCGAGGATGGCATCGAGTTCGCGCCACAGGGCCTGCGTCGTGGCGGGATCGTTCGCCCACAGCGTGTCGAAGCCCTGCGGTCCCGTGTCGCCACCGAAGCTCAGGGTAGTGTCCTCGCGGATGTGTGCACGCAACCCGGCGAGGTCGCGCACCGACACGATGCGCTGCAGGTCGGCCCGCGCGGCCTGCAACGGAGGCGGGAGCGCTCCCTCCGGCGGGGCGAGCACCGGATCGTCGCTGGCCGCCGCCGTGCCGGCCGTCACCAGCACGATGATGGCAAGCAGGGCGCGGACGGCGATCATCGGCGAGAGCCGGTCAGCGAAGCACGACCGGTGGTTCGCCGCCGATAATGACGATATCGGCCGGCCGACGCGCGAACAGGCCCACGGAGACCACGCCGGGGATCTGGTTGAGCTCGCGTTCCATCGCCACCGGGTCGGTGATCGACAGGTTGTGGATGTCCAGCACCACGTTGCCGTTGTCGGTGGTCACGCCATCGCGCCACACCGGCTGGCCGCCGGTCATCGCGAGGATCTCGCGCGCGACCAGGCTGCGCGCCATCGGGATGACTTCGACGGGCAACGGGAACTTGCCGAGCAACGGCACCTGCTTGCTCGGGTCGACGATGCAGACGAACTGCTTGCTGGCTTCGGCGATGATCTTCTCGCGCGTCAACGCGGCGCCGCCGCCCTTGATCAGGCGCTTGTGCGGGTCGCATTCGTCGGCGCCGTCGACGTACAGCGACAGCGTGCCGGTGTGGTTGAGGTCGAGCACCTCGATGCCGTGCTGCTTCAGGCGCGCCGTGCTCTGTTCGGAGCTGGACACCGCGCCCTTGATGCGGTCCTTGATGCCGCCCAGCGCATCGATGAAGTAGGCCACGGTGGAACCGGTGCCGACGCCGACGATCATGCCGTCCTCGACGAACTCGATGGCCTTCTCGCCGGCCAGGCGCTTTGCTTCGCTCATGGGTTGAACACTCGTGTAAAGGAGGAGGGACCTTGCAGGCGCAACGTCAGTCGCGACCGGGACGATGAAGCGTCAGAGGCATGGAACGGCACGGACGGGGATTCCGTCTCCTGCCGCGTTCCTGCCTCCGACGGCAGGCGGTCGCGAATGACGTCGCTCCTGCGGGAACGGCGGCTATTCCAGCGCCAGCAGGAACTTCCATTGCGCGGCGGTGACCGGCAGCACGGACAGGCGGTTGCCGCGCTGGGTCAGCGCGAAGCCTTCGCCGAGCTCGTCGGCATGCTGCTTGATCTCGTCCAGCGTGATGGTGCGCTTCAACTTGCGCTCGAACTTCACGTCCACCAGCGACCAGCGCGGTTCCTCGCGCGTGCTCTTGGGGTCGTAATAGTCCGATTTGGGATTGAACTGGGTGTCGTCCGGGTACGCCGTCGCGGACACCGTGGCGGTGCCGACGATGCCCGGTTCCTTGCAGTTGGAGTGGTAGAACAGCACGCCGTCGCCGACCTGCATGGCGCGCATGAAGTTGCGCGCCTGGTAGTTGCGCACGCCGTTCCAAGGCTCGGTGCCGACCTTCTTCAGGTTGTCGATCGAGAAGGCGTCCGGTTCGGACTTCATCAGCCAGTAGTGCTTGCGGGCGGTCATCGTGGGGCGTCCAGCGGGGTGGAAGACGGAAGCAGCGTGTCGCGCTCGGTGCAGACGGCGTCCAGCGGAACGTCCCAGGGCTGCGCCGCGATGGCATCGATGCGCTGAGCCTCGAAGCCTACGCCGACCAGCCACGGCGGGGCAGGGCGCTGCAGGCGCGGTGCCAGCGTGCGGTCGTACCAGCCGCCACCCATGCCAAGGCGGTACCCGGCGGCATCGAAGCCCACCAGCGGCACCGCGATCAGGGTCAGGTCGGAGGCAGGCAGGCCCGAGCGCGGATCCACGTCCGGCTCCGGGATGCCATAGCGGTTGGTGACCAGCCCGTCGCCCGGCCGCCACGGCGCGAAGCGCAGCGTACCGTCGTCCGACAGCACCGGCAGGCAGTAGATCAAGCCCGGCGGCAGTCGCAGCTGCCAGCTGTGCAGGCCGATCTCGCCATCCATCGCCCAGTAGCCGGCGACATAGCCGGTGGCGGGGAAGAACGGCAGGGCCAACAGCCGCGCGGCCAGTGCGTCGGCACCGGCGATCCGCTCGGCGGCGGGCAGGGCGCGACGACGCGCGCGCAGTTCGCGCCGCAGCGCATCGCGCTCGGCGGTCATGGCGAAGAAGGGGAAAGGCAAGGCATGCACGAATTTTACGGCATGCGCACCGGCGTTGCCGGTGGGACCGCGGGAGCGGCGTCAGTCACGGCCCTGCGCATCGGGTCCCTAGTGCAGTCGGCTTCGTTTCGAAGTCATCCCGCTCAAGGGCGGGTGCAACAGGACCGGCCGGGTCGCGGCTGATGCCGCTGCCGCGGGAAAAATACGTCCTCCGCCATGCACGATGTTCGCGAAACGACCTTGAACCCGGGGTTCAAGTGGGAAGGTTGGGGGACCATCGGGCTTTCCGCTGCGAGGCAGACCTGCACTCCCGGTACCGTCACCATCCCGTGGTCGTCATTAAGGGACAAGGCGAATGTTTGCGCTCACTGTCGAGTACAGCAGAGGACGCAGGGCCAGTATAGCGAGTGAGGATTTTTTGCCTAGCCCGTTCGTCGGCGGATTCAGTGCGCAGTCGGCGACGTGCGCAGAAAGTTATGGCGCGCCGAGTGCGCTGTCGAGCTTGCGGTGCAGATCCTGCAGCGTGCGTTCGACGTCGCGGTTGCGCGCGTGCTGTTCGTCGCGCAGCTGCTGCAATTCGTGTGCCAGATTGAGCGCGGCCAGCACGGCGACGCGATCGACGGCGGCCATGCGGTTGCTGCCACGCACTTCGCGCATGCGGCTGTCGAGCAGCTTGGCGGCCGCCATCAGGCTGGAACGCTCGTCCGCTGCGACGCCGACGGTGTATTCGCGGTCCAGGATATGGACGCTGACCGGTTCGGTGGCGCTCACGTGTGTTGCTCCAGGGACTTGAGGCGGCTGATCATCGCTTCCACGCGCGAACGCGCCTGTTCGTTCTTGGCCAGCAACTGCGAGCGCTCGCCGATCAGATGCTCCTGCTGCTGGCGCAGGCTGCGGTTCTCGTCCGTCAGTCGCTGGCAGCGGTCGGCCAGGTCCTGGATGCGCGTACTGAGCGCGCGGAGCTGGTCGAGGAGGTCGGCGGTGTCCATGGCGGCCACGATAGGCATGCGCCCGAGGGCGGGTCAAGGGCAGTCCGGCTGTGGGAGCGACGTCAGTCGCGATCGGGGGCCCCTCGGGCGAGCGGCGTGGCTTCCACAAAACGGTCAGGAAGCGACGCGCATGCCCGAACCGGGGTAGTAGTCACGGATGAAGCGCAGGCACTGGTCGGCGCCCAGCGCCTGCGAGACCCAGTGGCCCTGTACCTCGTCGCAGCCGTGGTTGCGCAGGAACTCGTACTGGTCCCAGGTCTCCACGCCCTCGGCCACCACCTTCAGCGCCAGCGACTGGCCCATCGTGATGATGGTGCTGGTGATCGCCTCGTCGTCGGTGTCGTGGGTCAGGTCGCTGATGAATTCGCGGTCGATCTTCAGCGTGGTCAGCGGCAGCCGCTTCAGGTACGCCAGCGACGAGTAGCCGGTGCCGAAGTCGTCGATCGCCAGCGAAAGGCCCAGGCGGCGGCAGGCGCGCAAGGTGTCGGCATTCTGCTCCGGACTGGCCATGACCACGCTCTCGGTCAGTTCCAGCTCCAGCCGGTTGGCAGGTACCCCGGTCTCCTCCAGCGCGCGCGCCACCACGGTAGGCAGGTCGCCGCGCTGCAGCTGGGTGGCCGAGACGTTCACCGCCACGCTCAGCTCTTCCAGGCCGGCGTCGTGCCACTCGCGCAACGTCATGCAGGCATTGCGCAGCGCCCACGCGCCGAGTTCGAGGATCATCCCCGATTCTTCGGCCAGCGGGATGAACTGCGCCGGCGACACCGCGCCGAATTCCTTGCTGTCCCAGCGCAGCAGTGCCTCGACGCCGGTGATCCGCTGGCGCGAGATCGACAGGCGCGGCTGGAACACCAGCGACAGCTCGTTGCGGTCGATCGCCCGGCGCAGCGCGCTGGCGAGGATGGCGCGATGGCGGTTCTTCTCGTCCATCGATTCCGAATACACCTGGTACGTGTGCCGGCCCATCGCCTTGGCCTGGTACATCGCGGTGTCGGCGTGCTTCAGCAGCTCGGTCGGCACCTGCGCGTGCTCGGGGTAGAGGCTGATGCCGATCGACGGCGACACCGCCAGTTCCAGCCGCTCGCCGAAGTTCAGCGGGGCGCGGAAGGCCTGGATGATGCGCTGGGCCACCTCTTCGGCATCGGGCATGCCGTTGATGTCCTCCAGCACCACAGTGAACTCGTCGCCGCTGAGGCGCGCCACCGTGTGTTGCGTGCCCACCGTCTGCTGCACGCGTGCCGCGGCCGAGCGCAGGATGCGGTCGCCGGTGGCGTGGCCGAGCGAATCGTTGATGTCCTTGAAGCGGTCCAGGTCGATGAACAGCACCGCGACATGGCCGTGCTCGCGGCGCGCCCGCACGATCGCGCGCGACAGCCGCTCGGACAGCAGCGAGCGGTTGGGCAGGCTGGTCAGGGTGTCGTAGTTGGCCAGGTAGCGCAGTTCCTGTTCGGCGCGCTTCTGCTCGGTGATGTCGGTGAGCACCTGCACGTACAGCGGGCGTTCGCCGCTGGCGTCCGGCACCACGTTGGTCTCGATGCGGCAGAGGATTTCCTCGCCGTCCTTGCGCACCTTCCAGATCTCGCCGGACCAGCGTCCGGACAGGCGCAGCTCGCGGTTCATCCGTTCGAAGAAGGCGTCCTCGTGCTGGTCGCTGTCCAGCATGGTCATCGGCTGGCCGATGATCTCGTCTTCCGCGTAGCCGGTGATGCGGGTGAAGGCGGGGTTGATGGTGATGAACTGGTGCGCCCAGTCCAGCACGGCCACGGCCTCGTTCATGCTGCGCATCACCTCGCCGGCGATGCGGTGTTCGTACTCCGCGTTGCGGCTGGCGGTGATGTCGCGCGCGGTGCCGGCGATGCGGATCGGCTGGCCCTCGGCATCGCGCTCGACCACGCGGCCGCGCGCGCGCACCCATACCCAGGTGCCGTTGCCGGCCATGTCCATGCGGTGTTCCGACATGAAGAGCGGCGCCTTGCCCTGCAGGTGCAGGCGCAGGCGCTCCTGCACCAGCGGCAGGTCTTCCTCATGGATGGTCGGCACTTCGCCCTGGCGGGTGAGCACGGTGATGTCGGCGGTCTGCACGGCGGTTTCGTCCGCGCGCATCCGGTAGAGGCGACGCTGCACGAGGTCGTAATCCCAGAACTGTTCGCCCGAGGCCCACAGGGCCAGCTTCAGGCGCTCGTCGCGGTTGCGCAGCGATTCGCTGCGCATCGGTTCCTGCGGCATCTGGCGGGTCGCCAGCCAGGCCTGCCACCAGCGGCGCGTACCGATCAGGATCACGCCCACCAGCACCACGCCCGCCAATCCCATGGCCAGCCGGGACGACAGCGGGGACGCCGTTGCCAAGAGTGCAGCGACAGAAGAGGCGTGCATGGAGGAAGGACGGGCGCCCGGAGCCTAGGCAATGCGCGAGTGTAGGCATGCGTACACAACTACAACAAGGAGGGCGGCGGGTTTTCGTTGGTACACTGGCAGGGTTGTCCGAAACCCCTGACGGATTGCGTTCTTCTATGCCCGACCTTCCCGATATCGCCGACGTGGCGGCCGCGTCCCGCCAGCTCGGCCTGGCCATGGACGCCCCGGAACTGCACGGCGCGCTGTGCGGCTGGCTGGCCGGCGGCGGCACCACCGACGATACCTGGCTCGCCCGCGCGCTGGCCGACGACCAGCTGCCCGCCCCTGCGGCCGGCAGCGCACTGGACCAGCTGCGGCAGACGGCCGTCGCGCAACTGGAAGACCGCAGTTTCGCCTTCGACCTGCTGCTGCCCGCCGCGGACCGTCCGCTGGACGAGCGCGCCGAAGCGCTGTTCTCCTGGTGCCAAGGCTTCCTCGGCGCGTTCGGGCTGGCCGCCGGCGCCTCGCCGCCGCTGTCCGAGGAAGGGCAGGAGGCGCTGCAGGACCTGGCGCGGCTGGCCCAGGCCTCGGCCGAGAGCAGCGACGACGAGGAGGACGAGGACGCCCTGGCCGAACTGGAAGAGTTCGTCCGCGTCGCGGTCCTGCTGCTGCATGGCGATTGTGTGCTCGGGCCCCGGCATCGCCGGAGCCTGAACTGATGAAGGCCGTCGCCGGCATCGGCGCGGCGGAGTTCGCCCGCCGTCGCAAGCAGCTGATGCGGCTGGCCGGCAACGACGCGATCCTGGTACTGCCCGCCGCCGCCGAGCGCGTGCGCAGCCACGACACCCACTATCCGTACCGGCAGGATTCGGACTTCTGGTACCTCAGCGGCTTTCCCGAGCCGGACGCGGTGCTGGTGCTGGTGCCGGGCCGCAAGCATGGCGAGACCATCCTGTTCTGCCGCGAGCGCGATCCCGAGCGCGAGGGCTGGGATGGTCCGCGCGCGGGCCAGGACGGCGCGGTCAGCGACTACGGCATGGACGATGCCTACCCGATCGACGACCTCGACGAGATCCTGCCGGGCCTGCTGGAAGGCCGTTCGCGCGTCTACTACCACTTCGGCCGCGACGCCGACTTCGACCTCAAGCTGATCGGCTGGGTGCGCCATGTGCGCGCGCACGTGAAGCAGGGCGCGCAGCCGCCGCACGAGTTCCTCGAACTCGGTCACCTGCTGCACGACCTGCGCCTGTTCAAGTCGAAGGACGAGATCAGGCTGATGCAGCGTGCCGCCGACATCAGCGTCGAGGCGCACCGCGCGGCGATGCGCGTGGCGCGTCCCGGTATCCGCGAGTACGAACTGCAGGCCGACCTGGAGCGCGTGTTCCGCGCCAACGACGCCTGGCCGGCCTACAACAGCATCGTCGGTGCCGGCCGCAACGCCTGCGTGCTGCATTACCGCGCCAACACCGCGCAGGCGCGCGACGGCGAGCTGGTGCTGATCGATGCCGGCGCCGAATACCGCGGCTACGCCGCCGACATCACCCGCACGTTCCCGGTCAACGGCCGCTTCACGCCGGCGCAGCGCGCGCTGCACGACCTGGTCGGCGAGGCACAGCGTGCCGCGCTGGACTGCGCCCGCGTCGGCGTGCCGTATGAAGCCGGCCACGTGGCCGCCGTCGAGACGCTGACCGAAGGCCTGCTCAGGCTGGGCCTGCTGAAGGGCACGCTGGAAAAGCACCTCGCCGAAGGGACCTACCGCCGCTTCTACCGCCACAAGACCGGCCACTGGCTGGGCCTGGACGTGCACGACGTGGGCGACTACCGCATCGACGGCGAATCGCGCCTGCTGGAAGCCGGCATGGTGTTCACCATCGAGCCGGGCCTGTACGTCGGCCACGACGACGAGACCGTCGACGCCAAGTGGCGCGGCATCGGCATCCGCACCGAGGACGACGTGCTGGTCACCGACGGCGAGCCGCGCGTGCTCACCGATGCACTGGCACGCAGCGCCGACGAGATCGAAGCGGCGATGGCGGGGTGAGGCGCACCGGGTAGGCAAGGGTATTTTCTTCGCCATCGAGCCTCCGAGCCTCGACGCCGCACCAATGTGGTTCGACGCCAAGGCAAAACGCCTTGCGCCCGGAGCGCGACGGGTCGACCGCAAGGCAAAAAGCCTCGCAATCTCACTCGAATCATCGCGATGCCGAAACTTTCTGCCTTGGCGTCGAACCATAGAGCTTCGCGGCCGAAGCCAATAGGCGTGACGACGAGGCAATCTGCCTTGCGGTCGAAGAAAAAAGCCCCGTGATCGCAGCGCGAGGCAGTGCATACGCCCCTTGATGGGGCGATTTCTCACAGTAAACGGCTACAAGGCCGCGTCAGACCTTCGCAGGGGGTGTCACGAAGGTGAGGATGCCGCCGACCGTCCCGCACCGCCGCTTGCCTCAGCCCTCCATCCGCACGTCGCGAACCCACAGGCGTCGCCAGCGCGCGAGCTTTTCGTCGGATGCCAGCGCCTGCGGTGAGGCGGGAACAGCGGGCGCGAACGCATCGCGCGCCCTCAGGCTGCCGACATTGAGCGCGGCGTACGTGCGTTCGGGGTCGTCCAGTAGCACGGCCACCAGCACGCCGCAGTCACCGCACAGCAGGAACTGCGCCGCCTGCGATCCCTGGCGGTAGCGACGCAGGCGGTCCGGGCGATGGGTGTGGATGACAAGACCGGCATCCGGATCGGAGATCCACGCCGCGCCATGCGCGCGGCAGAAGCTGCAATCGCAGGCGCGCGGTGCGGTGGTGGCCGGCACCAGCGCCGTGGAGAGGGCGAGCGTGATCGCCCCGCAATGACATCCGCCTTCGAGCGTGGAGAACGGTGTCGTCACCGGCAACTCAGCCTTCCGGCTGCCGCCACGCCACCGGCGTTTCGTTTGTCGTGTCTTTCGCGCGTGCCCGTGCGGCGTCCAGCGGACGGATCTCCATCGTCAGCCCGAAGGCGAGGCAGGGATTCTGCGCCGCGATCCGTGCGGCATCGTCCAGCGACCCGGCCACGATGAACCAGTAGCCGCCCACCAGCTCCTTTGATTCGGCGAACGGGCCGTCGGTGATGCCGCTGCGCGACACCAGCCTGCCACGGTTCTCCAGCCGGCTGCCGGGCTTCAGGACGCCGTCCGCCAGACCCTGCTCGTACCAGACATAGAAGCGGTCGATGGCGTCCTGCACGTCTTCCTTCGACGCGCTTTCGTCCCACTGGCCGCGGGAGATGAGGAGGTAGTCGGAGGTTGTCATCGTGAGAAGTCTCCAGAATAGAGGGGCAGAGGCGCTACAGCGCCCAGGTCATCTCGGTCGGTCGGGCTGCCAGGTGCCGTACGTGGACAGCATGTGCGCCTCGAAATCGGCTGGACCGGACACTTCCCAGAATGTCGAATCGAAGGCGCGGAGTTCAATCACCCTTCTTCCGTCAGACATGCCTACGAAGTCGCCATCGATGGTCTGATGGATGCCACGACTCAGATTGCGGAAGGTGTGGTCGGGCAACACCATGCCGGACGCTGAGCGCTCCTCGATCTCGAGCGCACCTTCGCCAACACACCAGAGGACTTTTATCTCCCACGTGTCGAGGCGAACGAATCTATCGATCTCCACAAGGAAACTGGCCATGTCGAAGAGCAGCTGGTTATCTCCGTGCTGCCGAATAGTCACCATGAGACCCGCTCCAGTGCCATCCACAGCAGCAGGCCCCACAGGCCGAGCACGGCGAGGAAATTCAGGGTGAACACCAGGCCACGCAGGCGCACGTTCGCGGTCAGCACCTGCACCGCGCTGTGCAGCACGCGGCCGGCAATGAAGAGCCAGGCCAGTGCGAGGGCGCGGGGCGGGTGCCGAGCAGCATCCGCATGATGCAGGCGATGTGGAAGAACAGGGGCCATTCGAACTGGTTGGACAGGTTGGCGCTGAGGCGCGGTTCGAGCTTCGCCAACGGATTGCTGCCGTCCGCACGCCGGCCGATGCCCCAGATCGCCGGCGCCCGCGCGATGGTCAGCAGGACGTAGAGTGTTGCCGCAAGCGCGACGTGCGCCGTCATCGGCAGCAGCAGGGCCGTATCCAACATTGCGCTGGCAGGTGTCATGGCAGTGGCGGGTTCGCCACGTAGGCCGCACCGAGGGCGGCGAACAGGCCGAGCAGGATGAAGAAGCCGTAGCGCAGGCGGAACGGGATCGCCGGCTTGCCGTAACGCTGCTCGGCCAGCCTCCGGTCCAGTTGCCAGCCGTGATTGCACTCCGGGCAGGCGAGTTGGTAGCGCCTGCCGTAGACGAAGCCGAACAGCAGGTCGAACTCGCCGTACTTGTAGGCGAGCTGCGGCTGGAAGTCGCGCTCCTCATCGCAGCGCGGACAGTGCTGCGGCTCCGGCTCACCCACCGGCACCACGCGTTCGCCCTGGCCGATCATGAACATCATGCGTGCCGTCCCCTTGCGTGCATGTCGATGACGTATGGATGGATGGGATTCTGTGGCTGCACCGGAATGCCGTCAAACCATGGCGGTCCTGCGCGCGAGCGAGCGTAGCCCGGGTAAGCGAAGCGCACCCGGGGCGCGTCGCGCGGCACCGTTCCAGTCCCCGGGTGCGGCCGTTGGCCTTACCCGGGCTACGGTCTGATAGTTGGTTCGGGACATTTGGAATCCTTCCGCTCGTCGTTCTCCGGCCTATCTGGCGGCGCTGCCCAACATCTGTAAGGGATACCGATAGCGCTTCCACGAATTTGCTTCGCATCCGCCAGTTCACCTACCAGCCCCGCCGCTGTTGGTCTGTTGAATTCCCCTCGTTGAGGTGGCGTATGGAGAAACTTGCCTTCGATCAGGACCAGATGCTCAGACTTAAGACTTTCTAACTCGCTCTCGCTGCTCATTGATAGAAGCGCGGCGTTAGCAGTGAGCCCGCCCTCTGCGGATTCCCGATCAATAAATAGGAGCGGCTCCAGTCCGGATGAGTAGTGGCCTGCGACACGGATGTGCCTTTCATTGAAGAGATCCGGGTTGGCGGCCAGCGTAAGGAAGGAAATAGGGCATGGATCGCCTGATGAGTTGCCCCTGCCCCCACAAAGCGCTGCCAATCTGCCTCTTTTGTCTTCCACACGCCCAGCGTCGCATCCAGACAGCGATCCGAGAGCAACGAGGAATGCGAGTGCCGCCTTCGTAGCTGTCATTCTGTGCACCTTGGCTCCCTCTGATAGCGCATGCCCAGCGTAGCGCGGGTAAGCGAAGCGCACCCGGGGCGCTTAGTACGGAAACAGTCCGATCCCCGGGTGCGGCCTAAGGCCTTACCCGGGCTACGCCGACGGTCAGTTGATTTCCACGAACGCCGGCCGCGTCAGGTTGTCGGCATCGCCGTCGGTGCACAGCACTTCGTCCTCGATGCGGATGCCGCCGTACGGGCGGAATGCGTCGACGCGCGCCCAGTCGACGCTGGCGGCGTGGCCGTTCTTCTTCACCTCGTCCAGCAGCAGGTCGATGAAGTACAGGCCGGGCTCGATGGTCACCACCATGCCCGGCTCCAGCACACGCGTCATGCGCAGGTAGGGATGGCCGGCGGGGCGCTCGATGCGGCCGCCGCGGTCGCTGGCGGCGAAGCCGGCCACGTCGTGCACCTGCAGGCCGATCGGATGGCCCAGGCCGTGCGGGAAGAACGCCGCGCTGACGCCGGTGGCGACCGCCGCCTCCGGCGACACCGTGATCACGCCGAAGTCCTTCAGGATGCCCATCAGGGTGTGGTGCGCATCGACGTGCAGCTGCTTGTAGTCCACGTTCGCGCGCACGCCGGCGCACATCGTCTGTTGCGCGGTGTCGACCGCATCGATCAATGCCTGGAACTCGCTGCCGGTGTCGTACGCATAGGTGCGGGTGATGTCGCTGGCGTAGCCGTGGAAGCTGGCGCCGGCGTCGATCAGGAAGCTGCGCAGGGGATCCGGCGCGACGCGCTGCAGTTCCATGTAGTGCAGGATCGCCGCGTGCTCGTTGAGGCCGATGATGTTGCCGTAGGGCAGCTCGTTGGCGTCCTGGCCCACCTTGGTGCAGTAGGCCATGTGGATGCCGAACTCGCTCTCGCCGGCGCGGAACGCCGCTTCCGCTGCGCGGTGGCCGCGCACGGCCAGGCGCTGCGCCTGCCGCATCAGCGCGATCTCGTAAGGCGTTTTGTACGAGCGGTGGTATTCCAGGTACTGGATGACCGGCTCGGGGTTGTTCGGTACGTAGTCGCCGAGCGCGCTCTGCGGCTCGCCGAGGATCGCACTGCGCGCAGCGGGCGGCAGCAGCGCGGCGGCTTCGTCGGGCTTGCGGATGATGTGGACATCCACATGGTCCACCCACCAGCCGCTCGGTGCGTCCGGCACGACATGCCAGTAATCGAACGGCTGGTAGAAGATCACTTTCGGCCGCTGGCCGGGCGTGTACACCAGCCAGCTGTACGGCAGGCGCGTGAGCGGCAGCCAGGCCTTGAACTGCGGGTTCACCGCGTAAGGATAGTCGCGGTCGTCGAAGACCTGCCAGTGCTGCGTGCCGCTGGGCACGACCAGGTGGTCGAAGCCGCCACGCGCCAGCGCTTCGTCCGCGCGCTGCTTCATCGTCGCCAGGTGGTCGGCGTACAGCGGAACGAGGTCGGTGTCGAAGGAGGCGGGTGCGTTCATGGCGGCGGCTCGTGCGAATGAACCGCCATTTTGCCGCAATCGTCCCGGCCGGGCGTTGCGCAGCGGGGCGCCTCGCGCGCTATTCCGCCTCGGGGCCGGCGTTCACCCATTGCCGCAGCCGCTCCAGCGGCTCACGGTCGATGGTGAGGAAGCGGAGGCCGGCGAAGGCTTGGCCGGGCGTGTTCGCGGGCGCGGACCAGATGAGATGCGCGCCAACGTCGATCGGCAGGTCCTGGCCGCGTTCGTCCTGCAGGTGGAAGCGCAGCTGGTACAGCGCGTCGTCGACCACCGGTTCGGTGGCGATCAGCAGCATGCCGGATTCGGACAGGTTGCCCAGCCGGCCGATGACCTGCTCGGTCATCAGGTCGAACACCGGGACCGGCTTCGGCACGGCGCGCCGGCGGGCGCGGCGGAACTCGCGCATCATGCGGCGTCTCCTGCGGGTTCGCCGCTGCGTCCGGTGAGGCTGCGCAGCGCGTTGAGGGTGGCGTTCCAGGCGCGGTCGATCAGGCGGCCGCGGTCCTCGGTGACCACCTGCGCCTGGCTCTTCGCCATCAGGTGCGCCAGCGTGTCCAGCGAATGCTCGCCCACGCGCTGGCCGCGCTGGTTGACGAACAGCGCATTGCCGGTGACCGGGCTGAACCACGACAGGCGCTGGCGCTGCACGTCGCCCTGCTGGTTGCGGGTGAACTCGAACCACGTACCGAACGGCAGCGAGCGCAGGTAGTCGTAGCACTCCTGTTCCTGCGGCGTGCGCGGCTGCGTCGGCTTCTTCTTGGCCTCGCCCTGGCCGCCGAGGCGCGCACGCGCCTTCAGGCGGGCGGTCAGTTCGGTGCGCGAGGTGGTCTCGTCTTCCTCGGCGCTGGACAGCCGGCGCGAGATCGCCGCGGCTTCGTCCTCGTGGTAGCCCACCTGCACCAGCGACTTCTCGATCTTGCCGGCCAGCTCGGGGTTGGCCGCTTGCGAGGACGTCGTGGCGGCGATGATTTCCAGCGTGGTCTGCAGCTGGTCGGCCCATTCGCTGGACGACTCGCCGTTGCGCAACTGGGTCAGCGTCAGTACGTCCGCCCAGGCCTGGCTGAGCAGCGCCTGCACGAATTTCTGCGGCTTGGCCTCGGCCATCGCCGACTCGATGGTATCGGCCGCCTTCTGCTTGGCGATCTCGAGCCGGTCCTTGCCGCGCGCGGCTTCGATCTGCCGGCGCTCGGCCAGTTCGGCCTTGCGGGCCGCCGCCTGCAGGTGCTGCTGCACGTCGCGGTTGGCATCCTCGAAGACCGTCTCGTCGCCTTCGTAGGTCTCGACGACGGTCTCGACCGCCTTGTGCAGCCGCTGCACGAGGTGCGGATCGACGTCGTCGTCGCCCAGCCAGGTCGCGCCGGATTCGGCGACCGTGTTGAGCAGGTCGCGCGCGGGATGCTGTGCGCGCAGGAAGAAATTGCGGTCGCGCAGCGCGGCCTGCACGACGGGCACCTGCAGCCGCACCAGCATGTCGGCGGCCGGCGCGTCGTGCTGCACCTCGCGTTCGATCTCGTTGTACAGCAGGTCGAGCAGTTCGAACGTGTCGGAATCCGCGCTGGCCAGCGCCGCGCCGGGGCCATGCTTGGCGCGCACCTCGGCCAGCATCATCTGCTGCAGGTCCGCCACGGTGCGGCGCGGCTGGTCCGGCGTGCGCGCGGGCAGGGGTGCCGTCTGCAGTGCCTGCAGCGTGTGGAGCACATCGGGGGTGGGCAACAGGCGACGGGCGGTGCTGCCACCCGGGCGTGCCGGTGTACCGCCGCCAGTGGTCGGATGGCCGGAGGTATCCCCACCCGCGCTCACACTTGCACCTGCACCCCCCGCAGCGCCGCCACCACTACCACCGCCACCGCCACCGCCATGACCGCCTCCGGCATCCTCGGCAATCGCGTCGAGCTCGCCCGCACGGGCGAGTGCGTCGGCCTGCAGGCCGCCTCGCCGGATCGACAGCAGTTTCTGCAGGACTTCGAACGAGCCCGCCATGTCCTGCGGCGGCTGGCTGTCCGCGGCCGTGCCACTGGATGCGGCTTCGGTCGCTGCGGGTGCCGATGACGGCGTCGCCGGACCACCGCCCGCAGCGCTGCCGGTCAGTGCGCCCGCGACCGCCTGCAGCTGCTCGGGCGTCAGCGTCGCCCAGTGCGATGCGCCGGTCTGGCTCTGCCAGGCGGTCATCGGGCGCGCGCCGCTGCGGGCTTCGTCGCTCGGCGGCCGCACGACTTCGAAACTGCGCGCGCGCCGGGGCATGTAGGACAGGCCCGGCAGGATGCCTTCGCGGGCGAGGAACTGGTTCACCGTGTTCGCCCACTCGGTGTAGTTCAGCATCACCTTGTGGTCGAAGCTGCGGTACAGCACCAGCTGTGCGTCGATGGACAGATCGAGGCAGGCGGCCGCGTCCTTCAGCAAGTGGCACAGGCGGTTCGGGCCCAAGGGCAGCGTCTCGGCCTCGTAAGCGGGACGACAGGCGAGCACGCCCATCCGCTGGCCCAGCATCAGGATCTGCGCATTGCCGCGCTGCTCGTGCCGGCGCGCGACTTCGCGCAGCACGATTTCCTGGTCCATCGCGGCGTCCTCGACCAGGGTCAGTGTCTGGTAGTCCAGGCGCAGCTGCGCCTGTTCCCCTCTGGGTTGAGTGCTGCGGATCGCGGCCAGTTCCGCCTCCAGCGCGAACATGTAGTGCGGCACCAGCTCGACGCGGTTCTTCTGCAGCGACCGCAGGTCGACGAAGATCTGCGTCTGCGCGTGGTTGCTGCGGGCCTGCTCGGCCTGCTTGAACAGCTGCTGTTCGAACTCCACCAGCATGCCGTTCAGGGCGGAGACGAAATCCGTGGCGATGTGGTCGAGCAGGCTCTGCAGCACGCGCCGCACGCGCGGCGGCAGCGCCGACGATGCGATCGTGGTCGGCGCGGCAGAGGACGTTGGCGGTCGTGTCGCGGTCATTGGTACGGCAGGCTCCCCTCTTGCGCCATCATTATCACACCCCGCCTTGCCTGCGCATCCATCCGTCGCCGCGCCGGCGGGCGCCCGGCGTCAGTCGCCCAGGAAAAGTTCGATCACGTCGTTGGTGAACCGGCGGCCCAGTGCGGTCGGGCGCACGTGGGTGTCGGAGACCTCCAGCCATCCGGCCTGCAAGGCCTGTTCCAGCGCCGGCGCGATGCTGTCCAGCGGCAGGCCGGTGGTGGCGGTGAAGTCGGCCAGCGCGAAGCCGTCCTGCAACCGCAACGCATTGAGCATGAACTCGAAGGGGCGGCGCTGCGGCGTGATGTCGTCGTCGCCGCCGACCGCCTGTTGCGTGCCGGCGGTGGTCAGGTAGCTCGTCGGATGCTTGACCTTCCAGCGCCGCAGGATCTGCTGCGTTGCACCCACGGTGATCTTGCCGTGCGCGCCGGCGCCGATACCGATGTAATCGCCGTAACGCCAGTAGTTGAGATTGTGGGCGCAGCGTCGTCCCGGGCGCGCGTAGGCGCTGACTTCGTAGTGCCCGTAGCCGGCGTCGGCGAGCAGGGCCTGGCAGTGCTCCTGCATGTCCCAGGCGTGGTCGTCGTCGGGGATGCCCTGCGGCGGGCGCGCGAAGAACACCGTGTTCGGCTCCAGCGTCAGCTGGTAGTGGGAGATGTGCGCCGGCTGCAGGGCGAAGGCGCGCTGCAGGTCGTGTTCGGCCATGGCCAGCGTCTGGCCGGGCAGGGCGTACATCAGGTCGAGGTTGAAGTTGTCGAAGCCGGCGTCCTGCGCCAGCTTCACCGCGTGCTCGGCCTCGTGGCTGTCGTGGATGCGGCCGAGCTTCTTCAGGCTCTCGTCGTCGAAGCTCTGGATGCCGAAGCTGATGCGGTTCACGCCGGCCGCGAGATAGCGGTCGAAGCGGCCGTGTTCGGCGGTGCCGGGGTTGGTCTCGAGCGTGATCTCCAGGCCCGGCGCGAAGCGCAGGCGGCTGCTGGCGCCCTGCAGGAAGCGGTCGATCGCCTCCGGCGGGAACAGGCTGGGCGTGCCACCGCCGAAGAACACGCTGTGCACGGTGCGGCCCCACACCAGCGGCAGGTCGTGGTCGAGGTCGCGCAGCAGCGCATCGACGTAATCGTCGAACGGCAGCGCGCCGTTGCCCTGGTGCGAGTTGAAGTCGCAGTACGGGCATTTGCGCACGCACCACGGCAGGTGCACGTAGAGCGACAGGGGCGGCGGGATCAGCATCGGATCAGGGCAGGTCGAGCAGCCGCTGCTTGAGTCCTGCCAGCGCCTTGCCGCGATGGCTGATGCGGTTCTTGTCCGCCAGCGGCATCTCCGCCGCGCTTTGGCCGCGCTGCGGGTCGAAGAACACCGGGTCGTAGCCGTGCCCGCCGCTGCCGCGACGCTCGTGCAGGATGCGGCCACGCCATTCGCCTTCGACGATCAGCGGCTGCGGATCGTGCGCGTGGCGCAGCAGCACCAGCACGCAGTAGAAGTGCGCGCCGCGTTGTTCGCCGGCGACGTCCTTGAGTGCATCCAGCAGCTTGTCGATGTTGCGGTCCGCGTTGCCGTGTTCGCCGGCGTAGCGCGCCGAATACAGGCCGGGTGCGCCGTTCAACGCGTCCACGCAGATGCCGGAATCGTCGGCCAGCGCGGGCAGGCCGGTCTGCAGGCTGGCATGGCGCGCCTTGATCAGCGCGTTCTCGACGAAGGTGGTGCCGGTCTCGTCGGCGTCCTCCACGCCCAGGTCGGACTGCGCGACCAGTTCGATGCCGGTGTCGGCCAGCAGTCCGCGGAGTTCTTCCAGCTTGCCCTGGTTGGAGGAGGCGAGCACGAGTTTCATGGTCAATCAGCCCTTGGGTTGCAGCAGGTCCCAGCGGTTGCCGTAGGCATCGCGGAATACGGCGACGGTGGCGTAGCTTTCTTCCCGTGGTGTTTCGAGGAACTCGATGCCGGCGGCGCTCATGCGCGCATGGTCGCGCCAGAAGTCGTCCGTCTGCAGGAAGAAGCCCACGCGCCCGCCGGCCTGGTCGCCGATGCGCGCGCGCTGTTCGTCCGTCGTCGCGACGGCCAGCAGCAGATCGGTGCTGCCGTCGCCCGTCGGCGCCACGCGCACCCAGCGCTTGCCGCCGCCGAGGTCGGTGTCCTCGCGCAGGTCGAAGCCGAGCGCGTCGCGGTAGTGCGCGATGGCGCGGTCGTAGTCGTCGACGAGCAAGGTGACCAGGCTGAGGGTCTGCATGACGAAATCCTTATCTCTGTAGGAGCGCCCCATGGGCGCGATGCTTTTCTGCATGATCCGATCGAAGAGCATCGCGCCCATGGGGCGCTCCTACAAGGGGTGCGGGATCAGCCGGCCAGCGCGGCGCGCTGCGCGGCGAACAGTTCGCCGATGCCCTTCTCGCCGAGCGCGAGCAGCGCGTCCAGCTCATCGCGACGGAAGGCGTGCCCTTCGGCCGTGCCCTGCAGTTCGATGAAGCCGCCGCCGTCGTTCATCACCAGATTCATGTCGGTGTCGCAGTCGCTGTCCTCGGGGTAATCCAGGTCCAGCACCGGCACGCCGCGGTAGATGCCGACCGACACCGCCGCGACGGCGCCATGCACCACGTCGCGCTTGATCTCGTTGCGGCCTTTCAGCCAGTTCACCGCGTCCACCAGCGCCACGTAGGCGCCGGTGATGGCGGCGGTACGCGTGCCGCCGTCGGCCTGCAGCACGTCGCAGTCCAGGGTGATGGTGCGTTCGCCCAGCGCGCCGCGGTCCACGCAGGCGCGCAGCGTGCGGCCGATCAGCCGCTGGATCTCCAGCGTGCGTCCGCCCTGCTTGCCGCGCGACGCCTCGCGGTCGCTGCGGGTGTGGGTGGAGCGCGGCAGCATGCCGTACTCGGCGGTCACCCAGCCTTCGCCCTTGCCGCGCAGGAAGCCCGGCACCTTGTTCTCCACCGTCGCCGTGCACAGCACGCGGGTGTGGCCGAAGCTGACCAGCACCGAGCCCTCCGCGTGGCGGGTGTAGTTGCGCAGGATGCTGACGTCGCGCATCTGGTCGGGCTGGCGGCCGCTGGGGCGGGAGAAGGACATGGGGGCATCCGCGATGAGGGGGGGGCGAAGTCTACCAGTCCATCCCGCCGGGCCCGGCCGGCGCCGCGTTGGCTGCTAAGATGCGCCGCTCACTGGTCCGATGGGCACCTGCATGATCCGCAGCATGACGGCGTTCGCTGCCGCCGAACGCGCCACCGACGGCGGCACGCTGGGGGCCGAACTGCGCGCGGTCAACCACCGCTTCCTGGAACTGGGGGTCCGCCTGCCGGACGAACTGCGCGTGCTGGAACCGGCGCTGCGCGAGCGCGTCGCCTCGCGCGTGTCGCGCGGCAAGTTGGACCTGACGCTGCGTCTGCGCGCGCCCGAAGGCGGCGGCGCACTGCAACTCAATCCGCGCGTCGTGGCGCAGTTGTCGGAGCTGGCGGCGGACCTGGCCTTGCGCGTCCCCAACCTGCGCACCGAACTGACCGACCTGCTGCAGTTCCCTGGCGTGCTGCAGACCAAGGGTGTGGACATGGAGGCGCTGCATGCCGAGGCGCTGGCGCTGCTGGATACCGTACTCGACCAGTTCGTCGCCGCGCGCGAACGCGAGGGCGGCAAGCTGGTGGCGGCGATCCTGGAGCGCGTGGACGGCATCGCCGCGCTGGCGGCCGAGGTGCGCACGCTGATCCCGCAGATCCGTGCCGGGCAGCGGCAGAAGCTGGAAGCGCGCCTGGCCGACGTGGCCCAGAACATGGAACAGGGCCGGCTGGAGCAGGAACTGGTGCTGTGGCTGCAGAAGCTCGACGTGGACGAGGAACTCGACCGCCTGGACAGCCACGTCAAGGAGATCCGCCGCGTCTTCACCCAGAAGGAGCCGCAGGGCCGCCGGCTGGACTTCCTGCTGCAGGAGTTCAACCGCGAGGCCAATACGCTGGGCTCCAAGTCCGTCGACATCCGCACCACCAACATCGCGGTGGAGTTCAAAGTGCTGATCGACCAGATCCGCGAACAGGCGCAGAACATCGAATGAAGCGCGGAACCCTCTACATCGTCGCGGCACCCTCCGGCGCGGGCAAGAGCAGCATCGTCAACGCCGTGCTGGCGCGGGATACCGATATCGCGCTGTCCATTTCGTTCACCTCGCGCGCGGCGCGTCCGGGCGAACGGCATGCGCAGCATTACCACTTCATCAGCGCCGACGAGTTCAAGGCGATGATCCGCGCCGGCGACTTCTTCGAATACGCCGAGGTGCACGGCGACTGGAAGGGCACGGCCCGCCAGTCGGTCGAGCCGCAGCTCGACGCGGGCAAGGACGTGCTGCTGGAGATCGACTGGCAGGGCGCGCGCCAGGTGCGCGAGAAGGTGCCGGATGCGGTCAGCGTGTTCATCCTGCCGCCCTCGCGCGCCGCGCTCGAGCAACGCATGCGCAACCGCGGGCAGGACAGCGAGGAGGTGATCCAGCGCCGCCTGGCCGCCGCCCGCGAGGAGATGTCCCACTACGACGAGTTCGACTACGTCATCGTCAACGACGTGTTCGACGAGGCGGTGGCGCAGATGCACACCATCTTCACCGCCAGCCGCCTGCGCCGGGAAGCGCAGGACGTGCGCCACGCCGGCCTGATCGCGGCCCTGCTGGCGGACTGAACGTGTAGGAGGCCCCGTGGTCGGGGCCGAAGTCCCCCTGCAGGGGGTGAGTGCTCGGCTAACCATTTGATTTTGAAGGAAAGGCTTGCAATACCCTGCCCGGCTGCCTACAATCCCGGCCCCTTTCCGTATTCATTGGGCGACCAGCCGGTCGCCGGGAGCCCGCATGGCCCGCATCACCGTCGAAGATTGCCTGGAAGTCGTAGATAACCGTTTCGATCTGGTCACGATGGCCGCCAAGCGCGCCCGCCAGCTCGCGAACGGCGTGGAGCCGCAGATCGACAACAACGAAGCGCAGGACAAGCCCACCGTGCTGGCGCTGCGCGAGATCGCCGCGCGCAAGATCGACAACGAGCTGATCGACCGCGTCGAGAAGGCCGAGCGCGAGCGCGCCGAGCGCGAAGCGCTGGAGTGGGCCGCCGCGGAAGTGGTCGCCGACGACGACCTGTCGAAGGGCGACGACTGATCGCTTTCATCTGACGTTCCCGGCGGAACGGACGATCGACGGAAGGCCCGCGCAAGCGGGCTTTTCGCGTTTCAGGGCCCGCGATCCGCGTTGCCGTGGCGACGTGACTGGCATAGTCTGGCGGCATGAATTCAGGCCGTACCGCCAAGGCGCTCCGCAGCCCCGCTTCGTCCCGTGACGAGGGGGTGCCGGAGTACGTCGTCCAGTTCGAGCGGCTGGTGACGTACCTGCCCAAGGAGCAGCTGCCGCTGCTGCGGCGCGCCTGGGAAGTCGGTGCGGCCGCGCATGCGGGCCAGACCCGCAAGTCCGGCGAGCCCTACATCACCCATCCGGTGGCGGTGGCCGGCGTGCTGGCCGAACTGGGCATGGACGCGGAGACGCTGATCGCGGCGATCCTGCACGACACCATCGAGGACACGCCGCTGACCGGGGCCGACATCGCCGCCGAGTTCGGCGAATCGGTCGCGGAGCTGGTGGAAGGCGTCACCAAGCTGGACAAGCTGAAGTTTCGCGACCGCCAGGAAGCGGCCGCCGAGAGCTTCCGCAAGATGCTGCTGGCCATGTCGCGCGACCTGCGCGTGATCATGATCAAGCTGGCCGACCGCCTGCACAACATGCGCACGCTCGGCGCGCAGAGCGCGGAAGCGCGCGGGCGCATCGCCCGCGAGACGCTGGAGATCTACGCGCCCATCGCGCAGCGGCTGGGCATGAACCTGGTCAAGTCGGAGCTGCAGGATCTCGGCTTCCGCGCGCTGCATCCGTGGCGCCATGCGGTGGTCGACAAGCACATCCGCAGCCAGCCGGTGATGCGCCGCGAATCGATGGCGCAGATCGAGGCGCACCTGTCGCAGCGGCTGGCGAAGGAAGGCATCGAACATCGCCTGGTCAGCCGGGTGAAGACGCCCTGGAGCATCTACAACAAGATGCAGGGCGAGGGCAAAAGCTTCGACCGGGTGATGGACGTGTTCGGCTTCCGCGTCGTCGTCGACTCGGTGCCGGACTGCTACCACGCGCTCGGTGCGGTGCATGCGCAGTACAAGCCGCTCGACGGACGGTTCCGCGATTTCATCGCCATCCCCAAGGCCAACGGTTACCAGTCGCTGCACACCGTGCTGTTCGGTCCCTACGGATCGCCGATCGAAGTGCAGATCCGCACCACCGAGATGGACCTGGTCGCCGAGCGCGGCATCGCGGCGCACTGGACCTACAAGTTCGGCACCGATTCGCCGAACAGCGCGCAGAACCGCGCGCATGCCTGGATCGTCGAGCTGATCGACAACCAGCGCGCCGCCGGTTCGTCGCTGGAGTTCCTGGACAACGTCAAGGTCGACCTGTTCCCGGACGAGGTCTACCTGTTCACGCCGAAGGGCAAGATCCTGTCGTTGCCGCGCAACGCCACCGCACTGGATTTCGCGTACGCCGTGCATACCGACGTCGGCAACCAGGCGGTGGCCTCGCGCGTGGACAAGAAGCTGGTGCCGCTGCGCACCAAGCTGGTGAGCGGACAGAGCGTGGAGATCATCACCGCCAAGTCGGCGGCGCCCAAGCCGCAGTGGCTGGAGTTCGTGGTCACCAGCAAGGCGCGCACCGCCATCCGCCACCAGCTGAAGCAGCTGGAACATGAGGACGCCGTGCAGCTCGGCCACCGCATGCTCGACCGCGCGCTGGAGGACTTGGACAGCTCGCTGGAGCGCCTGCCGCAGCAGCGTCTGGAGGCCTTCCTCACCGAACACAAGTACCCGCGCCTGGAAGCCTTCCTGGCCGACGTGGCGCTGGGCAACTGGATGCCGGCGCAGGCCGCGCAGGCGTTGACCGCGTTCGCCGAACTGCGCGCCGGCGGGCACTCGAAGCATTCGCAGGAGAAGATCCTGATCACCGGCGGCGAGCGCGGCGTGGTCAGCTTCGCGCAGTGTTGCCAGCCGATTCCCGGCGACGAGATCATGGGGTACCACACGGCCGGCAAGGGCATCGTGGTGCATCGGCTGGATTGCCCCAACGTCACCGAGTTCCGCAAGTCGCCGGAGCGCTGGGTGCCGATCGCGTGGGACGCGAAGGTCACCGGCGACTACGACGCCGCGCTGCTGATCGATGTGGAGAACCGCCCCGGCGTGCTGGCGCAGGTCGCCGCCGCGGTCGCCAAGAGCCAGTCGAACATCGAGCGCGTGGAATATCTCGAACGCGACATCAACGTCGCCGTGCTGCGCTTCTCGATCCAGGTCCGCGACCGCAACCATCTGGCGGAAGTGATGCGCCGGTTGCGACGCTTGAACGTCGTGCACGGCGTCCGCCGGCAGTGACGTCGGGCGGGTCCAGGCCCGCCGTCTTGATACCTGTGCTTGCGACGAGGTGATTTGCGTGCGTCGCTTTTTCCAGTCGACGCCATCGCGATCGGATAGACCGTGATGGCGGGCCGGGGCCCGCCCTACGTAGAATCCGCTGTCCACACAGGAGTTGCGCATGACCAGGCAGATCATCCACACCGAGCAGGCGCCCGCCGCCATCGGTCCCTATTCGCAGGCCGTCCGTGCCGGCAACACGGTGTATTTCTCCGGGCAGATTCCGCTCGATCCGTCCACCGGCAACCTGGTCGACGGCGACATCGCCGCGCAGGCGCGCCGCGCGTTCGACAACCTCAAGGCGGTGGCGGAAGCGGCGGGTGGCTCGCTCGACCGCATCGTGCGGCTCGGCCTGTACCTGACCGACCTGTCGCAGTTCGCGGCGGTGAATGCGGTGATGCAGGACTACTTCGTCGCGCCGTATCCCGCGCGCTCGACCATCGAAGTCTCCGGCCTGCCGAAGGGCGCTGCGTTCGAAGTCGATGCGGTGATGGTGCTCGACTGATCCGGTAAACGTCAGGCTGGGCTACGTCGTGTCTCACTCGGCGTATGCCCGGTCCAGCGCTTGAACGCGCGGCGAAACTCGCGCACGTCGTTGAAGCCGATCTGGCTGCCGACGCTGGCGATGGTCGTTTCCGCATCCTGCAGCAGCTCCAGCGCACGTTCCGTGCGCACGCGGTCGTGCACCGCGCTGAAGCTGGTGCCTTCCTCGGCGAGCTGGCGACGCAGCGTGCGTTCGCTCAGGTGCAGCGCCATCGCGACGTCCGTCATCTGCGGGTTGTCGCGCAGGCGCGGCCGCAGCTGCCGCTCGACCGCCGCGGTGGTCTCGCCGCGCAGCGACATCGCGGTGAGCTGCGCGCGGCACAGGGCCAGGGCCTGCCCCGAGGTCACCGGGTTGTAACTGGCGAACGGCAGCTCCAGCCAGCGCCGGTCCACCACCATCGCGTGCTGCGGCTGGTCGAAGCGCACCTCGCAACCGAACAGGTCCCCGTAGCGCGCCGCATAGCGCGGCGCCGGATAGCCCAGCTCCAGACGTACCGGACGGAACTCCGGCCCGACCAGTTCGCGCGCCAGCATCAGCGTGCTGGCGAACATTTCCTCGCAGAGGAACGGCAGCAGGTCGGCAGCTTCCTCCGGTGCGGTTGCGACCACGGCCAGGCTGCCGTCGTCGCGGTCCTGCATGTCCAGGTCCATCAGCGGCCCGAGATTGCGCTGGTATTCCAGGCCGATCTGCACGGCATCGCCGAACGTGGGCGCGGTCTTCATCGCCAGGCCCAGCAGGCCGAAGTTGCCGCCGTTCTGCTTCTCGCCCATGGACAGGCCGACGCCGTCGATCGGCAGGGTCGGCAGGGCGCGACGGATGATCTCGCTGGCCTGGCGGTAGGAGACGCGCGCGAGCGGGTCGTGGATCTCCTGCACATTCATCCGCATGCCGGCGAACCAGCTTTCGGCGTTCACGCCGAACTCGCCGGCCAGCAGCACCAGGCCGCACAGCATGTTGGTGGGCAGGTTGGCGATCGACAGGCGATTGCCCAGTCCGGTTTTCCAGCGCATCGGAGCCCCTCCAGCTTGTCCGCTTTGCCCCCCGTAGTATGCCGCTCCCGCCCTCCGTGTCACATGGGTGGCCGCACCAGACTGCGGGCACTACGCAAGCGTATGGGAGGGGAGACTCATGCAGCGCACCATTTCCGTGGCAGTGGCCGGCGCCCTGGCGCTCATGGCGGCCGCCTGCCAGCCCAAGGCGCCTGACACCGCTGCCCCAGCGGCCGACGCCGGCTTCGCCACCGCCCTGCAGGAGCGCCTGCTGGATGCCAGGCCGGGCGATGTCATCGAGATCCCGGCCGGCCGGCATGCCTTCGACCGCAGCCTGACCCTGCGCGCGAACGGGGTGACGATCCGTGGCGCCGGCATGGACAAGAGCGTGCTGAGCTTCAAGGGGCAGAAGGCCGGCGCCGAGGGCCTGCTGGTCAACGGCGACGATTTCACCATCGAGAACCTCACCATCGAGGATTCCAGGGGCGACGGGCTGAAGATCAGCGAGTCGTCGAACATCACCATCCGCGGCGTCAAAGTGCAATGGACCGGTGGCCCGAGCACGAAGAACGGCGCCTACGGCATCTACCCGGTGCTGACCAAGAACGTGCTGATCGAGGACACCGTATCCATCGGCGCGTCCGATGCCGGTATCTACGTCGGCCAGTCCGACGGCGTCATCGTGCGCCGCAGTCGCGCTGAACAGAACGTCGCCGGCATCGAGATCGAGAACACCATCAACGCCGACGTCTACGAGAACGTAGCGACCGGTAACACCGGCGGCATCCTCGTCTTCAACATGCCGGGGCTGTCGCAGCAGGGCGGCAACATCCGCGTCTACGCCAACAAGGTGATCGCCAACAACCACGAGAACTTCGGCGCCAAGGGCACGCCCGTGGCCAGCGTGCCGGCGGGGTCGGGGATCGTGATCAATTCCAACGACGACATCGAAGTGTTCGGCAACGAGATCCGCGACAACGCGACCGCCAACATCATCGTCTCCAGCGTCTATTCCACCGGCTACAAGGACAGCAGCGCGTCGCCGAACTTCGACCCGTATCCGGAGCGCATCCATATCCATGGCAACACCTTGTCGGGCGGCGGCGACTCGCCGGACGGTTTCGACCTGAAGGCGCTGAAGGTGGCCACCTACGGCCTGCGCGGCAACTTCCCCGACGTGCTGTGGGACGGCTACTTCAACAAGGAGCGCATGGTCGACGGAAAGAAGGTCGGGCCGCAGATCTGCCTGCGCGATGTCAACGGTGTGGTCAACGCGGACGGTCCCGGCGGCTACAAGAATCCGAACAAGGACGCGAAGGTCCACGACTGCGAACTGCCGCGCCTGCCGGCGGTCGACCTGAAACACGGTTGAGGCCGTTGCGCATGCCGTATCGCCTGGCGCTGTGGCTGGTCGCGCTTGCCGCGTGTGCGGCGCTGCCTGCCTGCCGGCCGGCGGCGCAGGTGCACTTCTTCGCCGAAGGCCAGCCGGCGACGCTGGACGAATGGGGCGTGCTGAAGATCGAGGACGGCCGCCTGCGCCTCAGCGAAGGCGTGGTGCCCTACGACCTCAACACGCCGCTGTTCAGCGACTACGCGCACAAGCTGCGCACCGTGTGGATGCCGGCGGGCACGCCGGCGACGTACCAGGCCGAGCAGAGCTTCGACTTTCCCGTCGGTACCATCCTCAGCAAGACGTTCTACTACCCGTTGCCGGCAGGGCAGGTCCGGGACGGAACCTCGGTCGCGCGCACGCCGCCATCGCAGTCGTCGCTGGATGGCGAGACGCTGGACCTCGCCAAGGTGCGCCTGATCGAGACGCGCCTGCTCGTGCATCGGGCCGAAGGCTGGGTGGCGCTGCCGTACGTGTGGAACGATGCGCAGACGGCGGCCACGCTGAAGCGCACCGGTGAACTGCTCACGCTCGACCTGGTGGATGCGCAGGGTGGACGCGAGACGGCCGACTACCAGGTGCCGGACCAGAACCAGTGCGGCGGCTGCCACATCACCGACAACAGGTCGCGCAAGCTGCTGCCGATCGGCCTGAAGGCGCGGCATCTGAACCGCGACTTCGACTACACCGGCGGCAGGGAAAACCAGCTGGCGCACCTGGTGCGGGTCGGCTATCTGGCTGGCGTGCCTGCATCGCCGCCGCGGCTGGCCGATGCGATGGATGCGAAAGCACCCCTGGATGCGCGCGCGCGGGCCTACTTGGACGTCAACTGCGGGCACTGCCACAGCGCCACCGGCCCAGCGATCACCTCCGGCCTGTGGCTGGACGCGCACACGCAGGACCGCCTGAAGCTGGGCTTCTGCAAGCAGCCGATCGCGGCGGGCAAGGGCACGGGCAACCGGCGCTACGACATCGTGCCGGGACACGCGGCCGATTCCATCTTCGATTACCGGTTGGACAGCGACGACCCCGCGATCATGATGCCGGAGCTGGGGCGCTCGGTCGTCCATCGCGAAGGGGTGGCGCTGATCCGCGCGTGGATCGACGCGCAGTCGGGCAGTTGCGACACGGCAGGCACAGGCAGTGAACCACCGCCGGCCACCTGAGGCCGGTTTCCGCACAACGCTTCCGGGAGGGCGTGATGAGAGTGATGCAACGGAATCTGGTCGTGGGGCTTCGGCGCGCGCTGTTCGGCGGTTGCGTGGTGTTGGGCGCGAGCGGCACGGCCTGGGCGCAGGCTACGCCCGAAGGCGAACAGCAGGCCACCAACCTGGATACCATCACCGTCACCGCGCAGAGCCGCCAGCAGGAGCTGCAGGACGTCCCGATCGCGCTGCAGGTCGTCGACCAGCAGCTGCTCGACGACGTCGCGGCGGAGAACCTCGGCGACATCGACGCCTTCGTGCCGGGCCTGGTGGTGGATGCCGTCCAGCCGACCCAGCCGTCGTTCCGCCTGCGCGGCGTGGAGACCAACGACTTCGGCATCGGCACCGATCCGGCGGTGGGCATCTTCGTCGACGGCGTGTACGGCGGTCGCGGTGGCGGCGTGCTGCTGCCGTTCCTCGACGTGGAACGCATCGAAGTGCTGAAGGGGCCGCAGGGCACGCTGTTCGGCCGCAACACCACCGCCGGCGCGATCTCGCTGGTGACGCGACGGCCACAGGACGAGACCGAGGCGCGCCTGCGCCTGCGGCTCGGCAACTACGGCAAGCAGTACGTCGACGCGATGTGGAACATCCCGGTCAGCGACGTCTCGGCATTCCGGATCAACGCGCTGTTCAACCACAGCGATGGCTGGTTCCAGGATGGCGCCACCGGCAAGGACCTGGGCGGCGAGAACGTGTGGGCCGCGCGCGCCGCCTGGCAGCTGCGCATCGGCGACAACACCACCGCGCTGCTGAGCTGGGACCATGAAAGCCTGGACCAGAACGGCCGCGTCACCACCGGCATCGTGCCGTTGCCACCCTATCCGCAGCGGCCGCCGGTGCCGGTGGACACCGACGACTACCTGGATCCGCGCAAGGTGCCGACCTACAGCGACGCGGAGAACGCCGAGTGGCGCACGTTCGACGGCGTCACCCTGATCGTCGACCACGGCTTCACCTGGGGCAACCTGACGTCGACGTCCTCCTGGCGCGAATACGATTCGCTGAACCAGACTGAGGAGGACGGCACCAACCGCGCCGACCTGTACATCGATTCGGTCAACACCGAGAGCAACGAGACCTTCTACCAGGAGTTCAAGTTCGCCGGCAGCAACGCACGTCTGGACTGGGTGGCAGGCGCGAGTTTCTTCAAGGAAGACGCCCGCCAGACCAGCGAGGTGAACACGAACACCGAGGCGGTGGACAACATCGTGCGCAACCTCGGCATCGCGCCGACGCCGGACGGCAGCCTGTTCGGTTTCACCTCGTTGCTGGCGCAGATGAACGGCATCCCGGTGTCGCTGGTGGGTGACCGCTGGAACGAGCGCTTCAACAATACGCTGTCGACCACCGCTTACGCGGCGTTCGGCGATGTGATCTGGCGCGCGACCGACAGGCTCAACCTGACCTTCGGACTGCGCTATACCCGCGACGAGAAGGACTTCACCTGGCTCAACACGCCACGAAATGCGCCGGAGCTGGAAGCCAAGCTGGCGTTGCTGGAATCGCTGGGCTTCTTCGCCGCGCTGGGACAGATGGGCATTCCGATCAGCCGCGAGACGCTGACGTTCGACATGGCCTTCATCGATCCGCCGGCGATGGTCAACAAGGGCGTGCTGGTGCGCGACAAGCGCAGCTGGAGCGACGTCAGTCCGCGTTTCGTCGTCGACTACCACCTGGACGACAGGACGATGGTGTTCGGTTCGCTGGCCAAGGGCTACAAGGCCGGTGGTTTCAACGCCCTGCAGATCGGCCCGGCGTTCGAGAACGAGGACGTGTGGAACCTGGAAGCCGGTATCAAGCAGTCGCTGGGACGCTTCGCCTGGAATGCCTCGCTGTTCCACTACCGTTACGACAACCGCCAGTCGGTGCGGCTGATCGATCCCGACCCGAACAACCCGGTCGACATCCCGCGCTTCGTGTTCGACACCGGCGACCTGGAGGCCACCGGTATCGACGTCGACCTGCGCTGGAAGGTCATCGACGGCCTGACGCTGGATGCGCAGGCCGAGTGGATCGATTCCAAGTACAAGGACTACGTGACGCCCGAGGGCGTGGACCTGGATGGCGAGCCCACCGGCGAGCCGCGCTTCACCGCCTCGATGGGCGCGGCCTACCAGGTCGACCTGGCCGGCCATGGCGAGCTGCGCTTCTCGGCACGGCATGCCTACCGCGGCCGCAGCCGCTGCAACGAGGGTTCCGACCTGCAGGGCGATTGCGGCGTGAATGCGCTGCTCGACATCGGCGAAGCGCGCGACCGCACCGATGTCCGCATCGGTTGGACCGCGCCCCAGGGCCACTGGAGCTGGGCCGTCTACGGTAACAACGTGTTCGACAATCAGTACGTGAAAGGCCTGAACACCTATGGCCGTGGCCCGCTTGGCCTCGTGGGCGCCACCATCACCGAGCCGCGCACGTACGGCATGGAAGTCGCCGTGAAGTTCTGAGCCGCGCGCGACGCGTCGGACACGGACCCCGGCATCGCAGGATGCCGGGGTTTTTGTTTCGCGTCGTTCCCGGCATCCTTGTGGCATGCCAGCACGTCGCGACACGCCGTCCATCGATCTTTCCGCCGAACCCCTGAGTCGTCTGCCCGGTGTGGGTCCGCGCGTGGCAGAGAAGCTGGCGGCACGTGGCCTGCTGACGATGCAGGACCTGTGGTTGCACCTGCCGCTGCGTTACGAAGACCGCACGGCGATCACGCCGATCCGCCTGCTGCAGCCGGGCGTGCCCGCACAGGTGGAAGGGCGCGTGGAAGCGGTCGAGCGCGGCTTCCGCTACCGCCCGGTGCTGCGGGTCGCGGTCGGCGACGAATCCCGCGGCACGCTGGTGCTGCGGTTCTTCCATTTCCGCGCCGCGCAGGTCGCGCAGTTCGCCGTTGGCACGCGCATCCGCTGCTACGGCACGCCCAAGCCCGGGCAGAACGGGCTGGAGATCGTCCATCCCAGCTATCGCATCCTGGGCGACGAAGATGACGTGGCGCTGGGCGAGGCGCTGGATCCGGTCTACCCGGCCATCGAGGGGTTGGGGCCGGCGAGCATCCGCAAATTGGTCGGCCAGTCGCTGGAACGGCTTCCCGACAACGACAGCCTGGAGTTGCTACCCGCGGCCCTGCTGCACGGACTGCAGTTGCCCTCGCTGCGACAGGCGCTGCTGACGATGCACCGTCCGCCGCGCGATGCGGACGTCGCGGCGCTCTCGCTGGGCACCCATCCCGCACAGCGCAGGCTGGCGATCGAGGAGCTGTTGGCCCATCACCTGAGCCTGCGACGCCAGCGGTTGGCGCTGCAGCAACACGGCGCGCCGGTGCTGAAGGGCAAGGGCGTGCTGGTGAAGGCGCTGGTCAAGGCGCTGCCGTTCACGTTGACGGGCGCGCAGCAGCGCGTGTTCGCACAGATCCGCGAGGACATCGGCAAGCCGTCGCCGATGCTGCGGCTGGTGCAGGGCGACGTCGGCAGCGGCAAGACCGTCGTCGCCGCACTGGCGGGCATGCTGGCGGTGGAAGCCGGCAAGCAGGTGGCGCTGGCGGCGCCGACCGAATTGCTCGCGGAGCAGCATCTGGCCAACCTGCGCGCCTGGCTGGAACCGCTGGGCGTGCGCGTGGCCTGGCTGGCCGGCAAGGTCACCGGCAAGGCGCGCGCCACCGTGCTTGCGCAGGTGGCCTCGGGCGAGGCGCAGGTGGTGGTGGGTACCCATGCGCTGATGCAGGACACGGTGGTCTTCCACGACCTCGGCCTGGCCATCGTCGACGAGCAGCACCGGTTCGGCGTGCACCAGCGCCTGGCGCTGCGCGACAAGGGCGCCGGCAGGAACCGCGTCCCGCACCAGCTGGTGATGACGGCGACGCCGATCCCACGCACGCTGGCGATGGCGGCGTATGCGGACCTGGATGTCTCCGCCATCGACGAGCTGCCGCCGGGGCGCACCCCCGTGCAGACCGTCGCGCTGAGTGCGGAGCGTCGACCCGAACTGGTGGAGCGCATCCGCACCGCCTGCGCGGAAGGGCGGCAGGCGTACTGGGTCTGCACGCTGATCGACGACAGCGACGAGGTCGTCGCGCAGGCCGCGCAGACCACGTACGAAGCCTTGTCGGCGTCGCTGCCCGATGCCCGCGTCGCGCTGGTGCACGGGCGCATGAAGGCGGCCGACAAGCAGGCCACCATGCGGCGCTTCAAGGAAGGACACGTGGACCTGCTGGTGGCGACGACGGTGATCGAAGTCGGCGTGGATGTTCCCAATGCGTCGCTGATGATCATCGAGAACGCGGAGCGACTGGGCCTCGCCCAGCTGCACCAGCTGCGCGGCCGCGTCGGCCGTGGCGCGACCGCCTCGACCTGCGTGCTGATGTACCAGCCGCCGCTGTCGATGATGGCCAAGCACCGGCTGGCGACGATGCGGGAAACCAACGACGGCTTCGTCATCGCGGAGAAGGATCTGGAACTGCGCGGTCCGGGCGAGTTGCTGGGCACGCGGCAGACCGGCCTGGCCGCGTTCCGCGTCGCTGATCTTGCGCGCGACGCGGGCCTGCTGCCGCAGGTGCATGCGCTGGCAGAACGGCTGCTTGCCGACGACCCCGCCGTGGCGGACCGCGTGATCCATCGCTGGGTAGGCGGCGCAGCGAGATACGCGTCGGCGTGACCCGTTTGTAGGAGGGGCCTCAGCCCCGACGCTCTTCGGTCAGCCATCTGCGACCCGATCGAAAGGCATCGGGGCTGACGCCCCTCCTACAGGTCCTTTGCGCTTCCATGCAGCCGCCACCGGTGCGAGACTCGCCGACCGAGAAGACGAAGAGAAGAAGATGACGGACAGGATTCCCCTGCTGATCGATACCGATCCCGGCGTCGACGACGCGCTGGCGCTGCTGATGGCATTCAACGATGCGCGCCACGACATCGTTGGCCTGACCATTGCGGCCGGCAACGTCGGCCTGCGGCACACCGTGCGCAATGCGCTGAAGCTGTGCGAAGTCGCGGGCCGAGGCGACATCCCGGTGTTCGCCGGCGCGCCCGCGCCGTTGCTGCATCCGTCGCCGGACGCGGGCTACGTGCACGGCCAGGACGGTTTCGGTGATGTCGGTTTCGAGCCTGCCACGGGGCAGGCAGAGGATGAACATGCGGCGCTGGCGATCCTGCGGCTGTCGCACCAGCATGCGGGCCGGCTGGTGCTCGTCGCGCTGGGGCCGCTGACCAATGTCGCGCTGGCGCTCAAGCTGGACCCGACGCTGCCGCAGCGCATCGCGCGCCTGGTGGTGATGGGCGGCGCGGTGACCTGCCACGGCAACATCACGCCGGCGGCGGAGTTCAATTTCTACTTCGACCCGGAGGCGGCGCACCTGGTGCTCGAGGCCTTCGCGCGTTACGACCTGGCCGACTGGGAGGCCACCATCGCCCATGGCCTGCACCACGACCGCGTGGATGCCTGGTTGGCCGCCGATTCCCCGCGTGCCCGGTTCTACGCCCGGATCTCGGAGAAGACCCGGCTGTGGTCCGCCGACCGGCGTGGCGACCACTGGTATGCCGCCGACGCCGTCGCAATGGCGTTCGCGCTGGCGCCGGAGGGGGCGCTTGAACTGGCCGAGCGGCCGCTGGCCGTCGAGCTTCAGGGCGGCCACGCGCGCGGAGCGTCCATCGTGGACTGGCGGCAGGAAAGCGGCCGCCCTGCGGCCGCCAACATCCTGCTGCGCTACGACCAGGCCCGGTTCGAGGGGCTGATCGAGGCGGCGCTGGCCGCCGGCTGACGGCCGGGTTGCGCGGGGCGGGCAGGGCGGTCTACAATGCCGCTCTTCCATTCCCGCTACACGGTGTTACCGCCATGAAGGCCGACATCCACCCGAATTACCGCGAAGTCGTCTTCCACGACGTGACCTCCGATTTCAAGTTCCTGACGCGCTCCACGCTGGGCAGCAAGGAAACGACGAAGTGGGAAGACGGCAACGAGTACCCGCTGATCAAGGTCGAAATCTCCTCGGCCTCGCACCCGTTCTACACGGGCAAGCACAAGGTCATCGACACCAGCGGCCGCATCGACAAGTTCCAGAAGCGCTACGCGCGCTGATAGAACGTCGTCCGCAGTGCCCGTCCGGCCGCGCCTCGTGCGCGGCCGTTCGCGTTTCTGCGCGCCGGATAGTGCGCTTCGCCGGAACGGACGGTTGCGCCTGCGGCCTCGTTCTTTGGTCTTACGTTGGTGCGGTATCGAGCGACGGCTCCAGACCCGCTATGCGATAATTCGGGTCATCCAAGGTTCACTCCCTGGACTCCCGTCACGCGCCGACCGGACCTCTGGCCGGCGTTACCCCACGAAGGAGCGCACACTGTGTCCGAACTTGACCAGGTCACGCTGAATGCCGGCGACAAATCCGTCGTCCTGCCAGTCCTGAAGCCCACGCTGGGCAACGACTGCGTCGACATTTCCAAGCTGACCAAGGAAACGGGTCTCTTCACCTACGACTCCGGTTTCACCGCCACGGCCAGCTGCAAGTCGGCCATCACCTACATCGATGGCGACAACGGCGTCCTGCTGTATCGAGGCTACCCCATCGAGCAGTTGGCCAAGCACTCCAGCTTCCTGGAAGTGTCGTACCTGCTGATGAACGGCGAACTGCCCACCCCGGCCGAATTCGCCAAGTTCGAGCACGAGGTCACGCATCACACGATGATGCATGAGTCGCTGAAGAACTTCCTGCACGGCTTCCACTACGACGCGCACCCGATGGCCATGCTGGCCGGCACGGTCGCCTCGCTGTCGGCGTTCTACCACGACACGCTGGACCTGGAAGATCCCGAGCAGCGCCGCCTGGCCGCCATCCGCCTGCTGGCGAAGATGCCGACCCTCGCCGCCGCGGCTTACCGCTATTCGATCGGCTGGCCGATCCGCTATCCGCGCAACAACCTCGAGTACGTCGACCGCTTCCTGCACATGATGTTCGAAGTGCCGAGCGAGCCGCTGGAAGTGAACCCGGTCGTCGCCAAGGCGCTGGACCTGCTGTTCATCCTGCACGCCGACCACGAGCAGAACGCGTCGACGTCGACCGTACGTCTGGTCGGTTCGACCGGTGCCAATCCGTACGCCTCGGTCGCTGCCGGCATCACGGCCCTGTGGGGTCCCGCCCATGGCGGTGCCAACGAGGCCGTGCTGAAGATGCTGGAAGAGATCGGCACGCCGGACAAGGTCGAGACCGCGATCGCCAAGGCGAAGGACAAGGAGTCGGGCTTCCGCCTGATGGGCTTCGGCCACCGCGTCTACAAGAACTTCGATCCGCGCGCCAAGATCATCCGCGAGATGACCCACAAGGTGCTGGGCGAGCTGGGCGTCGACGATCCGCTGCTGGAAGTCGCGATGAAGCTGGAAGAGGCCGCGCTGAAGGACGAGTACTTCATCCAGCGCAAGCTCTACCCGAACGTCGATTTCTACAGCGGCATCATCTACAAGGCGCTGAAAATCCCGACCGAGATGTTCACCGTCATGTTCGCCATCGGCCGCACCGCCGGCTGGGTGTCGCACTGGCTGGAGCAGCAGGTCGATCCGGAAGCCAAGATCGGCCGTCCGCGCCAGATCTATACCGGCTACGCGCCGCGCGACTACGTGCCGACCGACAAGCGCTGACAGCGCTCGGCGACACGAAGAAAAGGCCCCTGTCGGGGCCTTTTTCTTTGCGTTGCCGTACAGCCGCCTCAGCGGCGCACGGCATCCAGTTCGTAGCTGGCGATGTCCTCTTCGGTGAGCAACTGCCGCAGCTGGGTGGCGGATGCGCGCTTCATCGGCTTCTCGTCGACGCTGGAAAGCGGTGCCTGGCGCAGGGCGTCATGCGGCAGCACGGTCAGGTCGAAACTCAGCTCTTCGGCGCTGAACACCCAGACCGGCAGGTCGGCCACTCGTTCGCGGTCCATGCGCAGCCGACGCTCACGCGATTCGGCGGGGATGCGATGTTCTTCCAGGAAGCGGGTGACCGCATCCGGATCGTCGCTGTGGACGTGCAGGTGGACGGGCGTGTTGGCGTCCGCCGTGCCCTCGAGCACCGGACCGACCAGGCGGGGCGAGAAGCCCGACAGGAACTCCAGCGCGCGCAGCGCGGCCTCGCGCCGTTGCCTCAAGCCTGCGGCATGCGCCTCGCCGACGAACAGGCGCTGGTATTCGCGCAGCGCGTCCTCGATCTCGCGGTTGCGGGGCAAGGACGCATCGTCGTGGATGCCCAGCCGGCTGGCGGCCTTGAGCTTGGCCTGGTGGAAGTCGCGGATGCCGCCCTCGGCCATCAGCCGGGCGGCTTCGTGGGCCAGTCGCTGGCGGCGCTCGCGGGTGCGGGTTTCGGCGTGCTGACGGGCGTGGTGCATGGCAGGCCTCCGCGTCGAAACTGACCGCGAATGTACACCATGTCATTGACGTGTCCATGACGGCGCCTTGGCGCCGTCATGGGAGCTTCATGGGAAGGTCGCGGTCAGAAGATGTCGAAGGCTTCTTCGTCGGGTACGGCGTCTTCCGGACCGTACAGGTCGTAGTCCTGGATCCGCTCCATGTCCTCGACCTTGACCCATTCGGTCACGCCGTTGAGCGTGGCCTGCACCATGCCCTCGGGCGGATCGTTCTGCGCGACCGGCGTGTCCTTCAGTGCGGCGCGCATGTAGTCGATCCAGATCGGCAGGGCCGCCTTGCCGCCGTACTCGCGGTAGCCCAGCGACTGGAAGTTGTCGCGGCCCACCCAGACAACGGTGGCATACGTGCCGCCGAAGCCGCCGAACCAGGCGTCGCGGTGATCGTTGGTCGAGCCGGTCTTGCCACCCACGTCCGCACGGCCTAGCACCTTGGCGGCGGTGCCGGTGCCGCGCTGGACCACGTCGCGCATCATCGACACCATCTGGTAGGCGGTGCGCTCGTCGATCGCGCGCGGTGCCGTCACCGCGTTCGGGTCGGCGGGCTTTTCCTCGGCCTTGGGCTTCGGCGCAGAAGCCGTCGTCGGCGTGGGCGCGTCGGCAGGGCCGAAGTTGAAGCCGTCCACGACCTGCGAGGCCGGCGCGGTGGTGCCATGCTGGCCGGCGCCGCAGCCGCGACAGGCGATGGCGGGGTTCTCCTTGAACACCACGTTGCCCTCGCGGTCCTTCACCTGGTCGATGAACCACGGCGTCACGCGCGAACCGCCGTTGGCGAACACGGCGTAGCCACGGGCCACCGACAGCGGGGTCAGCGAGGCCGTGCCCAGCGACATCGACAGGTTGGGCGGCAGTTCGGCCTCGTCGAAACCGAACTGGCTGATGTAGGTGCGCGCGAACGGGACGCCGATGCCGTCGAGCAGCCGCACCGATACCAGGTTGCGCGACTGCACCAGCGCCTCGCGCAACCGCATCGGGCCGCGGAAGCCGCCGCCGTCGTTCTGCGGACGCCACATGTGGCCACGGCGGTCGCGGAACACGACCGGCGCATCCAGCACGATCGAAGCCGGGTTGAAGCCCTTCTCGAACGAGGCAGCGTAGAGGAACGGCTTGAAGCTGGAGCCGGGCTGGCGGCGCGCCTGCGTAGCGCGGTTGAACTTGTTGCCGGCGAAGCTGTAGCCGCCGACCAGCGCGCGTACCGCACCCGTGTTGGCATCGAGCGAGACCAGTGCGGCTTGCGCGCGCGGGACCTGGTCGACGATGTAGCTACCTTCTTCCTTGCCCGCCTTGATGCGGGTCAGGTCGCCGCGTTTGAACAGCTTGGCCGGCGAACGCCCGGTCCACTTGCTGGCCGCCACGGGCAGGAGGACCTCCTTGCCATCGGCCATCACCACGGTCGCGCTGCCGTCGTCGGCGACACGCGCGACGATGACAGGCAGCAGGCCGTTCTGTGCAGGGATCCCCCGCAGATGGACCGCCAATGCCGTCGCATCCGCATCGGCCGCCACATCGATATGCCGCTCGACGCCATTCCAGCCATGGCGGTGGTCGTACAGGCCCAGCCCATCGCGAACCGCATCGTTGGCGGCCCCCTGCAAGGTGGCGTCCAGCGTGGTGGTGACGTGGTAGCCCTTGGTCAGCGCTTCCGGCCCGAAGCGCGCGATCATTTCCTGGCGCACCATTTCGGCGACGTACGGGGCGTAGACCTCGATCGGGCGCTCGTGCGGCTTGGCGTGCATGGGTTCGGCCTTGGCCTGCGCGGCGTCGGCGGCGGTGACGTAGCCGTCCTCGCGCATGCGCTCGACGACGTAGGCGCTGCGCTGCTGGTTACGGCCGGGATTGCTGATCGGGTTGCCACTGGAGGGGAACTTCAATGCGCTGACGAGCGTGGCCGTCTCGGCCAGGGTCAGCTGGTCCAGCGTCTTGCCGTAGTAGTACTCGGCCGCGGCGGCGACACCGTAGGAGCGGTTGCCGAAGAAGCTCTTGTTGAGGTACAGCTCCAGGATCTCGTCCTTGGTCAGCATGTTCTCGATGCGCATCGCCAGCATCATTTCCACCAGCTTGCGGGTGTAGCTGTACTCCGAGCTGAGGAACCACTGCCGGGCGACCTGCTGGGTGATCGTGCTGCCGCCGGCCACGCGTCCTTCCTTGCGGCTGACGATCTGCCAGACGGCGCGTGCGATGCCCGTCGGGTCGATGCCGTTGTGCTCGTAGAACTTGCTGTCCTCCGCCGCCACGAAGGCCTGCTTGACCCGGGCCGGGACCTTGTCGATCTGCACCGGATAGCGGCGGATCTCGCCGTACAGGCCCATCAGCCGGCCGTCGCTGGCATAGATGTAGAGGGGTTCCTGGAGTTCGACGTTCCGCAGGGACTGGACGTCCGGGACCTTGGACGAGACCGTGTAGTACAGCACCCCCAGGCCGACGGCGCCGGCCAGGGCAAGTATCAGGAACGTGATGAGGGTCCAACGGAGAAGACGACGGAACCGGGACATCCAGTGCTTTCCGATTGCAGAATTCGTAGCGGCAGAGTATAGATGACCGCCGGGATCGCCACAGGCGATTCCAAGGGGAACAGGGACTTGGGGAACAACCCTCGTGAAACGTGACAAGCCGCACAGCCACGTCATCGGCGGTTGCCAAGCGTAAAAAGTTGGTTATTAATGGCGGCGCGAGTCGTGCGCCCAGTGCCCGTCGGAAGGGGAAAGACCGTGGGGCTAATCCCAAAAAGCCAGTCGCCGCTCATCGGCGTCGACATCAGTTCGACTGCGGTAAAGCTGCTGCAGCTGTCGCGCGTGGGCAACCGTTACCGGGTTGAACACTACGCCGTCGAGCCGCTGCCGCCGAATGCCGTGGTGGAAAAGAACATCGTCGAGGTCGAGGCCGTCGGCGAAGCCATCCGGCGCGCGGTCAACCGCGCGGGCAGCAAGGCGAAGTACGCCGCTGCCGCCGTCGCCGGCTCGGCGGTGATCACCAAGATCATCCCGATGCCCGCGGACCTGGACGAGAGCGACCTGGAGGCCCAGGTCGAACTCGAGGCCGTCAACTACATCCCGTATCCCATCGAGGAAGTGAACATCGACTTCGAGGTGCTGGGCCCCATGCCCAACAACCCGGAGATGGTGCAGGTGCTCCTCGCCGCCTCTCGGTCGGAGAACGTGGAACTGCGCCAGTCCGCGCTGGAGCTCGGCGGCCTGACCGCCCGCGTCATGGACGTCGAAGCCTTCGCGGTCGAGAACGCCTTCGCCCTGATGGCCACCGACCTGCCGATCCCACAGGACGGCGTGGTGGCGCTGGTCGACATCGGCGCCACGATGACCACGCTGAACGTCCTGCGTCGTGGCCGCAGCCTCTACAGCCGCGAGCAGGTGTTCGGCGGCAAACAGCTCACCGACGAGGTGATGCGCCGCTACGGGCTGACCTATGAAGAAGCCGGCCTTGCCAAGCGTCAGGGTGGCCTGCCGGAAAGCTACGAAGTCGAAGTGCTGGAGCCGTTCAAGGAAGCCACCGTCCAGCAGATCAGCCGTCTGCTGCAGTTCTTCTACGCCGGCAGCGAGTTCAACCGCGTCGACCAGATCGTCTTGGCCGGCGGTTGCGCCGCGCTGCCCGGCCTGCCGGAAATGGTGGAAGAGCAGCTCGGCGTGCCGACCGTGGTCGCCAACCCGCTGGCGCAGATGACCTTGGGCCCGCGCGTGCAGGCGCATGCGCTGGCGCAGGACGCGCCCGCGCTGATGATCGCCACCGGCCTGGCTTTGAGGAGCTTCGACTGATGGCAAGAATCAACCTACTCCCATGGCGTGCGGAACGCCGTGTGCAGCGCCAGCGCGAGTTCTACGTCATGCTGGGTGCCGCCGCGGTAGCTGGTCTGCTGCTGTCGTTCCTGCTGTGGTTCCACTACGACCGCCAGGTCGCCGGGCAGACCGAGCGCAATGATTTCCTGAAGGACGAGATCACCAAGGTCCAGGCGCAGAACAAGGAAATCGAGAAGCTCGACGAGCAGAAGCGTCGCCTGCTGGCCCGCAAGGATGTCATCGAGAAACTGCAGGCCAACCGTTCGCAGATGGTCCACCTCTTCGACTCGCTGGTACGTACCATCCCCGATGGCGTGATGCTGGCGAACATCAAGCAGGAAGGCGAAGTTCTGACGCTGCAGGGGCGTGCGCAATCCAACGCCCGCGTCAGCGCCTACATGCGCAATCTCGAGACCTCCGGCTGGATGACCAAGCCCGAGCTGTCGATCATCGAAGCCAAGCCGGAGGAGGTCAAAACGCTGACCAACACCGGTGCCGGCAGCGCGCTGCCCTACGTGTTCACGTTGCAGGTCAGGCTGGCCAACCCGACTGCCGAGCAGGAGGCGGAAACCGCCGCCGCCGGCGCGACGCCGGCCGATCCGAATGCGCCCGCCGCGACGCCCGCCCCCGCGCCGGCTCCGCTGGAAGGCCAACCTGCCACGCCGGCACCCGCCGCCCCCGCACCGGCCGCTCCGGCAGGCGCCACTCCCCCGGCTTCCGGGAGCAACTCATGAGCCAGAAGACGTCGCTCAAGAACCTGGACATCAACAACATCGGTGCGTGGCCGAAGAACGCCAAGATCGGCTTTTGCGCGGTGCTGGCGGTCTTCATCCTGGCCATGTCCTACTTCCTCTTCGTGAGGGGCAAGGCGCAGACGCTCGAGTCGCTGGAACAGGAAGAAGTGCGCCTGCGCCAGGACTTCGAGAAGGAGCAGGCCAAGGCCGCCAATCTCGAACCGCTGAAGCAGCAGCTCGCGCAGATGGAGCAGGTGCTCCAGCAGATGCTGCGCCAGTTGCCCAGCAAGACCGAGATGCCGGACCTGATCATCGACATCTCGCAGACGGCGTTGTCCAGCGGCCTGACCAACGAGCTGTTCCAGCCCGAGCCGGAGACGCTGAAGGAGTTCTACGCCGAGAAGCCGATCCAGCTGCGCATGGTGGGCAACTACCACCAGTTCGGTGCCTTCGTCAGTGGCGTGGCATCGCTGCCGCGCGTGGTCATCCTGACCATGCACGACATCTCCCTGCAGCCGAAGGAAGGCAAGGACGGCGTCAGCCGTGGCGCACTCGAGTTGTCCGGCACGGTCAAGACCTACCGCTATCTCGATGAAACCGAGGTGGCTGAACAGGAAGCCGCCGCCGCCGAAGCGGCGAAGGCCGACGGCAAGAAGAAAGCGCCCGCATCGGGAGGAGCCCCATGATGCGCAGCAAGTGGCATTGGATGATCCTGGTCGTCGTCGTGACGTCGGGCTGCGCGCGCGGTATCACCAGCACGCCGGGCGATGCACCGAACCTCGAGAAGTGGGTGGAAGACGTGCGTGCGCGTCCCGCGCCGCCGCTTGAGCCGCTGCCCGTCATGCAGCAGTTCGAGACGTTCGAGTACGCCGCGCAGACCCTGAGGGACCCTTTCAGCAATGCGTGGAGCAACGCCGATGCAGGTGGGTTGCGGCCTGACCCGAACCGGCGCAAGGAAACACTGGAGCAGTACCCGCTGGACAGCCTGGACATGGTCGGTACGATCGGCAAGGGGGCAGGTCTGGTGGCACTGGTGATGGGGCCCGACAAGGTCACCTACCGGGTACGTCCGGGGAACTACCTGGGCCAGAGCGATGGCCGGGTCACCTCGGTCCGCGAAGATGGCGTGGAACTTGTCGAACTAGTGCCGGATGGCGCGGGCGGCTGGCTGGAACGGCCGGCGTCGCTCTCGCTTGAAGATCAATGATTGGGGGATACACGATGACCGCTACGAATGCCTACCGCCTGCGGCCGTCCCGGCGCCTGGCCACTTTCCGGCTCTGCTCCCTGGGGCTGGCCATCGGCCTGCTTGCTGCGGCCAGCGCCGCGGGTGCCGTCTCGCCGACGGCGTCCGCAAACTCCTCCGCCACCGCACAGTCCGTTTCGGCCGTGTCGGTATCGAACATCGACTTCCGCCGTGGGGAAGACGGCGCCGGTCGCCTCGTCATCAAGTTCGACGGCCAGGGCGCTGCGCCCGACCTGCGCAACCAGGGCGACAGCGTCGTGGTGAATGTCGGCAATGCCACGTTGCCGGCCGCGTTGCAGCGTCCGCTCAATGTCGTCGACTTCGCCACCCCGGTGCAGCGCGTCGACGCGCAGAGCAAGGGCGGCGGCACCGAGCTGGTACTGAGCACGCGCGGTGACTTCGAATCGCTCGCCTACCAGTCGGGCAACGAATATGTCGTCGAGATCGTGCCGCGCGCGGGCCAGAAAGCCATGGGTGGCTCGGCGGCCACGGCCGGTACCAGCGCTTCGGCGGTGGTCGCGGCGGCCCAGCGGGTTGCCTCGGAAGCCCGTCGCTACAGCGGGCGCCCGGTGACGTTCAACTTCCAGGACGTGCCCGTGCGCACGGTCCTGCAGCTGATCGCAGAAGAGTCGAACCTCAACATCGTCGCCTCCGACACCGTGCAGGGCAATGTCACGCTGCGCCTCGTCAACGTGCCGTGGGACCAGGCGCTGGACATCGTGCTGCGCGCCAAGGGCCTGGACAAGCGCCGTGACGGCGCCGTCATCTGGGTCGCGCCGCAGCCCGAGCTGGCCAAGTTCGAGCAGGACAAGGAAGACGCCCGCATCGCGATCGAGAATCGCGAGGACATGGTCACCGATTACGTCCAGATCAACTACCACAATGCCGCCGCGATCTTCAAAGCGCTGACCGAGGCCAAGGGCATCGGCAACCAGGGCAACAGCAGTGGCGGTGGCGGCGGTGGTGGCGGACGCGACCAGGAGAACGGGTTCCTCTCGCAGCGTGGCCGCATCGTCGCCGACGAGCGCACCAACATGCTGATGATCAGCGACATCCCGAAGAAGGTCGCGCAGATGCGCGAACTGATCGCGAAGATCGATCGCCCGGTCGACCAGGTGCTGATCGAAGGCCGCATCGTCATCGCCACCGATACGTTCGCTCGCGATCTGGGCGCCCGTTTCGGCATCAATGCCCGTCGCACCGGCGATCGCACGCAGATCATCGGCGGCAACATCACCGACAATGTCAATACCGGCAACGGCGACGATCGCGTCCTGCCGCGCGATCTGAACGTGAACCTGCCGGCGGGCGGCTTCACGCAGTCCGCAGCGGGTGCGATCGCCTACACCTTGCTGGGTCGCAACTTCGACCTGGATATCGAACTGTCGGCCATGCAGGAAGAAGGCCGTGGCGAAGTCATCTCGAACCCGCGCCTCGTGACCGCCAACCAGCGTGAGGGCGTGATCCGCCAGGGCAAGGAAGTCGGCTACGTCACCATCACCGCGGGCCAGGGCGGCGTCGCCACGCCGAACGTGCAGTTCAAGGAAGCGTTGCTGGAGATGAAGGTCATGCCGACCATCACCAACGACAACCGCGTGTTCCTGAACCTCAACGTCAAGAAGGACGAAGTGAACCGCTACATCACGCTGGAAGGCTATGGCAGCGTGCCGGAGCTGGACAAGCGCGAGATCAATACGGCCGTGCTGGTGGAGGATGGCCAGACGGTGGTCATCGGTGGTGTGTACGAGTTCACCGACCGCAGCAGCGTGTCCAAGGTGCCGTTCCTCGGCGACATCCCGTTCCTGGGCAACCTGTTCAAGAAGAAGGGTCGCAGCAAGCAGAAGGCCGAACTGCTGATCTTCATCACCCCCAAGGTGCTGTCGGTCAACAAGCGCTGATCGCTTCGATTCGTGCGCGAAGAACGGGCCGCTCCTGCGGCCCGTTTCTTTTTTGCGGGCCGGCCGACGCGAACTCCGGCTGAACCCATGCCCTTTCTCACGGGGACCACGGGAACCTGCGTGGCACACTGGGGTCCCAAGCGCACCCCGTTCCGTCCGGATCCCCATGGATAGCACGCCGCCCGATGCCCGCCTGTTCGACCGCTTCGCTGCCCTGCGGGAGGACCTGTCGCAGACCATCGTCGGCCAGGCCGCGCTGGTCGAGCGCCTGCTGATTGCATTGCTGGCCGATGGCCACCTGCTCGTCGAAGGCGCGCCCGGGTTGGCGAAGACCACGGCGATCCGCGCGCTGGCGTCGCGGCTGCAGGCTGAATTCGCGCGGGTGCAGTTCACCCCCGACCTGTTGCCGGCCGACCTAACCGGCACGGAGGTATGGCGGCCGCAGGACGGTCGCTTCGAATTCCAGGCCGGTCCGATCTTCCATCCGCTGTTGCTGGCCGACGAGATCAACCGGGCGCCGGCCAAGGTGCAATCGGCCCTGCTGGAGGCGATGGGCGAGCGGCAGGTAACGGTGGGCCGGCACACGTATCCGCTGCCGGCGCTGTTTCTGGTGATGGCCACGCAAAATCCGATCGAGCAGGAAGGCACGTTCCCGTTGCCGGAAGCGCAGCTCGACCGGTTCCTGATGCACGTGAAGATCGGCTATCCCGAAGCCGCCGCCGAGGCCGACATCCTGCGCCTGGCGCGCGATCGCGCGCGCGAGCAGATGCAGTCGGTTCCCGCGGCGATCGGACAGATGCCGCTGGAGGATGTCTTCGAGGCGCGCAGGCAGGTGCTGGACCTGCACCTGGCGCCGGCGCTGGAGCGTTACCTGATCGAACTGGTGCTCGCTTCGCGCGATGCCTCGCGTTACGACGCCACGCTGGCGCGGCGCATCGCGTGGGGCGCGAGTCCGCGTGGCTCCATCGCGCTGGAGCGCTGCGCGCGTGCGCGCGCCTGGCTGGCGGGCCGCGACTACGTGACGCCCGATGACGTCCGTGCCATTGCGCCCGACGTACTGCGCCATCGCGTCCTGCCCAGCTACGAGTCCACGGCGGAAGGGTGGGATGGCGACCGCCTGGTGAAGGCGCTGCTCGACGCGGTCCCGTTGCCCTGAATCCGGATCGCGCCGGCCCATGAACGAAGGCGTCACGCCCACGCTGAGCGAGTTGATCGCATTGCGCGCCAGCGCGCAGCGACGACCGCCCGCGCGGCGCGGCCGGCACTCGGTCACCGGTCCCTCCGCATCGCCCTTGCGCGGCCGCGGCATGGAGTACGCGGAATCCCGTGAATACGTCGCGGGCGACGATGTCCGCCATATCGACTGGCGCCTGACCGCGCGCAGCGGGCGCACCCATACCAAGCTGTTCCAGGCCGAGCGCGAACGGTTGACGCTGATCGTGGCCGATACGTCGCCGCTGCTGTATTTCGGTACCCGCACGCGTTTCAAGTCGGTCCAGGCCGCCCGCGCGGGTGCCGTCGCCGCGTGGCAGGCCGTGCGCGAAGGTGATCGCCTGGCGATCCTGCGCGGCAGCATGACCGAAGCCCCCGTTCCTCCTGCCTCGGGCACCCGCGGTGCGCTGCGTGTCCTGGATGCGTTGGTCCGCTGGTACGACCGACCGCCGCCGGATGATCTCGGCCTGGCGTTCGCGCTCGACCACGCCGCCCGCCTGCTGCGACCCGGATCGCGCCTGCTGGTACTGGCCGATCCGCACAGCCTGGCCTCCATCCCGGAGTCGCGCTGGCCGGCGCTGGCGGCGCACCACGACGTGGTCGTCCTGCTGCTGACCGACCCCCTGGAGACTGCGCCGCCATCGCAGCGATTGCCGTTCGTCGTGGGCAGCCAGCGCGTCGAACTCGACCTCGCCAGCGATGCGCAGCGCGAAGCCTGGCGTGCCGAGTTCCAGCAGCCGCTCGAACGCGCATTGGATCGATTGCCTGCGCGGGGCGTGCAGGTACGCACACTGTCGACCGATGCCTCCAGCGATGCGTGGCTCGTTTCGCTCGGACGTGCGCAACCGCAGGTGGCATGAGCACGGATACGGCCACCTTGGTGCTGCGCGACGTCCACGTGCCGGCGTCGCCCTCGTGGTGGCCACTGGCGCCGGGCTGGTGGCTGGTGCTGGCCGTGGTCTGCCTGATCGTCGCCGGCATCGTCGCGTGGCGACTCGCCGCACGACGCAGGCAGCGCAGGTGGCAGCGCTGGTTCGACACCGCGGGCGAGGCGCATTCCGCCGCCGGACAGGTCGCTGCGATGTCGGAGCGACTGCGTCGCGCCGCGCGCCGCCTGGATCCGTCGGCGGATCGACTGCAGGGTGACGCCTGGCTGCAATTCCTTGACGGCAAGCGTGGCGGCCACGCGTTCTCGCAAGGACCCGGACGCTTGCTGCTCGACGGTGGCTATCGACGCGATGTAGCGCCTGCCGATCTGGCGGCGGCGACTGCGGTGGCACGGGCACGCTTCCTCGAGCTGATGGCGGGTGTGCGGTGAGCGTGTCATTGCCCGCACTGCACTGGTTGCAGGACGGCTACGCAGGGTTCGCGTGGCCCTGGTGCTGGCTGGCGTTTCCGCTGCCGTGGCTGATCCAGTGGCTGCTGCCGGCGCGGAAGACGCAGGACGACGCGCTCAAGGTGCCGTATGGCACGTCGATGCAGGCGATCGCGCGGCAAGGTGGACGCGGGCTGCCGCGCCGCGCCGCGGCGCTGGCCTGGCTGGCCTGGTTCCTGTTGTGCACGTCCGCCGCGCGTCCGCAGCAGTTCGGCGACGCGGTGACGCCGCCGGTGAGCGGACGCGACCTGATGCTGGCGGTGGACCTGTCCGGCAGCATGACCGAGCCCGACATGGAGCTGGGTGGCGCCGTCGTCGACCGGCTGACCGCTGCCAAGGCGGTGCTGGCGGATTTCCTGGATCGTCGCGATGGCGATCGCGTCGGCCTGCTGGTGTTCGGCCAGCGCGCTTACGCGATGACGCCGCTGACGCGCGACCTGAAGACCGTGCGCGAACAGCTGCGCGATGCCGTGGCCGGCCTGGCCGGGCGCGAGACCGCCATCGGCGACGCCATCGCGCTTGCCGTGCGCCGCCTGCGTATGCAGCAGGAGGGCCAGCGCGTACTGATCCTGCTGACCGATGGCGTCAACTCCGCGGGCGTGCTGACGCCGCAGAAGGCGGCCGAACTGGCGCGTGAGGAACGCATCCGCATCCACACCATCGCCTTCGGCAGCGATGGCGGGCCAAGCCTGTTCGGCATCCCGTTGCCGATGCCGGCCAGTGCGGCCGAAGCCATCGACGAAGCCACCCTGCGCGAGGTGGCGAAGCAGACCGGCGGACGTTTCTACCGCGCGCGCGATACCCGCGAGCTGGCCGGCATCTATGCCGAGCTGGACCGGCTGGAGCCGGTGGAGCAGCCGGGCAAGGCGGTGCGTCCGCGCATCGAACGCTATGCATGGCCGCTCGCTGCCGCGCTGGCGGTCGCGCTGCTCGCGTTCCTGCTGCCACGGAGGCGGGCATGAGTGTCGACTGGTCCGCCCTGCATTTCCTGCGTCCGCATTGGCTGTGGGCGCTGGCGGCCCTGCCGGTGCTGGCGTGGGTGTGGCGCGCGCAGCGGCAGCGCCGCAGTGCGTGGCGCGGGCATGTCGATGCGCATTTGCTTCCGCATCTTCTCGTGCATGGTGGTGCAGGCGCGCGCGCTGGTGTCGTCGCGGCTGCGCTGGCGTACGGACTCGCGGTGCTGGCACTGGCCGGTCCCAGCTGGCGCCAGGCCGACCAGCCGCTGTGGCAGGTGCAGCGCCCGCTCGTCGTCGTGCTCGATCTTTCCAGTCGTATGACCGCATCCGACCTGCCGCCATCGCGATTGCTTCAGTCGCGGGCGAAGCTGGCGCAGGTGCTGGCGTCGCGCGCGGGCAGTCCGATCGCACTGGTGGCCTATGCCGAGGACGCCTTCACGGTGACGCCGCTCACCGACGACACCGCCAACATCCGTCTGTTCCTCGATGACCTGTCGCCGGACATCATGCCGATAGACGGCCAGCGCGCGGACCGTGGCATCGCCTGGGCGGTGCAGTTGCTGGGGCAGGCGGAGGCGCCGGGCGGCGACATCCTGGTACTTACCGATCATGCGGACGGGGCGGCGAGGGCGGCCGCGACGTCGGCGCGTACGCAGGGTTATGCGGTCTCCGTACTCGGACTGGGTACCAGCACCGGTGCCGCCTACCGCGGCGGCGACGGGGTGATCCGGCGCGCCGCGCTCGATGCCGCATCGCTGCGTGCGCTTGCGACCGCAGGCGGTGGGCGTTATCACGCGTTGACCGCCGACGATGGCGACCTGGTGTCGCTGGGCGTGACGTCGCCGGCGCAGATGGCGGCCGCTACCGCGTCTAACGGCGGCGGCAAGGCATGGCGCGACGAAGGCTACTGGCTGTTGATCCCGCTGATGGCGCTTGCGTTGCTGGGGTTCCGGCGCGGTGCGGCGTTCGTGCTGGTCGGTGCGATGTGGCTGCCGGTGGCGCCTTCCGCATCGGCCGCCGGCATCGACTGGTGGCAGCGCGCCGACCAGGCGGAGCATGCGCGTGTCGTACAAGGCGCCGACGCCTACCGTCGTGGCGACTATGCCGCCGCGCAACAGGCCTTCACCGGCATCGACACCGCCGAGGGCTGGTACAACCTGGGCAATGCGCTGGCAAAGCAGCAGCGCTACGACGATGCGATCGCTGCGTACGATCGCGCCCTGCGCGCGCAACCTGGCATGCCCGATGCGGTGGCGAACCGCGCCGCGGTCGACGCCGCCCGCAAGCGACCGCCTTCGTCGGGGGAAGGACAGGGCAAGGGTGGGCAGCAGGGCGATGGCAGGCAGGACGCCAAGGGATCGCAGGGTAGTGCGAAGCCTGGCGAACGCGATCGGCAGAACCCGTCGCCTTCGCCATCGAACGACACGGCATCGCGGAATGCCGGAGAGACACCCCCGGCCTCGCCGCCGTCGTCCGCCGCCACGCCACCCTCGTTGCCTCCGGATGCCGCGGCGCAATCGGCTGCCGATGCCGCGCAACGCGAACGCATGCGCCAGGCGATGGCGCAGGGCGCCGAGCAGCGCGCCGGGCAGGCGGCGCAGGGCAAGCCCGCCGTGCAGGCCGAATCCGCCGAGCAGCGCGAGCGCCGGCAAGCGGTGGATGCATGGCTGAAACGCGTGCCGGACGAGCCCGGTTCGCTGCTGAAAGCGAAGTTCCGGCTCGAACAGGAACGCCGGCAGAGGGAAGGTCGATGAAACATCGGGTATGGCTGCTGGTGTGCCTGCTGCTGGCGTGGCCGCTGTCGTCGCTGGCCGCGACGCGCGCATGGCTGGAGCAGACGCAGGTGACGCTCGGCCAGGCGGTGACGCTCAACGTGGAAACCGATGCGGCGTCCGCCCGGCCCGACCTGACGCCGCTGATGCGCGACTTCGAGGTGGAGGGGCAGTCCGAGAGCCGCAGCGTGCGGCTGGTGAACGGACGCATGAGCAGCAGCACGACGATCTCGCTGACGCTGCGTCCACGGCGCGCCGGCACGCTCGCGATTCCGGCCCTGCAGGTCGCCGGCGAACGCACGCTGCCGCTGGTACTGGACGTCGGCGCGACCGCGACGGCGAGTGCCGCGTCCAACGGCCTGGTGTTCGTCGAAACCGAGGTCGATGACGCCAGCCCGTATGTGCAGCAGTCGGTCGGCGTCACCGTGCGCCTGTTCTATGCCACGCCGTTGACCGGCGAACTGGACATGGATCCTCCGGACGGCGCGCTGCTGCAGCGGGTCGGCGACATCGTGCAATCCAGCCGCGAGATCGACGGCAGGCACTACACGACCGCCGAGCGCCGGTTCCTGCTGGTGCCCGAGCGCAGCGGACCGTTGACCTTGCCCGGTGCGCGGTTCCGCGGGCAGGCGGCGGGCGGCTGGATGGACGACCTGTTCGGTGGCGGCGGCGCTCGCGAGTTCAACATCACCGGCGAGCCCAGGACGCTGCAGGTCCACCCGCAACCGGGGAACGCCCCGCAGCCCTGGCTGCCCGTGCGCGATCTGCGCCTGCGCTACACGACCGTGCCGGAGCAGATGCGCACCGGCGAAGCGGCGACCCTCGTCATCGAAACCACGGTCGTCGGCGCGACGCAGGCGCAGCTGCCCGAGCTGCCGGCGCCGGCCGTGCCCGGTGCGCAGGTGTTCGCCGAACCCCCGCAATACGACGAGACCTTCGTCGGCGGCACGCCGCAGGTGAAGCTGACGCGGCGCTACTCCATCGTGCCGTCGCAGCCGGGCACGATGACGGTGCCCGGCGTGGCGATGACATGGTGGGATGTGCGCGCTGGTGCACCGAAGCGCGCGACCCTGCAGGATCTGACCCTGCCGGTCGTGGTGGGCAGCGGGCAGGCCTCGCGTCCGACCGCACCCGAGCAGGCCGCGCCCACAGGGCCGGACGCGACTGGTGACGGTGCAATCACGTCGGTGGGCGAGCGCCGCCTGCCTGCCCAGCTGTGGCCCTGGCTGGCGGCTGGCTTCGCGCTGCTCTGGCTGGCGACGCTGGTCTGGGGACTGTCGCGGCGGCAGGCCAGTGCGGCGATGGCCCGTCACCGGACGGCCCCGCCGGATGCCGGCACGATCCCGGCATCGGTCGCGACGCACACGGCGTCCGACCTGAAGCGCGTGCTCGACCGCGGCGACCTCGACGATATCGAGGCGGTCCTCTGCGGCTTGGCACGCCCGGTGGCGATCGACCTGGACGATCTGCAGCGTCGCCTCGCCGCACCTGCGCAACGCACGGCCGTCGACTTGCTGAGGCGTGCCCGCTGGGCCGGCGGCGATCCTGCGCAGGCGCGTCTCGCCCTGCGCGAGGCCTTCCGCGGCGGGCCGCACTGGCGTGCGTCTGGCAAGGTCGAGGTGGACGAACCCTTGCCGCCGCTGTATCCGCGATAAGGGAAACGGGGCCGGCGTTCGTCTTTACGTTGGCCGGTGATGGCGTGCCCCTGCTGCGGGGACGGGCCGTCATGCCGGGTTTGCTAAGCTCCCGAACTTGTCTCCGCAGGACCCGCCGATGACCGACGCCACGCCCGCCACCCGCACCAAGCTGCCGTTGCACTGGAAGATGGCCATCGGTTTCGGCATCGGCCTGCTGGTGGGTCTCATCGTGCATGCCACGGGCCAGGGCGATGCGGCGTGGGTGGACCAGGTGACGAAGTACGTCACCACGCCCTTCAGCAAGATCTTCCTCAACCTGATCTTCATGCTGATCGTGCCGCTGCTGTTCTCGGCGCTGGTCTGCGGCATCGCCGAGATGGGCGATATCCGCGCACTCGGGCGGATCGGCTGGAAGACCTTGGCCTACACCATCGTGCTGTCGGCCGTCGCCGTGCTGCTCGGCCTGGTGCTGGTCAACCTGTTCAAGCCCGGCGTGGGTGTCGATCCGGCGCTCGCTCAACAGCTCATCGCCGAGAATGCGGAGCGCACCAAGGAAATCGTCGCCACCGTCGGCACGCAGCCGACCGGCATGGACATGTTGCTGTCGATCGTGCCTGACAACGTCATCGGCGCCGCATCGAGCAACGCCGCCATCCTGTCGCTGATGTTCTTCGCGGTGATGTTCGGCATCGGCCTGGTGCTGACGCCGTCCGAGAACACCGGCATCCTCAAGCGCGGCATCGAGGGCGTGTTCGAGATCTCGATGACGCTGATCGGCCTGGTCATCCGCCTGGCGCCGTACGCCGTGGCTTGCTTCATGTTCAACCTGGCCGCGATCTTCGGTTTCGACCTGCTGGTGCGGCTGGGCCAGTACGTGTTCGTGGTGGTGCTGGCGCTGGCGCTGCACCAGTTCGTCAGTTACTCGATCGCGCTGAAGCTGGCGGGCTACTCGCCGCTGAAGTTCTTCCGCGGTGCGCAGGAAGCGATGGTGATGGCCTTCTCCACCGCCTCCAGCAACGCCACCCTGCCGACCGCGCTGCGCGTGGCCGACGAGAGGCTTGGCCTGCCGCGCACGGTGTCGCGCTTCGTACTGACCGTGGGCGCGACGGCCAACCAGAACGGCACCGCGCTGTTCGAGGGCGTCACGGTGATCTTCCTGGCCCAGTTCTTCGGCGTGGACCTGTCGCTGGGCCAGCAGTTCATGGTGATGCTGGTGTGCATCCTCGGCGGCATTGGCACAGCCGGCGTGCCGTCGGGCTCGCTGCCGGTGGTGGCGCTGATCTGCGCGATGGTGGGCGTGAACCCGATCGGCATCGGCCTGATCCTGGGCGTGAACCACTTCCTCGACATGTGCCGCACCACGCTCAACGTCACCGGCGACCTGACGCTGGCATCGCTGGTGGCAAAAGGCGAACGGGGCGACGTGAAGCTGCCCGGCCAGCCGGGGTAACACCCCGGGCCGGGACCCGCAACCGCGACAGCGGGGGCAGGGGGTGGGACAATGGGCGGCCCGCAGCCCGCCGGGCGCCGCCCCTTTGTCCCGATCCCCATGACGACGCCCGCTTCCAACCAGCCTGGCCGCCGCCAGCTCGCCAACGCCATCCGTTTCCTCGCCGCCGACGCGGTGCAGGCCGCCAATTCCGGCCATCCCGGCATGCCCATGGGCATGGCCGACATCGCCGAAGTGCTGTGGAACGATTACTACCGCCACAGCCCGTCGAACCCGCACTGGTTCAACCGCGATCGTTTCGTGCTGTCCAACGGCCATGGTTCGATGCTGCACTACGCGCTGCTGCACCTGTCCGGCTACGACCTGCCGCTGCAGGAACTCAAGAACTTCCGCCAGCTGCACAGCAAGACCGCCGGCCATCCGGAGCGCCACGAGACGCCCGGCGTCGAGACGACCACCGGTCCGCTCGGCCAGGGCTTCGCCAACGCGGTCGGCTTCGCGCTCGCAGAGAAGCTGCTGGCACAGCGCTTCAACCGCGAAGGCCACGATCTCGTCGACCACCGCACCTTCGTGTTCATGGGCGATGGCTGCCTGATGGAAGGCATCTCGCACGAGGCCGCCTCGCTCGCCGGTACCTGGGGCCTGGGCAAGCTGGTCTGCTTCTGGGACGACAACAAGATCTCCATCGACGGCAACACCGACGGCTGGTTCACCGACGACACGCCGGCCCGCTTCGAGGCCTACGGCTGGCAGGTGGTGCGCAACGTCAACGGCCACGATCCGGTCGAGATCAAGACCGCCATCGACACCGCGCTGAAGGCCAGCGACAAGCCGACGCTGATCTGCTGCCGCACCACGATCGGCTTCGGTTCGCCGAACAAGGCCGGCAAGGAGTCCAGCCACGGCGCGCCGCTGGGCAAGGACGAACTGGACGCCACGCGCGCGGCGCTGGAATGGCCGTACGCTCCTTTCGAGGTACCCGCCGACATCTATGCCGGCTGGAACAAGGTCGACGCCGGCAAGGCGCTGGAAGCCGACTGGAACGCGCTGCTCGACGCCTACACTGCGCAGTTCCCGGAGCAGGCCGCCGAACTGACGCGTCGCGCGTCCGGCGAGCTGCCGGCCGACTTCGTCGCGCAGGCCGATGCCTATATCGCCAAGGTGCAGGCCGAAGGCCCGGTCATCGCCTCGCGCAAGGCCTCGCAGAACGCCATCGAAGCCTTCGCGCCGCTGCTGCCGGAACTGGTCGGCGGTTCGGCCGACCTGGCGCACTCCAATCTGACCCTGTGGAAGGCCAGCAAGTCGGTCTCCACCACCGACCCGAACGCCAACTACGTGTACTACGGCGTGCGCGAGTTCGGCATGACCGCGATCGCGAACGGCCTGGCGCTGCATGGCGGCTTCGTGCCGTTCGATGCGACCTTCCTGGTGTTCAGCGACTACGCCCGCAACGGCGTGCGCATGAGCGCGCTGATCCCGGCGCACGCCATCCACGTGTACACGCACGACTCCATCGGCCTGGGCGAAGACGGTCCCACCCACCAGCCGGTCGAGCACCTCGCCTCGCTGCGCTACATCCCGAACAACGACGTGTGGCGTCCGTGCGACGCGGTCGAGTCGGCGGTGGCGTGGAAGCAGGCCATCGTCCGCCAGGACGGCCCGAGCTGCCTGGTGTTCTCGCGCCAGAACCTGCCGCACCAGCCGCGTACCGACGCGCAGGTCGGCGAGATCGCACGCGGCGGCTACGTGCTGGCCGATGCCGACGGCACGCCGGACGTGATCCTGATCGCCACCGGTTCGGAAGTCGGCCTGGCCACGCAGGCCAAGGCGACGCTGGACGCGCAGGGCATCAAGACGCGCGTGGTGTCGATGCCGTCGACCGACGTGTTCGACCGCCAGGACGCGGCCTACCGCGAAGCCGTACTGCCGAAGGCCGTGCGCAAACGCGTCGCCGTCGAAGCCGCGATCAGCGACTTCTGGGGCAAGTACGTCGGCCTGGACGGCGCGGTGATCGGCATGACCACGTTCGGTGCGTCCGCGCCGGCCGACGCGCTATACAAGCACTTCGGCATCACCGCCGAGGCGGTGGTCGAGGCGGCGAAGTCGCTCTGAGGCGGTCCGTCCTCCTGTAGGAGGGGCTTCAGCCCCGACCGCCCCGGATTTCCCTTCGTCCGCAGAAGGGAATCCACCGATAGCGATCCAAGCCATGGCGCATGAATCTGCGCCATGGCTTTTTCATGTCCGCGATCGGGTCACGCAGCGTTGCGACGAGGTCGCTGGTCTGAGCCTGGACGCATCTATCTGGTGACCACCGCCACCCATCGACGCGATCCTCATTTCAGCCGATGGGAAGTGGCCAGCAGGATGTCGGCCGTCATCACGCGCGGTAGTACGTGGTCTCCACATGCGGAACTCTTGTGTTGGGTGCTGATTCCGGATCACTGGCATGGATTGGTGAGACTGAGCGGTACAGATCGGCTATCGGATGTGGTGGGCGCGGCAAAAGGACGATCAGCGCATGCAATACGCGACCTTGTGGACGGAAAGCGGGTCTGGGCGGACGGCTTTCACGACCGCGCATTGCGACTAGAGGACGACGTGCTCATCGCAGCTCGCTACATCATCACCAACCCCGTCAGGGCTGGCTTGGTGAGCCGTGTCCACGACTACTCCTACTGGGACGCGGTTTGGCTCAGGTGATGCATCACTGAGCTGTCGGGGCTGAAGCCCCTCCTACACAGTGATCGACTGTAGGAGGGGCTTCAGCCCCGACGCTTTTCATCTTTTATCTTGTCTCACGCAATCCCAGCGCCAGCAGCTTCGCTTCGATACGTTCGCCGAGGCCGGCGGGCGCAACGAGTTCCATCCGCGCCATCGCCTCGCGGTCATCGGATTTCGCACCGAGCGCGCGCAACACGGTGCCGATCTTCTTCCATGGCGTCGCGGTATTCGTCTTCAACCAGCCCAGCGCCTTGACGACGCGTTGTTCGATCTCGGTGAAATCGCTGCCCAGCGGGTAGTCGGGCAGCGTGCCGTCGTGGCGGAACGCGCGCAACCGCGCGGACAGGTGCACCGGCGTGTTGTCGATCCAGTGGCTTGGCGGGTGGAAGGCGGCACGCAGCTTGCCGGCCTGCTGCGCCTGTTCCATCAGTGCGGCCTGGAAGCGGGCGTCGGTGATGCCGCCCATCGCGATGATGCAGTCCTCGTCGTTCCTGCCGCGCACATCGGCGATGCCGTACTCGTTGACGTAAACGTCGCGCAGGTGGCGCGGGATCGTCGTGTGTCCGTAGTTCCAGCGCACGTTCGATTCGGCGGCACCGGCGTCTTCGCGTACTGCGCGGAACATCAGTACGCTGCGCGCGCCGTCCAGCGCGTTCGACATGTCGACGAAGTTGTACTGGCCACCCACGCCGGACACCACGCGGCCGTCCTCCAGTCCGTCGGAGACGGCGGCGCCCAGTGCGCTCGCCATCATGCAGGAGTTGAAGAAGCGCGCGGCGGGCCGCTGCAGGCGGGCCAGCGATTCGCGTCCGCGTTCCAGCTCGTTGATCAGGCTGATGCGGCGCATGCCGATGGCGCGACGCTGGTCCTCCGGCAACGTGCTTAGCCACTCGTAGAACGCCGGCGAGCCGAGGTAGAAGGCGCCGTGCAGGTATTCGCCATCGCGCTCCAGTCGTGCCTGGTCGCCGAGGTTGGCGGTGCCGTCGGCGAGCCGCTGCATCAGTGCCTCGTCGTCCGCCACTTTGCGGCGGATCACGCCGGTTTCGACCAGTCGCTTGAAACCCTCGTTGATCATTTCACTGCAGCCGTACAGGCCGATGGCGAACGGATCGAGGCCGCCGCTGGCGATCACGGCGGGGTGGCGTTCCAGGTCCGGATCCAGCGCGGCCAGCACGCGCCGGTAGGTCGTGTTATCGGTGTGGCGCAGTACCAGCGCATGGCACAACGCATCGGCCAGCGCGCCGATGCCGATCTGCAGCGTGCCGCCATCGCGCACCAGCGTGCTGGCGTACAAGCCGATGGCGTAGTCGACGTCCGACACGGGCTGGCGCGGCAGGCCGAACAGCGCAGGGTAGGGGCCGGGCGGCGAGACGACCAGGTCGAAGTAGTCCTCGTCCACCGCTGCGGTGCCGCCGATCCAAGGCAACTCGGGATCCACTTCGGCTACCAGCAGCGGGCGTGGCAGGCCGCGCGCGACGATGGCGTCCACGGCATCCTGCGTCAGGTCGTTGTTGCAGGAGAACGACAGGCGCGTGCCACCCGCCTCGCGCGCGACCTTCTGCACGATGACGTTGAGTTCGCGGTCCGCCAGCGCACGCGCAACGTGCGTGTAGTTCAGGCTGGCGTAGTGCCGCTGTGCCGTGGTCGAGCGCAGCAGCGCGCCGCCCTGCATGTAGAACTCCTCCACTTCGATGTTCGGCGGCAGTGCATCGCGCTTGACCGCCTCCACGTAGGCGAGCCGTGGAAAGTCCTCGCCGAAGTGGCGCGGCGCGAACGGCTTCACGAAGCGGCCTTCCAGGCCTTTGCCACCAGCCGGTGGATCCAGCGACAGCGCGGTGTACAGCGTCCAGGCGCGTGAAGGCTCCGTCGCGATGCGCGTGTACAGCGCATTCAACAGGCGATGCGGCTTGCCGATGCCGAGCGGCGCGCCCATGCGCAGCGGTCCGTCGATGTGGGACAGGATCAGGTCGACGGCGTCGTCGAGGTCGGTGAGGTGCTTGGCCATGGCGCCAGCGTACTAAGCCGGGTGTTAACCGGCCATGGGGTGGCTGCTCACTGCTCCAGCATGTCCGGACTGAACAGCCGGCGCCGCGAGACTTCGCCGCCGGACACCATGAAGCGGCCGTCTCCGCGGTAGTGAATGGTGCGTGGAAGGGCTGGTGTGGCGGCGATGCGGGCGTGGACGATACGCCAGACGAACAGCGGATAGTCGGCGCTGATGCGGGTCTCGTGCAGGCGGCATTCGAAGCGCGCGTGGCATTCGCCGATGCCGGGCGCGTCTACCTCGCGCGACGGCAATGCGGTCAGGCCGAAGCGGTCGAACTTGTCCTGCTCGGTACTGCTGCAGTTGCCGATCCGCACTACCGTGTCGAGCAGGTCTTCGGTCGGCAGGTTGATCACGCATGCGCGGCTGGCACGGGCCAGGGCGTGGCTGCGGTTCGCCTGCCAGAGGTAGGTGCCGAGCAGGTCGTAGCCCAGCATCATGTGCCAGCCCATCGTCATGATCGCGCGCTCGCCCTTGTGCGCTGTGCTGAGCAGCACGACGGGGCCGGGCTCCAGGTAACGCCGCGACTGCTCGACGGGAAGGATTTTCCAACGCTTCTTGGTGCTCATGGGCGGCTCCGGGAAGTCACGGCAGCCTACGCCCGGCTCAGTCGAGAGCGTGTATGGAATCGGCGACGCGCCGCACTTCGTCCGGATGGTGGCTGACGTAGACGATGGGCAGGCGGATCTCGTCGCGTACGCGCTGCAGGTAGGGGATCAGTTCCTCGCGGCGGGCCTGGTCCAGCGCCGACAGCGGTTCGTCGAACAGCAGCAGCGACGGTTGCGACAGCAGGGCGCGGCCGATCGCCACGCGCTGCGCTTCGCCGCCGGACAGGTTGCGCGTACGCCGCGCCAGCAGCGGCGCGATGCCGAGCAGGTCGACCACCGCATCGAACCCGAAGCGCGGCGTGCCACGGCCGCCATGGCGTCCGTACTGCAGGTTGCGGCGCACATCGAGATGCGGGAACAGGCGCGCGTCCTGGAACACGTAACCGACGCGCCGGCGATGCACGGGTTCGTCGATGCGGTGCGCGCTGTCGAACAGGCAGTGCCCATCGACCTCGATGCGGCCCGCCACCGGCGTCACCAGCCCTGCGATGGCGTTGAGCACAGAGGTCTTGCCCGCACCAGACGGGCCGACCAGCGCGATCACGCGCGCGTCGTCGTCGATGCGCACATGGCGATGGAAGTGCCCGCGCCTGAGCTCGATATCCACGCGCAGCATCAGGCGTCCTCCTCGCGCGCATGGTGGCGGCGTACCAGCCATTCCGACAACAGCAGCGCCGCCAGCGAGATCGCCATCGCCACTGCGGCCAGCCGCCAGATGCCGGCTTCGCCACCGGGCACCTGCATCAGTCCGTAGATCGCGGAGGACAGGGTCTGCGTTTCACCCGGTATGTTGGAGACGAAGGTGATGGTGGCGCCGAACTCGCCCAGCGCCTTGGCGAAGGCCAGCACGCTGCCGGCGATCAGCCCGGGCCATGCCAGCGGCAGGGTAATGGTGAAGAACACGCGCCACGGTCCTGCACCGAGCGTGGACGCCGCCTGTTCCAGCCGCCGGTCCGTGGCCTCCAGCGACAGGCGGATGGAGCGCACCATCAGAGGAAACCCCATCACCGCACAGGCCAGTGCGGCACCGGTCCAGCGGAACGCGAACACAATGCCGAAGTGCGCCTGCAGGAACGCGCCGATGGTGCCCTGCGTGCCCAGCGTCACCAGCAGCGCATAGCCCATCACCACCGGCGGCAGCACCAGCGGCAAGTGCACGACCGCATCGAGCAGCGCCTTGCCCGGGAACCGCGTGCGTGCCAGCAGCCAGCCCACCAGCACACCGAAAGGTAGGCTGGCCAGCGCCGCCACCAGCGCCACCTTCAGGCTGAGGTGGATGGCGGTGAGTTCCTCCGGCGAGAACGCGTCGAACACGCGGCGATCAGTCCTTCACGGCAAAACCGCGGCGCTGGAAGATCGCATCGGCGGCGGGCGAGGCCAGCCACTGCACGAACTGCGTCGCCTGCGCGGAGCGCGCACCGCGCAGCGCGGCGACCGGGTAGACGATCGGCGGATGCGAATCCTCGGGGAAGGTGGCCAGCACGCGCACGTTCGGCTCGGCTTTCGCATCGGAGGCGTACACGATGCCCAGCGGTGTCTCGCCGCGCGCCACCAGCATCAGCGCCGCGCGCACGCTCTCGGATTCGGCCAGCCGCGCCTTGACGCCGTTCCACAGCGACAGCGATTCCAGCGAGGCCTTGGCGTACTTGCCGGCCGGTACCGTCTGCGTCTGGCCTACCGCCAGACGCCCGTCCCCGAGCGCGGCGAGGAACGTGGCGGGCCGCTTCAGGTCGACGCGGGCCTTGCTCGCTTTCGGCGCGACCAGCACCAGCCGGTTGCCCAGCAGGCTGCGTCGCGTGGCGACGTCCAGCTTGTTGCGTTCCTGCAGGTAGTCCATCCACTCCAGGTCGGCGGAGAAGAACACGTCGGCCGGCGCGCCTTGCTCGATCTGCCTTGCGAGCGCGGAGCTGGCGGCGTAGGACACGCGGACCGGAACCCCGGTCTGCTTCTGGTAGGCCGCGGCGGCCTCGTCGAGCGACTCCTTCAGGCTGGCGGCGGCGAATACGGTGAGGCCTGCATCGTCCTGCGCACGCACGGCGGAGGGCGCGAGCGTGGCGGCAAGCAAGACGGCGGCGGTGGCGACGGACCGGAGCAGCGCGGGCAGGTTCATGCGAACGACTCCTGTGAAGATGGATGAGCGTGCCGGCCGGCAGCGCACTGCGCCACGGTCAGCGTCGATGCAGTGCCTTGTTCAACACGGCCGCTAAGGCCACGCCCCCGGCGCGAAGCTGGCGCTCGGCGATGGGCAGGTGCTTGTCCACGTAGGCCTGCTCGAGTTTCGCACGGCGGGGATAGAAATCCGGCTGGGTCACCACGCGGCACGACTGTTCGGCCCAGGCCGCTGCAGGCGGCGGCAGGGTCATGGGGGCGATGGCAGGGCGTGGCAACGTACGCAGATGCGCCAGATAGGCCTGCTCGCTGCGGCCGGTGGATACCAGCATGCGGCTGTCCCACAGCGTATGCATGTTGGTGCCGCGTCCGTTCCAGTTGATCTGCGCGTCGTTGCCGCCCTTGTCGCGTCCGTAGCCCGCATGCAACGGTTGATGCGCATCACCGACGAAATGCACCACGAACTTCAGTGCCTGCAGGCGCTCGGCGCGCGGGCGTCGTGCATCGGCAAGGATCGCGGCCTGTGTCCGGATCGCCTCCACGACACAGTCGCCACCGGGGCAGTCGCGACGCCGCTGGTAGGCGCAATCGTGTTCGCCGATGTTGACGAAATGCCAGTTTGCGGTCTGGCGACCGAGCCCGGCATCGTTCTTGCGCAGGTCGTCGGCCCAGCCGGCGATCCCGGCCAGCGTGGGATCCGGCTCGTCCTGCAGCAGCGCGTCTATCTGGCGGCGTGTATCCGGCGTCAGGTCGTCCCACGCCAGTAACGCGACCAGGCGATGACCGAGCAGGCCCCATGCCTGTGCGGGCATGGGCAGCAGCGCGAGCGAGAGGGAGGCGACGAGGGCGAAGGCGAAAACGAAGGGACGGACCATGCCGGTACTTTACCCGACACGGGCCGTCCCCATTGCGCGTTGCGGCCGTTATCCGCGGCTCAGAACTTCAGGACATAAGCCACGCCATACACCAGTGGGTCGATGTTGGCCGTGCCGAGCTTCGCGCCGTCCACCTCGACCTTGGTGTCGATGTCCGCCCAGCGCACGTCCACGCGCACCGCGCTGCGCTCGCTGACCTTGACGTCCAGGCCGGCATGCGCGGCCAGTCCCCAGGAATCGTCCAGCGTCAGCTTCGTGCCTTCGAGCGCGCCGGTGGTGTCTTCGCTGAAGAAGGTGGTGTAGTTCAGGCCCACGCCGAGCAGCGGTGACACCTTGCCCGCGCGGTTGAAGTGGTACTGCAGCGATACGGTCGGCGGCAGATGCTTGGTTTCGCCCACCTTGCCCACGCCCTTCACCGCGATGTCGTGCTTGAACGGCAGCGCGGCCAGCACTTCCAGGCCGAGGTTGTCGCGCAGGAAGTATTCGAAGGTCACGGTCGGCTTGACGTCGCTGTCGATGTCCAGCGGCAGCGTGCCGGCCGCGAGGGTGCCGTTGTCCGACGTGGGATTGACCTGGTGCACGCCCACGCCCAGCGTCCAGTCGCCCTTGGACTGGGCGAAGGCGGGCGCGGCGGCGCCCAGGGCGAGGGCGATGGCCATCGGGATCAGGGTCTTCTTCATGGTGCTGGCGCTCGTTGGAATGTGGCGCCAGTCTCTGCCCCGGTTTGCGGTGCTGCCTTGATCCTGATCAATGCCCGCGGGACTTCGCGGCGGGGGCGGCCTGTTAGAATGACGGCCCCCGTCAACCCCGCCGCGCTGCGCGCGGCCGCAGGAGTCCTGAGCAATGTCGATCAAGGTGGGTATCAACGGCTTCGGCCGCATCGGACGCAACGTGCTGCGTTCCGCCGTGCAGAACTTCGGCAACGACATCGAGATCGTCGCCATCAACGATCTGCTGGAGCCGGACTACCTGGCCTACATGCTGCAGTACGACTCCGTGCACGGCCGCTTCGACGGCGACGTGAAGATCGAAGACGGTGCGCTGTTCGTCAACGGCAGGAAGATCCGCCTGACCCAGGAACGCGACCCCGCCAACCTGAAGTGGGATGAAGTCGGCGCCGACATCGTCATCGAATCCACCGGCCTGTTCCTCGACAAGGCCACCGCGCAGAAGCACCTCGATGCGGGCGCGAAGAAGGTCGTGCTGTCGGCACCGTCGAAGGACGACACGCCGATGTTCGTCTACGGCGTGAACCACGAGACCTACAACGGCGAGGCGATCATCTCCAACGCCTCGTGCACGACCAACTGCCTGGCGCCGATCGCCAAGGTGCTGCACGACAAGTGGGGCATCAAGCGCGGCCTGATGACTACCGTGCACGCGGCCACCGCCACGCAGAAGACCGTCGACGGCCCCAGCAACAAAGACTGGCGCGGCGGCCGCGGCATCCTCGAGAACATCATCCCGTCGTCGACCGGCGCGGCCAAGGCCGTGGGCGTGGTGATCCCGTCGCTCAACAAGAAGCTGACCGGCATGTCGTTCCGCGTGCCGACCAGCGACGTGTCGGTGGTCGACCTGACCGCCGAGCTCGAGAACCCGGCCACGTACGACGAGATCAAGGCCGAGATGAAGGCGCAGAGCCAGGGCGCGCTGAAGGGCATCCTCGGCTACACCGAGGACAAGGTGGTCGCCACCGACTTCCGCGGCGATACCCGCACCTCGATCTTCGACGCCGAGGCCGGCATCGCGCTGGACCCGACGTTCGTGAAGATCGTCAGCTGGTACGACAACGAGTGGGGCTACTCCAACAAGTGCCTGGAAATGGTCCGCGTGGTCGCCGGCAAGTAAGTCGCGCCACCGCCGCCGTATCCCGCAAGGGCGCCCTCGGGGCGCCCTTGCCGTTTCCGGGTATCGCCATGTGATACGAGCCGGGCGGGATGATGCCACCGGCGCATCGGATTCTTGCAAATCCCGCCGGCTTGCCCGAGGCTGCGGCGAGGCTGAATGGACGGCCGGGGAGCGGGTACCCGTTCCTGTACCGAACACGCAAAGGCGGGATAGGCGATGGACGATCTGGCGGGAATCCTGGTGTTGCTGGGCCTGGCCGTGCTGGCGGTGCCGGTATTGCTGATCGTGGCGCTGGTCTCGATCAGCGGACTGAAGCGGCGCGTCGCCGATCTGGAACGGCAGGTAGGCCAGCTGCGCGCACCGCAGGCGGCCGCGGCCCTGACAGAAGCAACAACGCTTTCGCCCGTCGACGCGGAACCCACGCTCGCGGAACGGGTACGGACGACGCCGTCGCGTGCCGAAGCGCCGCCGCCTGTGCAGGCGACCGCACCGCCACCGATTCCGCCGCGGTCGCCCGTGCCGCCGCCGGACCTCCCCGCGCAGCCCACGCCCGCGCTGCCGCCGCGTCCGCCGCGCGCGGAAGCGCCGTCGGTCCCGGCGAAGCCCGACGTGGTCACCGTTGCGCTGCGCGCCGTGCGCCGCTGGTTCACCGAAGGCAACGTGCCCGTGAAGATCGGCGTGCTGGTGCTGTTCGCCGGGGTGGCTGCGCTGTTGAAGTACGGCGCCGACCAGGGCTGGTTCTCGCTGCCGCCTGAGCTGCGCCTGGCGGGTATCGCGGCCGCTGCACTGGGCGCGCTGGTATTCGCCTGGCGCAAGCGCGACAGCAACCGCACGTTCGCGCTCAGCCTGCAGGGCGGCGCCATTGGTGTCCTGCTGCTGGTAGTGTTCGCCGCGTTCAAGATCTTCGGCGTGATACCCGCCGGCGCGGCCTTCGCGCTGAGCATCGTCCTGATCGCCGGCGCCGGCATGCTGGCCGTGCTGCAGGACGCGAAGTCGCTGGCGGTGTTCGCGCTGCTCGCGGGCTTCCTTGCGCCGATCTGGCTGTCCACCGGCAGCGGCAACCATGTCGCGCTGTTCTCGTACTACGCCGTGTTGAACGCGGCGATCGTCGGCATCGCCTGGTACAAGTCCTGGCGGGTGCTCAACCTGCTCGGCTTCGTGTTCACCTTCGGCATCGGCACGGCATGGGGCCTGTTCGACTACGCGCCGCAGAAATACGCCAGTACGCAGCCGTTCCTCGCTCTGTTCTTCGTCTTCTACCTGCTGATCCCGCTGCTGTTCGCGCGCCGCCAGCCGGCCAGCCGCCGCGACCTGATCGATGGATGCCTGGTGTTCGGCATGCCGCTGGTGGCGTTCTCGCTGCAGGCCGGCCTGATGCAGGGCGGCAGTTTCGAGGACAGCCGCCTGCCGCTGGCGTTCTGCGCGCTGGGCCTCGGCGTGCTGTATGCGGGGTTGTCGTGGACGCTGCGCCGGCGCGCGAACTACGACGTGCTCGCGCAGTCGTACGCGCTGCTGGCGGTCGGCTTCGCCACCCTGTCGGTCCCGCTGGCGCTGTCGGCGCAGGCCACCGCGTGCGTGTTCGCGCTGGAAGGCGCGGCGCTGGCGTGGCTGGGTCTGCGCCAGTCGCGCCTGCTGCCGCAGTTGACCGGCGCCGGTCTGCAACTGGCGGCCGCGGCGGCGTTCTTCATCGCGCAGGTCGACGTGGCCTCGTGGCACGAGACCGCGGTGAACGCGACGATGTTCGCCAATGCGTCGTTCATGAGTGCGCTGTTGATCACGGTGGCCGGTTTCGCCAGTGCGTGGGCGTACCGCGCGCGTGGCCATGGCGTGGCGCTGGTCTACTACCTGTGGGCGCTGGCCTGGTGGTTGGGCAATGGCATGGTCGAGGTCGATGCGCATATGACCTATCGCGACGAACCCGACGCACTGCTGGCGTTCGCCGCGCTGACCGGCTGGCTGGCGGCCGAAGTGCATCGTCGTCGTCCGTCCGCCGCGTTGGCGTGGACGACGTTGGCGGCACTGGCGTCCGCGGTTCCGTTCGCGCTGTGGCAATCGGAGGTGCACCAGCAGCCGTTCGCCGGCAACGGCGTGTGGGCGTGGCTCGCCTATGCGGTGCTGGGCGTGCGCAGCCTGATGTGCCTGCGCGACAGCGACCATCGCCTGGCTGGTGCGGCGCAGTTCGTGTGGTGGCTGGTGTGGCCGCTGGTGGCCAGTCTGCTGCTGGCCTGGTTGCCGGGCCACGTGCAGGGCATGGGTGGCGGCTGGCAGGCGGGCCTCGTCGCGTTGCCCTGGCTGGTCGTCGTGGCATTGGCACTGTTCCGCTGGGACTGGCTGGCGGCGCCGCTCGGCGAGCGTTTCGCCGGCTGGCGCATGCCCTTGCTGGGCGTGCTGTTCGCGGTGCTCGGGCTGTGGTGGCTGGTTTCGCTGTTCATGGCGGGCAGCGTGCATCCGCTGCCGTGGATGCCGGTGCTGAATCCGATGGAGCTGGCACAGCTCGCCGTGCTGGTGCTGCTGCTGCGCTGGTGGATGCCGCAGACCGGCTCGCTGGCGCCGCGACGGATCGTCTTCCTGTCGTCGCTGGCCTTCGTGTGGATCACCTCGGTGGTGCTGCATGCCGTCCATCACTGGGGCGGCGTGCCATGGAACGACAGCCTGGTCTCCGGCAGCCTGGCGCAGACCAGCCTGACGGTGACGTGGAGCGTACTGGGCGTGCTGGGCTGGGTGACCGGCTCGCGCCGCGGCCAGCGCATGCTGTGGCTGGGCGGTGCGGTGCTGATGGGCGTGGTGCTGGCGAAGCTGATGGTCGTCGACCGCCAGCACCTGGGCAACCTGCTCGGCATCGGTTCTTTCATCGCGTACGGCCTGCTGTGCACGGTGGTGGGTTACCTGGCGCCGGCGCCGCCGCGCCGCGTTGAGAACGAGGAGGCTGCGGCATGAAGACGTTCCTGATGGCCCTGCTGCTGGTGCCCGTGCTCGCATCGGCCCAGGCGCCCGCGCCGTACGTGAAGCGCTGGCCGCTGGTGCTGTCCGGCGAGCAGGCCGGCGCCTACCGCGTCGTGCTGGATCCTGAGGTCTACGCCACGACCGCATGGCCCGACCTGCGCGACGTGGATGTGCTGGATGCGCACGGCAAGCCGGTCGCCGCAGCGCTGTTCGGTCCCGAGCAACCCACGGCGCTGCCGGCGCGCCGCATCGTCGTGCCGTGGTTCCCGCTGCCGGCGTCGATGCAGGACGCGGGCACATCGTCGCGCGTGTCGGCCCAGTTCGGCGAGAACGGGCGCATCGTCCGTATCGAGGCCGACACCGGCACGGCGACGGCGGCCGATCCGGCGCGTGCCTTCCTGGTCGACCTCAGTGGCATCCGCGACCGTGCCGAAGCGCTGGAATTCACCTGGGACACCGGCACGCCGCGCGAGGCGAGGTATCGCGTGGACGGCAGCCACGACCTGCAGGCCTGGGACGTGGTACAGGACCGGGTGACGCTGGTGGAACTGCAGCGGGGTGCGCAACGCCTGTTGCGCGACGAGGTGCCGATCCAGAGCGGCCTGCGCTACGTGCGCTTCGTGCCGCTGGATGCGTCGCCCGCGCTGCCGATCCGCGAAGTCCGCGTGCGGCTCGATGCCGAACACCTGCAACAGGCCGTGCAATGGTCGGAACTGCAGGGGACGCGCGTGTCCGAGCAAGGCGTCGATGCGCTCACCTACGAGAACACCGGACGCCATCCGATCGCGCTTGCCGACCTGGCGATGGACGACTACGCGGTGGGCGAGTGGACGCTGGAAAGCCGCGACGCGACCGATGCGCCCTGGCGGCTGCGCGCCGGGCCGTGGGTGGCCTACCGGGTCGGCGGCGAGCGGCCGAGTGCGTCGCCTGCGCAGCCGCTGGCGAGCGAGCCGGCACGCGACCGCTACTGGCGCCTGCGCAACCAGAGCGCCTTGCCCGATCAGGTGCCTACGCTGAGGCTGGGCTATCGTCCCGAAGTGATGGTGTTCCTCGCACAGGGCACGCCACCGTATGCGCTGGTGGCCGGCAGCGCGTCGGCGCGGCGCGCCAGCGTGCCGATGCCGAGCCTCGTCGACGCGTTGCGTCGCGATCGTGGCGAAGACTGGCAGCCTGCGCCCGCGTACCTGTCCCCATCCGCCACGCTGGCAGGCGACGCTGCCCTGGTGGCGCCGCCCACGCCGCGTGACTGGAAGACCTGGCTGCTGTGGGGTTTGCTGGTGCTGGGCGCGGTGCTGGTGGCGGCGTTCGCCTTCAGCCTGCTGCGCAGCCGTCCGCCGGCGTAGTCCGCGCGTCGTTTGCGGCCTGCGGGGGCAGGCGGGACAATGGTGGTCTTTCTCGCTGCCCAGGACCCCACATGCCCATCGTCCGCATGACCGACCTCGACCTCGCCGGCAAGCGCGTGCTGATCCGCCAGGATCTGAACGTGCCGATCGACGCTGGCCGCATCACCTCCGAGCAGCGCATCACCGCGTCGCTGCCGACGCTGAAGCTGGCGCTGCAGAAGGGCGCGGCGGTCATGGTCACCTCGCACCTCGGGCGACCCAAGGAAGGCGTGTGGAGCGAGGCCGATTCGCTGGCGCCGGTCGCCGCGCGCCTGTCGGAACTGCTCGGCGTCGACGTGCCGCTGGTGAAGGACTGGGTGGACGGCGTCGACGTGGCGCCGGGGCAGATCGTCCTGCTCGAGAACTGCCGCATGAACGTCGGTGAGGGCAAGGACGACGAGGCGCTGTCGAAGCAGTACGCCGCGCTGTGCGACGTGTTCGTCATGGACGCCTTCGGTACCGCGCACCGCGCACAGGCCTCGACCCACGGCGTGATCCGCTTTGCGCCGATCGCGGCCGGCGGTCCGCTGCTGATGGCCGAACTGGATGCGCTCGACAAGGCGCTGGCCAACCCGGCCCGCCCGCTGCTCGCCATCGTCGCCGGCAGCAAGGTCTCCACCAAGCTGGAACTGCTGACCAGCCTGGTCGGCAAGGTCGACCAGCTGATCGTCGGTGGCGGCATCGCCAACACCTTCATCGCGGCGGAGGGCCATGCGGTGGGCAAGTCGCTGTACGAAGCCGACCTGATCGACACCGCGAAGAAGATCGACGCGGACGCGAAGGCGCGCGGCGCCGAGATCCCGCTGCCGACTGATGTGGTGGTCGCCACCGCGTTCGCCGCCGATGCGCCGGCGACGGTGAAGGCCGTCGACGCGGTCGCGGCCGACGACCTGATCCTCGATATCGGTCCGCAGACCGCGCAGCGCTACGCCGAGCTGATCCAGTCGGCCGGTACGGTGGTGTGGAACGGGCCGGTGGGCGTGTTCGAATTCGACGCCTTCGGCAAGGGCACGGAAACGCTGGCCCGCGCGATCGCGCAGTCCAAGGCATTCTCGATCGCCGGCGGCGGCGACACGCTGGCGGCGGTGGACAAGTACGGCATCGCGGGCGAGGTCAGTTACATCTCCACCGGCGGCGGTGCGTTCCTGGAATTCCTTGAAGGCAAGACGCTGCCGGCCGTCGCCGCGCTGGAAGCGCGCGCGCCGTGAGTCGCGCCACGCTGTTCTTCGATCTCGACGGCACGCTGATCGATTCGGCCGTCGGCATCACCCGTTGCATCACCTACGCGCTGACGCAACTGGAACATCCGGTACCCACGGATGAAGAGCTGCGCGGCTGGATCGGGCCGTCGCTGCGGACCAGCTTCCTGCCGCTGCTGGGCGATCCCGCGAAGGTCGAGGCGGCGGTGGAACACTACCTGGAGCGCTTCGAGTCGCATGGCTGGCTGGAGCACCAGGTCTACGCCGGCATCGACGAGGCCATCGAAGCGCTGCACGCCGATGGTCACCGGCTCGCCGTGGTCACCGCGAAGAACGAGCCGCATGCGCGCAAGATCCTCGCGCACCTGCCGTTCGGGCACTGCTTCGAGGACATCATCGGCGCCACCGCAGACGGTCGCCTGAGCCACAAGAAGGACCTGATCGGCGAAGCGCTGCGTCGCCTGGCGCTCACACCGGATGCCTGCTGGATGATCGGCGACCGCCACATGGACATCGATGGCGCGCGCCACCATGGCATGCGCAGCGTCGGCGTGCTGTGGGGATTCGGCGACGAGGAAGAGCTGCGCGACGCCGGTGCGACCCGGCTCGCGGGCGCACCGGACCAATTGCGGCCGCTGTTCGCCTGAGCGCTGACACGCGCGATCAAACGCGCGTTTCATCGCCGTCGTTTTCGCGCAGTCGGGTGTGCGTGCGCAGCATCCGGCGCGTATGCAGAGACCAAAAAAATACCAGTCGCCCGACGCCGGGAATCGTCGAAAAAGGGCTTGAAAACAGCGCTTTCATCGAATCGCCCGATGCATGCGCGATGCTGTCCCGGGACAGCATGCCGACGTGGTGAATCCCGGTCGCAACGGCTCCGTTTCGCTGTGGTAGCGTTTGCGCGATCACACGGAACCCGCACCATGACCGAACGCCAGCGCCGCACCAAGATCCTCGCCACCCTCGGACCGGCGACGGACCCGCCGGGCGTGCTGGAAGAGCTGTTCCGCGCCGGCGTCAACGTGGTGCGGCTGAACTTCTCGCATGGCGATCCGTCCGGACAGGCCAAGCGTGCCGCTGCCGTGCGCCTCGCGGCGCAGCGCGTCGGCGCCGAGGTCGGCATCCTCGCCGACCTGCCGGGCCCGAAAATCCGCGTCGAGCGGTTCGCCGAAGGCAAGGTGGTGCTGAAGACCGGCGACCGCTTCGACCTGGTGGCCAACGTCAGCGCGCCGCCCGGCGATGCCTCGCAGGTGGGCGTGAGCTACCTCGGCCTGCCCGGCGACGTGCAAGCGGGCGACGTGTTGCTGCTCGACGACGGCCTGATGCAGCTGAAGGTGGTGTCGGTGGAAGGCGAACGCATCGTCTGCGCCGTGCTCAACGACGGCGTGCTGTCCGACCGCAAGGGCCTGAACAAGCAAGGCGGCGGCCTGTCGCTGGGCGCGCTGACCGAGCGCGACCGTGAGCTGATCGCCTATGTGGCGGAGAACATCGGCGTGGATTTCATCGCCGTGTCGTTCTGCCGCAATGCCGACGACATGAACGAAGCGCGCCGCATCGCACGCGAGCACGGCTGTGACGCGGCGCTGGTGTCCAAGATCGAGCGCACCGAAGCCATCGAGAATCTGGCCGAGATCGTCGATGCCAGCGACGTGGTGATGGTGGCGCGCGGCGACCTGGGCGTGGAGATCGGCGATGCCGAACTGCCTGGCCTGCAGAAGAAGATCATCAAGGAGTCGCTGGCGCGCAACAAGGTGGTGATCACCGCCACCCAGATGCTGCAGTCGATGGTGGACAGCCCGATTCCCACGCGTGCCGAGGTGCTGGACGTGGCCAATGCCGTCATCGACGGCACCGATGCGGTGATGCTGTCGGCCGAAACCGCGGCGGGCAGCTATCCGGTGCGCGCGGTCGAAGCGATGGCGCGCATCTGCCTGGGCGCCGAGAAGCAGTTCGAGATGGATACCGACTTCGAGAAGGCGCCGCGCAACCTGGAGCGCGCCGACCAGGCCATCGCGATGGCGACGATGTTCCTGTCCGAGCACATCGGCGTGCGCGCGATCGTCGCGATGACCGAGTCCGGCGGCACCGCGCGCTTCCTGTCGCGCTTCCGCTCCAGCGCACCGATCTACGCGTTCTCGCGCCACGACGGCGCGCGCCGCAAGATGGCGATGATCCGCGACGTGTTCCCGATCGCCTTCGACAGCCGCGGCCTGGCCCCGCGCGAGGCCGCGCGCGATGCGATGCGCGTGCTGCACGACCGCGAGCTGCTGGCCGAGGGCGACCGCGTCATCTTCACCAGCGGCGACCACATGGAGCGCCATGGCGCCACCAACACGCTGCGCCTGCTGCAGATGGGCGAACGCGGCAAGGCCGAGGGACTCGGCGAGCTGTAAACACCGGGAGGTCGTCGCGTGACAAGGACGAATGCATACACGCTGCTGTGCGTCGCCATCCGTGCCGTCATCGTGTGGGTCGCGGCGAATGCCTTCGTCGGCGTTCCCGCACTGCTTATCGCGATCCGGCGTGGCGAGATGCCGCTGGGCACCGAGGGAACGTCGCTGGCGATCATGGCGACCGGGCTCGGACTGCTGGTACTGGCGTGGCTCTTCGCCGACAAGCTGGCGAGATTGGCGCTGTCCAGTCCGAAGGACCAGGTGTTCGAGAGCGACCTGGAGCCGCGCGAATGGCTCGGGCTCGCCATTTCCGTCATCGGCGCCTGGTTCCTGTTCGTCGCACTGAAGGACGCGGCATACCTGCTGCTGCAGTGGATGATCCTGTCGCGCGCCACGCCCGGCACCCTGTCTCTGGACAACGGCCTGCACCAGCTGCTGCCGGATGCCATCGCCACGGTGTTCGAGGCCGTGCTCGCGACCGTGTTCCTGCTGCGCGGCCGCGGCATGTCCTACGCGATCCACCGCTGGCGCTATGGCGACCTCAAGCCAGAGCCATTGGATCCCGCGTGAGGCGGACGGCGTCTGGAACCGGTTCCAGATGTCGAGTCTTCCTGCTGCACGCGTGCGCTGACCGCGCTCTTCACCCGCAGGCGACCGTTCCGGTCGCGGCGCGGGCTACAATTGGTATCTTTCCCGCCGCTTCCCCAGGAACCCCATGAGCATCGAACAGCTTGCCGAAACCGCCCAGGCCATGGTGGCCGCGGGCAAGGGCATCATCGCGATCGACGAGTCCACCACCACCATCGCCAAGCGGTTCCAGGGCGTGGGCATCGAGAACACGGAAGAGAACCGTCGCGCCTACCGCGAGCTGCTGCTCACCACGCCGAAGCTGTCCGACTACATCTCCGGCGCCATCCTGTTCGACGAGACCCTGCGCCAGTCCACCAAGGACGGCGTGCCGTTCGCCAAGTACATGGCCGAACACGGCATCATCCCCGGCATCAAGGTCGACAAGGGCACGCACGCCCTGGCTGGCTGTCCGGGTGAAGTGGTCACGGAAGGCCTCGACGGCCTGCGCGACCGCCTGAAGGAGTACTACAAGCTGGGCGCGCGCTTCGCCAAGTGGCGTGCGGTCATCACCATCGGCGATGACATCCCGTCCGGCACCTGCATCGAAGCCAATGCGCATGCGCTGGCGCGCTACGCCGCGCTGTGCCAGGAATGCGGCCTGGTGCCGATGGTGGAGCCGGAAGTGCTGATGGACGGCGACCACAACATCGAGGTCTGCTACGAAGTGACTGAAGCCGTGCTGCGCTCGCTGTTCGGCGCGCTGTACGAGCAGAACGTGCTGCTGGAAGGCACCATCCTGAAGGCCTCGATGGTTATCGCCGGCAAGGACTGCGAAGAGCAGGCCGACGTCGACGAAGTGGCCGAATCCACCGTGATGTGCCTGAAGAGCACCGTGCCGGCGATCCTGCCGGGCGTGGTATTCCTGTCCGGCGGCCAGACCGACGAGCAGTCCACCGCCCACCTCAACGCCATGAACCAGCTGGGCAACCTGCCGTGGCCGCTGAGCTTCTCCTATGGTCGTGCCATGCAGTCGGCTGCGCTGAAGCTGTGGTCGCAGGACCTGACCGGCAATTTCGCCAAGGCCCAGGCCGTGGTGTACGAGCGCGCCAAGGAAAACGGCTTGGCCGCGCTGGGCAAGTGGGAAGGCTGATCGCCTGCGCCACCTGACGTGATTCCGACGCCGGCCTTGTGCCGGCGTCGTCGTTTCCGGGGTCGATAGCCGAAACTCAGGCGTGTCCTCCGCGTCGCCGATGCGTCATTCCCGCGCAGGCGGGAACCCAGCGCCTTCTGCTTCGCGGCGGGAAAGTCGCTGGGTCCCCGCCTGCGCGGGGATGACGAACCTCTCCTTCCGTCCGCTCAGTGCGGGAACCCGTTCCCTCGAATAGGGCCGCGGCGACCGTCCTCTGCGGGGCTCCAAACTCCATGCCAGCGGGGAATCCGGCCCATTACACCGTCGTTCCCGCGAAGACGGGAACCCAGCGCCTTCGGCTTCACAGCGGGAAAGTCGCTGGGTCCCCGCCTGCGCGGGGATGACGGACCTCCTTCCTTCGCCCGATGCGGCACCGCTGCTGCGAGCCTGAAGAAGGGCTCGGCGACTGCCTACAGGACGGGCTCCCATCCCTGAAGACCCTGACCCGTAGCGAAAGCGCGGCTGAACACATTTTCTTCGCTGTGAATATAATTGCCTAAGCATCTATATCATAGGCACCCATGAAGACACCTGCCGGCCAAAGCACCATCGGTTACCTGATCGCAGACCTGAGCCGGCTGTTCGGCCGGGTCTTCGACCGCCGCGCCGCCCACCTGGGCCTGACCCGCGTGCAGTGGCGCGCGCTCAAGCGCATTCACACCAGCGAGGGCATCACTCAGTCCGAACTGGCCGACCTGCTCGACATGGAACCGATCGCCGTCGGCCGCGTGATCGACCGCCTGCAGAAGGCCGGCTTCGTCGAGCGTCGCAGCGACCCGGACGACCGCCGCGTGTGGCGCCTGCACCTGCTGCCGCAATCCGACGCGGTGATGCACGACATCGAGGCCGTGGCCACCTCGGTCCGCGAGGACTGCCTGGCCGGCATCGATGCGGCCGAACTGGTCACCGCGCTGAAGGTGCTCGGCCAGATCCGCGAAAACCTCTCCCTGCTCGATCGCGCCAGCCGCGGCGAGTCCTCCCTCCGCAAGAGCTGAATCCCCACCATGACCAGCAAGATCAACGAGGCCGCCGAGAACGCGGCCAAGACTCCCGCTCCCAAGCGCCGCCGCGTGCCCGTGTGGCTGTGGATCGCCGGCCCGCTCGCCGTCGCCGGCTTCTTCGGCTGGGAATACGTCGCCTCGCAGCGCGAAGTCAGCACCGACAACGCCTACGTCAAGGCCGAGCGCATCCTGATCGCGCCGCAGGTCGGGGGGCGCGTGGTCGAGGTCGCCGTGCAGCAGAACCAGCCGGTGAAGAAGGGCGACCTGCTGTTCCGCATCGACGCCGATCCGCTGACGATCGCCGTCGCACAGAACGAAGCCCTGGTCGCGCGCATGGCGAACAGCGCCAGCGCCAGTCGCGCGAAGGTCGTCGGCACCGGTACCTCCATCCAGGCCGCGCGCGAGACGCTGGCGTGGGCGCAGCGCGATTTCCAGCGCATGCAGCAGCTCGCCGGCCAGCAGCTGGTCTCGCGCAAGATGCTGGACGACGCGCGCCACGCTGTCGCTGAGGCGCGCACCGATCTGGCCGATGCCATCGCCACGCAGTCCGAAGCCACCGCCTCGCTGAGCGGCAGCCCGGGCACGCCGACGCAGGATCTGCCGGAATACCGCGCCGCGATGGCGATGCTCGCGAAGGCCAGGCTCGACCTGGCGCATTCTGAGGTGCGCGCGCCGGTGGACGGCATCGTCGGCCTGCACGACCTGCAGGTGGGCGAGTACATCAACGTCGGCCAGACCGCGATGCCGCTGGTCGCCACGTCGCCGATCTGGGTGGAAGCCAACTTCAAGGAGACCGAGCTGACCAAGATGCAGGTCGGCCAGGCCGCCACCGTCGAAGTGGACAGCTATCCCGGCGTGAAATGGAAGGCGCACGTCGCGTCCATCGCACCCGCCTCGGGCGCCGAGTTCAGCGTGCTGCCGCCGCAGAACGCCACCGGCAACTGGGTGAAGATCGTGCAGCGCATTCCCGTGCGCCTCGAGATCGACCATGCCGACGCCGATGCGCCGCAGCTGCGCGCCGGCATGAGCGCCGACGTGCACGTCGAGCTGCGCGATGGCGGCACCGCCTCCAGCCGCGCCACCGCCGCGCGCTGAGTTTCTTTCCATGTCATCCCGGGCGTGCGCGGACGCGGGCGAGGGCACTGTGGTGGGGCCCGGCCCCGCTGACGCCGCGCCCCGGGTGACCTCTGGATCGCCGCACGTCATGTGCGCCGGTCCCATCCGGATTTCTCCATGAGCACTTCCACCGCTACTGCCGCCCCCGCGCAGGAAGACACCGGCAAGCGCACGCTGCTGGTCGGCTCGGTGATGCTGGCCACGCTGATGCAGGCGCTGGACACCACCATCGCCAACGTCGCGCTGCCCGACATGCAGGGCTCGCTGTCGGCCACCCAGGACCAGGTGTCGTGGGTGCTGACCAGCTACATCGTCGCCGCCGCGATTCTGACGCCGGTCACCGGCTGGCTGGCCGGCCGCCTCGGGCGCCGCCGCCTGCTGATCATCGCGGTCAGCGGCTTCACCGTCGCCTCGCTGCTGTGCGGCATCGCCACCGGCATCGGCGAGATGGTGGCGTTCCGCATCCTGCAGGGCGTGTTCGGCGCGTCGCTGGTGCCGATCTCGCAGTCGCTGCTGCTCGATGCTTTCCCCAAGGAGAAGCATGGCGCCGCGATGGCGATGTGGGGCATGGGCATCATGGTCGGGCCGATCCTCGGTCCGCCGCTGGGCGGCTTCCTGACCCAGAACTACAGCTGGCACTGGGTGTTCCTGATCAACCTGCCGATCGGCATCCTGGCGCTGATGGGCATCATGGCCAGCGTCAAGAAGGACGTGCCGCACGAGCGTCCGCTCGACGGCGTCGGCCTGGCGTTGCTGGCGCTCGGTATCGGCGCGTTGCAGCTGTTCCTCGACCGCGGGCAGAGCGAGGACTGGTTCGGCAGTGTCGAGATCCAGATCGAAGCCGCGCTCGCCTTCCTCGCGCTGTACATGTACGGCCTGTGGTGGTGGCGCCGGCGCGACCACGCGCTGCTCGACCTGGGCCTGCTGAAGAACGCCAACTTCGCGGTCGGCTGCGCGCTGATCTTCGTCGTCGGCATCGTGCTGTTCGCCACGCTGGCGCTGCTGCCGCCCTACCTCAGCACGCTGATGAACTACCCGGTGCTGACCATCGGTCTGGTGCTCGCACCGCGCGGTGTCGGCACGATGTTCAGCATGATGGTCGTCGGCCGCCTGCTGGGCCGCATCGACGCACGCTGGCCGATCCTGGTGGGCATGGCGCTGATGGTCTTCTCGCTGCACGGCATGACCCAGTTCGGTCCCAATGCGTCGATGCACGCCATCGTCTGGCTGGGCGTGGTGCAGGGCATGGGCCTGGGTCTGGTGTTCGTACCCATCTCCACCGTCGCCTACGCCACGCTGGAACCGCACCAGCGCACCGAAGCCGCCGGCCTCTTCAGCCTGGTGCGCAACATCGGTTCGTCGGTCGGCATCTCGGTGGTGATGACGATGCTGTCGCGCGCCATGCAGGTGAACCATGCCGAGATCGGTGCGCGCATCCCGGCCTTCGGCGCGGAGACGACGCTGCTGCCCGCCGCGATGGACCCGTCCACCGCGACCGGCCTGGCGCTGCTCAATGCCGAAGTGAACCGGCAGGCAGCGGCGATCGGTTACCTCAACGACTTCAAGCTGATGATGCTGCTCACGCTGGTGTCGATGCCGCTGGTGCTGCTGATGCGCGGCGGCAAGGCGCCGTCGGGCGGCAATGCGGGTGCAGACGCCGCCGCGGCGCACTGACATGCGCATCGATGGCCTGCACCACGTCGCGATCATCGCCTCGGACTACGCATGGTCGAAGCACTTCTATACCGAGGTGCTCGGTCTGCGTGTGATCGCCGAGCACTATCGCGCCGAGCGCGACTCGTGGAAGCTCGACCTGGCGTTGCCCGACGGTACACAGGTCGAGCTGTTCTCGTTCCCCTCGCCACCGCCCCGCGTGTCGCGACCTGAGGCCTGCGGCCTGCGTCATCTCGCGCTGCGTGTCGCTGACCTCGATGCCGCCGTCGCGCACCTGAGCACGCACGGTGTGAGCACCGAACCTGTCCGCATCGACGAGTACACGGGGCGTCGCTTTACCTTCTTCGCCGATCCGGACGATCTGCCGCTGGAGCTGTACGAAGCCTAGCGGCCTCCGCTTCTCTGTAGGAGCGACGTCAGTCGCGACCGCACGCCATCGGCGGCAATGGTCCACCTCTGGCACGGACAGATGGCCGGCTTGCTGTGTGCCCCAAGACGCGCGCGATCTACGGTCGCGACTGACGTCGCTCCTACAGAAGGTGGGAGCTCGTCAGCGCCAGCGAGGACTGTTAACGTGTGGCCCGTTCACTCAGTGGAGGACGCCATGCGGTCTGTACCAATGCTGATGGCGGTGTTGCTCGTCGTGACGTCGATTCGAGTCGGCGCACAGGAACTGGACTGGCTCGCCGGCCACTGGTGTGGTGTCAGCGGCAAGACCTTCAGCGAAGAAACCTGGATGGCGCCGCGCGGCGGGCTGCTGGTCGGCAGGCATCGCGATACGCGCGACGGCAAGGCGACGGGCTTCGAATTCATGCGCATCGCGCAGCAGGACGGGCGATGGGTGTTCTTCGCGCAGCCCGGCGGGAAGGCCGTCACTGCATTTCCGGCGGAACGAGTGGAAAAGGATCGTGTCGTGTTCGCCAACCCCGCGCACGACTTTCCGAAGCGCGTAATCTATTCCGCGCCGGAAGCAGGCACGTTGAAAGCACGCGTCGACGACGGACGCGACGACGGCCAGGCGATGGAGTGGACGTGGCGGCGCGATTGCGTCGCGCCGCCATCACCCTGAGGTTCGTTACGGCAGCGCGGCGTCGCCCAGCGAGGCCAGCCACTCGTCGTCCGAACCTTCGTTGACGCCCTCGAACAGCGGCGTCGAGAAGTAGCGCTCGCCGGTGTCCGGCAGCATCGCCAGGATCACGTCGCCGGGCTTGGCCTTCTGCGCGACCTGCAGCGCCGCTGCGACGGTGGCACCGGCGGAGATGCCGACGAAGATGCCTTCCTCCGCCGCCAGGCGGCGCGACGTGGCGATGGCGTCGACGTCGGTGACCGGCAGGATCTCGTCGGCCACTTCGCGATTGAGCACGTCCGGCACGAAGTCCGGGGTCCAGCCCTGGATCTTGTGCGGCTGCCATTCCTTGCCCTGCAGCAGCGAGGCGCCGGCGGGTTCCGATGCGGTGATGCGGACTTCCGGGCGCGCGACCTTCAGTACTTCGCCCACGCCGGTCAGCGTGCCGCCGGTGCCCCAGCCGGTGACGAAGTGGTCGAGGCGCTGGCCGGCGAAATCGCGCAGGATTTCCGCCGCCGTGGTCTGCCGGTGGAAAGCGGGATTCGCGGGGTTCGCGAACTGGCGGGCGAGGAACCAGCCGTGCTGCTTCGCCAGTTCCTCGGCGCGCCGCACCATGCCGCTGCCGCGCTCGGCGGCCGGCGTCAGGATCACCTTCGCGCCATACGCGCGCATCAGCTTGCGGCGTTCGATCGAGAAGGTTTCCACCATCGTGGCGACGAACTTGTAGCCGCGTGCGGCGGCGACCATCGCCAGCGCCACGCCGGTGTTGCCGGAGGTCGCTTCGACGATGGTGTCGCCCGGCTTCAGCAGGCCCTTGGCTTCGGCGTCGAGGATGATCGCCAGCGCCAGGCGATCCTTCACCGAGCCGCCCGGGTTGAACGACTCGACCTTGGCGTAGAGGGTGACGTGCTCGGGCGCGATGCGGTGCAGTTTGACGACCGGGGTGCGGCCGATGGTGTCCAGGATGCTGTCGTAAACGGCCATGGGATCTCCGTGGGGGCGTGGGCTCAGGCGGCCTGCAGTGTGGGCGCCGGAAGGTTGCGGGAATGTGTGGGGGCGGGAACGCCGACCGGCGGCGCGCCGAACCAGTGCAGCGTGTCGGCGAGCGCGGCGACCTCGCCGAGGATCAGCAGGGCCGGTGAGCGCACGTGGTGGAAACGCGCGGTTTCCGGCAGATCGGCCAGGGTGCCGTTCAGCACCCGTTGGTCGCGGCGCGAGCCGTTCTCGATCAAGGCGAACGGCGTGGACGGTGCGCGCCCGTGCGCGACGAGCCGGTCGCGCAGGCCCTCGAGCCCAGCCACGCCCATGTAGACGGCGAGCGTCTGCCGCTCCTGCGCCAGCGCCTGCCAGTCGAGGGTGTCGAACGAGTCCTTGCAGTGCGCCGTCACCAGCTTCACCGACTGCGCATGCTCGCGATGGGTCAGCGGGATGCCGGCGTAGGCGGCGCACGCGACCGCCGCGGTGATGCCGGGCACGACCTCGTAGGGCACGCCGTGGGCGCGCAGGAACTCGAGTTCCTCGCCTCCGCGTCCGAACACGAAGGGGTCGCCGCCCTTCAGCCGCACCACGCGCTTGCCCGCGCGCGCGTGCTCCAGCATCAACGTATGGATGTCGTCCTGCCGCGTGCTGTGGCCGGTCGCCGACTTGCCGACTTCGATGTAGGTCGCGTCGCGGCGACCGAGGCGCACGACGTCATCGCTGACCAGGCGGTCGTGCAGCACCACGTCGGCCTCGTTCATCGCGCGCAATGCATTGAGCGTGAGCAGGCCGGCATCGCCGGGGCCGGCGCCGACCACGGCGACCGAGCCGCGTGCCGTGGTCGCGTGTTCGTCCAGCATCGCCTGGAAATGCTGTTCGGCCTGCGCATGCAACTGCTGCCGGAACAGGCGCGGCAGCGGGCCGGCCAGCAACTTCTCGAAAAAGCGGCGCCGTTCGGCTGGCTGCGGAAAGCGTTGGCGGATGCGCTGGCGCTGGCGGGTGAACAGCTCGGCCAGCGAGGTCCAGGAATCGTCCAGCAGGGTCTCCAGCTGGCGGCGCAGATGGCGCGCCAGCATCGGCGCACCGCCGCCGCTGGAGATGGCCACCTGCAGCGGGCCGCGCTCGACGATGGCGGGCACCTGGAAGGTGGACAGGTGGGCATCGTCCACGACGTTCGCCAGCACGTGCCGTGCTTCTGCGGCGGCCGCGACCGCACGGTTCACCTCGGCGTCGTCGGTGGCGGCGACCACCAGCCACACGCCCGCCAGCCAGTGAGCGTCGAAGCGGCCGGGAATCCAGTCGATGCGGCCCTCGTCCCGCCAGGCCTGCAGGCGCGGGGTCAGATCCGGAGCGCCGACGCGGGGCAAGGCGCCGGTGCGCAGCAGAGCCTCGGTCTTGCGCTCCGCGACCGCGCCACCACCCACGATCAGCACCCGGCGGCCCCGCAGGTCGGCGAACAAGGGAAACAACGGAGCGCTCACGGGCGTTGGCACAGGTCGGCTGGGCTGTTGACCGTACTGCCGGCTCATGGCGGTCGGAAATGACATCCCACCAACACCATATGCCTTGCAGTTATAAGCGGTGCCGGCTACGGTCCGGGCAAATCCTCTACAGTCCAAGGCCCCTCCCGGTGGGCCCTCGGGCCTTCCCACGCCGATGACGCTGACCCAACTCCGCTACCTGGTGGCGATCGCCGATGCCGACCTGAACATCACGCTGGCGGCGGCGCGCGTGCACGCCACCCAGCCGGGCCTGTCCAAGCAGCTCAAGCAGCTGGAAGACGAACTCGGCTTCCTGCTGTTCGTGCGCAAGGGCCGCAGCCTGGAGAGCGTGACCCCGGCCGGGCAGGAAGTGATCGACCGCGCGCGGCTGGTGCTGGCCGAGGCCAACAACATCCGCACCTATGCCGCCAACCAGCGCCGCGAGAGCCAGGGCCAGCTGGTCCTGGTCACCACGCATACGCAGGCGCGGTTCGTACTGCCGCCGGCCATTGCGCAGATCAAGCGGGACTTCCCGCAGGTCAGCGTGCACCTGCAGCAGGCACCGGAAAGCCAGGCGCTGGACTTGCTGACCCAGGGCGACGCCGACATGGCCGTGGTCAGCACCGCCGGCGACCAGCCGCAGGCCGGCATCGCCGTGCCGCTGTACCGCTGGCGTCGTCTGGTGCTGGTGCCGCGCGGCCATGCGCTGGAACAGCTGGGCCGCGTGCCCGGCATGGCCGACCTGGCCGACCAGCCGCTGATCAGCTACGAATCGTCGACGCGGCCGGGTTCGTCCCTGCAGCGCGCCTTCGCCAAGGTGGGGCTGGAACCGAACATCGCATTGACCGCGCTCGATGCCGACCTGATCAAGACCTACGTGCGCGCCGGCCTCGGCGTGGGCCTGCTCGCCGAGATGGCGGTGAATGCCACGGACACCGACCTGCGCGCCTGGCCGGCGCCGCCGGAAGTGAAGGAGTGCATCGCCTGGGCGGTGCTGCCTCGCGAGCGCGTGCTGCGCGACTACGCGCTGGACCTGGTGCGCGCGCTGGCGCCGCAGATCGACCGCCGCGACCTGCGCCGGGTGATCGACGGCAACCAGGATCCGGACTGGCCGGAGCCGCCGACTTGGCAGTCGCTGACCCAGACGATCACCAGCTGACGGCTTCCCCGATCGCGTGATTGACGCGGCAGGCCTGCGCGCGCGAGTCTGCATGCCATTGTCCCCACCCCATTCCCGATGAATCGCATCTCCCGGATGGTCGCCCGCATGTACGCCCCAGCCGTGGTGATCGCGGTCGGCGGCTTCGCTACGGCGGAAGTGGTGACACGCACCGAGCGCGCGTTCGGCGAGATCACCCCGCAGCGCCTGGCCTCGCTGTCGTTCCTGCTGGCGATCCTGCTGGGTATGGCGTGGGCGCTGCATTCCAGCTGGCGGCTCTATCGCTGGGCGCGCGGGCGCGAATTGCGCTGCGCCTGCGGCGGCATGATGTCGCGCGTGCGCTACAACCGGCAGCGGCAGAAGTACCGCAAGTGCCTGGCCTGCGGCAGCAAGAGCCTCGAGGGTTCGCATTGCGGCAGCGCCTGAGGTGGCGGTTCGACCCTGCCGTGGCGGGGTGCGCGCTCGGTCTGTTCGTGTTGCTCGTGCTGCTGGCGACGGCCGGCGCCGGACTGGGCTGGCTGCGCAGTTTCGCCGGCGACGTGATCGCTGTCGTCTGGGTCTATTGCCTGCTGGCCAGTGTCGTGTGGCTGCGTCCACCGGCGCGGCCGCTGATCGCGCTGTCCGTAGGGCTGGCCGTCGAAGCGGCGCAGTACATCAGCCAGCAGACGGGCTGGCAGGTGACGTCGCCGGTGTTGCGCATCGTGCTCGGCAGCACGCCGGACTGGCTGGACGTGGTCGCCTACGTGATCGGCTTCGGGCTGGCCTGTGTGATGGAACGTCGTTCCATGGCCAACCCCGCACGTTGATGGGGCGGATGCAGCGGCGGTCCCGCTCGTCAACCGCATCACGAAAGACGTCGGGTCCGCATCCGGTGTCACTGCTTGCAGAACCCGTGAGTGATACTGTAGTGTCATTTCATGCGCACCGAGCTCGTCACCACCCTCAAGCGGCAGGCCACGGATCTGTTGGCCGATATCGAGCGCGATCGGCAGCCCATCCTTATCACCCAGCATGGGTTGCCCAGCGCGTATCTCGTCGATGTGGAAACCTATGAGACGCTGCTGTCGCGCATGGCGATGCTGGAAGGCATTGCGCGCGGCGAGCAGGCCGTTGCCGAAGGCCGCACGGTCACCCACGATCAAGCCAAGGATCGGCTTGCCAGATGGTTGAGATAGTCTGGTCCGAGCCGGCGCTGGCCGATCTGGATGCTATTGCCGACTACATTGCGCTGGACAATCCGAACGCAGCCGCCGAGTTGGTGCGCCGTGTGTTCGCGCATGTCGAGCATCTCGCCGCGCATCCGGACAGCGGCAGCCGGCCCGCCGAACTCAGGCGCGGACGCTACCGGCAGGTGGTCGAGCCGCCCTGTCGCGTGCTGTACCGCCACGAGCCCGGGCGCGTGCTGATCCTCCACGTCATGCGCAGCGAGCGCCTGCTGCGCCCTGGCATGTTGCAGCCGCGCAAGCCTGCGAAGGGACGCTGAGCGGCGTCAGCCTCTGCATGCCTGATCGGTATCGGCGTTCTTCGAGACGCACTGCTTGAAATCCTGGGGCAGGCCGTGGATCTCATGCACCTTGCCCGGCGCCAGCACGAAGTCCTCCAGCGTGGTGCGTTCGCAGGCGTCGGGGTTTTCGCCCGGCGCAGGCGTCGGACACGTCTCCGTATAGACGCGGTAGTGGCACTGGCCGCTTTCGCTGGCGAAGCATTCGAACGTCGCCACGCCTTCCTTCAGCGTGCTCTTGCTGAAGAGCGTATCGACGCCGTTCGCGGTGCTGTGGTGGATGGTGGTGACGCTGGGCTTGTCGTCGCATCCTGCCAGGGCCAGCAGGCAGGACATCAGGGACGTGATGATGCGCATGGCGTGTTCCTTGGGAGTTCCGTTGGGCAAAGGCATGCCCTCCACGACGCGGGGGCGTCGTGCCGGCGATGCCACGTTGGATGCCGCGTACGGCGGCGGGGTTTAAAGCGGCGCTACATGGTGCGGAACAGCGTCATGAAGGGCTGGCTGACGGTCAGCACTTCCGGCCGCGTCTTCAGCTTGAGCCGTCCGCGGCCGGCCTCGTCGCGGCTGACCGAGGCGACCTGCTTCATGTTGACGATGGTGGAGCGGTGGATCTGCTTGAACGTGGTGGTGTCGAGCGAATCGATGAGTTCGCGCAGCGGCGTGCGCAGCAGCGATTCGCCGTCGGCCGTTATCACGGTGGTGTACTTGTTGTCGGCCTGGAAGTAGGCCACGTCGTCCACCATGATCAGCTTCGTGTCCTTGCCGGCGCTGGCGGTGATCCAGACCAGCGGCGGTTTGCTGGAGGCGCTCTGCCGCGCCGACAGGTGCCGCAGCAGCGCGTCGAGCGTGGCGCCGTCCGGATGCCCGGCCGCGGCGCGCGCCTGGATGCGCTGTACGGTGGCCAGCAGCCGTTCGCGCGTGATCGGCTTGAGCAGGTAGTCGATGGCGCCCTGTTCGAAGGCGTCGATCGCGTACTGGTCGTAGGCGGTGACGAACACCACCTGCGTGCGCGGGCTGGCCTCGGCCAGGCCGCGTGCGACTTCGATGCCGGTCAGACCCGGCATGCGGATGTCGAGGAAGGCGACGTCCGGCTGCAGCTCGGCGATCGATTCCAGCGCACTGGCGCCGTCCTCGCACTCGGCCACGATGTCCAGCTGCGGCCAGGTCTCTTTCAGCAGCGAGGACAGCGCGGTCCGCAGCAGCTCCTCGTCTTCGGCGATCACGCCCCGGAAGTTCATGCGGCACCCGTCTTGCCGGCCAGCGGCAGCGTCAGCGTGGCGGCGACGCCACTAGGGAAGTTGGACACGATCGCGAACGAGGCCGCGCCGCCGAAGGTCAGGCGCAGGCGTTCGCGCAGGTTCTTCAGGCCGATGCCGGTGCCGGTGCTCTGGCCGCCGAAGCCCTGGCCGTCGTCTGCCACGGTGAGCGTGGCGTGGTCGTCGTGCTGGCGCGCCAGGATCCAGATGGTGCCGCCGCCGGTCTTGGGTTCGAGGCCATGCTTGATCGCATTCTCGACCAGCGTCTGCAGCATCATCGATGGCATCGGCACCGACTTCAGCGCGTCGGGCACCTCGATCTGCAGCGACAGGCGGCTACCCATGCGGATTTTCAGGATCTCGAGGTAGGCCAGCGTGCGTTCCAGTTCCTCGCCCAGCGTCGACAGGGCGTCGTCGGTACGCGGCAGCGAGCTGCGCAGGTACTGGATCAGGTGGCCGAGCATCACGTCGGCGCGCGGCGGATCGGTGCGCGTCAGCACCTGCGCGCTGGCCAGCGTGTTGTAGAGGAAGTGCGGCTCCACCTGCGCATTGAGCAGGTTCAGGCGCGCCACCGTCAGTTCCTTCTCGTTGACGGTCTGCACGACGTCGGCCTGTTCCTGCCGGCGCTGGTCGGCGACGCGGCGGGTGATCGCACGGGTGACGGCTTCGGCATTTTCCACGTTGACGCCGTCGTCGAGCACGAACAGGTCCAGCCACGCGCTCGCGTCGGGGCCGACCATCAGGGTGATGCTGCTGGTGCCGTTGCCGGGCGTAACCGTGGCCTGCACCAGGTCACGCTTCACCGCGAAGCGCGCCATGATGTTGAAGCGCGAAGGCTGGCTGGGTCCGTCGAAACTGTCGATGCGACGCACCTTGACCCGCACCTGCAGGCTGTCGGGCGCGCTTTCGGCGTCCTCGGCGCGGGGCAGTTCGCGCAACGCGCCTTCGATCAGGGCGAACGCGGCCGCCGTGTCCAGCGGGACTTCGATCTGCCGGCGCTGGCGGCTCGACAGCGCGGCGCTGTCCAGGCGGCCGGTGATCAGCCAGATGCGGCGCAGGTGGCTGATCGTGCCGATCAGCACCGAGGCCATCACCAGCGTCATCGCCAGGTTGAACAGCCAGCTGGCGCCGCCGGCAACGATCGTCCGCTCGAAGAGGCCGTTCCACACCAGCCCGGCGATGAGCACCGCGCCGAACCAGGCGGCGAGGATGCGGATGATCAGGAGCAGGCTGGGGAACACGTCGGGCACCACGGCGTTGGGAGTGCCGTGGAGGATAGCCCGCCGCTCCGTCGAGGGAAGGGGGAGCGCGACGGAGCCGGCGGTGCGGCGACGAAACCGGGATGCCCGGGTGCGAACGGATCAGCCCGGTGGCTGCCCGGCGCGGCTCAGACGTCGATGTGGATGCCGCACTCGCGCTTGAGGCCGTTGAAGCGGGTGTCCTCTTCGCGCATGCCGGGTTCCCAGCGGCGCGTGGTGTGGAAGTCGCCGATCGACACGTAGCCCTGTTCCCACAGCGGGTGGTAGGGCAGGTCGTGCTGCTTCATGTACTGCCACACGTCGCGGTCGGTCCAGTCGACGATCGGGTTGATCTTCCAGCGCTCCTCGCGCTGCTGCAGCACCGGCGCGTTGGCGCGGCTGGTGGCCTGCACGCGGCGCAGGCCGGTGAACCACGTGCCCACGCCCAGTTCCTTGAGCGCGCGCTTCATCGGTTCGACCTTTCGCAGGCTGTTGTACTGTTCGATGCCGACCAGGCCCTGCTCCCACAGGCGACCGTGGCGCGCCTCCATCCAGGCCCGGCTGACCAGCGGGCGGAACACCTGCAGGTTGAGGCTCAGCCGTTCGACCAGTTCGTCGGCGAAGCGGTAGGTCTCGGGGAACAGGTAGCCCGTGTCGATCAGCACCACCGGCACGTCGGGCTTCTGCTGCGTGACCATGTGCAGCAGCACCGCGGCCTGCGCGCCGAAGCTGGACGACATCGCCGCTTCCGCCGGCCCGTGCTTGAGCGCCCAGGCGACGCGTTGCTCGGCGGTCTGGGTTTCCAGCCACGCGTTGTGCTCCGCGATCCGGTCGGTGTCCAGGGAGTGGGCGAGGGCGCTCATGCGTAAAGGTCCAGTGCGATCTGTCGGTGGGTGGGATAGGCGGGCAGGGCGACCACGCCGCTGCGGTGCAGGAAGTCGCCGAAGCCTTCGTCGTCGCTGCGCTCGCTGGCGTAGCGCGCGAACAGGCCGTCGAGGGTCTCGAGGATGGAAGCCTCGTCGATGTTCTCGCGGTACAGCGTGTTGAGGCGCTGGCCGCGCGCGTCGCCGCCGAGCATCAGGTTGTAGCGGCCGGGGGCCTTGCCGACCAGGGCGATCTCGGCGAGATAGGGTCGCGAGCAGCCGTTCGGGCAGCCGGAGATGCGCAGCACGATCGGGGCATCGCGCAGGCCGTGCTGCTCCAGCAGCGGCTGCAATTTGGCGGTGAAATCGGGGAGGTAGCGTTCGGCCTCGGCCATCGCCAGCCCGCAGGTGGGCAGCGACACGCAGGCCACCGCCGCGCGCTGCAGGGCCGTGCCCAGGCGCTGGCCGGCATCCAGGCCGTGCGTCTTCGCCAGCGCGTCGATGCGTTCGCGCTCGCCCGCGGGCACGCCGGCGATCACCAGGTTCTGGTTGGCCGTCATGCGGAACTCGCCGCGGTGCACGTTGGCGATCTCGCGCAGGCCGGTCAGGTGGGTCGCGTGCGCGGTGTCGGCGATGCGGCCGGCGTACAGGTGCAGGGTCAGGTGCCAGCGGCCATCCTCGCCTTCCACCCAGCCATAGCGGTCGCCGTTGTGCTCGAAGCGGAACGGCCGCACCGGCTGCAGGGTGATGCCGCTGCGGCGTTCGATCTCGGCGACGACGGTGTCCAGGCCGTGGTCGTCGATGGTGTACTTGAAGCGCGCACGCTTGCGCAGCACGCGGTTGCCGAGGTCGCGCTGGGTGGTGACCACGGCCGTTCCGACGTCCAGTAGCTGGTCCGGCGTGAGGAAGCCGACCACGTTGCCGATGCGCGGATAGGTTTCGGCATCACCATGCGTGGCGCCCATGCCGCCGCCGATGACCAGGTTGAAGCCGGCCAGCGCACCGTCCTCCAGCACGGCGATGAAGCCGAGGTCGTTGGCGAACACGTCCACGTCGTTGACCGGCGGCACGGCGAAGCCGACCTTGAACTTGCGCGGCAGGTAGGTGGCACCGTAGATCGGCTCCTCTTCCTCGCCGCTGCCGGCCACGCGCTCCTCGTCCAGCCAGATCTCGTAGTAGGCGCGGGTGTTGGGCAGCAGGTGCTCGGACAGCTTCGCCGCCCAGGCCTGCACCTCGGCATGCGCGCGCGATTCCAGCGGATTGGCCGCGACCAGCACGTTGCGGTTGACGTCGCCGCAGGCGGCCAGCGTGTCGATCAGCGCGGCGTTGATGGCCTGCATCGTGGGCTTCAGTTCGCGCTTGATCACGCCGTGGAACTGGAAGGCTTGCCGCGTGGTGATGCGCAGCGAGTGGTTGGCATATTGCGTGGCGATGGCGTCGAGCTTCAGCCACTGCTCCGGCGTGACCACGCCGCCCGGCGTGCGCGTGCGGATCATGAACTGGTAGGCCGGCTCCAGCTTCTGCCGGCGGCGCTCGTCGCGCAGGTCGCGGTCGTCCTGCTGGTAGCTGCCGTGGTACTTGATCAGCGTCTGGTCCGACTCGCGCAGCGCACCGGTGACCGGGTCGGCCAGGCTGTCGAGCAGGCTGCCGCGCAGACGGTTGCTCTCGGATTTGATGTCTTCGACGGAATGGTTGGACATGGTGGTGTGATGGCTTCGGGGTGTGCTCCCTCCTCCGCTTGCGGGGGAGGGCTGGGGTGGGGGCGAGGCCGAGGGTCTGTGTCTTCGTTCGGCTTCTGCGTTGCCCCCATCCGCCCTTCGGGCACCTTCCCCCGCACGCGAGGGAAGGGATGAGGAGGGGTCGTCAGTACACGTCGCGGCCGTAGCGCCCCTCCGTCTGCAGGTTCACCAGGTACTCGCGGGCGGCGTCTTCATCCAGCCCGCCGTGCTCGACCACGATGGCCTGCAGCGCGGCATGCACGTCCTTGCCCATCGCGATGGCGCCGCAGACGTACAGGTGGGCGCCGTTCTGCAGCCAGTCGTAGACGTCGCGGCCGCGCTCGCGCAGGCGGTCCTGCACGTAGATCTTGCGGGCCTGGTCCCGCGAGAAGGCCAGGTCCAGCCGATGCAGTTCGCCGCTGCGCAGCGCGTCCTGCCATTCGCTCTGGTAGAAGAAGCCGTGGTTGAAGTGCTGGGCGCCGAACAGCAGCCAGTTGCGGCCGCGCGCACCGGTTTCCGCACGCTCCTGCACGAAGCCGCGGAACGGCGCGACGCCGGTACCCGGGCCGATCATCAGGATGTCGCGGTTGCCGTCGGCGGGTACGCGGAAACGCTCGTTGGTTTCGATGTAGACCGGGACCTGGTCGCCTTCCTCGCGCGCGGCGAGGAAACCGCTGGCCGCGCCGCCGTGCGCATGGCCGAAGGCCTCGTAGCCGAGCACGTCGACGGTGAGGTGCGCTTCTTCGCCGACGCGCTTGCGGCTGGAGGCGATGGAATACAGGCGAGGCGCCAGCGGCCGCAGCGCGGCGACCAGTTCCTGCGCGCTCCAGCCGGCCGGCCAGCGACGCAGCACGTCGACCAGCTGGTACGTGTTGAACAGCTGCGCCAGGGTGGCGTTCTGCGCCGGGGCGAGCAGGGCATTGAGGTCGTCGGCCTGCGCGTGGGCGGCATGCGTGGCGAGGAACGGGCGCGACAGGCGGGTCAGCTCGCGGCGCGCGGACAGCCACTCGCGCAGCGGCAGCGTATCGCTGCCTTCGCTGATGGTGGCGTCGCCGTCCAGGCGCACTGCCTCAAGCACGGCATCGACCAGCGCGGCCGGGTTGCGGTGGCGGATCCCCAGCGCGTCGCCCGGTTCGTAGTGCAGGCCGCTGCCATCCAGCGACAGCTCGATGTGGCGCACGTCCTTGTCGGCCACGCCATGCTGGCCGAAACGCGGACCCTTGAAGTCGCGGCCGCTGATGCGCTGGTTGAGCAGCAGCTCGGCGGGGAAGGGGTGTTCGTGCGACCACACGGCGGCCTGGCCGGGACGCAACGGCGTGACGGTCGCCAGGGCGGTGGCTGCCGCCGGCGCTTTCAACAGTTCGCGGGCGTGCGCCAGCGCCTGCTCGCGCCACGGCGTGGCGACGGTGTCGATGTCGAGGTCCGCCGCGCCGGCAGGGAACAGGCGGGTCGCACCCAGATCGGCCAGGCGGGCATCCAGGCGCTGGGAAATGCCGCAGAAATCCGCATAGCTCGAATCGCCCAGTCCGAGTACGGCGTACTTGAGCTCCGGCAGCTTGGGCGCGCGCTTGCCGGCGATGAACTCGACCAGGCCGATGCTGTCGTCCGGCGGGTCGCCTTCGCCCTGGGTGCTGATGACGATATAGAGGAGGCGCTCGCTGGCGAGCTCGCGCTGGGGGTAGGCGTCGGCGCGCAGCAGGCGGACCGACAGGCCGGCCGCTTCGGCCTGCTGGGCCAGGGCCTCGGCGGCCCGGCGGGCGTTGCCGGTCTGGCTGCCGTAGACGATGGTCAGACGCTGCGCGGCCTGGGCACCGGCGGCCGGCGGGATCGCCTTGGGCGGCGCGGCCGTCGATGCGGCCTGCGGCGCGAGCTGGGCCTGGGCCAGGCCGGCGGCGTAGCCGGAGACCCACCAGAGGCTGGCGCCGTCCAGGCCGGCCACCGCCTGGGCCAGCAGCGCCCGCCGTTCCTCCGCGAGGGGGATGGGGGCGAAGACAGGCTGGGTGACGGACATCGGCGTGGCCCGTGGGCGCGATTGGGACGACCGATGTTAGGAAGGCGTTGCGCCAGGCTGAAAGGACGCATGGTTATGGGCTTATGTCGCCCGCTTATTTCGTCCGCATGAGCGCCCGGCCGAATACTGGCCTGCCTCCCGGACCCCGTCGCGACGCCTGCTAGGCTAGCCCGTCCGGTCCACCGTCCCCGTTGCCCGCCTCGATGACCGCCGTACCCCGCCTGTTCCACCTCGACCGCCTGGAAGCGGAAAGCATCCACATCCTGCGGGAGGTCGCCGCGGAGTTCCGCAATCCCGTGCTGCTGTATTCGGTGGGCAAGGACAGCTCGGTGCTGCTGCACCTGCTGCTGAAGGCCTTCGCTCCGGCGCGCCCGCCGATCCCGCTGCTGCACGTGGACACCCGCTGGAAGTTCCGCGAGATGATCGCCTTCCGCGACCAGCGTGCCGCCGAGACCGGCGTGGACCTGCGCGTGCACATCAACCCGGACGGCATCGCCCGCGGCATCGGCCCGATCAGCCACGGCGCCACGGTCCACACCGACGTGATGAAGACCCAGGGCCTGAAGCAGGCGCTGGACCACTACCGCTTCGACGCCGCCATCGGCGGCGCGCGCCGCGACGAGGAGAAGTCGCGCGCCAAGGAGCGCGTGTTCTCCTTCCGCAACGACAAGCACCGTTGGGATCCCAAGAACCAGCGCCCCGAGCTGTGGAACCTCTACAACGCGCGCATCAACACCGGCGAAAGCGTGCGCGTGTTCCCGCTGTCGAACTGGACCGAGCTGGACATCTGGCTCTACATCTACCGGGAGAACATCCCGGTCGTGCCGCTGTACTTCGCGGCGGAACGTCCCGTGGTCGAGCGCGATGGCGCGCTGCTGATGGTCGACGACGAACGCCTGCCGCTGCGCGAGGGCGAAGTGCCGCAGCAGCGCCGCGTGCGCTTCCGCACGCTGGGCTGCTATCCGCTGACCGGTGCGATCGAGTCGGAGGCCGACTCGCTGGAGAAGATCATCGCCGAGATGCTGGTCACCACCAGTTCCGAGCGGCAGGGGCGCGTGATCGACCACGACCCCGGCGCGTCGATGGAGAAGAAGAAGCTGGAGGGCTATTTCTGATGTTCCCGGTGATCGCCGTTGTAGGAGCGGGCCATGCCCGCGATGCGTTTGCGTGGCGTGGAGAAGAGCATCGCGCCCATGGGGCGCTCCTGCAGGAGCTCCACCATGTCTGACATCTCGGATTACCTCAAGCAGCACGAAGCCAAGCCGCTGCTGCGCTTCATCACCTGCGGCAGCGTGGACGACGGCAAGAGCACCCTGATCGGCCGCCTGCTGTACGACAGCAAGCGCCTGTTCGACGACCAGCTGGCGGCGCTGGAGAAGGACAGCCGCAAGCACGGCACCCAAGGCGAGCGCATCGACTACGCCCTGCTGCTGGATGGCCTGGCCGCCGAGCGCGAGCAGGGCATCACCATCGATGTGGCCTACCGCTACTTCGATACCGACCAGCGCAAGTTCATCGTCGCCGACTGCCCGGGCCACGAGCAGTACACGCGCAACATGGCGACCGGCGCGTCGACGGCGGCCCTGGCCGTGGTGCTGGTCGACGCGCGCAAGGGCCTGCTGACGCAGACGCACCGGCACAGCTACATCGTCTCGCTGCTCGGCATCCGCCACGTGGTGCTGGCGGTGAACAAGATGGACCTGGTCGATTTCGACGAGGCTGTGTTCGAACGCATCGCCGCCGACTACCGCGCGCTGGCGCAGCGGCTGGGCATCGCCGAGGTCACCTGCATCCCGCTGTCGGCGCTGGAGGGCGACAACCTGTCGTCGCGTTCGGCGCGCACGCCGTGGTACGCGGGTCCCGCGCTGCTGGAACACCTGGAGCAGGTGCAGGTCGAAACGCAGGATGAAGGCAGTGGCCTGCGCCTGCCCGTGCAATGGGTGAACCGTCCGCACCAGAATTTCCGCGGTTACGCCGGCACCATCGCGGCGGGCGAGGTGAAGCCCGGCGACGACGTCATCGTGCTGCCGTCGGCGCGCCGCTCGCGCGTGGCGCAGGTGCTCGGTGCCGATGGCGAGGTGGCATCGGCCTCCGCGGGACAGGCGGTGACGCTGACCCTGGCCGACGAGATCGACATCAGCCGCGGCGACGTGATCGCCGCCGGTGGCGATCCGCCGGAGGTGGCCGACCAGTTCGCCGCGCACGTGCTGTGGATGTCGGATTCACCGCTGCTGCCCGGTCGCCCGTACTGGCTGAAGATCGGCGCGCGCACGGTCGCCGCCACGGTCACCGACATCAAGCACCGCATCGACGTGAACACGCAGGAGCACCTGGCCGCGCGGCGGCTGGAGCTCAACGAGGTCGGCTACTGCAACCTCAGCCTGGACGAGCCGGTCGCGTTCGAGGCGTATGCGCGCAACCGCGCGCTGGGCGGCTTCATCCTGATCGACCGCTACGACAACACCACGGCGGGTGCCGGCACGCTGGACTTCGCCCTGCGCCGCGCCGGCAACGTGCACTGGCAGCATGTCGACGTCGACCGGGCCGCGCGCGCGCGCCAGAAGGGCCAGGCGCCGAAGGTGCTGTGGTTCACCGGCCTGTCCGGCGCGGGCAAGTCGACCATCGCCAACCTGGTGGACAAGCGCCTGCATGCACTGGGCTACCACAGCTTCCTGCTCGACGGCGACAACGTGCGCCACGGCCTCAACCGCGATCTCGGCTTCACCGACGAGGACCGCGTGGAGAACATCCGCCGCGTCGCCGAGGTGGCGAAGCTGATGGCCGACGCCGGCCTGATCGTGCTGGTCAGCTTCATCTCGCCGTTCCGCGCCGAGCGGCGGATGGCGCGGGAGCGTTTCGCCGACTGCGAGTTCATCGAGGTCTTCGTCGACGTGCCGCTGGCGCTGGCCGAGGCGCGCGACGTGAAGGGCCTCTACAGAAAGGCGCGTGCGGGCCTGATCCCCAACTTCACCGGCATCGACTCCCCCTACGAGGTCCCGGAACATCCCGACGTGCACTTGCGCGCGGGCGAGCACGAGCCCGAAGCGCTTGCACTGCAGGTGCTCGCGAAGCTGGGACTGGAATAGTCGGCGGGTCAGCCCTTCGCGGCCGGCAAGGGTCATTGGTCATGGTCGGGCATGTACACCACATGCTCTTTGGCGCGTTTCCCGCACGAACCGGCGCATCCGCTGCAGCGTGTTTCACGTACCGCCGGTAAACTGCGTGAATAACGAAGATTACGGGACGCTCCATGCTCAACCGATCCGCTCCCCGCGCCCTGCTGGTCGCGCTGCCCCTGCTGCTGCTCGCTGCCTGTGGCGGCGACAAGGGTGCCCAGGCGAAGGCCAACGGCAATGCGGGTGAGCGTCCGATCCCCGTCACTACCCGGGTCGTCCAGGCTGGCGCGTGGAACGACACGCTGCAGGCGCTGGGCACGGCGAAGGCGCGCGAGTCTGTCACCCTGACCGCCAAGGTCAGCGAGATCGTGCAGGACGTGCACTTCGAAAGCGGCCAGCAGGTCGCGGCCGGGCAGACGCTGGTCACGCTGAAGGGCGACGCCGCGCAGGCCGCACTGGTCCAAGCCGAGGCCACCTACGCCGAAGCCGAACGCCTCTACCGCCGGCAGAAGGAACTGGCGGACCAGCAGCTGATCGCGCGCTCGCAGCTGGATACCCAGCTGGCCCTGCGCGATGCCGCCGCCGCGCGCGTGCGCCAGGCCCGCGCGGACATCGGCGACCGCAGCGTGCGCGCGCCGTTCGCCGGCGTGCTGGGCATCCGCCAGGTCAGCCCCGGTTCGCTGATCACCGCCAACAGCACCATCGCCACGCTCGACGACCTGTCGCGCATGTACGTGGACTTCCAGGTGCCGGAAGCGGCGCTGGCGTCGGTCGCCGCCGGCAACGCGGTCACCGCCGGCGCGACGGCGTACCCGGGCGAGACCTTCGAAGGCGCCGTCGAGACCGTCGATGCGCGCATCGATCCCACCACGCGCGCGGTGACGGTGCGTGCGGTGTTCCCGAACCCCGACCGCAAGCTGCGCCCCGGCATGCTGCTGGACGTGCGCCTGTTCCGCCCCGAACGGCAGGCGCTGGTGATCCCGGAGATCGCCGTCGTGCAGGTGGGGCGCGATTCCTTCGTCTACCGCGTCAAGGCCGACGGCAGCGTCGAGCAGGCGCCGATCACCGCCGGCGTGCGCCGCGATGGCCGTGTCGAGATCCTCAAGGGCCTGGCCGCGGGCGAACGCATCGTCATCGACGGCACCGGCAAGCTGCGCCCCGGCGTGAAGGTCGCCGACGCGGCCCCGCAGGCGGCGCCCGCCAAGCAGGATGCACCGGCCGCCGACGGCCAGGGCTGATCCGATGATCCTCTCCGATCTGTCGATCAAGCGCCCCGTTTTCGCGGTGGTGGTCAGCCTGCTGTTGGTCGTGCTGGGCGTGATGTCGTTCCTGCGCCTGACCCTGCGCGAACTGCCCAACATCGACCCGCCCATCGTGTCGGTGGAAGTGAACTACCCGGGCGCGTCGGCGGCGGTGGTCGAGACGCGCATCACCCCGATCCTCGAGGACGGCCTGTCCGGCATCGAGGGCATCAAGACCATCCAGTCGAGCAGCCGCAACGGCCGCGCCGACGTCACCATCGAGTTCAACCTCAGCCGCGACATCGAGGCCGCGGCCAACGACGTGCGCGACCGCGTCAGCCGTGTGATGAACCGCCTGCCGGACGAAGCCGACCCGCCGCAGATCTCCAAGGTCGAGGCCGATGCCGACGTCATCATCTGGTTGAACATGCGCTCCACCGTGATGGACACGATGGAGCTGACCGACTACGCCGACCGTTACGTGCTCGACCGCCTGTCCGCCCTGGACGGCGTGGCCCGCGTGCAGTTGGGCGGCGGCCAGCGCTACGCGATGCGCATCTGGCTGGACCGCGAGGCGATGGCCGCGCGCGGCGTGACCACCAACGATGTCGAGACCGCGCTGCGCGCGCAGAACGTCGAACTGCCGGCCGGCCGCATCGAATCGCAGACGCGCGACTTCACCCTGCGCGTCGAGCGCGGCTACCAGCGGCCCGAGCAGTTCGCGCAGTTGCCGCTGCGCAAGGGCACCGACGGCTACGTCGTGCGGCTGGGCGATGTGGCGCAGGTCGAGCTGGGCGCGGAAGAGCGCCGCTCCTACCTGCGCAGCAACGCGGTGCCGAACGTCGGCCTGGGCATCGTGCGTACCTCGACCGCCAACGCGCTGGACGTGGCGCGCGCCGCGCGTGCCGAGGCCGAGGTCATCCAGCAGACGCTGCCGGAAGGCACCGACATCTTCGTCGCGTTCGACAGCACCACCTTCATCGAAGCCTCCATCGAGCGCGTGTACTGGACGCTGGCCGAGGCGATGGTGCTGGTGTTCCTGGTGATCTGGCTGTTCCTCGGCAGCCTGCGCGCCGCGCTGATCCCGGCGGTGACGGTGCCGGTGTGCCTGATTTCCGCCTTCATCGCGCTGTACGCCTTCGGCTTTTCGATCAACCTGCTGACCCTGCTCGCCCTGGTGCTCTGCATCGGCCTGGTGGTGGACGATGCCATCGTGGTGCTGGAGAACGTCCAGCGCCGCGCCGACCTCGGCGAACCCGCCCTGGTCGCGGCGCGCCGAGGCACCACACAGGTGGCGTTCGCGGTGATCGCGACCACGGCGGTGCTGGTGGCGGTATTCCTGCCGGTCGGCTTCATGGAAGGCAACACCGGTCGTCTGTTCCGCGAACTGTCGGTGGCGCTGGCGGCGGCGGTGGCGATTTCCGCCTTCGTCGCGCTGACGCTGACGCCGATGATGTCGTCGAAGCTGGTGCGACCGCATACCGAACCGCGCGGGCTCAACGCGTGGACCAATCGCACGCTCACGCGGGTCAGTGACGGTTACGGTCGTCACGTCGAGCGCCTGGTCGGTCAGACCGGCAAACGCATCCTCGGCCTGGTGCTGGCGGCGATGGCGCTGTGCGGCCTTGCGATCGTCGTACTCGGCCTGCGCGTGCCCAGCGAACTGGCGCCCGCCGAAGACCGCGGTCGCTTCTTCGTCATGGTCGACGGGCCAGAAGGCGCCGGCTTCGATTACATGGTCAACCAGATGCAGCAGGTCGAGCGCATCGTCATGGGCCAGGTCGGCGGCGACAAGCCGATCGAGCGCGCCAATTCGCGCGTGCCGCGCGGCTTCGGCGGCAGCGAAGACATGCACACCGGCCAGGTGATCGTGTTCCTGCAGGACTGGCACGAGCGCGAGGCCACCACCGACGACGTCGTCAACGGACTGCGCGCGGAACTGTCCAAGCTGCCCGGCGTACAGGCGCGCGCCAACGTGGCCGGCGGCCTGGTCGGCAGCCGCGGCCAGCGCTACCAGCTGGTGCTGGGCGGGCCCGACTACGCCGAACTCGCACAGTGGCGCGACCGTATCCTGCAGCGGATGGAAGGCAACCCCGGCATCCAGGATCCGGATTCCGACTACAAGGAGACACGCCCGCAGATGCGCGTGAACATCGACCGCGACCGCGCGGCCGATCTCGGCGTGCCGGTGCAGGAGATCGGGCGCACGCTGGAAACGATGATGGGCTCGCGCCAGGTGACCACCTACGTGGACAACGGCGAGGAGTACGACGTCATGCTGCAGGCGGGCCGCGACAAGCGCGCCAACACGGAGGACCTGGCGAATACCTACGTCCGCGGAAGCGACGGTGCGCTGATCCCGCTGTCCAACCTGGTGACGCTCAGCGAGATCGCCGAGCCCGGCACCTTCAACCGCTTCAACCGCCTGCGTGCCATCACCATCAGCGCAGGCCTCGCGCCGGGCTACACGATGGGCGAAGCGCTGGAGTGGACGCGTCAGACCGTCGCGGACGAGTTGCCGGACTACGCGCAGATCGACTGGAAGGGCGAGTCGCGCGAGTACCAGGAAGCGGGCGGTGCGATCCTGCTGACCTTCACCCTGGCGCTGCTGATCGTCTACCTGGTGCTGGCGGCGCAGTTCGAAAGCTTCATCCACCCGCTGATCATCATGCTGACGGTGCCGCTGGCGGTGCTGGGCGCGCTGATCGGCCTGTGGGTCACCGGCGGCACGCTGAACCTCTTCAGCCAGATCGGCATCGTCATGCTGATTGGCCTGGCGGCGAAGAACGGCATCCTGATCGTCGAGTTCGCCAACCAGCTGCGCGACGACGGATCCAGCGTCGCGCAGGCCATCGCCGAATCCGCGCGCGTACGCCTGCGCCCGATCCTGATGACGTCGGTCGCCACCGTGGTCGGCGCCATCCCGCTGGTCGTGGCCGGCGGTCCCGGCTCGGCCAGTCGCGCGACGATCGGCATCGTGGTGATCTTCGGCGTGACCTTCTCCACGCTGCTGTCGCTGTACGTGGTGCCGGCGTTCTACGCACTGCTCGCGCCGTTCACGCGTTCGCCCGAAGCGGTGGCGCACGAGCTAAGCAAGCTGGAGGCGGAAACGCCCTCCGTCGGCGGCCATGGCTGAGGATCGCGTGCGTCCGCATGCGGGCGTGCGCATCGAAGGCGACGGGTTCCTGCTGCGTGCGTGGCGGCAGGACGATCTGGAGGCCTTGCTGCGCCATGCGGACGATCCGCGGGTGCCGCGCGGCCTGAGCGACCGCTTCCCGCACCCCTATACGCGCGCCGACGGGGAGGCCTTCCTCGCCGGTCGCGTGGTGGACTTCGCGCACCCGGTGTTCGCCATCGAGATCGATGGCGAGGCCTGCGGCGGCATCGCAGTGCGACCCCATGCGGGCGAGAAGGCGCACAGCGCCGAGCTGGGCTATTGGCTCGGACGCGGGCAGTGGGGCCGGGGCCACATGACCCGCGTCGTCGCCGCCTACCTGGGCTGGGTCGTGCCCACGCTGGCGCTGCGCCGGATCGAGGCGAACGTGCTGGACACCAATCCCGGTTCCGCGCGGGTGCTGGAAAAGAACGGCTTCGTCGAGGAAGGCTGCCGGCGCAGCGCGATCCGCAAGCCCGACGGCCTGCACGACCTGAGGCTGTTCGGGCGCGTCTGGCCGGGCTGAAACGCGCGCGGGGACTGCGCAGCGGCGCGCGTTGCGGGTATCTTGCAGGGACCTGGCGGCGCGGTGCGCCGCCTTCCCGTATCCCAGCGCACGCACGAACGAACGGAGACGCATCCCCGTGGAAGCCTTTTTCAACTGGTTGAACGGCATCATCTGGAGCAACGCGCTGATCGCGCTGTGCCTGGGCGCCGGCCTGTGGTTCACCCTCCGCACCCGGGTCATGCAGGTGCGCGGCTTCGCCGAGATGTGCCGCCTGACCGTGACCGGGCAGAAGTCCGAGGCCGGCGTGTCCTCGTTCCAGGCGCTGGCGATCTCGATGGCCGGCCGCATGGGCATCGGCAACATCGCCGGCGTAGCCACGGCGATCGCCTACGGTGGCCCCGGCGCGGTGTTCTGGATGTGGGTCATGGGTTTCCTGGGCGCATCCACGTCGTATATCGAGTGCACGCTGGCGCAGATCTACAAGGAAAAGGACGGCGAAGGCCGTTACCGCGGTGGTCCGGCCTACTACATCGAGAAGGCGATGGGCCTGAAGTGGTACGCGGTGACCTTCGCCGTGGCCACGGTCATCGCCACCGGCCTGTTGCTGCCGGGCGTGCAGGCCAACGCCATCGCCGACAGCGCCAGCAACGTGCTGTGCAGCGCGGGCGCCTGCGAGGCGGTCGGCGGTGCGGGCGCATTGAAGCTGTGGTTGGGCCTGGGCGTGGCGGCGGTGCTGGCGCTGATCATCTTCGGCGGCATCAAGCGCATCGCCACCTTCGCCGAGGTCGTGGTGCCGTTCATGGCGCTGGCCTTCATCCTGATGGCGGTGATCGTGATGATCGCCAACGCCGGCAAGGTGCCGGCGATGTTCGCCGACATCTTCTCCAGCGCGTTCGGCGCGCATGCCGCGTTCGGCGCGATCATCGGCCAGGCCATCGCCTGGGGCGTTAAGCGCGGCATCTACGCCAACGAGGCCGGCCAGGGCACCGGCCCTCACGCCGCCGCGGCCGCCGAGGTCTCGCACCCGGCCAAGCAGGGTTACGTGCAGGCGTTCGCCATCTACTTCGACACCATGCTGGTGTGCACTTCCACGGCGTTCCTGCTGCTGTCCACCGGCATGTACAACACCTTCAAGACCGTCACCGAGAACGGCAAGGACACGCTGGTCGAGATCTTCTCCGGCGTGCCTGGCCTGCAGCCGTCGGAAGGCGCGCAGTTCACCCAGGCCGCGGTGGAGTCGGTGCTGCCGGGCTGGGGCGCGGGCTTCGTGGCGCTGGCGCTGTTCTTCTTCGCCTTCACCACGATCATGGCCTACTACTACATGGCCGAAACCAACCTGACCTATCTGGCCGGTACCAAGAAGACCCACCCACTGGCGACGCTGCTGCTGCGCGTAGGCATCGTCGGCATGGTGGTGTTCGGTGCGTACCACAACGCGGCGATGGCCTGGACGCTGGGCGATATCGGTGTGGGTCTGATGGCCTGGTTGAACGTCGTCGCCATCCTGATCCTGCAGAAGCCGGCGCTGACAGCGCTGCGCGACTACGAACGGCAGAAGAAGCTGGGCCTGGATCCGGTGTTCGACCCTGATGCGCTGGGCATCCGCAACGCCGATTTCTGGAAGACGAAGGCCTGACGTGAGCAATCCCTGGAACAGCCGTCCGCCGCGTCCGCCCGGCAACCCGCCGGAGCGACGCCGTCCGCCACGTGCGCAGGAAGACCGTCCTGCGCACGCGACGGCGCCGCGCGACGAGCGCGGTGCGGGCGCATCGCGCAGCGAGCTGCGGCTGTACGGCCTCAATGCCGTGCACGCGGTCTTCGCGCGCCGGCCGGAGGCCATCCGCAAGATCTACCTGATCGAGTCGCGCATCCCGGCACTGAAACCGTTGCTGGCGTGGTGCGTGAAGCAGCGCGTGGGCTACCGCGTGGTGGAAGAGGGCGATCTCGATCGCCTCGCCGCCAGTACGCACCACGAAGGTGTGGTCGCCGACGTACTGAAAGTGGTGCCGCTGCCGATGGGTGACTGGCTGCGTGCGCTGCCGGAAGACAGGCCCTTGGCGGCGCTATGGCTGGATGGCGTGGGCAACCCGCACAACTTCGGCGCGATCCTGCGGTCGGCCGCGCACTTCGGCGTGTCAGGCATCCTGCTGCCTCGTGATTCGACGCTGGCGCTGTCCGGCGCCGCCGCTCGCGTGGCCGAGGGCGGCGCCGAACAGGTGCCGCTGGTGCGCATGGGCCAGACTGAAAATGCGGCGGCCCAGTTGCGCAACGCCGGCTTCTCGCTGGCCGCCACCGTCGTGCGCGGCGGGGACGACCTGTTCGCGACGAAGCTGGCGCAGCGCCTGGTCTACGTGATGGGCGCGGAAGGCGAGGGCATGGATGCGCAACTCGCTGCGGCCTGCGATACGCGCCTGTCGATTCCCGGCAGCGGCGCCGTCGAAAGCCTCAATGTCGCCGCGGCGACCGCCGTGTTCCTCGCGCAGTGGAAGCAGCGCCTGTAGAGCGGAGCTTGCTCCGCTGCTTCCCTTTCCGCTCAGGGAATCCTGCGGTCCCTGTAGGAGCGCCCCTTGGGCGCGATGCTTTTAGGTCAATCACCTGAAGAGCATCGCGGGCATGGCCCGCTCCTACAAAGCAGGGAGCAGCCACGGCACGATGGCGATGTCTACTCCTTCAACTGGCTGCCGAAGTCGCCGTCGGCTTCCGCCGCGAGATACGCGAACACGGTGTACGCCGCGACGTTCTGCGCCAGCGCGGCCGGGTCGATCTTGTCCAGCGTGTCGTCGGCGTTGTGGTGCAGGTCGAAGTAGTCGCTGCCGTCCTGCGCCAGCCACGCCCACGCCATGCCCCTGGCGGCGAAGGGGCTGATGTCCGGGCCGGCGCTGCCCTTGCCGGGCGTGTACTCGATGCCCAACGGTGCCAGCGCCTGCGCGATCTGCTCGGTCGCCTTGCGCGCATGCGCCGGCGCGCCGGTGTTGAACGCGTAGATGCGGCCCGCGCCGAAATCGCTCTCGGCGGCGAGCTGGTGGCGGGTGATGTCGGCCAGGTGCTTCTCGGCATACGCCTTGCCGCCGTAGAGACCCTGTTCCTCGTTGGCGAAGGCGATCACGCGGATCGTGCGCTTCGGCGCCTGCTTGAGCTGGCCGATCAGATGGCCGGCGGCCATGGTGATGCCAATACCGGCACCATCGTCGATCGCGCCCGTGCCCAGGTCCCACGAATCCAGATGTCCGCCGATCACCACCACCTCCTTCGGCAGGCTGCGCCCGGTGATCTCGCCGATGACGTTGTGCGAGGTGTATTCGCCGTTCCATCCGCAGTCCAGCGCCAGCGACACGCGCACCGGGCCGCGCTGCAGCAGACGCGCCAACTGGTCGGCGTCGGGAATGGTCAGCGATGCGGACGGCACCGGCGTCAGGCCGTCGTCGAAGCGGGTGATGCCGGTGTGGGCGACACGGTGGTTGTCGGTGCCGGCCGAGCGCATCAGGAACGCGACCGCGCCCTTGCGGATCGCGGCCGACGGACCCTTCGAGCGGATCGCACCGCCGTTGCGGTAGTCGCTGCCGTCGCGTGCGGCCTTCATCTGGTAGTCGACGAAGGCGATCTTGCCGGCCAGCGAGCCGTCGGGCGCCGCTTCCAGCGCGGCGAGGTCGGCGAAGCGGACGATCTCCGCCTCGATCTTGCCGGCGGGGCTGCCGCCCAGCGCGGTGACGGTGATCGGCTGCGCATGTGCGCCCAGGATGGCGGCGTGTTCGCTGCGGCGAACCCACTTCGGGAAGGTCACCGGCTCGAGCCATACCTTGTCGAATCCCAGCGCCTTGAACTTCGCCTGTGCCCACGCCACGGCCTTCGCATCGGCCTCGCTGCCGGCCAGGCGCGGGCCGATCTCGGTGGTCAGCGATTCGACGACCTTCCAGCCGGTGTCGTCGGCCAGCGCCTGCTCGCGCAATTGCGCCGCGGTGGCGAGCGAGGCGTCGGGGATGCGGGTCTCGCGCTGGGCGGCGAGGGCAGGTACCGCGAAGGTCAGGGCAAGCAGCAGCGGAGCAAGGCGCATGGCGTATCCCGGAAAAACGAAGGCCACGAGCTTAGCAGCCCGTGGCCTCGCGGTTCCTTTGCCGGTGTTGCCGGTTCGGAATGCAGCGTCCGCTTACTTCTTCAGCGAATCGCGGATCTCGCGCAGCAGCAGGATGTCTTCCGGCGTCGCGGCCGGTGCGGCATCGGGCTTGCGGTGCAGGCGGTTGACGGCCTTGACCAGCAGGAAGATCGCGAACGCTACGATGACGAACTGGATCACCGTGTTGAGGAACTCGCCGATGCCGATCACGACGGCGGGGACTTCCTTGCCGGCCGCGTCCACCGTGGCTTCCTTCAAGGTCCACGCCCACTTAGAGAAGTCGACACCACCGACCAGCAGCCCGATCGGCGGCATGATGATCTTGTCGACGAGCGTGGTGACGATCTTGCCGAACGCGGCACCGATGACCACGCCGACCGCCAGGTCGACCACGTTGCCGCGCGCGATGAATTCCTTGAACTCGCTGACCATGCCCATGCTGCTGTCCTGTCTGTCGGCGTCGTCGCGCCATCGGCGGGGACTATAGCGTGCATGACGCCCGCCGTTGCACCGCTCAGGCGGTGATGCGGCCCTGCAGCGTCACCACGTCGTCCAGCGAGGCGACGAACCGGTCGCCCGGCACGAGCGCGGCCACGCCCGCCGGCGTGCCCATGAACACCAGGTCGCCCGCCTTCAGCGCGTAGAGCAGCGACAGCTCGTGCAGGATGTCAGGCACGTCCCAGATCAGATCATGCAGCGCGCCATGCTGGCGGGTGTCGCCGTTCACCTGCAGGGTCAGCGTCCGGTCTTCCAGCACGCCAACATCGGCGGCAGGCACGAGCTCGCTGATCGGCGCCGAGTGGTCGAATCCCTTACCGGTATCCCAGGGCAGGCCCTTGGCCTTGGCAGCGCCCTGCAGATCGCGGCGCGTGAGGTCCAGGCCGACGCCGTAGGCGATCACCAGGGCCTGCGCGGCTTCGCGTGCGAGCGGACCGGCGGGTGCGTTGGTACCGAGGGCGACGACCAGTTCCACTTCATGGTGGAGGTCCTGCGTGCCGGGCGGGTAGGGCACATCCGCGCCGCTGGTGACGAGGGCGTCGGCGGGCTTGTGGAAGAACACGGGGGTTCCGCGATCCGCCTTCGAGGCCGGCGCCGGGGCGCCCATCTCGCGTGCGTGGTCGGCGAAATTGCGTCCCACGCAGAAGATCCGCCGGACCGGGAACGTGGCGCCGCCTCGCACGGGAACGCGCGGGATGGGCGGGGCGGGAATGAGGTCGGTCATGGCGGCCAGGCGGAAAGGAAGCGGCCGCAGAGTGTAGGCGGGAACCGGGTTCCCGCGGGCGTCGTCAGCGCGGCAGCGGCAGCACCGGCTTGCGCACCACGTGGTACTCGGCGTCGACCACGCGCACATCGCGGGCCTGCGGTTTGCCGCGCTGGCGGACCAGCTTGTAGACCAGGCCGCCGGCGATCATCGCTGCGCCCACGAATACGCTGAAGAACACCAGCACGCCCAGCAGCGCAACGCCCAGCAGGCCCAGGCCGACCCGCAGCAGCGGATGGCGCGGCTTGCGCGGAGCGAACACATTGCGGAAAGCGTTGAACTGGAAGTGGCGTGCGTACATGGCGTTGCGTCGTGACAGAATGCGGCGGGGGCCGGTGCCGCAGTATCGGATGACCGTTATGTGACCGTGTGAGGACTTCGTTAAACGCCATGCGACTGAGTGCACTGAATGACATCGTCGACGGCGGTTTTGCCGAGGTTGAGGCCAAGATCGGCGACGATGCCGAATCATTGATTCTCTTCCGTGAAGGCAACGACGTCCGTGCCTGGCTGAATGTCTGTCCGCATGCGGGCCGCCGCCTCGACTGGGCGCCGGGCCAGTTCCTCAAGAGCAAGGACGGCCATCTGGTGTGCGCCGCCCATGGCGCCTCGTTCGAACTGGTGCATGGCGACTGCGTCGCCGGGCCCTGCCGCGGAGATTCGCTGCGTGCCGTCGCCGTGCAGGTGCGCGACGACGGGGTATGGCTGGCCTGACCGGCAGGCGTCAGTCGACGCCTTGCACGATCACGCAATGCCAGCCGGTGCGGTAGGTCTCGTAGCCCGGTGAGGCCGCGTGCGCGATGCATTGGGCACGGCCATCGATGACGAGGTCCACCGCGGCACGCGGCTGGGCGAACAGCGCGCCGCGCCCCGGAAAGTCCAGGCGCGTCGCCGTCGCCTCGCCGCGCACGGTATCGGCCAGCACCTGCCCGTGGCCGTCGACGATGCACACCCGGCTGCGGCGCCATTCGGCTGCCGACAGTGGCGTGTGCTCCACGATCGTCTGCGCCAGCGCGTCCCAGCGGAACACGATGCCGAGGACGCCGAGCGGGCGACCGGTCACGCGGCCGCCTTCGCGCACGGTGCACGCGTAGACCAGCACGCGTTCGCCGCCAGCCAGCGGGCTGCGGTGCATCGACTGGAAGCCGAATTCCTCGCCGCTGGCGGTGGTCATCGTCGACTGGAACCACGCCTGCTGGGCCACCGACTGCCCTGCGGAGCGGTATTGGCGCGGTCGTCCGTTGGCGATGATGTTGCCCTGCAGGTCGGCCAGCACCAGATCGAAATAGACGGTGTACGAATCCAGGATCTGGCCGAGCCGTTGGCTGGCATGAGCAAGGGTGGCGGGCTGCGCGTCCTGCAGGGCGGCCACCATGGCGGCGTCGGTGGCCCACCAGCGCACGTCGCAGCTGCGCTCGTAGAGGTTGCGGTCGATCAGGTCGATATTGGCCAGCGCCAGGTCGGTCAACCGGGTACGGCGCACATTCGTCTGTAACTGGTCCAATCGTCCCCGCAGATCGGTACTCGTATGGCCGGCCATGCGATCGATCTCCTGCGCCGTATCGCTCACCCGCCGCGACAGCGTATCCATCTCTTCGGCGATCACCCCGAAGCTGCGCCCCGCGGCGCCGATGCGGACCGCCTCGATGCGGGCGTTCATCGAGATGATGCGGGTGACGCGGTTGATCTCGTCGATCTTCTGCAGCGACTGGCGCAACTGCTTCAGTAGCGAATCCGACAGGCCGGACACCGACTGGATATGGTCATCGATACCGGCGTCGGACACGGGTGCGACAGTGCATACGTTCATGGATCTCCTTGCGAGGGCGGGAAGGGAGGCGCCCGATCCCGCCTGGCGTCGCTGTTCCCTTGGTTGAGGCGCTATCGGCGCGTCCGTGGAGCGCTTTAATCGGCACCGTCGCGGTGCGCGTTTGCCCCGCGATGGGGCGCTGCCGTGCCTCCCTGTGCGATGGCGTCCGCCCACCGTGCGACCATGGCGCGTCCCCCGACGGCGCCCCGAGTGACCGGCATGATGATTCCCTCGCTGCTCGACACCGATCTCTACAAGCTCACGATGATGCAGGCGGTGCTGCACCAGCATCCCGGCGCGCAGGTGCTGTACCGCTTCAAGTGCCGCACGCCGGGCGTGGATCTGGTGCAGCACCTGGACGCTATCTCGGCGGAGATCGACCGGCTCTGCACGCTGCGCTTCAGCGACGACGAACTGCGCTTCCTGTCCACGCTGCGCTACATCAAGCCGGACTTCGTCGATTTCCTGGAGCAGTTCCAGCTGCGCCGGCGCCATGTGCACATCGCGCCTTCCACGCAGGTGCCGGGCGAACTCGACCTGACCATCGACGGCCCGTGGCTGCAGACGATCCTGTTCGAAGTACCGGTGCTGGCGATCATCAGCGAGACCTGGATGCGCGCGCAGCCCGATGGCGACCTGCAGGAGGGCGAGCATCGCCTGCATGCCAAGCTGGAGCGCCTGCGCGATGCAGCGCCGGACTGCACGATCACCGACTTCGGTACGCGGCGACGCTATTCGCACGATTGGCACGCCCGGCTGTTGCCGATCTGCCAGCAGGTGTTGGGCGGGCAATTCGTCGGCACCAGCAATATCCATTTCGCGCGCCGGTACGGGATGACGCCGCACGGCACGATGGCGCACGAGTGGCTGCAGGCGTTCCAGCAGCTGGGGCCGCGTCTTCGCGACTCTCAGCGCGCCGCGTTCGAGGCGTGGGCGCAGGAATACCGGGGCGACCTCGGCATCGCGCTGTCGGACGTGGTAGGACTGGATGCCTTCCTGCGCGACTTCGACCTGTACTTCAGCAAGCTGTTCGATGGCATGCGCCACGACTCCGGCGATCCGCTCACATGGGGCGACCGCGTCATCGCGCACCTGGAGTCGCAGCGGATCGATCCGCAGGGCAAGACGCTGGTCTTCAGCGATGGCCTGGACATCGAAGCGGTGCTGCGCATCCACGCGCATTTCCGCGGGCGTTGCAAGGTCGGCTTCGGCATCGGTACCAACCTGACCAACGATGTCGGTCCCAAGCCGCTGCAGCTGGTACTGAAGATGGTGCGTTGCCAGGGTCAGCCGGTGGCCAAGGTCAGCGACACGCCCGGCAAGGGCATGAGCGACGATCCCGATTTCGTGGCCTACCTGCGCAAGGTGTTCGGACTGCCGACGGAGTGAGGCGGACGCCACTTTCCCAAACGCGCGGGCTACGCTCTAGAATGCGACGCTTTGCAGCCATGGGGATGGCGATGTCGGATACGGGGACGTGCGCCAACTGCGCACGGGTAGTCGATGGTTCCGAGCAGAAATTCTGTCCGGCATGCGGCCAGCCCACGCCGATGCATCGCATCGACTGGCACTTCCTGGGCCATGAGCTGGAGCACAGCGTGCTGCACATGGACCGGGGCATCCTTTACTCGCTGAAGGAACTGATGCTGCGGCCAGGGCACTTGATGCGGGCCTACCTCGACGGTCAGCGTGCGAAGCAGGTCAAGCCGCTGTTGCTAATCATGATGAGTGCGGCCGTCGTGGTGCTGCTGAGCAAGTATTTGGCCGGGGGTGACGTGATGGCCGGAATGGCAGCCGCGGCGAATCAGGCCGCCGACCTGCCCGGGCCGTTGGCAGTGATTTCCAGGTCGATCAGCGAGTGGATGAATGCCTATTTCGCGGCCGCGACCCTGCTGCTTCTGCCGTTCGAGGCTGCGGCGTTCCGGCTGGCGTTCCGTCGCACCGGCTCGCTGAACTATCCGGAATGGTTGGTGATCACCGCGTTCCTGACCGTACAGACATTCGTGTTCTGGTCGATCGCGTTGCTGCTGCAGCGCTGGATACCGGGCGCGCCTGCTTGGTCGGTACTGGTGTCCACCGCCTATGGCGTGTTTTCCCTGATGCAATTGTTCCAGCCGTATCCGCGCTGGAAGTCGTTGCTGCGCGGCATCCTGGGATACGGAATCTTTTTCGCGTTCACCCAGGTTGCAATGGGGCTCCTTGCCCTCGCGGTAGTGGCGACCTCGTTGCGGGGATAGCACGACCCATGCGTTCGGACGCGCCGGAATGGCTGGGCCTGGATCCCCACCGCGTAGTCCAAAGAAAACGCCGGCACGAGGCCGGCGTTTCCATCGAAGCGATCCGGGTCGCCCGCGCCGCAGGCGTTTGCCTTACTTCAGCGCCTTGAACCGCAGGCGGTGCGGGCGCGCGCCTTCTTCACCCAGGCGACGCTTCTTGTCTTCCTCGTACTCGCGGTAGTTGCCCTGGAAGAACTCCACGTGCGAATCGCCTTCGAAGGCGAGGATGTGTGTGGCGATGCGGTCCAGGAACCAGCGATCATGCGAAATGACGAAGGTATTGCCGGGGAACTCCAGCAGCGCGTCTTCCAGCGCGCGCAGCGTTTCGATGTCCAGGTCGTTCGACGGTTCGTCGAGCAGCAGCACGTTGCCACCCTGTAACAGCGTCTTGGCCATGTGCAGGCGACCACGTTCACCGCCGGACAGCGAGCCGACCATCTTCTGCTGGTCCTGGCCCTTGAAGTTGAAGCGGCCGATGTACGCGCGCGACTGGATCTCCACGCCATTGATGTTGAGGATGTCCAGGCCGCCCGAGATTTCCTGGAAGACGTTGTGGTTGCCTTCCAGCTTGTCGCGGCTCTGGTCCACGTAGGCCAGCTGCACGGTCGGGCCCTTGACGATCTCGCCGGCGTCCGGCTTTTCCTGCCCGGTGATCATCTTGAACAGCGTCGACTTGCCGGCGCCGTTCGGACCGATGATGCCGACGATGGCGCCGCCGGGGACGAGGAAGCTCAGGTTGTCGATCAGCAGGCGGTCGCCGAATTTCTTCGAGACGTTCTTGAACTCGATCACCGAATTGCCCAGGCGCTCGCCCGGCGGGATGAAGATCTCGTTGGTCTCGTTGCGGCGCTGGTAGTCGACCGACTGCAGCTCTTCCAGGCGGGCCAGGCGCGCCTTGCCCTTCGAGCGGCCACCCTTGGCGTTCTGGCGCGACCACTCCAGTTCCTTCTGGATGGCCTTCTGACGGGCCTTTTCCTGGTTGTCTTCCTGCTTCAGGCGCTCGTCCTTCTGCACCAGCCAGTCGGTGTAGTTGCCCTTCCACGGGATGCCGCGGCCGCGGTCGAGCTCGAGGATCCACTCGGCGGCGTTGTCGAGGAAGTAGCGATCGTGGGTCACGGCCACCACGGTGCCGGTATAGCGGGCGAGGAACTGTTCCAGCCACTCGACGGACTCGGCGTCCAAGTGGTTGGTCGGTTCGTCGAGCAGCAGCATGTCCGGCTTCTGCAGCAACAGGCGGCACAGCGCCACGCGGCGCTTCTCGCCGCCGGACAGCTTGCCGACGATCGCGTCCCACGGCGGCAGGCGCAGCGCGTCGGCGGCCACGTCCAGCTGGTTTTCCAGCGTGTGCGCGTCACCGGCGGCGAGGATCGCTTCCAAGCGTTCCTGCTCCTTGGCCAGCGCATCGAAGTCGGCACCTTCCTCGGCGTAGGCGGCATACACCGCTTCCAGCGCAGCCTGGGCCTGCAACACATCGCCCACGCCTTCCTCTACGGCCTGGCGGACGGTGTGCTCCGGGTTGAGTTCCGGCTCCTGCGCCAGGTAGCCGACCTTGATGCCGGGCTGCGGACGGGCCTCGCCTTCGAAATCCGTGTCCACGCCGGCCATGATCTTCAGCACCGTGGACTTGCCGGCGCCGTTCAGGCCCAGCAGGCCGATCTTCGCGCCCGGGAAAAACGACAGCGAGATGTCCTTGATGATCTGCCGCTTGGGCGGGACCACCTTGCTGACCCGGTTCATGGTGTAGATGTATTGCGAGGACATGCAGGCTCCGGTACGCAGGCCCCGGCGCCCGGCCGGGCAGCGGCGGGCGGGGAGGCAGAAGGGAAGGCGGCGATTATAGCCGCTCGGGCGCGGCCGACCGCCGGCTGAATACATTCCATCGACATGGATTTGACGCGGCCGTAACCGTTTTCCAGCCGGAATCGGTTCAGACGGGATCGGCATGATGGGCTCACGTGCCACACAGAGGGCTTTCCATGAACACCAAGCGTCTTTTCCAGGGTATGGCCTGCGCCGTCCTCGCCTTCGCCGTCACCGCTCCCGTGCTGGCGCGCGACGACGACCGCGGCAACCGCGGCCGTTCGCACCACTACGACCGTCGCGATGATCGACGGGACGACCGCCGCGACTGGCGTGAGGACCGTCGGGACGATCGTCGCGACCACCGCGACCAGCGCCAGGCCTACCGCCACGGCTACCACGATGGCCGTCGGGACGATCGTCACCATGACCGTCGTTACGACGACCGCCGCTACTACGCGCCCCCGCCGCGCGTGGTCTATCGCCCGGCCCCCAGCTACCACCGGTGGGCGAGGGGCCAGCGTTACCACGACTACTACCGTGGTCCGGTCTACGTGGTGAACGACTACAACTACTACCACCTGCGTCGCCCGCCCCATGGCTACCGCTGGATCCGCGACGACCGCGGCAACCTGCTGATGGTCGCCATCGCCACCGGCATCATCGCCGACCTGCTGCTGCATCACTGAGCCAGGCGGTCCGATGCCCCGAAAAGCGCGCTCCGGCGCGCTTTTCCTTTTCGCGGGCCGGGTGGCCGGGGGCCGGCCGGGCTACAATCGGACCTCCTGCCCGCCCTTGCCCCGGAGACCCGATGTTCCCGCGCGACGCCCGCATCGAAACCTACGATCCCGAACTGGCCCAGGCCATCGCCAACGAGGCGCGCCGGCAGGAGGATCACGTCGAGCTGATCGCCAGCGAGAACTACGCCAGCCCCCGCGTCCTGGAAGCCCAGGGCAGCGTGCTGACCAACAAGTACGCCGAGGGCTACCCGCACAAGCGCTATTACGGCGGTTGCGAATACGTCGACGTGGCGGAGCAGCTGGCCATCGACCGGGTGAAGCAGCTCTTCGGTGCCGACTACGCCAACGTGCAGCCGCATTCCGGCTCGCAGGCCAACCAGGCGGTGTATTTCGCCCTGCTGCAGCCGGGCGACACCATCCTCGGCATGTCGCTGGCCCACGGCGGCCACCTGACCCACGGCGCCAAGGTCAATGCCTCTGGCAAGATCTTCAATGCGATCCAGTACGGCGTGAACGACCAGGGCCTGATCGACTACGACGAAGTCGAGAAGCTGGCGCTGGAGCACAAGCCGAAGATGGTCGTGGCCGGTTTCTCCGCCTACTCGCAGGTCGTCGACTGGGCGCGCTTCCGCGCCATCGCCGACAAGGTCGGCGCCTACCTGTTCGTGGACATGGCGCACGTGGCCGGCCTGGTCGCCGCCGGTGTCTACCCGAACCCGTTGCCGCATGCGCACGTGGTCACCTCGACCACCCACAAGACGCTGCGCGGTCCGCGCGGCGGCATCATCGTCGCCAAGGGCGCGGGCGAGGAGATCGAGAAGAAGCTGCAGAGCATCGTCTTCCCGGGCATCCAGGGAGGTCCGCTGATGCACGTCATCGCGGCCAAGGCCGTGGCCTTCAAGGAAGCGCTGGAGCCGGAATTCAAGACCTACCAGACGCAGGTGGTGAAGAACGCGCAGGCGATGGCGAAGACGATCATCGCGCGCGGCTACAAGATCGTGTCCGGCGGCACCCAGAACCACCTGATGCTGGTCGACATGATCGGCAAGGACGTCAGCGGCAAGGACGCGGAAGAGGCGCTGGGCAAGGCGCACATCACCGTCAACAAGAACTCGGTGCCCAACGACCCGCGCAAGCCGTTCGTGACCTCGGGCCTGCGCATCGGCACGCCGGCCGTCACCACGCGCGGCTATGGCGAGCAGGACTGCATCGACCTGGCCAACTGGATCTGCGACGTGCTGGATGCCCCGGGCGACGAGGCCGTGCTGGCGAAGGTGCGCGATGCGGTGACTGCGCAGTGCCGGAAGTATCCGGTTTACGGCTGAAAAGCGAGGAGTGAGTGATGAGGAGTGAGGAACGAGTGACAGCAATCGCACATCGATGGCGGGACGGCATCGCCTCTGCTCACTCCTCACTTCTCCCCGCTCACACCTGATCCGATGCACTGCCCCTTCTGCCAGCACACCGACACCCGCGTGATCGACTCGCGCGTGTCCGAAGACGGCGCGACGATCCGTCGCCGCCGCGAGTGCGAGGCGTGCGGGGAGCGGTTCTCTACCCTGGAGAACATCGAGATCAAGCTGCCGGCGGTCATCAAGGGCGATGGCCGCCGCGATACCTTCGATGCGCGCAAGCTGCGCGCCGGGTTCGACCGCGCGCTGCAGAAGCGGCCGGTGTCGGAAGAGCAGATCGAGGCCGCGGTGCGCGCGGTCATCCATGCCATTCGCATGAGCGGCGAGCGCGAGATCGCATCGCGCAAGATCGGCGAGCTTGTGATGAGCGAGCTGCGCAAGCTGGACCACGTGGGCTACGTGCGCTTCGCGTCGGTCTACCGCAGCTTCGAGGACGTGGCCGACTTCCGCGACGAGATCGAGAAGCTGGAGCGCGACCTGCCCGCCGCCGGTCAGCTGTCGCTGCTGAGCGGCGACGTGGTGCCGTTCGACAAGCACGCGGACAAGAACAAGAAGCGCTGAGCCGTGCGCATCGAGGCGATCGGACGGCACCCGGCGTGCATCGAGCCGCTTGCGCGCTGGCACCACCAGGAATGGGGTGCGCTCTACGACGACTGGACACTGGACGCCGCCACCGCCGAGCTGGTGGACCACGCCACGCGCACCTCGCTGCCGACCACGCTGCTGTTGATGGATGGCGAGGACCTGCTGGGCTCGGTCAGCCTGCTGGTCGAAGACGCCCCGGCGCTGCAGGATCGCGGCAGTCCGTGGCTGGGCAGCCTGTTCGTGCTGCCGGAAGCGCGCGGTCGGGGCGGCGGACGCGTTCTCGTCGAGGCGGCGGTCGCGCACGCGGCGGGCGAGGGCGTGGCGCTGTTGCGTCTGTTCACCCTGTGGCACGAGGACTTCTACGCATCGCTCGGGTGGCAGGTGGAGGAGCGCACCACGCTGCACGGCACGCCGGTGGTGATCATGTCGATCCGGCCCGCGCAGCGGGTGGCGCATACTGCCTTACCCGTTCCAGAAGATGCCGCATGACTACCGCACGGACCCCGCGATGAGAACGGCGGCGTTGATCGCCCTGTTGCTGGCAACGTCCGCCGGGCTTGCGCGGGCGGAAGACGACCTTGCCGGCCACTACTACCTCGGTGGCGTGAGGGAAGTGGGCTCGGAGTTGCGGCTCATGCCGGACGGACGCTTCCAGTGGTATCTGAGCTACGGTGCGATGGACCAGCAGGCGGAAGGTGCGTGGACACGGGAGGGAGAGCAGGTCGTCCTGCAGGCCGATCCACCGGGCGAGGACGAGGGCTGGGCCCGTTTGAAGGACAGTCGCGACTGGGACGGAGCGGCGGAGTATTCGTGGCGGCGTCAGGTTCACCAGACCGCATTGGCCGGGATCGAGGCCCGCTGTCCGTTCCTGCACGCGGCGCCGGCATCGGCGACGTCTGCCGCGGAAGCGATGGCCGACGTGCCCGATGAACAAGCCCTGCGCCACGCCATCGCCACGCAGGAGGGACGACTGGCCACCTTCGTGCGGCAGGCGGAAGACGCGGCAGCCGCGGCCATGGCCGCGAATGCAGCCACGCGACCGGCCGCGATGGAGCGGGCCACGCGTGCGATGGCCGACTATTGGCGCGAGCAGTACGCGCTGAAGGACCTCTACTGGCAGCTGCCAGGCGTGAAGCCGGCCTATGCGGTGCTTGCTTTGCCCGCCGCGTGCACGGCGCCGGCGGAACCGGTGCGGGACACCGATCCTGCAGACTGGCAACCCCGCGCTGCCGTGTTCGTGCATGACGACGAGCAGGACGCCTACTTCAACGGCATTCCAGTGACGCTGGTCTACGCCGACGGGCGCGAGGAGACCGTCGCTACGCGAGCCGGCGGCTATGCCTTCGCCACACGCGCGGACGCCCGGCCGACCGCGATCCTGCTCGGCGATCCCCGCGGGATGGATGCCGGCACGGCGATGCTGCGTCTTGAGATCCCGAAGGACGCGCGTGCCGTGTTGCAGGTCGACCTGCAGACACAGGCGCTGACCGGACCCGTCTTCGAGCGGATGCAGCTGCGCGTAGATGCTGGCCAACTTATTCCCACCTGGCCAGACGGCCGCGAACAAGGGCGTTATTCCCGTGACTGAGTTTTCTGCGTTCGATCACCAGTGCATGGCGCGCGCGCTGCGGCTGGCCGAGCGGGGCGCGTACACGACGCGGCCGAATCCGATGGTCGGCTGCGTGATCGTGCAGGGCGACCGGATCGTCGGCGAAGGCTGGCACCAGAAAGCCGGTGGTCCGCATGCGGAGGTGTTCGCGCTGCAGGCCGCGGGCGAGCAAGCGATGGGCGCGACCGCCTACGTCACGCTGGAGCCGTGCGCGCACACCGGCCGCACCGGGCCGTGCGCGGACGCGCTGGTTGCCGCCGGCGTCAGTCGCGTGGTCGCGGCGATGCGCGATCCGTTTCCTCAAGTCGACGGTGCCGGCTTCGACCGGCTGCGCGCGGCCGGTATCGCCGTGCAGTCCGGACTGATGGAAGCGCAGGCGCGGCGGTTGAACCGCGGCTTCCTGTCGCGTGTCGAGCGCGGTCGGCCGTGGATGCGGGTGAAGCTGGCCACCAGCCTCGACGGCCGCACGGCGATGGCGAACGGCGACTCCAAATGGATCAGCGGCGAGGCCTCGCGCCGCGACGTGATGCGCTGGCGCGCGCGTGCCGGTGCCATCCTCACCGGCGCCGGCACCGTGCTGGCCGACGATCCGTCGCTGACGGTGCGGTTCGGCGACGACATCGCCTTCGAACCGCCGCTCCGCGTGGTGCTCGATCCCGGCCTGGCCACCGTGGCCCGCGGCAACGTGCGCCAGGGCGATGCGCCCACGCTCTACGTGCATACCGCCGAGGCGAAACCGCCGCGCGATGTCGAGGTGCAGCGGGTGGTGGCGCCGGCGACCGGCAGCAACGTCGACCTGAAGGCAATGCTGGAGCTGCTGGCGGCGCGCGGCATCAACGAAGTGCACGCCGAGGCCGGCTCCACGCTGGCGGGTGCATTCCTGGCGGCGGGACTGGCCGACGAGGTGCTGCTGTACATGGCGCCGATGCTGCTGGGCGACCAGGCGCGACCGCTGTTCGGCGGCCTCGGCATCCAGGCGATGGCCGACCGGCTGAAGCTGGAGATTGTCGACAGCCGCGCGATTGGCGAAGATCACCGCCTCCTGCTGCAACCTGCCCGCTAGAACGCACGCCATGGTGGCCTTCAAGGATCATTTCTCCGGCGTCGCCGACGTCTATCTCGCCTCGCGCCCGACCTATCCGGAGGCGCTGTACGACGTGATCGCGTCGGCGGTGCCGGCCAGCGCGAAGGTCTGGGAGCCCGGCTGCGGCAGCGGCCAGGCCACGCGCGGACTGGCCGCGCGCTTCGCCCACGTGCATGCCACCGATCCCAGTGCCGCGCAGATCGAGCGCCACTGGGCGAACGGGCAGCCGGACGCCAACGTCAGCCTGGCGGTCGAGGCGGCCGAAACCACTGCACTCGCCGACGGCAGCGTGGACCTGGTCGCGGTGGCGCAGGCGCTGCACTGGTTCGACCGGTACCGCTTCTTCGCCACCTGCGAGCGCGTGCTGCGCCCGGGCGGCGTGCTGGCGGCATGGACCTACCAGGACATCATCTTCGAGGACGACCTGGCCGAGGTGGCCGAGAAGGTCCGCGACGATATCGATCCGTACTGGCCGCCCGAGCGGGCCGACGTGGACATGGGCTACGGCGACTACGTGTGGCCGTTCGAGACGATCCCCACGCCGCGCCTGTGGCTGACGGCCGAATGGAACCTGCCCACGCTGCTGGGCTATTTCGGCAGCCTCTCGGCCACCGGCAGCTACCGCGCCGCCACCGGCGAGGACCCGGTCTACGCGCATACGCCGGCCCTGGCCGAGATCTGGGGCGATCCGCAGCGGGTGCGCACCATGCGCTGGCCGCTGATCCTGCATTTGCGCCGCAAGGTCCTGTAGGAGGGGCTTCAGCCCCGACGCTTCTGGCGCGACGCCGACAAAGCACTGATGGCCGGGGCTGAAGCCCCTCCTACAGGGGCGCGGAACGCTCCGTTCAGAGCCATCGCCGGACCCGGCGTGTAAACTGCGCGGGCCGGTCCGCCGGCACACCACCAACGACGTCTTCAGGGCGGGGTGCGATTCCCCACCGGCGGTAGGTCGCCCAGCGACGAGCCCGCGAGCGCCTCGGTGACATGCGAGTCCCTCGCAGAGCCCGCACATGCTTGTGCGGACTTTCCAATGTCGCCGAAGGGTCAGCAGATCCGGTCCGATGCCGGAGCCGACGGTCATAGTCCGGATGAAAGAAGACGGCACCGCCGAACCACGCGCGAGCGTGGCGTCGTGCGCCTGCCTTCGCGCCCGGAGGCGTCTCCGCCCGTTCCTGCGAGAGACGTTCCATGCCTTCCACGAGTTCCCGCGTTGTTCCCATCCTCCTTTCGGAGGCGTGCTGATGTTCACCGGCATCATCGAGGGCGTCGGCCGCATCGCTGCGCTGGAATCCGTGGGCGGTGACGTCCGCCTGAGCGTGGCCGTGGGCTCGCTGCCGTTCGACGCCGTGCAGCTGGGCGAAAGCATTGCGGTGAACGGCGTGTGCCTGACCGTGATCGCGTTCGATGCGTCCAGCTTCCAGGCCGACGCGTCCACCGAGACGCTGTCGCTGACCACGCTGGGTGGTCTGAAGGAAGGCGCGGTCGTGAACCTGGAGCGCGCGATGCGTCCGACCGATCGCCTTGGCGGGCATCTGGTCAGCGGTCACGTCGACGGCGTCGGCCGCGTGCTGTCCGTGCACGACGATGCGCGCGCCCAGCGTTGGCGCTTCGCCGCGCCGGCAGCGCTGCTGAAGTACATCGCCAAGAAGGGCTCGATCTGCGTGGACGGCGTCAGCCTGACCGTCAACGAGGTGGACGGCGAAGGCTTCGAGGTCGCGCTGATCCCGCACACCGTCTCGCACACCGCATTCGCGGAGACCGTCGCCGGCGACGCGGTGAACCTGGAGATCGACCTGGTGGCGCGCTATGTCGAGCGCCTGCTGGGCGAGAGGAGTGGCGCATGAACTTCGCCCCGATCCCCGAACTGCTGGAAGAGATCCGCAACGGCCGCATGGTCGTCATCGTCGACGACGAGGACCGCGAGAACGAAGGCGACCTGATCATGGCCGCCGAGCTGGTCAAGCCGTCGGACATCAACTTCATGGTCACCCATGCACGCGGCCTGGTCTGCCTGTCGCTGACGCGCGAGCGCTGCGCGCAACTGGGCCTGGCGCCGATGGTGCAGACCAATACCGCACAGTTCCATACCAACTTCACCGTCAGCATCGAAGCGGCCGAGGGCGTCACCACGGGTATTTCCGCCTACGACCGCGCACACACGGTGCGCACCGCAGTGCAGCCGGATGCGAAGCCGACCGACCTCAGCCAGCCCGGCCACATCTTCCCGCTGATCGCCCAGCCCGGCGGCGTGCTGACGCGCGCCGGGCATACCGAAGCCGCCAGCGACCTGCCGCTGCTGGCCGGGTTGGAGCCGGCGGGCGTGCTGGTGGAAGTGCTGAATCCCGACGGCAGCATGGCGCGTCGCCCGCAGCTGGAAGTCTTCGCGCGCGAGCACGGGTTGAAGATGGGCTCCATCGCCGACCTGATCGCCTACCGGCTGGCGACCGAGCACACCGTCGAGCGCATCGATGCGCGCGACATCGAGACCGAATTCGGTCCTTTCCGACTGGTCACCTACCGCGACCGCATCGCCCACGACCTGCACTTCGCGCTGGTGCGCGGCACGCCCGACAGGGCCACGCCGACACTGGTACGCGTGCAGGTGGAGAACCCGCTGAGCGACCTGCTGCATTGGCGCCGCGACGATTTCGGCGTGCATGCGACCGACGCGTTGCGCGCGATCGCCGCCGAAGGGCAGGGCGTGATGGTGGTGCTGTCCGAGCCGCGCAGCGCCGACGCGCTGCTGGCGCGCCTGCGCAAGCAGCCCGAGGTACAGGCCAACGCCAAGGACGTCGGCCAGTGGCGCCGCAACGGCGCCGGCGCGCAGATCCTCGCCGACCTCGGCCTGGGCAAGCTGCGGGTGCTGGGCACGCCACGCCGGCAGGTCGGCCTGGCCGGCTTCGGACTGGACGTGGTGGAGTACGTCCAGCCCTGATCCGGGTCGGCGCGGACCCTGCCGCCGCCCCGGCTGGTAGACTTGCCCACCCCCAAGGAACCCGCCATGTCCCATTTCGAAGGCGACCTGAGTGCGCCCGCAGGCGCCCGCTTCGCGATCATCGCCAGCCGCTGGAACCCACGCATCACGGATGTGCTGGTGGCCGGCGCGCGCGAAAGCCTGGCCGGCAACGGCGTGGGCGAGGACGCGGTCGACGTGGTGCGCGTGCCGGGTGCGTGGGAAATCCCGCTGGTGGCCGCGCGCCTGGCCGCCGGTGGCGACCATGCCGCCATCATCGCGCTGGGCTGCGTCATCCGTGGCGACACCCGCCACTACGAACATGTCGCCGACCGCTGCGCCGAGGGCCTGATGCGCGCACAGCTGGACACCGGCGTGCCGGTGCTCAACGGCGTGCTGGCGGTGGAGCGCATTGAGGACGCCGAGGCGCGCGCCGGCGGCAGCCATGGCAACAAGGGCGAAGAGGCCGCGCTGGCCGCCATAGAGATGGCGCACCTGGTGGCGCAGTTCTCCTGATCCCGACCCGACAACCCGAATACCCCGCAGTACAGGAGCCGACGTGAGCCGACATCAACATCCCCACCGCAAGGACGGCGTCGATCCGGTCACGCGTGCGCGTGCGCGCCGCCGTGCGCTGCAGGCCGTGTACGCGTGGCAGATGTCGGGGGGCGAAGTCGGCCAGGTCATCGCGCAGTTCGCGCACGAGCAGGCGCACGAGATCGCCGACCTCGAATACTTCGAAGACCTGGTGCGCGGCGTGGTCCGCCATCGCGCGTCGCTGGACGAGGCGCTGCTGCCGTTCCTCGACCGCACGGTGGAAGAAGTCGATCCGATCGAGCGCGCCGTGCTGCGTATCGCCGCCTACGAACTGATCCATCGCCTCGACGTGCCGTACCGCGTGGTGCTGAACGAGGCCATCGAGACCGCCAAGCGGTTCGGCTCCGAGCACGGGCATACCTACATCAACGGCGTGCTCGACCATGCCGCCGTCGAATGGCGCCCCGCCGAGGCGCAGGCGCGCCGCTGACGTGTCGGCCGCCGACGCGCGCTTTTCCAGCGACGAACGCGACGCGCTGCTCGCGCTGAAGGGCGTCGGCCCCACGGTCGTGCAGCGGTTGGAGCAGATGGGCATCGCCTCGCTGCGGCAACTGGCGGCGGCCGAACCGTCCGAGATCGTCGCCAGCGCGGCCGGCCTCACCGGGTCCACCTGCTGGAAGAACAGCCCGCAGGCGCGCGTGGCGATCCAGTCCGCCGTCGACTTCGCGCGGTCGCGCACCTGACGCCGCCATGGGTGCCGGCGAATTCGACCTGATCGCCCGCATCCGCGCACGCGCGGGCACGCGCGACGACATCGTGCTCGGGATCGGCGACGACGCCGCGCTGCTGGCGCCACCGCCCGGCCGGCACCTCGTCGTCACCGCCGACACGCTGAACGACGGCATCCACTTCCCGCGCGGCACACCGCCTGCCGACATCGGCTGGAAGGCGCTGGCGGTGAACCTGTCCGACCTCGCCGCGATGGGCGCCGAACCCGCGTGGTGCACGCTGTCGCTGTCGTTGCCGCGCGCCGATGCCGCGTGGATCGATGGCTTCCTCGATGGCTTCCTCGCCTTGGCCGGCGAGCATGGCATCGCACTGGTGGGCGGAGATACGACACGCGGTCCCTTGTCGCTGTCGGTGACCGCCATCGGCTTCGTCGATGCCGGCAGCGCGCTGCGTCGTGATGGCGCGCAGGTGGGCGACGATGTCTGGGTGACCGGCACGCTGGGCGATGCGGCAGGCGCGCTGGCGTTGCTGGAACGCGATCCGGCCCACGCATTGCGCGCGCGCCTGGACCGGCCCACGCCACGAGTGGCGGCGGGACGTGCGCTGGTCGCCATGGCGAATGCCTGCGTCGACGTGTCCGATGGCCTGCTGGCCGACCTGGGCCACATCGCGTCGCGCAGCGGCGTGGCAGCACAGGTTGACGTTGGCGCACTGCCGGTGTCGGAGGCCTTGCTGTCGGCGTTCGATGACGCGACACGCGCCGCACTGCAGGCCGCTGGCGGCGACGACTACGAACTCTGTTTCACGGCGCCTGCCGATGCGCAGGCCGGCATCGATGCCGTGTCATCGCAACTCGGGCTCCGGATCACGCGCATCGGCCGCATCATGACTGGCGAGGGCGTTCATCTCGTGAATACCGATGGCCAGCCCTGGTCGCCACCGCGACGCGGCTACGACCACTTTGCAACGTCCTGATGCCGTTGTAGGAGCCACGTCAGTCGCGACCGCGCCTCGATGGCAGCGCCCCCTGCAGAACAGGAACGCGCCGCAGCGCGCCCGGGACGAGAATCACCGGCTTTCCGCGTGGCCGGTGGGTGTGCGGTCGCGACTGACGTGGCTCCTACGCGGATGACGCGGGCGGCAGTACCTTGCCTGGATTGAGGATGCCGTCCGGATCGAGGGCCGCCTTGACCGCGCGCATCGCGTCCAGCGTTGCTGCGGTGAATGCGTCCGCCATGTAGTCGCGCTTGCTCAGGCCGATGCCGTGCTCGCCCGACAGCGTGCCGCCGAGCGCGAGCGCCTGCGCGAACACCGTCGGCAGCGCAGCGTGCGCGCGTGACGTTTCGGCGGCATCGGCGTCGTCGTACATGATGTTGACGTGCAGGTTGCCGTTGCCGGCGTGGCCGAACACGACGATCGGCAGCGCGGCATCGACGGACAGCGCTTCCATTGCCGCCACGAGGTCCGGAATGCGCGAGACCGGGACCACCACGTCTTCGTTGATCTTGCCGGACCTGATCGTGCGCAACGCCGGCGACAGCGCGCGCCGCGCCGCCCACAGCCGGTCGCGCGCGCTGCCGTCGGCGGCCACGTCCAGCGCGATCATGCCGTCGCCTTCCGCCGCATCGGCCAGTGCCTGCAGCGCGTACGGCAGGGTGTCGTCATCGCCGTCGGCGTCGACCAGCAGCATCGCGCCGGCCTCGGGTACGTCACTGCCGTTGCGGCGGATCAGCGCGATCGCGCTGCGGTCCATGAACTCCAGCATCGTCGGCGTCGCCGGCCGCGCCATGATGCGCGACACCGCTGCCGCGGCGCTCGCGGCATCGTGGTAGAGCACGCGCAGGCCGGCCTGCGCACGCGGACGTGGTGCGAGCTTCAGTGTCGCTTCGACCACCAGCGCCAGCGTGCCTTCGCTGCCGACGATCAGGTGGGTGAGGTCGTAGCCGGTCGCATCCTTGGTGTACGCGCCGCCGCAGCGGATCAGGTCGCCCGCACCGGTCACCGCGACCAGGCCGAGCACGTTGTCGCGCGCGGTGCCGTACTTCACCGCGCGCGGGCCGCCTGCGTTGGTGGCGAGATTGCCGCCGACGCTGCAGGCATCCGCACTCGACGGATCCGGCGGCCAAAACAGGCCGTGCGGCGCGAGCGCATGCTGAAGCTCGCCGTTCAGCACGCCCGGCTGCACCACCACGCAACGGTCCGCAGCGCGGATGTCGACGATGCGGTTCATGCGCGCGAACGACACCACCACGCCACCCTGCGTCGGCACGGCGGCACCGGTCGTGCCGGTGCCCGCGCCGCGCGCGACGATCGGCACGCGATGCGCGCGGCAGGCGCGCACGAGTGCGACGACATCGTCCTGCGTCTGCGGCAACGCGACCGCCATCGGCATCGCCCAGCGCCGCGAATCGTCGCCGCCGAACGGACGGCAGGCGTCGCCGGTCAGCCAGCCGTCGCCGAGATGAGTCGACATCGCATCGTGCAGTGCAGGGGGCAGTGTTCCATCCATGCGGGCATTGTACGGATCGGCCGCCGGCTGTCCTGTCCTGATACTGCGCCGGCATGTGCTGATGTCCGATCGCCATGTCGGCTCGCGATGCCGTGTCAGCGCCCGCAAATCAACGTCTTCGCCCGTAGCGCGATGGTTCGAACGCGAATGCGCGCACCGCGCTAACCGATTCCTTACATCCGCATGAAACGCGGCTGCTAGAGATCGCCCGGCCCAACCGACCGGAGGACACACATGCGCATCACCATCGTGGGAGCGGGCTTCAGCGGCAGCGTGCTGGCGACGCAACTGGCCTCGACAGAAGAAGGCGCGCCGGAGATCTGGCTGGTCGGCGTGGGCGATACGTTCGCGCGCGGCGTGGCCTACGGTCAGGCGCGACCGGAGCACCTGCTCAACGTGCGCGCCGGCCAGCTGGGCGCGCGTCCCGAGGCGCCCGACGATTTCGCGACATGGCTGAGCCTGGGACCGCGCGGTCGCGACGAGTTCCTGCCGCGCGTCGCGTATGGCGACTACCTGGCCGAACGCCTGCGCGAGGCGCACGAAGCCGCCGGCAACCTGTCGCTGGTGCGGCAGGAGGCGATCGCGATCAGTCGCGTCGGCGAGGGTTATCGCGTGCATCTGGACGATGGCGGCTACTTCGCAAGCGATCGCGTGGTGCTGGCGTTGGGTGCGTTGCCGCCGCAGCGGCTGGCGGGCATCGGGCCGCGGCTCGCGCAGAGTCCGCGCTATGTCGGCTGGCCGTGGCAGGACGACGCGTTGGAGCGCATCGAGGCGGATGCGCGCGTGCTGATCGTTGGCACCGGACTGACTATGGCGGATGTAGCGGCGACCTTGGCTGCCCGCGGGCATAGCGGCGCACTGACGGCGATCTCGCGTCACGGACTGCTGCCACGTGCGCACACCGCGGTGCCAGGGCCCGCGATCGAACTGCCGCCGAGCGTTCGCCAGGCGCTGGGCGGACGCGACCTGCGCGCGCTGCTCGCCGCGGTGCGCTCGCTGGTGCACGTGGCGCCGGACTGGCGCAGCGTTGTGGACGGCCTGCGTCCGCACACGCAGGCGTTCTGGCGCAGCTTGCCGGATCCGCAGCGTGCGCGTTTCCTGCGCCACCTGCGCTCGCACTGGGAAGTCGCGCGGCATCGCATCGCGCCGCGCGTCGCCGAGGTACTGGAAGGCCTGCAGGCGAGCGGTCAGCTGCAGGTGCGCGCCGCGCGCCTGCTGCGCGCCGGCCTGCGCGCGCAAGGCGCGGAAGTGCTGCTGCGCGGACGTGGCGAGGAGCAGGCCGACGTGGCGCAGTACGACTACGTGATCCGTGCCACCGGGCTGGATACCGACATCGTGCGCACCACGCATCCGCTGGTGTCGCACCTGGTCGACGCGGGACTGCTGGTGCCCGATCCGCACGGCCTGGGCGCGGAGGTCGGCGACGACCTGCAGGTGCTCGACCGCCAGGGCGCGCCGGTGCGCGGGCTGTACTGCCTCGGGCCGCTGCTGCGTGGGCACCTGTGGGAAATCACGGCGGTGCCCGAACTGCGCACAGCCGCCGCCGCGCTGGCGACCACGCTGCGTAAGCAAACGTCGCCGTCGGTGCGCCGGCACGGGCTGGCGCGCGAACGGCTGCTGTCGGCCGGGCTGTAGCGGTCAGACCTCGTCCGCGCGGAAGGCGTCGCGGATCCAGTCGAGCTGTGGCGCATCGGGATCGCCCTGCGCGTCGACCACGTCGAAGCGGCACGGCGCGTCGGCGAGTGCGGGATGGTCCTGCAAGAAGCGCTGCGCCGCATGCACCAGCCGGCGGCGCTTGCCGGCATCGATCGAGGCCGTGCCGCCGCCGAACACCTGCGAGCGGCGGTAACGCACTTCGACGAACACCACCGTCGGCGCACCGGGCCGGGCGGCGTCCTGCATCACCAGGTCGAGCTCGCCGCCGCGGTAGAGGGCGTTGGTGGCGAGCTCGGTCAGTCCTGCGCGCCGCAGCAGCTCGCGCGCGGCGACTTCGACGGCATGCCCGCGGGCGCGCCGGTCAACCGCCATCCGCGATCGGTGCGGGACGGCCACCGGCGAACGTCGACCACGACGGCGTGCGCACGACGTTGCCGAAACCGTCGAGCTGCAGCCGGCCGGTGGCGCCGCGCAACTCGGTGTTGGCGCCGAGCGCCAGCTTCTCCAGGTAGGCGGTCAGCAGCCATGCGTCGTAGCCGAAGGCGAACAGGCGCGCCGCCGGGCCGCGCGCGGTCGGCACGCGTTCGCCGGTGACGCTGGCGGCGGGCAGGGCGGGCAGGCCGCGCGAGGTCCATGCCTCGGTCGGGAAGGCGATGCCGTCGAGCGCCATGTCTTCTTCCGGCTTGCCGGTGCCCGAGGTCAGCTGCGAGGTGCCCACGCGGGTCTTGCCGCCCAGACCGGCCAGCGCCAGCTGCGGCGTCAGCGCGCGCGCGGTGCCGCCACGCACGGCCAGGAACACCGCATCGGGGCCTTCCTGCGCGGCCGTGGTGAGCGCCGCAGACAGGTCGCCGGGCGCATCCGACACCTTGATTACCCGCGTGACCTTGCCGCCGCGTTCGGCGAAGCGTCCGGCGAACGCCTGCGAAGCGCGGCGGCCGTTGTCGTCACTGCCTTCGATGACCAGCGCGGTGCGGCGCTCGCGTGCGAACAGGTATTCGGCGGCCGCCAGGCCATCGTCTTCCGGTGCCAGCGAGAAGCCGGCGTTGCCTTCCGGCACCCGCACCGTGCCGCGGTTGAGCACCAGCACCGGGGTACCGAGCTGCGGCTGCTGGAACAGCGCGCTCACTTCGTCGCGACCGAGCGGACCGACCACGAAATCGGCGCCTTCGGCGGTGGCGCGCGCATAGGCGGCCGTCGCGCCGGCGGCGGTGCCGGTGGTGTCGTAGAACTGGATGTCCGGACGACGGCGGCGCTCGCCGTAGTAGCCCGCCAGCAGGCCGTCGCGCACGGGGGCGGCGGCGGTGGCGAGGTTGCCCGACAGCGGCAGCAGCACGGCCAGCTTCATCGGCGGCCGGTAGCCATCGGATTCGGCGGGCGGACGGTTACCCGTGTCGAAGCGCCATTGCGTGCCGCGGTCGAACGGGCGCGGCATCGGCAGGCCACGGCGTTGCAGGGCGCGGCCGGCGAAGTTGTACAGCGGATCGCCGGACGGCAGCGTGGCGGCATCGCGGGCCAGGGTGGCATCGTCCAGCGTGGCCAGCAGGCGGTCGATCTCGCGCGCGTTGTCGCTGCGTGCCTGGCCGCTGAGGACCGCATCCTGGCGGGCCAGGGCAGCGGCATCGGTGAACGCCGGCGCGAACCGTGCCGTGGAGGTGACGGGACCTGCGCCCGGCGTGGTTGCGCAGCTGGCCAGCAAGGCGACCAACAGCAGTGCCATCAGGGTCCGCGCGGGACGGATGCGGGCAGAAAGCGTGCGTGCGACAGGCAGGTCCAAGGGCATCGTCGGTGTTCAGGCAGGGGAACCGGCTACGATTCTACCCCCAGCCACCGAGCCCCACTGGAATGTCTGCCGGAACCCTGTTCATCGTCGCTACCCCGATCGGCAACCTGGGCGATCTGACGCCACGCGCGCTGGAGACCCTGCGTGGCGTGGCGGCGATCTGCGCAGAAGACACGCGCCGCAGTGGCCAGCTGATGTCGCACTTCGGGGTGTCCACGCCGCTGCTGGCCCTGCACGAACACAACGAGGACGCCCTGGCCCAGCGCGTGGTCGACCGTCTGCTGGCCGGCGATTCGCTGGCCCTGGTCAGTGACGCCGGTACGCCGCTGGTCAGCGATCCCGGCTTCCGCCTTGTCCGCGCCGCGCGCGCGGCGGGCATCAAGGTCAGTCCGCTGCCGGGCGCCTGCGCGGCCATCGCCGCGCTGAGCGTGGCCGGGCTGCCGAGCGACCGCTTCACCTTTGAAGGTTTCCTGCCTGCCAAGGCCTCCGCGCGACGCGATCAGCTGCAGCGCCTGGCCGGCGAGACGCGCACGCTGGTGTTCTACGAATCCTCGCACCGTATCGCCGAGTCGCTGGCCGACATGCGCATGGCGTTCGGTGACGACCGTCCGGCGGTGCTGGCGCGCGAACTGACCAAGCTGTTCGAGACCGTCCTCGATGGCACGTTGGCCGACCTGCACGCGCAGGTCGAAGCCGACGACAACCAGCGCAAGGGCGAGTTCGTGGTCATGGTGCAGGGCGCGGGCGACGACATGGAGGCACGGTTGGTGGAAGGGCGCCGCGTCTACGCGTTGCTCAACGACCACCTGCCGCCGTCGGCCGCCGCCAAGCTGGCGGCCGAGATTACCGGCGCGCCGCGCAAGGCGTTGTACGGCATGAAGGCGGACGCGTAATGACGGTCAGCAGCTCTCACGGCTGACGTGATGGAGGCCTGGCGTGTCTTCCTGGTGTTCCTGCGGCTGGGGCTGACTTCGTTCGGCGGTCCGATCGTGCACCTGGGGTACTTCCGCGACGCGTTCGTCGTCAGGCGCCGGTGGTTGGGCGACGCCGAGTACGCCGATATCGTGGCGTTGTGCCAACTGCTGCCGGGACCGGCCAGCAGTCAGGTCGGCATGGTGCTGGGTATACGACGTCCAGGGCTGCCCGGTGCGCTGGCCGCGTGGTGCGGCTTCACGCTTCCTTCGGCGCTGCTGATGGTGGCGCTGGGCGCCAGCCTGTCGCAGTGGCGCGACGTGGTGCCGGAAGGGCTCATCCACGGTCTCAAACTGCTCGCGGTCGTCGTCGTGGCGCACGCGGTCTGGGGCATGGCGCGGGCGTTCTGTCGCGATGCGATCACCTGGCTGCTGATGCTGGCGTGCGCGGCGGCGCTTCTGGTCTGGCCGGTAGCCGGCATGCAGGTCGCCGTGATCGTCGCCGGTGCGCTGATAGGGCTGGGACTGCGGCCTGCCCGAGCCGCGTCGACGTCGGCGTGGATGCCGGGCACGCCGTCGCGGCGGGTGGGCGTGCTGGCGCTGATGGCGTTCGCCGGATTGCTGCTGGCCTCGTGGGCAGGGTCGGGCCCGGCGTCGTCGGTGTTCGGGACGTTCTATCGCGCCGGTGCGCTAGTGTTCGGCGGCGGGCACGTGGTGATGCCGCTGCTGCAGTCGGGCGTGGTGGCGCCGGGTTGGCTATCGCAGGACGCCTTCCTCGCCGGGTACGGCGCTGCGCAGGCCGTGCCGGGCCCGATGTTCACCTTTGCCGGTTATCTCGGCGCGGCGATGGCGGCGGGTCCTGGCGGCTGGGTCGGCGGCGCGCTGGCGATCATCGCGATCTTCCTGCCGGCAGGGCTGCTGGTGATCGGCGCGTTGCCCTTCTGGCAACGGATCGTCGCCGTACCGCGCATGCGGAGTGCGCTGGCGGGCATCAATGCCGCCGTGGTCGGCCTGCTGCTGGCGGCCCTGTGCGGCCCGCTATGGTCCAGCGCGGGGACGGGCGTCGCCGACGTGATGGTGGTGCTGGGGGGGTCGCCGCCTTGGCGTGGGCGCGGGTGCCGGTGGGCGTGATGATCGTGGCGATGCCGCTCGCGGGCATGGCGTTGCATGCACTCGCCTGACGACGCGGCCGACCGTGCTCGGCGGCTGTGCGACAATGCGCGCGGCGGAGCCGGCCAGACAGTCGCGTCATTGGAAACAATGCCGAGGAAAGTCCGGGCTCCACAGGGCACGGTGCCAGGTAACGCCTGGGCGGCGCGAGCCGACGGAAAGTGCAACAGAAAGATACCGCCAGCGGTCCTTCGGGATGCGGGTAAGGGTGAAATGGTGCGGTAAGAGCGCACCGCGAGTCCGGTAACGGACCGGCACGGCAAACCCCACCGGGAGCAAGACCAAATAGGGAGGCTATGCTGCGGCCCGCAGTGTCTCCGGGTAGGTTGCTTGAGCGTAACGGTGACGTTGCGCCTAGAGGAATGACTGTCCACGACAGAACCCGGCTTACCGGCCGGCTCCGCCGCTAGCTTTCCCTGCGCAAGCGCAGGAAAGCTCCCAAAGTTTGCGGGCGCAAACTTTGGGCCCCGAGCCTTGCTGCCAGACCCCCATCCGCACCTGCGATGCGGATCGCCCCCTGACTCAGTGGGGGGCTGGTGAAGCCAGCTTTCTCTGTTTGCTGTTGCAGGAGCGACGTAAGTCGCGACCGCATGCTATCAGGCGTGGTGACGGCTACGCACCAGGCCCGATCCTCAACGTCGTCTCGCCCTCGAACACCCCCTCCGGCCCGAACCTCCGCTCGCTGATCCAGCCATGGCCGGCGTGGTCGACCGCGATCAGGGTGCTGGCGCGGGTGCCGTAGCGGTCGCCGCGCAGGAAGGCGGGGGAGAGCAGGCGTTCGAGTTCGATGCCTACGCCGGTATCGGGCAGATCGGCATCCGGAGCCGGGGTCTGGTCGGCCAGCGCGGCCCACAGCGGGCCGACGTTGTCGTCGCCTGCCGCCGCCCAGGCGGCCAGTCGCTCTTTCAGTGCCATCGTCTTCGGCCACGGCTCGTCGAGGTCGCCATTCGAGAGGCCGTGCACGCCCGGGGCGAGCGTGGTCCGGCGGGGAATGGGGTAGTTGCTGACGTACTCGCAGTCGTTCGCATCGGCCAGCAGCAGGTTGAAGGGGGCGAAGACTTCTGCCGCCACCAGCAGGCCCGTTGCACGGTGCTCGGCGCTGTCCGGCGATTGCAGGAAGCCGGCCGCCAGCTGGCCGCGGGAGGGCGCGCCGGGCACCTGGATGGCCGGGTCTCGGACGTTGGTGACCACTGCCACTCGTCCGGTCGCGTCCACGCCGGCCCAGGTGCCGCCCGACTGAAGGTCCTGGCCGGCCATCAGCGTTGGTGACGCCGCCCACCGGGCCAGGGGTGCGGTGGGGCGGGCGTGGAACTCGTCGCGGTTGCCGGCCAGCAGCAGGCGCCAGCGCGGATGGACGTTCCAGGCGAGGGCAACGAGGCACATGGGTCGATTCTGGCCTCCCGGTTTGCGCAGTTCTACTCCCGCCGCTATGCGCGCTGTGGCCTTCATGTGAAACGACGGTCACCTCACTGAATCATTCCTCAATCTCAAAATTTGAGACGAAACAGCAACTTGTGGATAAGGCTTGAACAAGTCTCTGAAGTTTGCTGCAAGCCATTGATCCGCCAAGTGATTTCCGGTCGTTGTTCCTGTTGACAACCTTGTGCGCGGTGCTAAGGTGGGCAACAGAGGTAAAACCGGGTTTTACGTGGTTTTTCGTGGTTCAATTGATCGCTCTTTAGCGGGTCGGGAAGGCAGGGGTCGTGTTTCAAGGTGAGACCGCCATCACAGTGGACGACAAGGGGCGGCTCGCGGTGCCCACCGCGTACCGCGACCTCGTCGCGCGCGAGTGCGGCAACCGTCTGGTGATCACCTACAACCCGTTCGAAGGCGGCAGCCTGTACCTGTACCCCGAGAAGGTCTGGCAGCGCGTCCGCGACGACGTCAGCAAGCTGCCGAGCACCCAGAAGGCGCACCGCAGCCTGCAGCTGAAGCTGATCGGTGCCGCCTCGCCGGTCGAACTCGACGGCAACGGCCGCATCAGCATCCCGGCCAGCCATCGCAGCGCGGTCGGTATCGAGAAGAAGGCCGTGCTGCTCGGCATGGGCGAGAAGTTCGAACTCTGGAGCGAACAGGCGCACCACGCGCAGATCCGTCAGACCCTCACTGACGACGATCTGAGCGCACACATGCTCGAGCTGCGCTTGTGAGCCGGGGTGACGGCAAGCGGCAGTCCGCGCCGGCCGGTCACCTCCCAGCGCTGCACTTGCCGGTGTTGTACACGCAGGTCATGGAAGGGCTGCAGGTGAAAGAGGACGGAACGTACCTGGACGGCACCTTCGGGCGCGGTGGCCACGCGCGCGGCGTGCTGCAACAACTCGGCCCGGGAGGCCGGCTGCTGTTGATGGACAAGGATCCCGACGCGATCGCGCATGCCGAACAGACGTTCGCGGGCGATGCGCGCGTGTCGATCTTCCGCGGCAGCTTCGCCTCGCTGGCGCAGTGGGACGAAACCGCCGCCGGCCTCGACGGCGTGCTGCTGGACCTGGGCGTGTCGTCGCCGCAGCTGGACGTGGCCGAGCGCGGTTTCAGCTTCGGCAAGGACGGCCCGCTCGACATGCGCATGGACCCGGAGTCCGGCGAGAGCGCGGCCGACTGGATCGCGCGCGCCGACGAGCGCGACATCGCCGACGTGCTGTGGACCTACGGTGAGGAAAAGCAGAGCCGCCGCATCGCGCGCGCCATCGTGGCCCGTCGCGCCACCCAGCCGTTCACCCGCACCGCCGACCTGGCGGCGGCGATCGCGGCGGTGATGCCGCGCGGCGAGAAAATCCATCCGGCCACCCGCAGCTTCCAGGCCATCCGCATCCACATCAACCGCGAGCTGTCGGACCTGGAAGCCGGTCTGGAGGCGGCGCTGGCGCGACTCAAGGTCGGCGGCCGGCTGGCGGTGATCAGCTTCCATTCGCTGGAAGACCGCATCGTCAAGCAGTTCATCAACCGGCACGCCAAGGCGCCGTCGGCCAACCGCCGCCTCCCGGTGGCAATCGACTTCACTCCGACCCTGCGCGCCATCGGCAGCGGGCAGAAGGGCGAGGCCGACGAAGTGTCCTCCAATCCGCGCGCCCGCAGCGCGGTGCTGCGCGTGGCGGAAAAGCTGGAGGTGGCCGCATGAACCGCTTCCTGATCATCGTGCTGGTGCTGGCCAACATCGCCTCGGCGATCGGCGTGGTCTATGCGCGCCACCGCCATCGCGTGCTGTTCGACGAAGTGACCCGGCTCGAGCGGGACCGCGACGAGCTGAACGTCGAGTTCGGCCGCCTGCAGCTGGAGCAAGCCACGGTCGCCGAAGCCACGCGCATCGACCAGGTCGCCCGCGTGCGCCTGGGCATGAAGTTTCCGGAAGCGACCGACGTGGTGGTGATCCGCCCATGACCGCCGCGCCCGCCAAGAACCGCAACCGCGCGCGCTTCAACCTGCGCGGCCGCCTCGCGCTGGTGCTCGGCGCGATGGGCCTGTGCTCGGTCAGCCTGGTCGGCCGCGCGGCCTACGTGCAGCTGATCAACCACGATTTCTACCAGCGCCAGGGCGATGCGCGCTTCCTGCGCGAAATCCCGATTCCCACCTCGCGCGGCATGATCACCGACCGCAACGGCGAGCCGGTGGCGGTGTCGTCGCCGGTGGAATCGGTGTGGGGCAACCCCCAGGAACTGCTGAAGGCGCCGGACCGTCTGCCCGAACTCGCCGCTGCGCTCGGCGTGCCTGCCGAGCACCTGGCCCAGCGCCTGTCGCAGAAGGCCGACAAGGAATTCCTTTATCTCAAGCGCCGGATCAATCCTGACGAAGCGCAGAAGATCCTCGCGCACAAGATTCCCGGCGTGTTCTCGCAGCGAGAGTTCCGTCGCTTCTATCCACAGGGGCCGGCGATGGCCCACGTGCTGGGCTTCACCAACATCGACGACCGGGGCCAGGAAGGGCTGGAGCTGGCCTTCGACGAGTGGCTCAGCGGTACGCCGGGTGCGCAGAAGGTGATCCGCGACAACCGCGGCCGCATCGTCGAGAACGTCGATCTGATCCGCTCCGCGCAGCCGGGCAAGGACCTGACGCTCAGCATCGATCGTCGCATCCAGTACCTGGCGCACCGCGAGCTGCGCAATGCGCTGCTCGAGCACCAGGCCAGCAGCGGCTCCATCGTGATCATGGACGTGACCACCGGCGAAGTGCTGGCCATGGTCAACCTGCCGACCTACAACCCCAACGCGATCGATCGGGTGAAGCCGGATGCGCGCCGCAACCGCGCGCTGACCGACATGATCGAGCCGGGTTCGACGATGAAGCCGCTGACCGTGTCGACGGCGCTGAAGGCCGGCGTGGTCACGCCGTCGACGCTGATCAACACCAACCCGGGCTACCTGGCGTTGAACAGCCGCTACACCATCCGCGACGTGCCGCGGAACAACGGCGTGCTGACCGTCACCGGCGTCATCACCAAGAGTTCGAACATCGGTTCGATCAAGATCGCCGAGAAGCTGCCGAACGCCTATTTCTACGAAAGCATCCACAGCTTCGGCTACGGCCAGAAGCCGGGCAGCGGTTTCCCGGGCGAATCCGCCGGCACGCTCGCGCCGCCGGACCGCTGGAACGGCCTGCAGAAGGCGACGATGTCGTACGGCTACGGCCTGGCGGTGACGCCGCTGCAGATCGCGCGTGCCTATTCGGCGTTGGGCAATGGCGGCAAGCTGGTGACGCCGACCTTCGTGAAGGGCCAGCGTGGGGAGGCGCCCCAGATCCTGGATCCGGCGATCGCGCACGAAGTGGTCGGCATGATGGAAACCGTGGTGACGCAGGGCGGCGCCAAGCGCGCCGGCGTGCTTGGTTACCGCGTGGCCGGCAAGACCGGCACGGCGCGCATCGCGTCGGGCGGCGGCTATGCCAAGGGGCGCTATGCGTCGTTCTTTGCCGGCCTGGTGCCGGCCAGCAACCCGCGATTCGCCGCGGTCGTGATGATCAACGATTCGCAGGAAGGCGGTTATTACGGTGGGCTGGTGGCGGCTCCCGTGTTCCATGATGTGATGGACGGTGCGCTGCGTCTGATGGATGTGCCGCCTGACGACATCGAGTCGTGGCTGGCGGCGCAGGCGAAGGGTTCGCAGAAGCCGGGCGCCCACGCGCCTGTGCCTGCGCCCGTCGCCGACGATGCGATCGACACGGCCGATCCGTCCGCGTTCGACGCGCCGCATGCTGCGTTGCCGGCGACGGGGGCCACGCGATGAGGCGGATGATGGCCCTCGCCGAACTGCTGCCCGACGTGGACGTGCCGCGCGACATCGTCGTGCGTGGCCTGACGCTGGACAGCCGCAGCGTGCAATCGGGCGATGCCTTCGTGGCCATCGCCGGCTTCGGCGCGCACGGCCTGAACTTCGCCGCACAGGCGAAGGAGAACGGCGCCAGCGCGATCCTGTTTGAAGCGCCGGTGCCGGACGGACTGGAGGCGCCGCGCGATGCGATCGCCGTGCCCGGCCTGCGCGCGCGCATGGGCGCGATGGCGGACCGTTTCCATGCGGCGCCGTCGCACGACATGAAGATGGTCGGCGTCACCGGCACCAACGGCAAGACCTCGACCGTGCAGTTGCTGGCGCAGGCTTGGCACTTGCGCGGCGTGCGCTGCGCGACCGTCGGCACGCTCGGCGCCGGCATGTACGGCGAAGTGGTGCCGACCGGCTTCACCACGCCGCTGGTGCTGCAGATGCATGCGCTGCTGGCGCAGTTCCGCGACGCCGGGGCCAAGGCCGTCGCCATGGAAGTCAGTTCGCACGCGCTCGACCAGGGTCGCGTGGACGCGGTGCACTTCGACGTCGGCGTATTCACCAACCTCACCCGCGACCACCTGGACTACCACGGTGACATGGAGCGCTATGGCGCCGCCAAGTCGCTGCTGTTCGCGCGCGAGGGCCTGAAGGCGGGCGTCATCAATCTCGACGATGCCTATGGGCAAGCCCTGTTCGGGCGGCTGCCGCACGGACTGCAGCGCATCGGCGTGAGTTCGCGCGGGCAGGGCGACGCCGTCGTGCGCGCGGACGCGTTGCGCCTGGACGGCAGCGGCATCGCGTTCGACCTGGTCATCGGCGAGGACACGCAGCCGGTGCAGTCGCGCCTGCTGGGCCGTTTCAACGTGGACAACCTGCTGGCGGTCGCCGGCGTGCTGCATGCGCTGGGCGACACGACGGCCGACATCGCGCGCACGCTGTCGCGGCTGGCGCCGATCCATGGCCGCATGAACCGGCTCGGCGGCGACAGCGATGCCGCCGGCAACCGCCGTCCGCTGGTCGTCATCGACTATGCGCATACGCCGGATGCGCTGGAACAGGCACTGGCCAGCCTGCGCGACCACGTGCAGGGACGGCTGTTCTGCGTGTTCGGCTGCGGCGGGGACCGCGACACCGGCAAGCGTCCGCAGATGGCCGCCATCGCCGAGCGCCTGGCGGACGTGGTGCTGGTCACCGACGACAACCCGCGCACCGAGGACGGCGACCGCATCGTCGCCGACATCATGGCCGGCTTCACAAAGCCCGACGCGGTGCTCGTGCAGCGCGACCGCGCGCAGGCGATCGCGCAGGCGGTGGCGCAGGCCGGCCCCGACGACATCGTGCTGGTGGCGGGCAAGGGCCACGAGCCCTACCAGGAAATCCATGGCGTGAAGCATCCGTTCGACGACACCGCGGTCGCCCGCCAGGCATTGGAGGAGCGTCGATGAAGCGGCTTCCCCTTTCCCTGCTGGCGCACTGGGCGGGCGGCGAACTGCGGGGCGACGACCTGGTGATCGGCTCGCTGACGCACGACACCCGCGCGCTGGTGCCGGGCAGCCTGTACGTGGCGCTGCGTGGCGAGCGTTTCGACGGCCACGACTTCGCCTATGACGCCTCGATGCGCGGCGCCGCCGCGGTGCTGGTCGATCATGAAGTGAAGGTCGACGTGCCGCAGGTGGTGGTGCCGGATACGTTGCTGGCGCTGGCGCGCATCGCCGCCGGCCTGCAGCGCGACCGCGTGGAGAAGGCGGTCGCCATCACCGGCAGCAACGGCAAGACCTCGGTGAAGACGCTGGTGGTGTCCATCCTGCAGCGCGCCGGCGTCACCTACTTCAATCCCGGCAACCGCAACAACGAGATCGGCCTGCCGATGGCCGTCATCGACGGGCCGGACGACGCCGACTTCTCGGTCTACGAGATGGGTGCGGGCAAGCCGGGCGACATCGCCTACCTGACCGACATCGTCACCCCGGAAGTCGCGCTGGTGAACAACATCGCCGCCGCGCACCTGGAGCGCATGGGCTCGCTGATGGGCGTGGCCGAGACCAAGGGCGCGATCTACGACGCGCTGCCGGCCGACGGCACGGCAGTGATCAACGCCGACGATGCCTTCGCCGAATACTTCGCCAGCCGCGTGCCCGACCGCCGCATCCTGCGTTTCGGCCTGGACGCGACCGCCGACCTGACCGCGCGCGACATCCGCGCGACCGCGGACGGCTCGGACTTCGTACTGGTCGCGCCGCATGGCGAGGTCGCGGTCGAACTGCACCTGCCGGGCCGCCACAACGTACTCAACGCGCTGGCCGCGGCCGGTGTCGCGATGGCCTGCGGCGTGTCGCTGGCGATCATCGCCGACGGCCTGTCGGCCGCGCAGCCGGTCGCCGGACGCCAGGTCGCGCACACGCTGCCGAACGGTGCGGTGGTGATCGACGACAGCTACAACGCCAATCCCGGTTCGCTGGTCGCGGCCATCGAGACGCTCGCGGCCGCCAGCAAACAGGCGGGCGGCGAGGGCTGGCTGGTCCTGGGCGACATGCGCGAGCTGGGCGCCGACGAAGAAGCGCTGCACGCCGACATGGGCGTGCGCGCGAAGAACGCCGGCCTGCGCCGCCTTTACACGCTGGGCCCGCTCAGCGCCGCCGCCGCCGCTGCCTTCGGCGAAGGTGCGCATCCGTTCCAAGACCACGCCTCGCTGGCCGACGCCCTGCGCGCCGAGCTGCGGGCCGGCGTGCGCTGTCTGGTCAAGGGGTCGCGCGGTAGCGCGATGGACCGGATCGTCGCCGCCCTGCTGTCCACCGGGGAGGACACATCGCATGCTGCTTGAACTGGCTCGCTGGCTGCAGAGCCTGGAAAACTTCTTCGGCCTGTTCGGCTACCTGACGTTCCGCGGCATCCTGGCCGCGCTGACGTCGCTGGCGCTGTCGCTGTGGCTGGGCCCGGCGGTGATCCGCAAGCTCGGCCAGCTGAAAGGCGGCCAGCCGATCCGCAAGGACGGTCCGCAGTCGCACTTCTCCAAAGCGGGCACGCCGACGATGGGCGGTGCGCTGATCCTGATGACGGTGCTGCTGTCGGTGCTGCTGTGGGGCGACCTGCGCAACAAGTACGTGTGGGTGGTGCTGCTGGTGATGCTGACCTTCGGTGCCATCGGCTGGTACGACGACTGGATCAAGATCGTGAAGCGCGATCCCAATGGCCTGAAGTCGCGCTGGAAGTACCTGCTGCAGTCGATCTTCGGCCTAGCGGCCGGCCTCTACCTGTACCTGTACGCCGACGTGCCGGCGGCGACGACCTTCTACGTGCCGTTCTTCAAGTCGATCGCGCTGCCGCTGGCGGGCTTCGGTTTCGTCGCCATCGCCTATTTCTGGATCGTCGGCTTCTCCAACGCGGTCAACCTGACCGATGGCCTGGACGGCCTGGCGATCATGCCGACCGTGCTGGTCGCCTGCGCGCTGGGCGTGTTCGCCTACGCGTCGGGCAATGCGGTGTTCTCCAACTACCTGCAGATTCCGCCGGTGCCGGGGGCGGGCGAGCTGACCATCATCTGCGCGGCGATCGCCGGTGCGGGCCTGGGCTTCCTGTGGTTCAACACCTATCCGGCGATGGTGTTCATGGGCGACATCGGCGCGCTGGCACTGGGCGCCGTGCTCGGCACCATCGCGGTGATCGTGCGCCAGGAACTGGTGCTGGTGATCATGGGCGGCATCTTCGTCATCGAGACACTGTCGGTGATGATCCAGGTGGCGTCGTTCAAGCTGACCGGCAAGCGCGTGTTCCGGATGGCACCGATCCATCACCACTTCGAACTGAAGGGCTGGCCGGAGCCGCGCGTGATCGTGCGCTTCTGGATCATCTCCGTCGTGCTGGTCCTGGTCGGCCTGGCCACGTTGAAGGTGCGCTGATGAACGACACGCCGCGCCAGGCCACACGACTGGAAGCCATCGGGGGCCGCTTCGATCCCTGGTTGCTCGGTGCCATGCTCGCGCTGGCATCGCTGGGCGTGGTGATGGTGGCATCGGCATCGATCTACCAGCACGGCAACCCGTTCTACTACCTGGTCCGCCACGGCATGTTCCTGGTGGCCGGGGCCGGCCTGGCGTGGTGGGTCACGCGCACCGAACTGAAGAGCATCGAAGCGCGCAACCACCTGCTGCTGCTGGGCTGCGTGGTGCTGCTGCTGATGGTGTTCGTGCCCGGCCTGGGCGTGAGCGTCAAGGGCGCGCACCGCTGGATCAACCTGGGCGTGTCCAACTTCCAGGTCGTGGAAGTGGTGAAGGTGTTCTTCATCGTCTGGCTGGCCAGTTACCTGGTGCGTTTCCGCGACGAGGTCAACGCCACCTGGGCGGCGATGCTGAAGCCGCTGGGCGTGGTGGTGCTGTTGGTCGTGCTGCTGCTGATGCAGCCGGACTTCGGTTCGTCGTCGCTGTTGCTGGCGATCACCGCCGGCATGCTGGTGCTGGGTGGCGTGAACATGCCGCGCATGTTCGGCCCGGTACTGGTCGGCCTGCCGATCATGGCGGTGATCGCGATCGCCGAGCCGTACCGCTGGCGCCGCATCACCTCGTTCTCGGATCCGTGGGCCGATCCGTTCGGCAGCGGTTATCAGCTGACCAATGCGCTGATGGCGATCGGCCGCGGCGAGTGGAGCGGCATCGGCCTCGGTGGCTCGGTGCTGAAACTCAACTACCTGCCGGAAGTGCATACCGATTTCATCTTTTCGGTGATTGGCGAGGAACTCGGCTTCGTCGGCGTCTGCCTGGTGGTGGCGCTGTACGCGCTGCTGGTCGGCCGCGCCTTCGTCATTGGCCTACGCTGCGTCGAGATGCGCCGCCACTTCGCCGGCTACGTCGCGTTCGGCGTGGCGCTGTGGATCGGCATGCAGAGCTTCGTGTCGATGGGCGTGAACCTCGGCCTGCTGCCGACCAAGGGCCTGACGCTGCCGCTGATCTCGTCGGGCGGCTCCAGCATCCTGATGACCTGCGTGGCCATGGGTCTGCTGCTGCGCGTTTCGTACGAACTGGAGCGCACGCAGCGCCAGGTCGCGCTGCGCGGCGAGGCCATCCAGGGCAACAACGAGCCACCGCGCGCGTCGGCGGATCCGCGTCCGGGGTCGCCCGCACCTGCGCCAGCGGCGCCCGCGATGTCGCTCTCGCAGACGCTGCGCGGCACCAACCGCCTGCAGCCGCGCGTCGAGCCGACGTTCGAGAGGTTGGCATGAGCGCGGTGATGACGGCGCCCGTGATGATCATGGCCGGCGGTACCGGCGGCCACATCTTCCCCGCACTGGCCGTGGCCAAGGTGCTGCGCGCGCGCGGCGTGCCGGTGGTGTGGCTGGGCGCGGACGGCGCGATGGAAACGCGGCTGGTGCCGCAGCACGACATCCCGCTGGACACGCTGGCCATCACCGGCCTGCGCGGCAAGGGCACGCTGGCGCTGCTGGGCGCCCCCGTGCGCGTGCTGCGTGCGATCCGCGCCGCCGGCTTCGCGGTGCGTCGCCGCGCACCGCGTGCGGTAGTCAGCTTCGGTGGCTTCGCGTCGGGCCCGGGTGGCGTGGCGGCGAAGCTGATGGGCCTACCGCTGCTGGTTCACGAACAGAACCGCGCGGCCGGCTTCACCAACCGCGTGCTGGTCAAGGTGGCGCGTCGCGTGATGACCGGATTCCCGGGGGCCTTCCCGTCGCGGGAAGAGGTCGTCGGAAATCCGGTGCGCGACGAGATCGCCGCGCTGCCGCCGCCGACCGAACGGTTCGCCGGTCGCAGCGGTCCGCTGCGCGTGCTTGTCCTCGGCGGCAGCCAGGGCGCGCGGGCACTGAATCTGGCGGTGCCGAAGGCCATCGCGACCTTGCCCGCCGGCAGCATCGACCTGCGCCACCAGTGCGGCGAGAAGCTGCGCGAAGAAGCCGCCAAGGCCTATGCCGATGCCGGCGTGGCCGCCAGCGTCGAGGCCTTCATCACCGACATGGCCGCCGCCTACGCGTGGGCGGACCTCGTGGTCTGCCGTTCCGGCGCCTCGACGCTGGCCGAACTGTGCGCGGTCGGTGTGGGCAGCGTGCTGGTGCCGTTCGCGCAGGCCGTCGACGATCACCAGACCCGCAATGCCGAATACCTGGTCGAGCGCAACGCCGCCGTGCTGCTGGAGCAGGACGACGCACTCGCCGACACGCTGGCCGCCACGCTGCGTCCGCTCATCGACGACGGTGCCAGGCGCCTCGCGATGGCGCAGGCTGCGCGCGCGCTGGCGAAACCCGATGCTGCCGACCGCATCGCCGACATCATTCTTGAGGAAGCAATCGACATGAGGACGCAGGCATGATGATGGCCGCCGCACGCGAGCGCCGCCTGCAGCACACCGGCAACCTGGCTCAAGCATTCCGCCGGGTGCACTTCGTCGGCATCGGCGGTTCCGGCATGAGCGGCATCGCCGAGGTGCTGTGCACGCTGGGCTACGAAGTGTCGGGCTCGGATAATGCCGACAACGCCTCGACCCGCCGCCTCGCCTCGCTCGGCGCGCGCGTGATGCGCGGCCACAACGCGTCCAACGTGCTCGGCACCGACTGCGTGGTGGTGTCCAGCGCGATCAAGCACGACAACCCGGAACTGATGGAAGCGCGCAGCCAGCGCATTCCGATCGTGCCGCGCGCCGCGATGCTGGCCGAGCTGATGCGCTTCCGCCGCGGCATCGCCGTCGCCGGCACGCACGGCAAGACCACCACCACCAGCCTCGCCGCCGCCGTGCTGAGCGAAGGCGGCCTGGATCCGACCTTCGTCATCGGCGGCCAGCTGCTCGCCGCCGGCGCCAACGCCAAGCTCGGCGACGGCCAGTGGCTGGTGGCCGAGGCCGACGAGAGCGACGGCAGCTTCCTGCGCCTGAATCCGCTGATCTCCATCGTGACCAACATCGATGCCGATCACCTGGAGAACTACGGCAACGACTTCGAGCGCGTGAAGGCGGCCTTCGCCGAGTTCCTGCAGCGCCTGCCGTTCTACGGACTGGCGGTGCTGTGCATCGACGATCCGGAAGTCGCCGCGATCGCGGGGGACACGCCGCGCCACGTGATGAGCTACGGCTTCGCCGAGAACGCCGACGTGCGCGCCGAGGATGTCGAGCAGGAAGGCGGGCGCATGCACTTCACCCTGCGCCTGCCGGAGGACGCCAGCATCCGCGTGAGCCTGGCGCTGCCGGGTCGCCACAACGTGTTGAACGCGCTGGCCGCGGCCGCCGTGGGCTGGCAGCTCGGCGTGTCGCCGGAGAACATCGCCGCCGCGCTGGAGAAGTTCGCCGGCATCGGCCGCCGCTTCAACGACCTCGGCGAGATCGCGACGCCGCAAGGCGCACGCGTGCAGCTGGTCGACGACTATGGCCACCATCCGAAGGAACTGGCCGCGGTGTTCGCCGCCGCACGCGGCGGCTGGCCGCACAAGCGCCTCGTGGTCGCGTTCCAGCCGCACCGCTACAGCCGTACGCGCGACCAGTTCGATGCCTTCGCCGCCGTGCTGTCCGAGGCCGATGCGCTGGTACTGAGCGAGGTGTATCCGGCCGGCGAACAGCCGATCGCCGGTGCCGACTCCAAGTCGCTGGCGCGCGCCATCCGTGCGCGTGGCCGCAACGAACCCGTCGTGGTCAGCCAGGTCAGCGACCTGGTCGACGTGCTGCGCGACGTCCTGCAGGACGGCGACCTGCTGCTGCTGATGGGCGCCGGCGACATCGGCCACATGTCGCAGCACATCGCCGCGCATGGCTTCGCCGCGAAGGATCCGGCATGAGCGCCATGACCGTGCCGCCGCTGCGCGTGACCGACGCCTCGCGCTTCGGCCGCGTCGCCGTGCTGCTGGGCGGCGTGTCCAGCGAGCGTGAGGTGTCGCTGAACTCCGGGCAGAACGTGCTCGACGCGCTGCTCGCGCGTGGCGTGCAGGCCTCTGCCGTGGACGGCGTGCCGGCGCTGGTCGAAGCGATCCGTGCGGGCAAGGTCGATCGCGTCTTCAACATTATGCACGGCGGCGATGGCGAGAACGGCGTGCTGCAAGGCCTGCTGCAGTCGCTCGGCGTGCCGTACACCGGCCCCGGCGTGCTGGGCTCCGCGCTGACGATGGACAAGATCCGCACCAAGCAGGTGTGGCAGGCCGCCGGCCTGCCCACCGCGAGCTTCGTGCGCATCGCGCCGGGAGATGATCTGGCGGCCGCGGTGCGCTCGCTTGGCTTCCCCGTGTTCGTGAAGCCGTCGGCGGAAGGCTCCAGCGTCGGCGTGTTCCAGATCCAGGGCGAAGAGGACCTGGCGCCGGCCGTCGCGTTCGCCTCGTCGTATCCCGGCGAACTGCTGGCCGAGCAGATGCTGACTGGTGGCGAATTCACCGTCGCCATCCTCGGCGAGCTGGCACTGCCGTCGGTGCGCATCGTGCCGGCGAAGGGCTGGTACGACTACCACGCCAAGTACATCGCCGAGGACACGCAGTACCTGTGCCCGGGCCTGGACGATGCCGGCGACGAAGCGCGGATGCGCGCACTGGCGCTGGATGGCTTCCGTGCCGCCGGCTGCAGCGGCTGGGGCCGCGTCGATGTGATGCGCCATGCCGACGGCCGTTTCCTGCTGATGGAAGTGAATACCGCGCCGGGCATGACCAGCCATTCGCTGGTGCCGAAGGAAGCGGCGCAGGTCGGCATCGGCTTCGAAGAACTGTGCTGGCGCATCCTCGAACAGACCCTGCCGGAGGTGGCGGGCTGATGAACGCCGCCCTGCGCATCGTGACCTGGCTGATCGCGCTGGCGCTGGTGGCGCTGCCGGTCGTGGCCGTGGTCAACGGCTGGATCGGCGCGGACCGCTGGCCGCTGTCGCGCCTGCGCGTGCAGGGCGAACTGGCGCGCGTGGATCCCGCCCAGCTGCAGGCGACGGTGCTGCCGTATGCGCGCCGCGGCTTCTTCGCGGTGCGGCTGGACGACGCCAAGCACGCCGTCGAGAAGTTGCCGTGGGTGGAACGTGCCGACGTGCGCAAGCGCTGGCCCGACGTGCTGGAAGTGCGCATCACCGAACACAAGCCGTTCGCGCGCTGGGGCAACGACAAGCTGCTGTCCGAGCACGGTCGCCTGTTCCCGATGCCGAAGGAGCTCACCGGACTGGACCTGCCGCAGCTGGGCGGCCCGGACTCGCAGGTGCAGGAAGTGACCGCGCTCTACAACGAATCGCGCCAGCTGTTCGCCCCGATGGGGCTGGACGTCACCACGCTGGTGATGGATGCGCGCGGCAGCTGGTCGCTGCTACTGGGCAACGGCACGCAGGTCGTGGTGGGCCGCACCGACGCGCGCCCGCGCCTGGGTCGCTTCGCGCGGATGCTGCCGCAACTGCTGGCCGCGCAGGCGCAGCCGCTGGTGCGCGCGGACCTGCGCTACACCAACGGATTCGCGCTCAGCTGGGGCGATACGCCGAAAGCGCCGCCGCCGGCCGCCACACCGACTCCATTGCCTGCGCCGATCGCGGTCGCAGGTCGTCTTCTGCAGGGCACTACATGAATCGCAAGGGTGACAAATCGCTGATCGTCGGGCTGGACATCGGCACCTCCAAGGTGACGGCGCTGGTCGGCGAATACGCACCGGGCAATCCGATCGAAGTGATCGGCATCGGCTCGCACGAATCGCGCGGGCTCAAGCGCGGCGTCGTGGTGGACATCGAGTCCACCGTGCAGTCGATCCAGCGCGCGATCGAGGAAGCCGAGCTGATGGCCGGCTGCGAGATCCGCTCGGTATACGCCTCGATCTCCGGCAACCACGTGCAGTGCCGCAACTCGCCCGGCATCGTGCCGATCCGCGACGGCGAAGTGACCTGGGGCGACCTGGATCGCGTGCTGGAAGCGGCGAAGGCCGTCGCGATCCCGGCCGACCAGAAGATCCTCCACGCCATCCCGCGCGAGTACAAGCTGGACAACTCGCAGGAAGGCATCCGCAACCCGGTCGGCATGACCGGCGTGCGCCTGGAGGTCGACGCGCACCTGGTGTTCTGCGCGCAGTCGGCCGCTGCCAACATCAGCAAGTGCGTGCAGCGCTGCGGCCTGCAGATCGACGACCTGATCTTCTCGTCGCTGGCCTCCAGCGTCGCCGTGCTGACCAGCGACGAGCGCGAGCTCGGCGTGGTGCTGGTCGACATGGGCGCGGGCACCACCGACCTGGCGGTGTTCGTGCAGGGCGCGATCTGCCACACGGCGTCGCTGCCGATCGCTGGCGACCAGGTGACCAACGACATCGCGCACATGCTGCGCACGCCGACACCGGAAGCCGAACAGATCAAGGTGCGCTACGCCTGCGCGCTGGCGCAGCTGGCCACGGCGGAAGAAAGCATCCAGGTGCCGAGCGTCGGCGACCGTCCGCCGCGCCGCCTGCCGCGCCATGCGCTGGCGCAGGCCGTGCAGCAGCGCTACGAGGAAATCTTCGAGATGGTGCAGGCGGAATTGCGCCGCTCCGGGTTCGAAGAGCGCGTGCGCGCCGGCATGGTGTTGACGGGCGGCGCCGCGAAGATGGAGGGCGTGGTCGAGCTGGCCGAAGAGATGCTGCAGATGCCCGTGCGCGTCGGCATCCCGCAGCACGTCACCGGCCTGGGCGAAGTGGTCGGCAATCCGGTGCACGCCACCGGCGTCGGCCTGCTGCTGATGGGCAGCCAGATAGAACATCCCCGGCGTCCGTCGTTGCCCACGGGCAAGGCGGGCAGCTGGTTCAAGAAACTGCAGAACTGGTATCGCGGCGAGTTCTGAGTGAGGCGACACCTACCGCGACGTTGAAGGCATCACGACGTTCGTTCCACCCAGCACCACATAACTAAATAAACGAGGACAAGGACATGGCACATTTCGAACTGGTTGAGAAGATGGCCCCGAATGCGGTGATCAAGGTCGTGGGCGTGGGCGGCGGCGGCGGCAACGCCGTGGCGCACATGGTCAACGGCAGCGTGGATGGCGTGGAATTCATCACCGCCAACACCGATTCGCAGGCGATCAAGAACTGCGGCGCCAAGCTGCAGCTGCAGTTGGGCAGCAACGTCACCAAGGGCCTGGGTGCCGGCGCGAATCCGGAAGTCGGCCGCCAGGCTGCCCTGGAAGACCGCGAGCGCATCATCGACGCCCTCGACGGCGCCGACATGGTGTTCATCACCGCCGGCATGGGCGGCGGCACCGGCACCGGCGCCGCGCCGGTCGTGGCGCAGCTCGCCAAGGAGATGGGCATCCTGACCGTCGCCGTGGTCACCAAGCCGTTCCCGTTCGAAGGCCGCCGCCGCATGCAGGTCGCGCTGAAGGGCATCGAGGAACTGAGCCACCACTGCGACTCGCTGATCACCATCCCGAACGAGAAGCTGATCACCGTGCTGGGCCGCAACGCCACGATGATCCAGGCCTTCCGCGCCGCCAACGACGTGCTGCTCGGCGCCGTGCAGGGCATCGCCGACCTGATCGTGCGCCCGGGCCTGATCAACGTCGACTTCGCTGACGTGCGCACCGTGATGAGCGAGATGGGCCTGGCCATGATGGGCACCGGCTCCGCCCGCGGCGACGACCGCGCGCAGGCCGCCGCCGAGGCCGCGATCCAGAACCCGCTGCTGGACGACGTCAACCTCAACGGCGCCAACGGCATCCTGGTCAACATCACCGCCGGTCCGGACTTCACCATGGCCGAGTTCGACGAAGTGGGCCGCACCATCGAAGGCTTCGCCTCGGAAGACGCGACCGTGGTCGTCGGCACCGTGCTGGACCCGGACATGCAGGACGAAGTGCGCGTGACCGTGGTCGCCACCGGCCTGAACCGCAACGCCGCCCGCCAGCCGGTCGGCCGTGGCGGCGACCTGCGCGAGCCGATGCGCGCGCCGATCAAGCTGGTTCGCGACGCGACCACCGGTATGCCGATCGACGATGGTTTCTCGATGGACCCGATCGGCGCCGCCACCAGCGGCCTGGGCCTGCGTCGCGGCTCGGCTTCGCCCGCGCCGTCTGCCCCGGCGTCCACGCCGGTATCGGCCGAGCTGCCGTCGGACTACCTGGATATCCCGGCGTTCCTGCGCCGCCAGGCGGACTGATGTGACGTACCCCTTCCCTCGCAGGCGAGGGAAGGAGGGGATCGGTGTCGCGCAACGCTGCCCGGGTTCGACAAAGCAACGACAGGTCGAGGCTCAGTCTCCGCTGCGCGCCCACCCCAACCCTCTCCTCGGGGGGGGGCGCAGATGATGTGCCGTTCCATCGCCATGTCCCTTCGCTGCCGGACCTTCGCCGGTCCGGCAGCCCTTTCCCGACGGCCCTAGCAGACCGTTGTTGCAGGGGTGGGACAGATCGGTTCTTCCGTTAAGATTCAGTGGTCTGCGTGATATTCTCGCTGCCCGCTCAGGTTCCCCCCACCTGCGATTCCTCCTCATGGCCCAGCAACGCACCCTCAAGAACGTGATCCGCGCGACGGGCGTGGGGCTGCACAGTGGCGAAAAGGTCTACATGACCCTGCGCCCGGCCCCCGTGGATACCGGCATCGTGTTCCGGCGCATCGATCTGTCGCCGGTGGTGGAGATTCCCGCGAGTGCGGAGCTGGTCACCGAGACCACGCTGTGCACCGGCCTGACCTGCGAAGGCGCCAAGGTGCAGACCGTCGAGCACCTGATGTCGGCGATGGCCGGCCTGGGCGTCGACAACGCGTATGTGGAACTGTCCTCGGCCGAGCTGCCGATCATGGACGGCTCCGCGGGTCCGTTCGTGTTCCTGATCCAGTCCGCCGGCATCGCCGAGCAGGACGCCCCCAAGCGTTTCATCCGCATCGTCCGCCCGGTCGAAGTCAACGAGGGCGACAAGGTGGCGCGCTTCGAGCCGTACGACGGTTTCAAGCTGGGCTTCACCGTCAAGTTCGACCACCCGATGATCCCGGCCTCGCAGTCGCGGGCGGAGGTGGACTTCTCCACCGGCGCCTACGTGAAGGAAGTCGCGCGCGCGCGCACCTTCGGCTTCATGCGCGACCTGGAGTACATGCGCGAGCGCAACCTCGGCCTCGGTGGTTCGATGGACAACGCCATCGTGCTGGACGAGTTCCGCGTGCTGAACGAGGACGGCCTGCGCTACACGGACGAGTTCGTCCGCCACAAGATCCTCGACGCCATCGGCGACCTCTACCTCGCCGGCCGGCCGATCTTGGGCGCGTACGAGGGCTTCAAGTCGGGCCATGCGCTCAACAACAAGCTGGTCCGCGCGTTGCTGGCGGAGACCTCGGCCTGGGAAGAAGTGACCTTCGAGGACCGCGCCACGCCGTCCCCGCTCACGTATGCGACGCCTGCCCTGGCCATCTGAGACCCCCGTTCCGTCGGAACGGTGACCCCGCTGTCGCCCGGTTTCCCCATCCCGTCACGTGCTGGCATGGGATTGGTTACGCTTGTGCGAAAGTGTGATGTGTGTCGGATTCCGGGCCGGATCCTAACGGATCGTTAACTTCTGGCTAACGCCCCGACCGGCGGTGGCCGGTACCATGCCCCGTCCTTCGTGATGGCCGGGTCAAATTTTTCGCCGCCCACGATGACCGCCCTGCGGGGTGGGGGCACCGGCGGAGTCCGGGGCCGACAGGAGGTCGAGGGCCGCTTGCAGCCCTTTGCGGGACGCCTCCGATACGGGTACGACCGGGTCCTGCGCAGGCTTCATCGGCGGCGCGAGGCTCGTCTTGGCGGTGACTTCGGTGACCGCCAGTCCGATGGATTGGGCCACGTTGATCAATTCGGGTGCCGCCAGGCGAAGCCGGGCGTTCCACACGGGGGAGTCGACGATAAAAACGAGCCGTTTGCCCGCCACGTTCGCCAACCGGCAATGCGGCGCCAGGGCAGGCGGAAGGCAGGGGCGAAGCTGCTGTTCCAAGGCGTCGAGCCACATGGCACGACGTACCGGGTCGGTGGCGGCATCCGTCAAGGCAGCCTGCAGAGCAGGTTGCGCGGTGCCGGTACGGCGCGGCTTGGACTTCGAATCAGACATCGGTATCTATGAGCTTTAAGACCATCGTAAACAATTCGCGTACCTGGTGGGCCCATGCGTCCGCCCATGGTGCCTACCGCCTCCGCCTCGCGTTCCATGCGCGTCCGCTGGCCAGTGCCGCGGTGCTGGTCGCCGCCGGCCTGCTGCTCGGTGCGGCCGGGCGCAGCGCCGCCGGCATGGGTCAGGTCTCGATGCTGCAGGCCAAGGCCGACCAGCGCGACGCCGAGCTGGACCAGGTGCGCCGTGGCGCGCAGCAGGAAATCAACGCCATGTCGGCACGCCTCGGCGAGCTGCAGGCGCAGGCCAACCGCCTGAATGCCCTCGGCGAACGCCTGACCCGCGTGGGCCAGCTGCAGGACGGCGAGTTCGACTTCAACGAGCCGGTCGGCGTCGGCGGCAACGACGTCTCCTACGACATGAAGCCGGCCGACCTGAAGGAAGGCGTGGACAAGCTGGAGCAGCAGTTCGCCGCCTCCGGCCGCCAGCTGTCGGTCCTGGAAGCGCTGCTGTTCAACCGCGAACTGGACAAGAACGCGACGCCGGGCCGCATGCCGATCGCCAACAGCTACATCACCTCCGGCTTCGGCGGCCGCGCCGATCCGTTCGGCGGCGGTGGCCAGAACCACAAGGGCATCGACTTCAAGGCGCGCGTGGGCGACCCCGTGCTGTCGGTGGCCGACGGCGTGGTCAGCTTCGCCGGCGTGAAGGGCGGTTACGGCAACGTCATCGACGTCGACCACGGCAACGGCTACGTCACCCGCTATGCGCACAACTCGCGCCTCAGCGTGCGTGCGGGCGATCTGGTCCGCGTGGGTCAGGAAGTCGCCAAGGCGGGCTCGACCGGCCGTTCGACCGGTGCGCACGTGCATTTCGAGGTGTGGGAGAACGGGCGCGTGGTCAATCCGCGCAAGTTCCTGGGCGAAGGCCCGACGCCGGTAGGGCAGATCACGCGCGGCTGAATCGCGCGGAACCAATCGGGGATGGGGCGGTCTGACGGCCCGCCTTGATTCCCCGGGCGGCGCCCCAAGCTACAATACGGTGTTGCCAGACAGGGCGCCTTGCGCCCTGTTTCGTTTTGGGGGCGCACACGCTGCGCCGCCCCGGCGTTCCCTTCCTTTCCGGTTCCCTACATGATCAACAACCTGCTCACCCGTGTCTTCGGCAGCCGCAACGAGCGCCTGCTCAAGCAGCTGCACCGCACCGTCGACAAGATCAACGCGCTGGAAGCGGAGCTGCAGAAGCTCACCGACGAGCAGCTGAAGGCCAAGACGCCGGAGTTCCAGCAGCGCATCGCGGGCGGGGAATCGCTCGACAAGATCCTCCCCGAAGCCTTCGCGGTCTGCCGCGAGGCCAGCCGCCGAGTGCTGGGCATGCGCCACTACGACGTGCAGCTGATCGGCGGCATGGTGCTGCACCTGGGCAAGATCGCGGAAATGCGCACCGGCGAAGGCAAGACGCTGGTCGCCACGCTGCCGACCTACCTCAATGCGCTGGAAGGCAAGGGCGTGCACGTCGTCACCGTGAACGACTACCTGGCCCGCCGCGACTCGGCCTGGATGGGCCGCCTGTACAACTGGCTGGGCCTGAGCGTCGGCGTGGTCTATCCGGGCATGCCGCACGGCGACAAGCAGGGCGCCTACGCCGCCGACATCACCTACGGTACCAACAACGAATTCGGCTTCGACTACCTGCGCGACAACATGGCGATGTCGCGCGCCGACCGCTTCCAGCGCGGCCTGCACTACGCCATCGTCGACGAAGTCGACTCCATCCTGATCGACGAAGCGCGCACCCCGCTGATCATCTCCGGCCCGGCCGACGAATCGCCGGAGCTGTACATCCGCGTCAACCGCATCGTGCCCCAGCTGATCAAGCAGACGGAAGAGGAAGGCGAGGGCGACTACTGGGTCGACGAGAAAGGCAAGCAGGTGCACCTGTCCGAAGCGGGCATGGAGCACGCCGAGGAACTGCTGCTGCAGGCCGGCATCATCAGCGAGGAAGAACCGCTGTACGGCGCCAACAACCTGTCGGTCGTGCACCACCTCAATGCCGCGCTGCGCGCGCACGCCATCTACCAGCGCGACGTCGACTACATCGTGCGCGATGGCGAAGTGGTCATCGTCGACGAGTTCACCGGCCGTACGCTGGCGGGCCGCCGCTGGTCCGACGGCCTGCACCAGGCGGTCGAGGCGAAGGAAGGCGTGCCGGTCCAGCGCGAGAACCAGACGCTGGCGAGCGTGACGTTCCAGAACCTGTTCCGCATGTACAACAAGCTGTCCGGCATGACCGGCACGGCCGATACCGAAGCCTTCGAGTTCCAGAGCATCTACGGCCTGGAAGTGATCGTCATCCCGACCAACCGCCCGACCGTGCGCAAGGATTCGCCGGACCAGGTGTTCCTCAACCGCCAGGGCAAGTTCAAGGCGGTGCTGGCCGACATCCAGGACTGCTACCAGCGCGGGCAGCCGGTGCTGGTGGGCACGACGTCGATCGAGACGTCGGAGATGCTGTCCGACTTCCTCAACAAGGCGGGCGTGCCGCACGAAGTGCTCAACGCCAAGCAGCACGAGCGCGAAGCGCACATCGTGGCGCAGGCGGGTCGTCCGGGCGCGATCACCATCGCCACCAACATGGCGGGCCGCGGTACCGACATCGTGCTGGGCGGTTCGCTGGAAGCCGAGTACGAAACGCTGGGCGAAGACGCCGATGACGCCGCGCGCGCCGCGGTGAAGGCCGACTGGCAGCAGCGCCACGACGCGGTGAAGGCCGCCGGCGGCCTGCACATCGTCGGCACCGAACGCCACGAGTCGCGCCGCATCGACAACCAGCTGCGCGGCCGTTCGGGACGCCAGGGCGACCCGGGCTCGTCCCGCTTCTACCTGTCGCTGGAAGACAACCTGATGCGCATCTTCGCCTCGGACTGGGTCCAGAAGGCGATGAAGCTGATCGGCATGAAGGAAGACGACGTCATCGAGGACAAGCTGGTCAGCCGGCAGATCGAGAAGGCGCAGCGCAAGGTGGAAGCGCACAACTTCGACATCCGCAAGAACCTGCTGGACTTCGACGACGTCAACAACGACCAGCGCAAGGTGATCTACGCCCAGCGCGACGAACTGCTCGACGCGGAGTCGGTGAAGGACAACATCGACGGCATCCGCGGCGACGTGGTCGCCGAAACGGTGTCCCGCTTCGTGCCGCTGAACTCGGTGGACGAGCAGTGGGACCTGCGCGGCCTGGAAAGCGAACTGGGCGAGGAAATGGGTGCGGAGATCCCCGTGACCCGCTGGCGCGAAGAGACCGACGATCTCGACGCCGAGACGATCGAGCGCCGCGTGCAGGACGCGATGGACCGGCACTTCGCCGACAAGGAAGCGGCGATCGGCGGCGAGACCATGCGCGCGCTGGAAAAGCACATCATGCTGACCGTGCTCGACAAGAACTGGAAGGAGCACCTGGCGCGCATGGATTACCTGCGCCAGGGCATCCACCTGCGCGGTTACGCGCAGAAGCAGCCGAAGCAGGAGTACAAGAAGGAAGCCTTCGAGCTGTTCTCCAGCATGCTGGAACGGGTGAAGAGCGAAGTGGTCACGCTGCTGTCGCGCGTGCGCATCCGCAGCGAGGAGGAGGTCGCGGCGCTGGAAGCACAGGAGCGCGCCATGGCCGAGGCGCAGGCCCGGCAGATGCAGTACCAGCACCAGGATGCGGGTGGCTACGGCGCCGACGAGGAAGCCGAGGAAGCGCAGCGCCTGGCCGCGGCCCAGGGCGGCTATGTGCAGTCCGGTCCGATGCCGGCAGACCGCGATGCGCCCAAGGTCGGCCGCAACGACCCGTGCCCCTGCGGCAGTGGCAAGAAGTTCAAGCACTGCCACGGCCAGCTGGCCTGAGGCATCGCCGCACGTTCGACGGAAAGGCCGCGCATTGCGCGGCCTTTTCTTTGGCGCCACGCCGGGCAAGGACGATTTGCGTCTACCGGCTGGTTCCCGGCAAGCTTCCTCCATGCCGACCCCGTTGCGCTCGATCCACGTCATGGCCGCCGTCATCAGCGACGCGCGCGGCCGCATCCTGCTCGCCCGCCGTACGGAGGGGCGCGACCTGGCCGGGCGGTGGGAATTTCCCGGCGGCAAGCTGGAGCCGGGCGAAAGCGCCGAGGACGCGCTGGTGCGCGAACTGCGCGAGGAACTGGGTATCGAGGCTCGCGTGGGCGACCACGTCATCAGCGTGCCGCAGCAATACCCCGACAAGCGCCTGTGCCTGGAAGTGCGCCACCTGACCGGTTGGACCGGCACGCCGCGCGGCCACGAAGGCCAGGCGCTGGCCTGGGTCGCGCCCGACAAGCTGATGCGCTACGACATGCCGCCGGCCGACCGGCCGGTGGTGGCGGCGCTGCTGCAGCCGGACCGCTATCTGGTCACGCCGGAGCCGGAAGATCCGGCTCGCTGGCTGGCCGGCCTGGAGCGGGCATTGTCGCAGGGCATCCGCCGTGTGCAGCTGCGTGCGCGTCACCTGTCCGGCGACGCGTGGCAGGCGCTGGCACGGCAGGCCGTCGCACGCTGCCGCGACGCGGGCGCCGAGGTGCTGCTCAATGGCGACATCGAGCTGGCGCGCGAGCTTCAGGTCGGCGTGCAGCTGCGTGCCTCGCAACTCGCGTCCCTGGACGCGCGGCCGTTGCCACACGGCCTGCCGGTGGCGGCGTCCTGCCACACCCCGGCGGAGCTGCAGCAGGCACAGGCACTGGGGTGCGACTTCGCCGTGGTGGGCAGCGTCCTCCCCACCCCCAGCCATCCGGGCGGTCAAGCGCTGGGGTGGCCCGGCTTTGTCCACCTGCGCGAAGGCGTGTCGCTGCCGATCTACGCCATCGGCGGCATGACGCCCACGGACATCGATGAGGCGCGGCGGCATGGCGCGCAAGGGATCGCGGCGATCCGCGGGTTGTGGTCGGCGACATAACGCGGCGTGGAACCTCCTCGATCGCATGCATGGTCAGCCCCCCAATGCGACATGCTCTGCAGGAGCGCCCTCGGGCGCGATGCTTTCAGGTCCGTGCTGGAAGAGCATCGCGGGCATGGCCCGCTCCTACAAAGCGATGTGTGGGATCCGGTTTTGCAGGAGCGCCCTCGGGCGCGATGCTTTCAGGTCCGTGTGGGCAAGAGCATCGCGGCCATGGCCCGCTCCTACAAGGCGGCGCGGCACGCTCTGTAGGAGCGCCCTCGGGCGACGCTTTCAGGTCCGTGTGGGCAAGAGCATCGCGGGCATGGCCCGCTCCTACAAGGCGGCGCGGTAGGCTCTGTAGGAGCGCCCTCGGGCGCGATGCTCTCCGGTCAGCGTTCGAGGCGCGTCACGGGCATCGCTCGCTCTTTCATCTGACGGTTCAGCGCGGTGATGTCTGATGTTCATGCCGAACGCCAGCCGGGAAGGTGGATCGCATGCCTCTTTCCGCCTTCCCGCACGCCGGTCATGCGGCGCTCCGGCGCCATCGTCTGCATCTGCCAGGTCATGTGTACCTGGCGACCGCGACCACGCCGGCGCGCCAACCCTTGTTCAGTGACTTCTTGCCGACCTGTGCGGCCGCGCGTCGCCATCTCGACACGGACGTCAGCCGCGAGTCGCGCCTGCTGGCGTGGGTGCTGATGCCCGACCACGGGCATTGGCTGATCCAGGTCGGCAACGGCGATCACCTCGCGTTGATCATGAACCGGATCAAGTCCGCCACCGCGCGTGCCTACAACCAGCAGGCTCTGCGTACCGGTGCGGTCTGGGCGCGCGCGTATCACGAACGTTTGTTGCGTGGGGACGATGATGTAAAGGGTGCGGCGCGTTATCTGGTCGCCAATCCCGTCAGGGCAGGGCTGGTGCAGCGCGTGGGCGACTACCCGTTCTGGGACGCGATGTGGATTGGAGATCGCGTGCCGATAGGGCTGTAAGAGGACCCTCAGAGGCGATGCTTCCTCGGCCGTGCTGGAAGAGCATCGCGGGCATGGCCCGCTCCTACAAGGCTGCGCGGCGCGGCGTGATCTGTAGGAGCGCCCTGGGGCGCGATGCTTTCAGGTCCGTGCTGGAGGGGCATCGCGGGCATGGCCCGCTCCTGCAAAGCGGCGCGGCGTGATCTGTAGGAGCGCCCTGGGGCGCGATGCTTTCCGGTCCGTGCTGGAAGAGTATCGCGGGCATGGCCCGCTCCTACAAAGCGGCGCGGCGTGATCTGTAGGAGCGCCCTCGGGCGCGATGCTTTCAGGTCCGTATGGGAAAGCGCATTGCGGGCATGGCCCGCTCCTACAAGGCGGCGCGGCGCGGCACGCTCCTACAAGGCTGCGGGATCGGGGTCTGGGCGAGTGCCGGTGGCCAAGGCGATATAGCGCCGATGCAGTGTGTCGGCGGCGTTTCGCAGATGCGCGATGTCGCCGTCGTTGACGACGATGTCGTCGGCCAGCGCCAGTCGGTCCGCACGCGAGGCCTGCGCGGCCATCATCTGCTCTGCCAGCGCGGCATCGATGCCGTCACGCTGCATCAGCCGTGCCTTCTGCACGGCGGGTGGCGTGTCGACTACCAGGATGCGGTGCAGCCAGGGATAGTTCGCCCGGCCGCCGCCTTCGGCCAGCAGCGGGATCATCGCGATCGCGTACGGGCTGGCGGCCGCCCGGCAGATTTCTTCCAGCCGCACGCGGATGGCCGGGTGCAGGATCGCTTCCAGCGCGCGGCGCTCCGCATCGTTGCCGAACACGCGCACGCGCAGCGCCGCGCGATCGAGCTGGCCATCCGCCTGCAACACGCCGGGTCCGAAATGCTCGACCACGGCGGCCAGCGCAGGCGCGCCCGGCCGCACCACCTCGCGCGCCAGCAGGTCGGCATCCGCCACGACGATGCCGTGCGCGGCGAACGCCTTCTCCAGCGCGCTCTTGCCCGAGGCGATGCCGCCGGTCAGTCCGATGAAGTAGTCGCTCATGGGCGGATTATGGGCCTGCCGGGCAGGAGATCGCCGCGTCGGCCGGTCGCTTACGCCAGGCCGACGAGTCGCATGTAGGTGTCGATGATCTGGTTCGGTCCCCACATGAAGACGATCCAGCCGGCGATGGCGAGATACGGCCCGAACGGGATCCGCGTGCCGCGATCGCGACCCATGATCAGCAGCCAGAGGGAACCGATGACCGCGCCCACCACCGACGAGATCATGATGACGGGCAGCACGCCGTTCAATCCCACCCAGGCGCCCAGCGCGGCCAGCAGCTTGAAGTCGCCGCGACCCATGCCTTCCTCGGGATCCTTCACGCGCTTGATGACCACCTGGTACTGCTTGAAGGTGGCATTGACCAGCCACAGGCTGGTGAAGCCCGCGATCGCGCCCAGCACGGCAGGCTTGGCCGACATGTAGAGATTGTCCAGGCTGCCGATCAGCCCCAGCCACATCAGGGGCAGGGTCAACTGGTCCGGCAACAGTCGCGTGCGCAGGTCGATGCCGCTCAGTGCCACCAGGTAGCAGCTCAGCAAGGCCGCGCCGAAGCCCTGCCAGCCGAAGCCGAAGCGCCACACCGAGGCCACCGCCAGCACGGCGGTCAGCAGTTCGACCAGCGGGTACTGCGGCGAGATGGGGGCCTTGCAGTGCCGGCACTTGCCGCGCAGCACCAGCCAGCTGAACAGCGGGATGTTCTCGTACCAGGACAGCGCGGTCTTGCAGTGCGGGCAGTGCGAGCGTTCGACCACGATGCCGGGCGGCGGCGGATCGTACAGCTCCGGCTCCTCCAGCACTTCACGCGCGTCGCGCTTCCACTCCCACTCCAGCCGCCGCGGCAGCCGCAGGATGACCACGTTGAGGAAGCTGCCCACCAGCAGGCCGAGACCTGCGACTACCGGATATCCCAGTTCGGGGTGCTGATCGAGGAACGCCACGTATCAGCCGACCACCGCAGATGCGATCTTGAAGATCGGCAGGTACATGCCGATGACCAGGCCGCCGACCAGGGTGCCGATGATCACCATGATGAAAGGTTCCAGCAGGCTCGACAGCGCGTCGACCGCGTTGTTGACCTCCTGCTCGAAGTACTCGGCCACTTTGAACAGCATGGTGTCCAGCGCGCCGGCCTCTTCGCCGATGGCGGTCATCTGCACCACCATGTGCGGGAACAGCTGGGTCTGTTTCATCGCCATGTTCAGGGGATAACCCACCGCCACATCGTCGCGGATGCGGAACACGGCCTTCTCGTACACCATGTTGCCGGTGGCGCCCGCCACGGTGTCCAGTGCCTCGACCAAGGGCACGCCGGCCTTGAACGTCACCGCCGTGGTGCGCGCGAAGCGGGCGACCGAGGAGTTGTGCATGATCTGGCCAATAACTGGCACCTTCAGGATCAACCGATCCATGGAGTGCTGCATGGCAGGTGATCGCTTGTAAAGGAAACTGAAACCCAGTGCGCTACCAATGACAACAATGAGCAGCAGCCACCAGTAGCTGACCATGAAGCGCGATGCCCCCATGATCATCTGGGTGAAGGCAGGCAGTTCGGTGTTGAAACTGGCGAACGTCTTCTCGAACTCCGGGATCACGAACATCAGGATGACGGCCGTGACCAGAATGGCGACGGCGACGACTGCTGCCGGGTAGAACAGCGCCTTCTTGATCTTGCCTTTCAGTGCCTCAAGATTCTCCTTGTAGTTGGCGACGGTCTCCAGCACCGTTTCCAATACGCCCGCGCCTTCGCCGGCCCGCACAAGGTTGCGGTATAGCTCGTCGAACTGTACCGGATGCTTGCTGATGGCCTCGTAGAGTGAAGAGCCACCTTCGATGTCGAAGCGGATCTGCTCGACCATCTTCTTCATGCGGATGTTCTTCTGTCCGCTCTCGATGATCTCCAAGCTGGACACCATCGGCACGCCGGACTTCATCATCGTCGCCATCTGGCGGCTGAAGAAGGCGATATCCTTCGCGCCTACTGGCTTGCCAGCGGAGCCGAACAGCGGTTTGGGCTTCACCTTGACCACGCTGGGCGTGATGCCCTGCTTGCGCAATTCGGCACGCAGGAAGTTGGCGTTCTTCGACTGCTGCTCGCCCTTCATCTTGACGCCGCGCTTGTCGGTGCCTTCCCAGACGAACAGGTTCAGCGGGTTCTCGCGCACGGGCGCGGTCACGGTCTTCTTCGCAGCGGAACGGGTCACGGCCATCGGTAGTCCCCTGTCCGGATTTCCCCACCCGGACGTCAATGCCGCATGGTAGCCGGTAATCGACCCAATGGAAGCGCCCCGCCTGTGACGGCCGCCGGGTTTCGGTGATATGGGGATGCAGGGCCTTGCCCTTGCCGTGTTCCGGGAGTGGGCGCTATCTGTGCCAGGCCCGTGAGGAGAGCGCGCCGTAAATCCAGCGCCGCGGCGGTCGTAGGAGCGCCCCATGGGCGCGATGCACTACCGTCGTTGATCCAAAGGCATCGCGGGCATGGCCCGCTCCTACAGTCGCTTCGGGAGGGGGGCGCGCTATCAGTCCTTGGTGACGCGGTTGATCTCGGCCAGGCTGGTAATGCCGTTCCGGGCTTTCAGTAGCGCGGACTGGCGCAGATCACGGATGCCCACCTTCTGCGCCGCCTCGGCGATCTGCAGGGCGTTGCCGCCCTCCAGCACGATTTCCTGGATGGCCTCGTTCATCGGCATCACCTGGTAGATGCCGGTGCGACCCTTGTAGCCGCTGGTGCATTCGTCGCAACCCACCGCCTCATACACGGTGAATCCGGCCGCGATCTCCGCCTCGGTGAAGCCTTCGGCCAGCAGGGCCTGCGGAGGCAACTGGGCGGGACGCTTGCACTTGGAGCACAGCCGGCGGGCCAGGCGCTGGGCGATGATCAGCGTGACCGAACTGGTGATGTTGTACGGCGCGATGCCCATGTTCATCAGGCGGGCGATGGTCTGCGGGGCATCGTTGGTGTGCAGCGTGGACAGCACCATGTGGCCGGTCTGCGCGGCCTTGATGGCGATCTCGGCGGTCTCCAGGTCGCGGATTTCGCCGACCATGATGATGTCCGGATCCTGGCGCAGGAAGCTGCGCAGCGCAGCGGCGAAGGTCATGCCGCGCTTGTTGTTCTGCTGCACCTGGTTGACGCCCGGCAGGCGGATTTCCACCGGGTCTTCCGCGGTGGAGATGTTGCGGGTCTCGTCGTTGAGGATGCCGAGCGCGGTGTACAGGCTGACCGTCTTGCCCGAGCCGGTGGGGCCAGTGACCAGCACCATGCCGTACGGCTTCTGGATGGCCTCCTCGAACAGCTTCTGCTGGTCCGGCTCGTAGCCCAGCTTGTCGATGCCGAGCTTGGCGGCACTGCCGTCCAGGATGCGCAGCACGACCTTTTCGCCGAACAGCGTCGGCAGCGTGCTGACGCGAAAGTCCATCTGCTTGCTCTTGGACAGGTTCAGCTTGATGCGGCCGTCCTGCGGCACGCGCTTTTCGGCGATGTCGAGCTGCGCCATCACCTTGATGCGGGCGGCGATGCGGTCCTTCAGCTTGGTCGGCGCCTTGGCGACCTGCTTGAGGATACCGTCGACGCGCAGGCGCACGCGGTAGTCGGTTTCGTAAGGCTCGAAATGGATGTCGGAGGCGCCGCGTTTGATGGCATCCACCAACACCTTGTTGACGAACTTCACCACCGGGGTGTCGTCGCCCTTGGCATCGACCGCGCTTTCGCTGCCGCCTTCGTCATCCCCGGCGTCCACGTCCAGGCTTTCCAGCCCGTCGTCGTCGTCGCCGAAGTTGCTGGACAGCGCATTGGCAGCGTTCTGCCATTGGTCCAGCGTGCGGCGCAGTTGGTCTTCGTCGACCAGTACGGGCTCGATGATCAGATTCGTGTGGAACTTGATCTCGTCCAGCGCGCCATGGCTGCGGGTCGGGTCGGCCACGCCGACAAACAGCTTGTTGCCGCGCTTGAATAGCGGCAGCACCTGGTGTTTCTGCAGCAGCTCCTCGCTGACCAGCTTGATGGCGCTGTGAGAAGGATCGAAGGCCTGGGTGTCCAGCAACGGCATGCCAAATTCCATGGCATTGGCAGCGGCCAGCTGTGGCGCTGTCACCAAGCGCTTTTCAGCAATCCATTGCGGCAGCGGCACCTTGGCTTCGGCGGCGCTCGCCATAGCATTGCGCGCAGCTGACTCCTCCAGCGCTCCGTCCTGCACCAGCCTGCGAGCAAGCCCGGTGATACCTACGAGGTTGGCGTTGGGAACTGCGCTCATGTTGTAGCCTCCTTCTTAGCTCTTAACTCTATCGAAGGCTGCCCCTAGTCGCCATACGTTCGTGTGAGGACGTGGAGGTGATTGCAGTGCGCCCCGTTAGCATTGTGGCTCTACATCCGTGCCGCGTGGCAGCTCACAAAGTGCAATTACCCGTAGTCATGTTGCATGTCGTCAGGCGGACTCCAGGTTCCATGGGAGTGCCAGTGATGTTGACCCCGATTGCGGTGGCATCGTCGGCTAGGCGGCATGCGTTCCTAGGTGCGGCATCGGGTGTGTCTCGGTTGTGCAGCGTTGCCAGAGAAAAATTTGCATAGCTCTTCATTTCGGCCTGACATGCGCCCTCGGCGGCGCGTACCCGATAGGCGTTGTAGGCGGGCAGCGCAATTGCCGCAAGGATGGCGATGATCGCGACAACAATCATCAGTTCGATCAATGTAAAACCACGCGCCCCGCGATACATGGAGTGTCCTTAATTTGATTCCCCGCTGATTTCAATGCAAAGAATGAGCCAAGTTTCCATCACGGCCTCTAGTTGCAACCCTTCCCCTGCCAATTTGTGACGCCGTTATCGGTGACAAGGGCCTGTATGGGCGAATTGATCTTTGGTGGGGGGGCATATGGCGCCCAAAAAACAAGCCCCGCAAAAGCGGGGCCTGTTCTACCGGAGCGGTTGCTCCCAACAGCACTGCAATTACGGGGCGGCAGCCTGCAGGGTGCAGGTGGCGCTACCCATGTTGCAGATGGTGTCACGGACGCCCGGATCAGCAGCGTTGAAGGTGACCGCCGTTCCGGCAGTAACGTTGGCCGGATCCACCGCAGTCGCGGTGCAAGCGGGGCCAGCGTGCGTCGGCAGCGGGGTCATGTTGGAGTGCACGGCGGACACGTACGAGTTCACAAAGGCCTTGGCTTCAGCCTGGCAGGCGCCTTCGGCCGAACGGACGCGGTACTGGTTGTACGCCGGCAGCGCGATGGCGGCCAGGATGGCGATGATGGCGACGACGATCATCAGTTCGATCAGGGTGAAGCCCTGGGCGTTCTTCTTCATGGTATTTCCCCTTTCAGGATTGGCTTGATGGTTAGGGACACAAGCCCCGTGTCCCTACATGGACCGTGGGCGCCGCGTACAACGTACGACGCGTGCAGGGATGTAGAGCAGGATGCGTGCCAACTTCTGATACCCCCAGCGATTCCCCCACACTTCCCCGGAGGAAACCCCTGACACCGAAGTCGGGCGGGACTATCGCATCATTCTTTTGCATTGTGTATCGGGATGTGCAGCCAATGCCGGCTCGTGTCACAGATTGAGCGTCGGGCGCTCCGAGGCCCTGTTTGCCGGGTTTCTGACGCGCCATTGGTGAGGTGACCGCCTGCGTCAGAATGTGACGCGACGTGTCACCCGGGTCACTGTGGGATGGCGCGCACGCTTGCGCCGAGACCTCTATATAGGTGTGGCGTAAGGCCTTGACCGGCCTACTCCATCCCCAGCTTCTTCAGCTTGTAACGCAGCGCCCGGAAGGTGATGCCCAACTGGGCGGCCGCCTTGGTCTTGTTCCAGCGGTTCTCTTCCAGTGCCTTCTGGATGGCCGCCCGCTCCAGCTGCTCGATGTAGTCGGGCAGGGCACCACCGGCCGCCGGATCCACGTCCACCGCGCCGGGCGCATCGCGGACCACCTCGCCCGGACTGAAGTCGCCGCCGAACTTCTTGCCGGCCGGCGCCTGCGGCAGGTAGAGATCATCGATCTCGATGCTGTGGCCCTCGGACATGGCCAGCGCGCGCTCCAGGATGTTCTCCAGCTCGCGCACGTTGCCCGGGAACGGATAGCGCCCCAGCGCCTCCATCGCCTCCGGCGACACCGACGGCGCCATCCGCCCATGCTGGGCGGCCAGGCGATCCAGGATGGCGGTGGTCAGCTGGGCCAGGTCGCCGGTGCGCTCGCGCAGCGGCGGCACGCGCAGCTCGATGACGTTGATGCGGTAGTACAGGTCGTGGCGGAAGCGGCCATCCGCAGCCAGTTCGCCCAGGTCCTTGTGGGTGGCCGACAGGATGCGCACGTCCACCAGCACCTCCCCGGAGGCGCCGACCGGGCGCACCGCCTTCTCCTGGATGGCGCGCAGCAGCTTGACCTGCATCGGCAGCGGCAGCTCGGCCACCTCGTCGAGGAACAGCGTGCCGCCGTTGGCCGCCTGGAACAGGCCCTGCTTGTCGGCGTGCGCACCGGTGAAGCTGCCCTTCTTGTGGCCGAAGAACTCGCTTTCCATCAGCTCGGCGGGGATGGCGCCGCAGTTGACAGGAATGAACGGGCCGGCCGCGCGGGCGCCCTGCTCATGGATGGTGCGGGCGACCAGCTCCTTGCCGGTACCGGACTCGCCCATGATGTAGACCGGCGCCTGGCTGCGGGCGACCTTGCCGATCGTCTCGCGCAGCCCGTCCATCGCGGCCGACGCGCCGAGCAGGCGGCTGGCCTGTTCCGGCGGCGGCGGGGGCGGCGGGGCGCGCTCGCTGTTGTTCAATTCCAGCGCGTGCTTCACCAGCCCGCGCAGGACGGTGAGGTCCACCGGCTTGCTGACGAAGTCGAACGCGCCGGCCTTCAGCGCTTCCACCGCCAGTTCGATGTTGCCGAACGCGGTGATCATCGCCACGGGGGTGCTGGGATAGTTGCGAGAAATCTCGCCGACCAGGTCGATGCCGTTGCCGTCGGGCAGGCGCATGTCGGTGAAGCACAGGTCGTAGGTGTTGCGGCCCAGCAGCTCGCGGGCCTCGCCGAGATTGGCGGCGGTGTCGATGCGCAGGCCCATGCGGCCCAGCGTCAGCGTCAGCAGTTCACGGATATCGCGTTCGTCGTCGACGATCAGGGCGCTACGGCTTTGATTCATGCATCTCCCCTCATGCCCCTGTGCCGGCAGTGTACCGAGTGAATGTTAAACATGGTAGGCGAGGGCCGGCATCCATGATGTTCCCGGGATACCTGTAGGAGCGGGCCATGCCCGCGATGCTCTTTGTGCCGTCCCTGAAAAGCATCGCGGGCATGGCCCGCTCCTACAAAGCCGTTTCCCTGCGGCTAGGCAGGCAACAGCGCATGCGGACCGGGCAGGGTGACGCGGAAGCACGCGCCGCCGCCGGGGACGGGGACGTATTCCAGCGTGGCCTGGTTGGCCCGGCACAGCTCGCGGGCGATATACAGGCCAAGCCCGGTGCCATGCTCGGAGGTGGTGAAGAACGGGCGGAACAGCTGCGCCGCCACCGCCTCGGGGATGCCCGGGCCACGGTCCATCACGTCGACGGTCGGGCGGCCTTCGGCGTTGAAAACGCGGACGCGGATGCGGGCCGATTCGCCCGGCAGGCGACCGTAGTTCAGTGCGTTCTGCACCAGCACCGTCACCACCTGCTGCAGGTGGCGCGGATCGACCAGCGCCGGTACCGGCTTGGCGCCGACGATGGTCTCCAGCGTGTCGGTCTCGATGGACAGCGTCTGCTGGTAGTCGTCGACGAAGCGGCGGACGAAGGTGTTGAGGTCCACGTGTTCGGGCGTGGCGCGCTCGCGCCGGGCCAGGCCGAGCACGCTCTCGACGATGCCGTTGGTGCGCTGGCACTGCTGGTGGATGATCTGCAGCAGGCGCCGGTCGCCGTCGTTGACCTGCTGGGACTCCTCCAGCAGCTGCACGGCGTAGTTGATCGCGGCCAGCGGGTTGCGGATCTCGTGCGCCAGGCTGGCCGAGAAGCGGCCCAGGGCCGCGAGGGTCAGCGATTCGGCTCGTCGCGAGACCACCGTGGCGTCGTCCAGGAAGATCAGCGAGGTCTCGCTGTCGGCCAGCAGGCGGGCGAAGCGCGGCTGGACTTCCGGCTGGTCGGGCGAGAACTGCATCGGCGTCTCGTCGGTCTGCCAACCGTTGCGCCAGCGCTGCAGGCGGCGGGCCAGTTCCGGCGCCGCGTGCAGCAGGGACACGCCCTTGCCGTCCGCGCCCTGGCCGTCGCCGCCGTCGCCGAGCAGCAGGCTGGCGGCCTCGTTGGCCAGCTTGATGTGGTTGTCCGCGTCCACCACCAGCACGCCGGTACGCATGCGGCGGATGATCAGTTCGTTGACCTCGAACAGGTTGGCGACTTCCTCGCCGCGCTTGTCCGCCAGCGCCTGGCTGGTCCGCGCCTTCTGTCCGGCCTGGTGGGCCAGGTAGGCCAGCGCCAGGTAGCTGGCCGCGAACATGATGACCTCGGCCGCCGAGCGCGTCGTGCCGCCGTCATGGAACTGGGTGAACAGGTATTCCCCGAACAGTGCGCCGATGGCGAGCACGGCCACGGCCAGCGCCATCCGGGTGCGCGGCAGCAGCAGCGCCGCGGCCGAGACGTTGAACAGCAGCATCATCGCCACGCCGGCGGTGGCGCCGGGCAGGGCATGGGTGATCAGCGCGGCGACCAGGATGTCCAGGCAGACGCTGAGGAAGACGATCCAGACCAGCCAGGCCACGCTGCGGCCGACGAAGAACAGCACCAGCGACAGGGCCAGGTAGCCGACGGCCACGCCCATGCCGAGGTCCGGGTGGCGTGGCACGCCGAGCACCTCGCCCAGCGGGCTGAACATCAGCGCGGCCAGGATCCCGGCTTCGAGCAGACGGTACAGCGCGAAGAAATACAGTTCGCGGCGCGGTACCGATTCGATGCGGGACAGGAGCGACTGGGCCTGGCGCAAACGCGTACTTCCCCTGTAGCGAGGGGGACAGTATAGGCATGCGGGCCCGCCGGGCGCTCGGCGACCCCTTTGCCACCAAAGGCTTAGGTCCCGGGTTTTGCGCCCCCCGGCCGCGTCGGCGACAATAGGGGGCTTGCCCGGCCGCCGCTTTCCTTGGCCCCAGGCAGTGTCTTCTGTTCCCTACCCACGGTGACGCATGAATTTCCACGAATATCAGGCCAAGCAGTTGCTGGCCGAGTACGGCATCCCGGTCCCGGCCGGCAAAGTCGCCTCCACGGCGGACGAAGCGGTCGCGGTCGCGCAATCCCTCGGCAACGGCCCCTGGATGGTCAAGGCCCAGATCCACGCGGGCGGTCGCGGCAAGGCCGGCGGCGTCAAGTTCTGCAAGACCGTCGATGACGTGAAGGCGGCCGCCGGCAAGATGCTCGGCACCAAGATGGCGACCTACCAGACCGCCGGCGTCGAGCTGCCGGTCAACCTGGTGCTGGTGACCACCGCCGGCGAGATCGTCAAGGAACTGTACCTGTCGGTCCTGGTGGACCGCGGCACCCGCACGATCACCTACATCGCCTCGTCCGAAGGCGGCATGGAGATCGAGCAGGTCGCGGCCGAAACGCCGGACAAGATCCACACGCTCAACGTCGACTTCGTCGAAGGCGTGCAGGCCTACCAGGGCCGCGAGTTCGGCTTCAAGATGGGCCTGACGGCCAAGCAGGCCGGCCAGTTCGCCAGCATCATGGTGAACCTGTACCGCATCTTCAACGAGAAGGACCTGGCGCTGGTCGAGATCAATCCGCTCGCCATCCTGGACGACGGCAACCTGTACGCGCTGGACGGCAAGTTCAACAGCGACGACAACGCCAGCTTCCGCCACAAGGACCTGGTCGCGATGCGCGACAAGAGCCAGGAAGACGAGACCGAAGTGCTGGCCTCGGAGATGGACATCAACTACGTGACCATGGACGGCAACATCGGCTGCATGGTCAACGGCGCGGGCCTGGCCATGGCCACCATGGACGTCATCAAGCTCAACGGCGGCGAGCCGGCGAACTTCCTCGACGTGGGCGGCGGCGCCAACAAGCAGCGCGTGATCGAGGCCTTCAAGCTGATCCTGTCGTCCGACAAGGTCGAAGGCATCTTCGTCAACATCTTCGGCGGCATCGTCCGCTGCGACATGATCGCCGAGGGCATCATCGCCGCGGTGAAGGAAGTGGGCGTCAAGGTGCCCGTGGTCGTCCGCCTGGAAGGCACCAACGTGGAAGAAGGCAAGCAGCTGCTGCGCGACAGCGGCATGGCCATCATCCCGGCCGACAATATCAACGACGGCGCCAAGAAGGTCGTTGAAGCGGTCAAGGCCGCCGCCTAATCCACGACACCGAAGGACATCCCATGAGCGTTTTGATCAACAAGAACACCAAGGTGATCGTGCAGGGCTTCACCGGCCAGCAGGGCACCTTCCACGCCACCCAGATGATCGAGTACGGCACCCAGGTCGTCGGCGGCGTCACGCCCGGCAAGGGCGGCACCACCCACATCGACCTGCCGGTGTTCGACACCGTCGCCGATGCGGTCAAGAGCACCGGCGCCGATGCGTCCGTCATCTACGTGCCGCCGCCGTTCGCGGCCGATGCGATCCTCGAAGCGGCCGCTGCCGGCATCAAGGTCATCGTCTGCATCACCGAAGGCATCCCGGTGCTGGACATGCTGCGCGTCAAGAACGTGCTGACCCGTGCCCATCCGGACACCGTGCTGGTCGGCCCGAACTGCCCCGGCGTCATCACCCCGGGCGAGTGCAAGATCGGCATCATGCCGGGCCACATCCACATGCCGGGCAAGATCGGCATCGTGTCGCGCTCGGGTACGCTGACCTATGAAGCGGTCAAGCAGACCACCGAAGTGGGCCTGGGCCAGTCGACCTGCATCGGCATCGGCGGCGACCCGATCAACGGCCTGAACTTCGTCGACTGCCTCAAGCTGTTCAACGAAGATCCGCAGACCGAAGGCATCATCATGGTCGGCGAGATCGGCGGCGACGCCGAGGAAGCCGGCGCCGAGTACATCAAGCACCACGTGAAGAAGCCGGTCGTCGGCTTCATCGCCGGTGCGTCGGCCCCGGCCGGCAAGCGCATGGGCCACGCGGGCGCGATCGCCTCGGGCGGCAAGGGCACGGCCGAAGGCAAGTTCGCGGCGATGGAAGCCGCGGGCGTCACCACGGTGCGCTCGCCGGGCGACCTGGGTGCGGCCATCGCGGCGCGCTTGAAGAAGTAAGTTTCGCCGTACTTGATGTGCCGCAGAAAGCCGCCTTCGGGCGGCTTTCTGCTTTCTGGTGGAGGCGACTGACAGGAGGGCGTTCGATCCGTCCCGAGGCCGCCAGGAAGATCGGCTCCGTCTGCCCCCACCCCAACCCTCCCCCGCAAGCGGAGGAGGGGGCTTGTCCAGAGGGCCTCAAGGTTCCCCGGATTCAAGTCCTGCTCCCGAACCCGATCCTGCTCCTGCTCCTGCTCCTGCTCCCGAACCCGATCCTGCTCCTGCTCCTGCTCCTGCTCCTGCTCCTGATCCTGATGCTGATGCTGATGCTGATGCTGATGCTGATGCTGATGCTGATGCTGATGCTGATGCTGATGCTGATGCGGGCGCGATCAGCCCCTTCCCCCGCTTGCGGGGGAAGGCTGGGATGGGGGCAGAATGCATCCGCAGCCACCGCACAGCACGTGCCCATGCGACAAGGACAGAAACGCGACCGCGCACGCGAGTTGCGCCGCGGCATGACGCTGGCGGAGCGGACACTCTGGCGTGTGCTCAAGGATCGCCAGTTGGGCGGCTTCCGTTTCCGGCGTCAGCACCCCATCGGGCCGTACATCGTGGATTTCGTCTGCCTGGAAGCAGGACGGGTCATCGAAGTGGACGGCGGCCAGCACATGGATGCTGCGTCCGATCGCGTCCGCGATGCATTCCTGCATCGGGAAGGGTTCCACGTACTGCGCTTCTGGAATAATGAGGTCATGGCGAACCTCGACGGTGTCCGCGCGCTGATGCTCCGCTGGCTCGGACACCCGCCCCCCTCCCAGCCTTCCCTCGCACGCGTGGGAAGGGGCAGATCCAGAAGGCCGACATGACCCAGACCCTCCGCATCGCCATGGCGCAGTTCGACTTCCCGGTCGGCGGCGTGACGCAGAACAGCGCCAGCATCCGGCGCATGATCGCCGAGGCGCGCGACGAGTACGGGGCGGACGTGGTGCTGTTCCCGGAACTGGCGGTCAGCGGGTATCCGCCGGAAGACCTGCTGCTGCGGCCGCGCTTCCTGGCCGACTGCGAGGCGGCGCTGGCGGAGATCGCGGCCGCCACGCACGGCATCGTCGCGGTCGTCGGCTGGCCGCAGAGCGCCGGCAGCGTGGTCTACAACGCGGCCAGCGTGCTGCGCGACGGCGTGGTCGAGGCGACCTACCGCAAGCGCGAGCTGCCCAACTACGCGGTGTTCGACGAGCGCCGCTACTTCGACGTGGATCCGGATGGCGGCGCCTGCACGTTCGAGGTGAAGGGCGTGCCGCTGGGCCTCGTCATCTGCGAGGACCTGTGGTTTCCTGAGCCGCTGGCGGACACCGCCGAGGCGGGGGCGGTGCTGACGCTGGTGCCGAACGCCTCGCCGTTCGACCGCGACAAGCATGCGCAGCGCGATGCGCTGATCGCCGAGCGCACGCGCGAGACCGGCATGGCGCTGGCCTACCTCAACGTGGTGGGCGGGCAGGACGCGGTGGTGTTCGATGGCGCGTCCGTCGTCGCCGACGGCGACGGCACCGTGCATCCGGCAGCGGCGGCCTTCACCGACCAGTGGCTGGTGGTCGACTTCGACGTGGCGACGCGGAAGTTCAGCCCGGTGGTCTGGATCGACGACGGCGACGAGAGCCGCGATGCGCTGGCCTGGCGTGCGATCGTGCGCGGCATCCGCGATTACTGCGGCAAGAACGGTTTTTCCAAGGTGTGGCTGGGTCTGTCGGGCGGCATCGACTCGGCGATCGTGCTGGCGCTCGCCGTCGATGCGCTGGGCGCAGAGAACGTCACCGCGGTGCGGCTGCCCTCGCGTTACACCGCCGGCCTGTCCAACGACCTGGCCGCCGAACAATGCGCGGCGATGGGGGTGAAGCTGGAGGGGGTGTCGATCGAGGCGCCGTTCAAGGGCTTCCTCGAAGCGCTGGGTCCGCTGTTCGGCGACACGCCCGCCGATACCACCGAAGAGAACCTGCAGTCGCGCAGCCGTGGCGTGATCCTGATGGCGCTGAGCAACAAGTTCGGCGGCCTGCTGCTGACCACCGGCAACAAGAGCGAATACGCGGTCGGCTACGCGACGATCTACGGCGACATGTGCGGCGGGTATGCGCCGATCAAGGACCTGTACAAGACCGAAGTGTTCGCGCTCGCGCGCTGGCGCAACACCGTGGGCGGCGCGCCGGTGATCCCGCCGGCCGTCATCGACCGTCCGCCGTCGGCGGAACTGCGCGAGAACCAGAAGGACCAGGATTCGCTGCCGCCATACGACGTGCTGGACGCCATCCTGTTCCGCTACGTCGACCTGGAACAGTCGCGCGACGAGATCGTTGCGGCCGGCTTCGATGCCGCCATCGTCGACCGCATGCTGCGGCTGGTGCGCATCAACGAATGGAAGCGCCACCAGGCCGCGCCCGGTCCCAAGGTCTCGCGCCGCGCCTTCGGCCGCGAGCGCCGCTACCCCATCACCAACAAGTACGCGCTGTGAGCCCGTCGCCGCGCGGCGCACGACCGATCCGGAGATCCGCATGACAAGGAAGAAGAAGCGCACGCCGCACCGCGACCGTCCGGCCGCCGCCGTGCCGCGCCCGGCGACCCCGCCGGACCGGGCGATGCTGGCGTTATCGGTGCTGGGCCTGCTGATCACCGGTTATCTGGCGTGGACGGCGGGCAGCGGCTCGGCGCCTGCCTTCTGCACCGGCGATGGCGGCTGCGACGCGATCCAGCGCAGCGGCTGGTCCACGCTGCTCGGCCTGCCGATGGCGCTGTGGGGGTTCGGCCTGTATGCGGTGGTCGCGCTGGCGTCGCTGTCGCGCAAGGCCCCGCCGCTGCTGCGCTGGCAGCGGCAATGGCGGCTGGTGCTGCTCGGCCTGGCGATCAGCCTGTACCTGACGGCCGTGGGCAAGCTGGTGCTCGATGCGTTCTGCATCGGCTGCCTGGCGTCGCTGGCCGTGCTGGTGGCGATGTTCGGGTGGCTGCAGTGGCGTCGTCCGGCCGCCGCGCCGGGCCAGCCGTGGGGACGCTGGTGGGGCAGGCAGGCCGTGCCGGTGCTGCTGGTCGTGGCCCTGCTGCACGTGCACCAGAGCGGGCTGCTGCACCAGCGGCCGGAGAGCCGCCGCGCCGCCGCGCTGGCGCAGCACCTGACCGACTACGGCGCCACCTTCTACGGCGCCTCGTGGTGCGTGGAATGCAGCCGGCAGAAGCGCCACTTCGGCCATGCGGCAGAACAGCTGCCCTACGTCGAGTGCTCGCCGGGTGGCCGCAACACGCCGATGGTGTCCGCCTGCGCGGCGGCCGGCGTGACGGTATTCCCGACCTGGGTCATCGACGGCATCGAGCACAACGGCGTCATGGAGCCGCAGCAGCTGGCGGTGCTGACCCGTTTCGACTGGGAACAGGGCAGGCCGGCCGACTGAGCGTGGCCGGGGCGAACGGCAGGCAAAGAAAAAGGGCCGCGAGGCCCTTTTCCGTTTCCGTTGCTGGAAGCGCCTGGACGATCAGTCGTCCTTGCGCTGGTCCACGGTGTTGCTGGACTTCTCGCCGGCGAACGGGTTCAGGCGACGGACCATCCACGGGTAGTTCGGGAACTTGCCCGCCAGCCACGGGTGCTGCGGATCGTTGAGTTCCAGCACGCGCTTGGCGTCGTCGGCCAGCGTCTTGTTGCCGAGCTTGGTATAGGCCTCGGCCAGCACGGCGACGGCGTCGTACTGGTAGCTGCTCTGCGGGTAGGTTTCCAGCAGGTAGCGGGCACGGCTGGCGGCCGACACCCAAGCGTCGCGGCGCAGGTAATAGATCGCGGTGTCGAGCTCGTGCAGCGCGAACTGGTCGCGCAGCAGGATCATGCGCTGGCGGGCGTCGGCGGCATAGCGGCTGTTCGGGTAGTTCTCGGCGACGCGGGCGAAGTCGTTGTAGCCCTGCATCGGCGTGGCCAGGTCGCGGCGGCTGGCGTCCAGGCGCCATACCTTCTGCAGGAACACCGTGTCGCGGTTGGAGTTGGCCAGCCCGCGCAGGTAGTACATGTAGGGGATGTTGCGGTGGGTCGGATAGGTACGGATGAAGCGGTCGATCGTGGTGACCGCATCGTCCAGCTTGCCGGACTTGTACTCGGCGTAGGCGGTTTCCATCAGCGCCTGCTCGGTGTACGGGCCGTACGGGTACTGGGCGATCAGGCGGCGGAAGTTCTGCAGGCCGCGGTCCCAGTTGTTGCTGGCCATCGCCTTGTGGGCTTCCTCGTACATGACCTCGACGGGCTGGTTCTCGACGTCCTTCTTCTTGAAGATATTGCCGCAACCGGTGCCGGCGAAGGCGACGACCAGGGCCAGCAGGACGAAACGGGAGGCTGCGGGGGCGCGGGAGAAGCGGGGGAAGGCACGCTGGGTCATGGGCTGGCGGCAGGCCGCGGCAGGGAAACAGGCCGTCGATGATAGCCTAGGCGCCGCCTTCGCCATGAACATTCGGCCAATACGGACCGGATCCTGGCCTCCCTGGACGCATTTCCGCATGACCGAACCCGATTCCCCCGACACCCTCCGCACGGCGATCGTGCCCGCCAGCGCCGGTGGCCGCCGCTTCGACGCCGCCCTGGCCGAACTCTTCCCCGAATTCTCCCGCTCGCGCCTGACCGAGTGGATCAAGTCCGGCAATGCCCTGCTGGACGGCCAGGTGGTGCGCCCGCGCGATCCCGTGCGCGGTGGCGAGACCGCCAGCCTGGACGTGGTGCTGGATACCCAGACCCACGCCGAGCCGGAAGACATCCCGCTCGACATCCTGTACGAGGACGAGTATGTCTTCGTGCTGGACAAGCCGGCGGGCCTGGTCGTGCATCCCGGTGCCGGCAATCCGACCGGCACGCTGGTCAATGCCTTGCTGTTCCGCGACCCGTCGCTGTCGGCGCTGCCGCGCGCGGGCATCGTGCACCGCCTCGACAAGGACACCTCCGGCGTCATGGTGGTGGCGCGCACGTTGCCGGCGCACACCTCACTGGTGCAGCAGTTGGCCTCGCGCGACGTGCATCGCCAGTACCTGGCGGTGGTGGTCGGGGCGATGGTGTCCGGCGGTACCGCCAACGCGCCGATCGACCGTCATCCGCGCGACCGCCTGAAGATGGCGGTGCGCGAGGACGGCCGCGACGCCGTGACCCATTACCGCCTGCGCGAACGCTTCCGTGCGCACACCGCGCTGGAATGCCGGCTGGAAACGGGGCGCACGCATCAGATCCGCGTGCACATGGCGCATATCAAGTACCCGATCATCGGCGACCCGCTGTACGGCGGTCCGCTGCGGCTGCCGAAGGGCGCCAGCGACGAGCTGATCGCGGTGCTGCGCAGCTTCCGTCGGCAGGCGCTGCATGCCGAAACGCTGGAGTTCGCCCATCCGGTCAGCGGCGAGCCCGTCCGCGTCACCGCGCCGGTCCCCGCCGACATGGTGGCGCTGCTGGCCGCGCTGCGCGCCGACAGCCAGGCCAAGCGCGGATGAACCGTGCGCCGGCGGTGGCCGCCGACTGGCCGGCGCCCGCCGGTGTGCATGCATTCACCACCCTGCGCCACGGCGCAGGGTTTTCCACGGCGCCGTTCGACACCCTCAACCTGGGCAACCGTTACGCCGCCGACGGGGATGATCCGGCCACGGTGGCGCGCAACCGCGCGCTGCTGGTCGACCTCGCCGGCCTGCCGTCGACGCCGCACTGGCTGAAGCAGGTGCACGGCATCGATGTGGTGCGCGTGGACGCGCCGGCTCATCCCGATGCCGCCGAGCCCGTCGCCGATGCGCTGGTGACCTCGACGCCGGGCGTGGTGCTCGCCATCCTCACTGCCGACTGCCTGCCGGTGGTGTTCGCCGCCAAGGACGGCAGCGAGATCGCGGCGGCGCATGCCGGCTGGCCCGGTCTGTCGAAGGGCATGCTGGAAGCGACGCTGGCGGCGATGGCGACGCCGGCCGCGGACGTCGTCGCCTGGATCGGCCCGGCGGCCGGTCCCGCGCGCTACGAAGTCGGGAAAGAGGTGTTCGATGTGTTCGTCGCCCACGACGCCGGCGCCGCCGCGTGTTTCGTTCCCACGCGCGAAGGCCATTGGCTGGCGGACCTGCCCGCGCTCGCGCGCCGCCGCCTGGTCGTGCGCGGGATGTCGCCGGCCGATATCCACGGTGGCGATCTGTGCACGATGGGCGAGCCCGCGCGCTTTTTCTCGCATCGCCGCGATGGCCGCAGCGGACGCATCGCCACGCTCGCATGGATGCAGCCGTAAGGTCGTTGTTCGCGCAGGTGCTGGGGCCGGCGTTCGAAACGCTGCCGGCGCCGCTGCGCGCGCTGCACACGGCGCAGGGGCGGCATCGGTATCACGGTCATGTCGAGGTGGGGCGCGGCGGCGGCCTGCTGTCGCGGATCGTCGCGGCAGCCACGCACCTGCCGCCTGCCGGTGTCGGTCCGCTGTGCGTGGAGATCGATGCCGCGCCGGACGCCGAGCAGTGGACGCGTTTCATGGGTGGTCGCGCGATGCCGTCGCGGCTGTGGTGCGAGGGCGACCTGTTGCGCGAACGCCTGGGACTGGCGACGTTCGGCTTTCGTTTGCAGGTCGAAGACCAGGCCATCGTGTGGCGTGTCGTCAGCGTCGGTGTGTTTGGCCTGTCGCTGCCGGCACGCTGGTTCACCGGCGTCGGTGCGCGGGAATCCGCCGACGGCGATCGCTACCGCTTCGACGTATGGGCGTCGTTGCCGCTCGCCGGTCTGCTGGTGCACTACCGGGGAGGATTGGATGTCGGCTGAGTCCACGCAGGCCGGCGGACCGGTCATCGTCTTCGACGGCGTCTGCGTGCTGTGCAACGGCTGGGTGCGTTTCCTGCTGAAGCACGATCGCGCCGGACGCTATCGCTTCGCCGCGATGCAGTCGGATGCAGGGCGCGCGCTGCTGGCGGGGCACGGGCTGGATCCGGACGATCCGGCCTCGTTCCTGCTCGTCGATGGCGACGACGCATGGACCGATAGCGATGCGATCGGTCGCGTGCTGACCGGGCTGGGTGGCATGTGGCGGCTTGCCGGCGTGATCGCATGGGTGCCACGCTTCCTGCGCGATCCGTTCTATCGCTGGATCGCGCGCAACCGCTATCGCCTGTTCGGCACCACGGCCTGCCATGTGCCAACGGAAGAGCAACGCGCGCGCTTCCTGTAGCGTGCGCACGACGCGCGATGTATGGATCCTGTGATCGTGCGCATGGCGCACGCTACGTGATGGTCATCCCGGCGCGGTCCAGGCCCGGCGAGTTTCCACGATGGCCCCGTGTGCCCACGAACGAGAAGCGTAAGCGGTCGTGCGCACGGCGCACGCTACGCCGTCATCCCGGCGCGGGCCGGGATGACGGCTGGATCCGTCAGAACGTATAGCGCACGCGGGTGTAGTAGTACGCGCCGTTGCTGCCGATCGGCGACAGTACGTCGTAGGGAAGGTTGCCGAAGTACGAGATGTCCGCGCTCGACAGGTCCGGGTACTCGTCGGTCAGGTTCAGGCCGCCCAGCGCCACGCTCCACTTCGGCGAGACGCGGTACTCCACCTCGGCATCCAGCTGCCACTCGGCGCCATAGGTCTGCTCCGGCTCGAAGCCGCCGCCGAAGTTGAACACGCGCTTGGCGCTGCCGTGGCGGGTGACGCGTCCCAGCAGCGACCACGCCGTGCTGTCCCAGCTGGCGGTGAAGATGCCGCGCGTGCGCGGCGCCGCATCGGTCAGCGTGTTGCTTTCCTCGACGCCGAACAGCACGTAGTCCGGATCGATGGCGAGCAGCTCGGCCGGTGTGGCGGCGATGTTCTTCAGTTCGGTCTTCGCGTAGCTGTAGGCGCCGGTCAGCAGCAGGTTGCCGTCGCCGAGCGGCTGGCGCCAATTGGCGACCAGCTCGGCGCCCTCGGTGCGGGTGTCGGCGGCGTTGATGAAGAAGTTGGCGCTCTGCACGCCCGGCACGCCGAAGTTGTCCAGCACGAAATCGGTCAGCGCGTCGCCGGTGATGCGCTCGGTGATCGCCACGCGGTCGTCGATGTCGATGCGGAACACATCCAGCGACACGTCGAAATGCTCGCCGATGCGGCTGGTGAAGCCCAGGCTGAGGTTCAGCGCCTTTTCCGGGTCCAGATCCTGCGCGCCCAGTGCGCGCGCGATGGGATTGTTGACCGACAGCAGGCGGCCCTGAGTGAGCTGGCCGGAGGCGTCGTAGCCGGTGGAGGTCGATTCGAAGCCGATCTGGCTCAGCGACGGCGCGCGGAAGTTGTTCGACACCGAGCCGCGCAGCGCGAAGGCCGGTGCGAATTCATAACGCGCCGCGGCCTTGCCGGTCAGTTCGCCACCGAAGTCGTCGTAGTGCTCGTAGCGTGCGGCGAGGTCGGTGGTGAACTTCTCGCCCCACTGGCTGCTGAGGCTGGCGTAGACGCTGGACACGTCGCGGTCGAGGTCGGCGGTGTCCTGCGGCGTCAGCCCGCCGCCGGCCTGCGAGCCGGTCGGGCGGTCGGTGAACGGACCGGCCGCGTAGGAAGCCGGATCGCCGGCGCCGGTCTCGAAGGTTTCATGGCGGAACTCCACGCCCGTGGCGAACGTGTGTGCGCCGAACACGCGGCTCAGGTCCAGGTTGGCCAGCGTCTGCGCACCCTGGTAATCGCCGGTCTTGAAGCGCGTCGGACTGGCCGGGCCGAGCGAGGCGTTGAGCGAGTTGCGCAGGCGGTAGGTGAATTCATTGCGGCCATGGTTGAGGCTGGCGTCGTAGTCCCATTCGCCCCACTGGCCACGCACGCCGGCCACGCCGGCCACATCCAGGTTCTCGCCCTCGGAAATCGGGCGGTAACCATTCGGGTAGACCTGCTTCCAGTTCGCCACGCCATCGGGGTAGCGGAAGTAGTTGGCGCCTTCGGTATCGCTCTGGTGGTAGGTGCCGAACGCGTAGAACTCTGCGGATTCGCCGAGTGGCACGGCGGCGTTGAGCCAGGCGTTGAGGTCGCGCGAACTGCCATCGCCCAGCACGTAGTTGCGCCGGCCGGCCAGGGCCAGGTTGTCGGGGGTCTGTTCCTCGAAGAACGGGATCTGGTCGAAGCCGGCGCGATTGGTGCCCTCGCGCTGCTTGTACTCCAGGCCAACGCGGAAGAAGCCGCCGTCGCCGATGCGGTCGCCGACCTGCGCGCTGAAGAAGCCGCTCTGGCCGTCGGTGACGGTCTGGTCGATCGGCTCCACCTTCGTGTGGTGCGCGCCGTAGCTGGCTTCGAAGGCGCCGCCTTCCGGGGCATCGTTGAGGATCACGTTGATCACGCCGGCCACCGCATCGGAGCCGTACTGGGCGCCGGCGCCGTCGCGCAGCACTTCGATGCGCTTGATCGCGCTGACCGGAATGGCGTTGAAATCGACCGGCGTGTTCCCCTTGCCGATCTTGCTGTCGGTATTGACCAGCGCGCTGCTGTGGCGGCGCTTGCCGTTGACCAGGACCAGCACCTGGTTGGGGCTGAGACCGCGCAGCTGGGCGGCGCGGATGTGGTCGGCGCCGCCGGAATTGGACTGGCGCGGAAAGTTCAGCGAGGGCAGCAGCGCCTGCAGCGCGCTGCCCAGTTCGCCGTTGAGCACGCCCGCCTTGCGGATGTCTTCGGCGGTCAGGACGTCGATCGGGGAGGTGGATTCCAGCGCGGTGCGGTCACTGGCGCGGGTGCCGGTGACGATCACGGCATCCAGGTCGGTCGCGCCGGCGGGCGCGGTCTGGGCGAAGGTGGGAACGGCAAGCGCCAGGGTGATGGCGGCGGCCAGGGGGGCAAGGACAGCGTGGGACATGGAAGGCTCGCGGGGAGGGAGAACGGATTCAGTCTATCGCTTTATAGCGATGAAGCGATATATTAATCGCCCCGACAGGATGCCTGTCATCGCCGCTTCCCATCTGCTTATGCCTTCAGGTCATGAAGCAATGGCAGGTGCGATGCCGCATCCTGCCTGTCCCCCGTGAGGTGTCTCCATGTCCCATCGTGCTGTCTGGCTGCTCGTCTTTCTCGCCCTTGCCGGGTGTGCCTCCACCCCACCGCAGGCCACGCCTCCGGCGACCACCGCAGCGCTGGAAGGCGATGCACTGCGCCCGGCCAGCGCCAGCGGCTGGGTCCGCAGCGAGCTCTACTTCGGCGTGGGCGAAGAGACGGGCCCGGCCGATCGTTCGCAGGCGCAGACCATCACGGAAGCGACCTGGCGCGCCTTCCTCGACAAGGAAGTGACCTCGCGCTTCCCGGATGGCCTGACCGTCTTCGACGCCTACGGCCAATGGCTGTTCCGCGGCGCGAAGGAGCCGAACCGCCTGAAGACCAAGGTGCTGGTGGTGCTGCACGAGGACACCCCGCAGCGCCGTGCCGACATCGAAGCCATCCGCCTCGCGTGGAAGCAGGCCACCGGCCACCAGTCCGTGCTGTGGTCGCGGCATGCGGTGGACGTATCGTTCTGACGCGATCCGCTCCTTCCCCCGCTTGCGGGGGAAGGTTGGGATGGGGGAGAGCGCATGCGCGTGGATGAGCGGTGCAGATCCGCAGTGCCTGACGCATGAAGCGCAACACGTGAGGGTGTCGGCTGCGGACAGCGTGACCGGCTCCGTCGCCCCCACCCCAGTCCTCCCCCGTAAACGGGGGAGGGGGCTTATCCTGCGTTCTTCGGTTCCTCTCTTTTCCTTATCCTTCCCCGGCCCCTCATGACCGCAACGGTTCCTTCTGTGCGCCGCTGGTTCGTTCCCGGCGACCTCAACGGTTTCTTCGGCCTGGTGGTGGACAACCTGTCCATCCTCGGTTTCATCGCCGCCGCGCTGATCGGCATCTTCCAGTTCCCGGCCGAGGTCGTGTTCACCCGCATGTTCCCCGGTACCGCGCTGGGCGTGCTGGTCGGCAACCTGATCTACACCTGGATGGCGCACCGGCTGGCGGCGAAGACCGGCCGCGACGACGTCACCGCGATGCCGCTGGGCTTGGATGCGCCGACCAGCATCGGCATGGCGCTGCTGGTGTTGGGCCCGGCGTTCGTCGGCTTCAAGCAGGCGGGCATGGACGAACAGGCCGCGGCTACCGCGACCTGGCAGCTCGGCATGGCCTCGCTGGTGGTCATGGGCGTGCTGAAGCTGGTGCTGTCGTTCTTCGGCGATGCGGTCACGCGCGCGGTGCCGCGCGCCGGCCTGCTCGGTTCCATCGGCGGCGCGGCGCTGACGCTGCTCGGCTTCCTGCCGCTGATCGAAACGCTGCGCCAGCCCATCGTCGGCTTCGTGACCTTCGGCCTGCTGCTGTACGTGCTGGTCGCGAAGGGCAAGTTGCCGGTGAAGCTGCCCGGCGTGCTGCTGGCCTTCATCGTCGGCACCGCGCTGTACTACGCGCTCGGCCTGTCGGGCCTTGGCGCGCCCGGCTTCAAGGTGCCGGATGCCGTACCGCTGGCGGTGACGCTGCCGCTGCCCACGCTGGGCTGGCTGGACGGCCTGGCCTACACCGTGCCCTACCTGCCGCTGCTGCTGCCGTTCGGCCTGCTGATGGTGGTCGGTGGCATCAACGTCAGCGAGAGCGCACGTGCGGCCGGCGACGACTACCGCACGCGCGACGTGCTGCTGGCCGAAGCGGTGTCCACGCTGGTCGCCGGCTTCTGCGGTGGCGTCGCGCAGACCACGCCCTACATCGGCCAGCCCGCCTACAAGCACATGGGCGCGCGCAAGGGCTACACGCTGCTGACCGGCCTCTTCATCGGGCTCGGCGGCGTGCTCGGCTACGTGTCGGGCCTGGTGCAGTGGCTGCCGGTCGCGGTGCTGGCGCCGATCATCGTCTACGTCGGCCTGGACATCACCGTGCAGGCGTTCACCGAAACGCCGCGCAAGCACGCGGTCGCGGTGGCGCTGGGCTTCCTGCCGTCGGTGGCGTACCTGTTGACGATCAAGTTCGGCAATCCGGCGTGGATCGCGCCCGACCGTTTCGCCGGCCTGTACGAAGGCGTCGACGGCCACGGCCTGCCGGATCTGGCCACCATCGTCACCCTGGGCAACGGCTTCATCATCACCGCGATGATCTGGACCACCGCGCTGGTGGCGATGATCGACGGCTGCAACGGACGCGCGGTCATCGCGCTGCTGGTCGGTGCGGTGCTGACGCTGTTCGGCATCATCCACTCGGTCGATCCGCGCGGCGGCGTCTACCTGCCGTGGAATGTGGAAGGGCTGCGTGCGACCATCCTGTGGCAGTTCGCCGGGGCCTATGCCGCGCTGGCGGTACTGCTGGCGGGGCTGTCCCTGCAGAAGAAGCCGTAGGGCGGGCCTAGGCCCGCCGTTTCCGGTTCGTTCGCAGGCGGTGGGCCAAGGCCCACCCTACGTGAATCAGGGTCTCAGCCGGTCTTGAAACACCGGCGCTTAACCGCATCTGGGTAGCATCGGCTGGCGTTCGCCGGCCCCGACTTCCCGAGAGGCTCCTCCGATGCGGATGGACAAACTGACCTCGCGTTTCCAGCAGGCGCTGGCCGACGCACAGTCGCTGGCCGTGGGCCGCGACCACACCATGATCGAACCGGTGCACGTGCTGACCGCGTTGCTGGAACAGCAGGGCGGCAGCACGCGGCCGTTGCTGGCGCAGGCCGGCACCAACGTGCCCGTGCTGCGCGAGCGGCTGACCGAAGCGCTGGACAAGCTGCCGAAGGTTACCGGGCAGGCCGGCAGCCTGTCGATCGGCAACGACCTGTCGCGCCTGCTCAACGTCACCGACAAGCTGGCGCAGGACGCGGGCGACACCTACATCGCCAGCGAGTGGTTCCTGCTGGCCGCGCTGGACGACAGCGGCGTCGCCGGCCAGGAACTGAAGGCGAGTGGCGCCGACAAGCAGAAGCTGCGCACGGCCATCGAGCGCCTGCGCGGCGGCGAGAAGGTGCAGTCCGAGAACGCCGAGGACCAGCGCCAGGCGCTGGAGAAGTACACCATCGACCTGACCGAGCGCGCCGAGATCGGCAAGCTGGATCCGGTGATCGGCCGCGACGAGGAAATCCGTCGCACCATCCAGGTCCTGCAACGCCGCACCAAGAACAACCCGGTGCTGATCGGCGAGCCCGGCGTCGGCAAGACCGCCATCGTCGAGGGGCTGGCGCAGCGCATCGTCAACGGCGAAGTGCCGGAAGGCCTGCGCGGCAAGCGCGTGCTGTCGCTGGACATGGGCGCGCTGATCGCCGGCGCCAAGTTCCGTGGCGAGTTCGAGGAGCGCCTGAAGAGCGTGCTCAACGACCTGGCCAAGAACGAAGGCCAGATCATCCTGTTCATCGACGAACTGCACACCATGGTCGGCGCCGGCAAGGCCGAAGGCTCGATGGACGCCGGCAACATGCTGAAGCCGGCGCTGGCACGCGGCGAGCTGCATTGCATCGGCGCGACCACGCTGGACGAGTACCGCAAGTACGTCGAGAAGGACGCGGCGCTGGAGCGCCGCTTCCAGAAGGTGTTCGTCGGCGAGCCCAGCGTCGAGGACACCATCGCCATCCTGCGCGGGCTGAAGGAGAAGTACGCGGTGCACCATGGCGTCGAGATCACCGATCCCGCCATCGTCGCCGCCGCCCAACTTAGCCACCGCTACATCGCCGACCGCCAGCTGCCGGACAAGGCCATCGACCTGATGGACGAGGCCGCCAGCCGCATCCGCATGGAGATCGACTCCAAGCCGGAAGAGATGGACCGCATGGAGCGCCGGCTGATCCAGCTGAAGATCCAGCGCGAGGCGCTGAAGAAGGAGAAGGATGCGCAGTCGAAGCAGCGCCTGGCCGATCTCGAGACCGAGATCGAAGCGCTGCAGCGCGAGTTCAACGATCTGGAAGAGATCTGGAAGGCCGAGAAGGCCACGCTGACCGGCGCGACCAAGATCAAGGAGCAGATCGAGCGGGCGAAGCTGGAGCTCGAAGCTGCGCAGCGCAAGCAGGACTACGCGCGCATGAGCGAGCTGCAGTACGGCCAGCTGCCGGAACTGGAGAAGCAGCTGTCCGCCGCGCAGGAAGCCGAACAGAAGGGGTTCAAGCTGCTGCAGGACAAGGTCACCGACGAGGAGATCGCCGAGGTGGTGTCGCGCTGGACCGGCATCCCGGTCAGCAAGATGCTGGAGGGTGAGCGCGAGAAGCTGCTGCAGATGGAGCAGTCGTTGCGCGGCCGCGTGATCGGCCAGGAAGAGGCGATCAAGGTCGTGTCCGATGCGGTGCGCCGTTCGCGCGCCGGCATTTCCGATCCCGACCGCCCCAGTGGTTCGTTCCTGTTCCTCGGTCCGACCGGTGTCGGCAAGACCGAGCTGTGCAAGGCGCTGGCGGAATTCCTGTTCGACAGCAGCGACGCCATGGTCCGCATCGACATGAGCGAGTTCATGGAGAAGCACGCGGTCAGCCGGCTGGTCGGCGCGCCTCCGGGCTATGTCGGCTACGAGGAAGGCGGCTACCTGACCGAGGCGGTGCGCCGTCGTCCGTACAGCGTGATCCTGCTGGACGAAGTGGAGAAGGCCCATCCGGACGTGTTCAACATCCTGCTGCAGGTACTGGACGACGGTCGCCTGACCGACGGCCAGGGCCGCACGGTGGACTTCCGCAACACCGTCATCGTGATGACCTCCAACCTCGGCTCCAGCCTGATCCAGGAGATGTCCGAGAGCGACGGTTCGGCCGACAGCCCGGAGCGCTACACGCAGATGAAGGCCGGCGTGATGGCGGTGGTGCAGGCGCATTTCCGCCCGGAGTTCATCAACCGGCTGGACGACATCGTCGTGTTCCATCCGCTGGACAAGGCGCAGATCCGCGAGATCGCGCGCATCCAGACGCGTTACCTGGCCAAGCGCCTGGCCGAGCGGCAGATCGCGCTGGAGCTCGACGATTCGGCGCTGATGTTGTTGGGCAATACCGGCTTCGACCCGGTGTACGGCGCGCGTCCGCTGAAGCGGGCGATCCAGGCGCAACTGGAGAATCCGTTGGCGCAGAAGATCCTGTCCGGCGCCTTCGGTGCCGGCGATACGGTGCGCGTGCGGGCGGAGGGTGGGCAACTGGTGTTCGACGTCACACGTTGACGGGCGGTAGCGGCGGGCCTGTCCTGCTTCCGCCCGCCATCGCGTGGTAGTACGTTATGGGGCGGTCTGTCGTAGGACGGGTCGCGTCGTATCGTCTCCGCATGGGCGGAGGTCGCAAGGGGCAAGGACGGACCGATGGCCGATGATGCAGGGCAGCCGGTGCGTGGCCTGGGCGGGAGCATGCAGGTGCTCCTGCTGGGAGGCATGTGCCTGCTGCTGCAGCAGGTCGCGGTCCGCTACCGCATCGATTTCTTCGGCGACATCGCCGATGCCTCGCTGATCCACCTGCACACCGGTCTGTTGCTGGCCGTCGCGATGCTGGTGCGCGACCGTCGCGTGGTGGCCGGGTGCTTCCTGGTGGCGTTCGTCGGCTGGACGCTCCGGCAGGTCTACCTGTTCGACGGCGGAAAGCCGACCCGGACACTCGCCTGGGGCGCCGCGAGCTATCTGCTGCAGTACGCCTGGACCGTGCTCTGCGTGCACTGGATGGGTTGGCCGCGCAGGAACATCGCACGGGTGCAGCGCAGCGACCTGATGCGGTTCGCCGCGATCGGCCTGCTGCTGTATCCGCTGGTCAACGCCGTGCTCGGACTCAGCAACCTGCTGGTGTCCTCGCCCGGCGAGGCGCTGAGCGCGGCGTTCCAGATGTTCTTCGCCAAGCAGTTCGGCGTCGCCGTGGTGACGTTGCCGCTGGTGATCGGGTGGCAGGAGCGCGCGGCCCCCGCGCCGGGCACCGATACCGCCAGGCACTGGCTGTGGCCGGTCGCATTGGGCCTGGGCCTGGCGGTCAGCCTGTGGGCGGCGGTGCAGGTGCGGCAGGCGTTCAACGGCCTGTCGGTGCTGCTGACGGGGCCGGTCCTGATGGACTACCGGTTCGCCCTGCTGGTCGTGCTCGCCTGGTGCATGCTGCGCCTCAGGCCCCGCTGGGCCATGCTGTCGCTGTCGCTCACGCTGCTGCTGCTGGTCGGCATGGTGGCCGGCACGGCCGAATACGCCAACACCACGGTGGGCTTCTTCAACCTGCTGCACATCGCGGCGGAGATGAACATCCTGCTGCTCGCGATGCTGTACCTGTGGCTGACCAACCGCGACCGGTCAGCGCTGGCCGAACAGCTGTCCGAGGAGACCCTGCGCGACCAGGTGACGGGATTGCCCAACCTCAAGGCGTTGCGCGGGCGCATGGAACGGCCGCTGTCGCGTACCGAACTGGGTTACCTGCTGCTCGACCAGACCGACACGCTGGTCGCCGGTTTCGGCCTGGACACGCAGGCGCAGGCGATGCACGCCACCGCGCGCCGTCTGGAGGATCTGGTGGAGGCGTACTACGTCGGCACCGGCCAGTTCGCGCTGCTGCCGCGCCCCGGCCGCGATGCCGATCTGTGGGAGCGCGTGATGGCGCGCATCGAACACGCGGAAATCGATGTCGGCGGCGAGCCGATCCGCCTGCTGCCCTACCTGGGCGTCGCTGCCTTCAACGGCGCGCACGCGAGCGTGATCGACGGCGCGGTGCTGGCGGCGTCGCACCTGGCTTTCGAAGCCCGCCAGCATGGCGAACTGCGGCCGCGCTACAGCGACATCGGCGACACCCAGGTGCGCCGCACGCACCGCCGCCAGCTGCACGATGCCACCGAAGCGCTGGCCAGCCTGCGCAGCGAACGCGTCGCACTGTACTTCCAGCCGATCCGCGACCTGGTGCCCGACATGCAGGCCGAGCCGCGCACGCTGGCCGGCGAGGTGCTGTGCCGCCTGCTGGACGACAAGGGCGACATCATGTCGCCGGCGCGGTTCATGGCGCCGCTCGAAGCCGCCGGCCGCGGCGCGGAGCTCGACCTGGCGGTCGTGCGCGCGCTGTTCCGCCTGCTTCGCAAGTCGCCCGGCGCGTTGCCGTATTGCCGCGAGATCGCCATCAATCTCACCGGCCAGAGCCTGGCGTCGATGAGTTTCCAGGTGGAACTGCGCACGCTGCTGGCCGGCTCGCCGCTGCCGATGAGCGCACTGTGCTTCGAGGTGACCGAAACCGCCGCCATCTCCAACACGGCCGCCGCCAGCCACCTGCTCACCGATCTGCGCGCGCTGGGCTGCCACATCGCCATCGACGATTTCGGCACCGGCATGCAGAGCTTCGCGCGCCTGCGCGAACTGCCGGTCGATGTCATCAAGATCGACGGTTCGTTCGTGCGCAACGTCGCGCAGCTCGGCAAGGACTACGCGGTGGTGCAGGCGTCGGTTGCGGTGGCCAAGGCGTTCGGCGCGACCACCGTGGCCGAATTCGTCGAGGACGAGGACACCGAGTTCTGCCTGCGCCGGCTGGGCGTGCACCGCGTGCAGGGCTATCTCTACGGCGCGCCGCGGCCGCTGGCCGAGGTGCTGGCGGAAGTGGCCGTCGAAGCGCCGGCGGCGCGCGACTGACGCGTGGAATCAGCCCGTCGTGCGCTGCGGGCGGTACGGCGGCGTCGACATCACCATTTCGGCCAGCGAGAACGCCAGTTCGCGTTCGGCCAGTACCGCGCCATCGGCGCCGTGGCTCAGCAGATGCTTCACTTCGCCCTCGCTGTGCGCCCGCGCCAGCAGGGTCAGGCCGGGATTGATCGCGCGCAGCTTGGCCAGCGCCTCGCCGGCTTCCAGCGGCTGCGGGATCGCCAGCACCGCGATCTTCGCGCGCTCCGGATGCGCCTCCGCGAGCACCAGGTCGGCGGCGGCGCTGCCGCGGATCGCCGGAATGCCGGCATCGTGCGCACGGGCGACATGGTCGCCGTTGTCGTCGATGACGATCAGCGGCACGCCGCGGTCGCGCAGCACGCGCGCCAGTTCGCTGCCGACGCGGCCGTAGCCGATGATGATGGCGTGGCCGGTGACGTCCAGCGACGGGCCGGGCGGCACTTCGGGCTCGGCCGGCACCGGCGCCAGCGCTTCCTGCTTCTTCTGCCAGCGGTCCAGCCAGGTGAACAGGAACGGATTGGCGATGATCGACAGCAGCGAGCCGGCCAGGATCAGGTCGCGGCCTTCCGGCGGCAGGATCTTCAGCGCCACGCCCAGCGCGGCGAGGATGAAGGAGAACTCGCCGATCTGCGCCAGGCTCACCGAGATGGTCAGCGCCGTGCCGGTGGGGTGCTTGAACGCCTTGACGATGTAATACGCCGCGATCGACTTGCCCAGCACGATGATGCCGAACGTGGCCAGCACCTGCCAAGGATGCGCCACCACGATCGCCGGGTTGAACAGCATGCCCACCGAGACGAAGAACAGCACCGCGAAGGCGTCGCGCAGCGGCAGCGAATCGTTGGCGGCCTTGTGGCTCAGCTCGGATTCGTTGAGCAGCATGCCGGCGAAGAACGCGCCCAGCGCGAACGACACGCCGAACATCATCGCCGAGCCGAACGCCACGCCCAGCGCGATGGCCAGCACCGACAGGGTGAACAGCTCGCGCGAGCCGGTGGCCGCGATCTTCTCCAGCGTCCACGGAATGGCGCGACGGCCGACCAGCAGCATGAAGGCGACGAACGCGCCCAGCTTGATGAAGGTCCAGGCGATTTCCACCGCGAAGCGGCCGAAGGTCGCCGGTTCGCCGCCGTTCTCCGGCCCGAAGGTGGATGCCAGCACCGGCAGCATCACCAGCGCCAGTACCATCACCAGGTCTTCGACGATCAGCCAGCCCACCGCGATGCGGCCGCGCGTGGTCTCCAGCAGGCGGCGTTCTTCCATCGCCCGCAGCAGCACCACGGTGCTCGCCACCGACAGCGCCAGACCGAACACGAACCCGTTGAGCGGCGTCCAGCCCATGCCCCAGGCCAGCGCCCAGCCCAGGCCGGTGGCGACGACGATCTGTGCGATCGCGCCGGGGATGGCGATCGCCTTCACTTCCAGCAGGTCTTCCAGCGAAAAGTGCAGGCCCACGCCGAACATCAGCAGCATCACGCCGAGTTCGGACAGCTGGGTGGCGAGTTCCTGGTCGGCGACGAATCCGGGCGTGAACGGGCCGACGAAGATGCCTGCAACCAGATAACCGACCAGCGGCGAGAACCGCAGCTTGTGGGCGATCGCACCCAGCACGAAGGCCAGGGCCAGGCCCACCGCGATGATGTTGATCAGGTCGGTGTCATGATGCATCGACGGGTGTTTTTTCTCTGCATGGGGGTCGAGTGTCGCCCATGCGGATGGCCGGCGGCAAACGCAGCGCACGCGATGGCGTCGCCTTGGCCCTGTTTTTCAGGCACCGCCACAACGGAAGCGCCCCGCACAAGGCGGGGCGCTCCGGTGTCATCAGTGGCGGATGCTGCTCACCACGTGTATGCGACGCGACCGTACACGTACGCGCCGTTGAAGCCGCCCGGCGACTGGCTGCTGTAGGGGAACTGGCCGCTGTTTGCATTCGCGAAGATGGTGCGGTCCGGATACTCGTCCAGCAGGTTGTCCGCGCCCAGCGTCAGCGTCCAGTTCTCGCTCGGGCGATAGCTGGTCGACGCATCCAGGATCCACTTCGCGCCATAGGTCTGGTCGTTGGCCGGATTGCCGGTCTCGCTGACGCGCGTGGTGAATTCGCCATAGCGGGTGGCGCCGAAGGTGAAATCCCAGCGGGCCAGGTTCCAGGCGGCCGTGAGCGTGGTCTTGTCGCGCGGATAGCCTTCCTCGATGCGGCCCTGCTCGTCGCGGCCGACGCGGAAGAGATTGGCGCCCAGCGCGGTCAGCTCCGGCGGATTCGGCGCGATGCGCTGGATCTCGGTCTTGTTGTAGTTGTAGCCGGCGGTCAGGGCGAGGCTGCTGTTCTCGAACGGCACGGTGTACTGCGCGATCACGTCGACGCCGCGCGTGCGCGTGTCGGCGGCGTTGGTGAAATAGCGCGCGCTGGTGACGCCGTTGACGCCCAGGCTGGCCAGCAATGCCTGCGCGGCCGCGTTGCCGCCCAGCAGCAGGTTGGAAGACAGCACGATGCGGTCGTCGATGTCGATCTGGTAGGCATCGACGGTGACGTACAGGCGGTCCACCGGCTGCAGCACCAGGCCCAGGCCGTAGGACAGCGAGGTCTCGGCGGTCAGCGCTTCCGCACCGAGCGCCTGCGCGACCGGGCCGGTGGCGGGGAAGGTGCCGGATTCGAAGAAGCGGTCCAGCGTGGCGTTGTACTGCGAGGTCACCACCTGGTAGTACTGCTGCGCGAGCGCCGGTGCGCGGAAGCCGCTGGCCACCGTCGCGCGCAGCGCCACCGCATCGGTGAAGGCATAGCGCGCGGACAGCTTGCCCGACACCTCGCTGCCGAAGTCGGAATAGTCCTCGTAGCGGCCGGCGATGCCGGCGGAGAACTTCTCGGTGACGTCGGCTTCGAGTCCGAGGTAGGCCGCATAGCTGTCGCGGTCCGAGTGCACGGCGTTGGCCGGGGTGAAGCCGGCGAAGCCCTGCGCGCCGCTGCCGGTGTACGAGTTCGGTTCGCCCGGCGACTGGTTCCACTTCTCCCGCCGGTATTCCGCGCCGAACGACAGCGTGGCCGGATAGGCCAGGCCGATCTCCAGCGGCTTGCTGACGTCGGCGTTCAGCACGTTCTGGGTGTACTCCAGCGCGCCATCGTAGAAGCGACGCGGACTGGTGATGCCCAGGCTGTAGTTGATGCTGTTCTGGGTATGGAACTTCAGGTGGTTGTAACCGTAGTTGTAGCTGACGTCCCACTTCCAGCCGCTCTCGGTGTCGCCCCTCACGCCCGCGACCAGCGAGCGGTCCTGCGACAGCTGGTTGATCTCCGGCACGTACCCATCAGGGTAGACCTGGGCCAACAGCGCGCCCTGACTGCTGTGGTTGGGCGACCGGTAGAAGGCGAACGACACGATGTCGCGGTTGCTGGCGATGGCGGTGGCGTAGGCGCTGACGTTGTCGCTGAAGTCGAAGCCGGCATTCGCCGACACCGCGCCGGCATCCACCTTCGGATCGCCGTAGACGAATGCTACGCTGCCGATGGCCGGGTTGTTGCCGGTGTTCGGCGCGGTGCCCTGGTACGGCCCGGCGCGGTCGGTCTCGTCCTGCTGGGTCAGCTGGCCGCCGACATGCACGAAGCCGCGGCCATCGCCGAAACCCACGCCGGTGTCGCCCGACAGCTGGGTACTGCGGCCGTCGCCGGCGGAATAGCCGCCGACATCGACGACCAGGCTGCCGCCCTTGCCCGAGCCCTTCAGCACGATGTTGACCACGCCCGCAATGGCGTCGGAGCCGTATTGCGCGGAGGCGCCGTCGCGCAGCACCTCCACGCGCTCGATCGCCGATACCGGGATCGCGTTGAGATCCACCGCCGACGAGCCCCGGCCGATGCTGCCGTTGACGTTGACCAGCGCCGAGATGTGGCGGCGCTTGCCGTTGACGAGGATCAGCACCTGGTCGGGCGACAGGCCGCGCAGCTGCGCCGGGCGCACGCCGCTGGTGCCGTCGGTGACCGCCGGGCGCGGGAAGTTCAGCGAGGGCAGGGCGCGCGCGAGCGCGGTGGCCAGCTCGGTGGTGCCGGTGGCCTGCAGGGCCTCGGGCGTGATGATGTCGATCGGGGACTGCGATTCGGCGACCGTGCGATCGGACACGCGGGTGCCGGTGACGATCAGGGTGTCCAGCGTGCGGGCGTCGGCGGGGGCCGGGTCCTGCGCGAAGGCGGCGGGGGCGACCAGGGCCAGGCTGATGGCGAGGGTCAGGGGCGACAGCGTGCGGGTCATGGGGGAGCTCCGGGAAAGACGGCGAAGTACGGCTTCAAGTGGATCAGGGCTTGCAAAGTTTCCTTTGAAACCATGGACTTAGGCGTTACATAGTCTGGTTACAGGGGTGTGGCGAGGGTGTCAATGCTTTCTTAACAAGTGTGGGCGGGTGCGCTATCGATAAACTACGCGGCCGCTTCCCCCAAATCCCCGTAGGTTGTTTCTTGATCGCCCTTCGTAATTTCGCGCTCCGCCGCGGTGAGCGCCTGCTGCTGTCCAACGTCGACCTGACCCTGCACGCGGGCTACCGCGTGGGCGTGGTCGGCCGCAACGGCGCCGGCAAATCCAGCCTGTTCGCCGCCGTGCAGGGCGAACTGGAGGCCGACAAGGGCGACCTCGACCTCCCCGGCAAGGTGCGCATCGCCAGCGTGGCGCAGGAAACCCCGTCGCTGCCCGATCCGGCGCTGATGTTCGTGCTCGGCGGCGATACCGAAGTCGCCGCGGTGCTGCAGGCCGAAGCCGACGCCAGCGCGCGCGAAGACTGGGAAGCGGTGGCCAATGCGCACCAGAAGATGGCCGAGCTCGGCGCCTACGACGCCGAAGCGCGCGCGGGCAAGCTGCTGCACGGCCTCGGCTTCCCGGCCGACACGCACCACCGCGCGGTGTCGTCGTTCTCCGGCGGCTGGCGCGTGCGCCTGAACCTGGCGCGCGCGCTGATGATGCCCAGCGACCTGCTGCTGCTCGACGAACCCACCAACCACCTCGACATGGACGCGGTGCTCTGGCTGGAGCAGTGGCTGCTGAAGTATCCCGGCACGCTGCTGCTGATCTCGCACGACCGCGAGTTCCTCGACAACGTCGCCACCCACACCCTGCACCTGCATGGCGGCGGCGCCAAGCTGTACACCGGCGGCTACACCGACTTCGAGCGCCAGCGCGCCGAACAGCTGCGCCAGCAGCAGATCGCCCACGAGAAGGAACAGGCCGAACGCGCGCACCTGCAGAGCTTCATCGACCGCTTCAAGGCCAAGGCCTCGAAGGCGGCGCAGGCGCAGAGCCGCATGAAGCGCCTGGCCAAGCTCGCCGGCACCGAGGCGGTACGCGCCGAACGCGAGTTCCGCATCGAGTTCGCCGAGCCGGCCAAGCTGCCGTTCTCGTTGATCCGCCTGAATCACGTCGAAGCCGGCTACGGTCCCGGCGCGGTGATCCTGCACGACGTCGGCTTCGGCCTGGAAGCCGGGCAGCGCATCGGCCTGCTGGGCCCGAACGGCGCCGGCAAGACCACGCTGGTGAAGACCCTGGTGGGCGAGCTGCCGCCGATGGCCGGCGATCGCATGGCGCACCCGGACCTGCGCATCGGCTACTTCGCGCAGCACACGGTGGAATCGCTGCACGAAGGCCAGTCGCCGATGGACCATTTCCGCGAGCTGTCGCCGGATGGCAGCAACCAGTCGTTCCGCGACTTCCTGGGCAAGTGGAACTTCCCGGGCGACCGCGCGTTCGAGCCCGTCGACGGCTTCTCCGGCGGCGAGCGCGCGCGCCTGGCGCTGGCGCTGATCGCCTGGCAGCAGCCGAACGTGTTGCTGCTCGACGAACCGACCAACCACCTCGACCTCGAGATGCGCGAAGCGCTGGCCGAAGCGCTCAGCGATTTCGACGGTGCCATCGTCATGGTGTCGCACGACCGCCATTTGATCGGCCTGGTCTGCGACACGTTCTGGCGCGTCGCCGATGGCGTGGTCGAACCGTTCGCCGGCGACCTCGACGAATACGCCGCGTGGCTGCGCACGCGCGCCTCCGCGCAGGGCAGCAAGCCGCTGCGTGCCGAACCCGCGCCCGCACCGAAGACCGCGCCGGCGCCCGCGCGCAAGGTCAATCCGGTCAAGCTGGCCGCCGCCGAAGCCAAGGTCGCCGAGTTCGAGGCCAAGCTGGCCGACGTGGACGCCCAACTGGCGGATCCGAAGAGCTACGCCGACGCCGACCTCGCCGCGCGCCTGGGCCGCGACCGCGAAGCGCTGCAGCAGCAGCTCGCCAAGGCCGAGGAGGCCTGGTCGGCGCTGTACGACGAGGCTTGATCCTTCGCCAGCCGCCGCCAGGCGCCGCAATGGGCTAGGCTAGGCTCACGACGGGGCGATGCACGGCAGGGGTGCCGGGCACGCGACACCCGTGCGATGGGGGCGACATGGAGCGTAAGCAGGCAGGGATGGCCGCGTGGGCCGTCGCGTTCGTGGTGTTCATCGCGGCTGCATCCACCTGGTGGGCGGTGTCGGGTACGTCGCCATCCGGGAGTGTCGCCGCTGCGGGCGCAGCACAGGCGACGGTTCCGCCGGGCTCGATCCTCGAGAACGGATCCCAACCCTTGGTGCGCGCGCGCAATCTCGTCCTCATGGGGCGCGTGCTCGGCCTGCCGGATGCGCAGGCAGGGTTGCAGGTGACCGTGCGTGTCGGTGAGCACACGCATACGGCTCAGGTGCAGGACAAAGCCTACGTGGCCGACATCGGCGTGCCGGATCCCGCTGCGATGGTCGTGGTGGAAGCGCGTGCAGGCACCGCGCACTTCAAGACGGTGGTCGGCAGCGTGGCTTATCTCAGGCAACACGCCGGTACCGATGCGGTCGCCGACGATCGCGACGTTTCCGCGCTGTCGCCGTCGCCTTTCCGGTCTGCGCTGTATGTCAGGACGCGTTTCGTGCTGGGCGGACGTCTGCCGGCGAACGATACCGAAGTCACCGAAGCCTTGCGCGCGGCGGTCACCGCAGAGCTTGAGTCGATGACGTACGTGCTCGCGCGATTCGCGCGCGAGCCCGACATCCTTCCTGTCGGCGTTGAAAGTGGGCTGGCGCTGGTCGAGGATCGTACCGCCTACACAGAGCTGTCACAGCAGCACTGGGTGACGAGCCAATCCAAGGGTGCGCTCTGGGCGGCGCCGGACAATGCGCCGGTCGCCAGCCTCGGCGAGCTTCCGGACCGGATGCTGATGGTGTCGGGACTGCCCTATGGCGGGTCTCCCGCCATCGATCCGAACCATGTCGGACAGAAAGCCAATGCGGTTGCCTTGCTGGCACGACAGTCCGATGGCAGCTTCGATCTCTACGAAGACTATCCGCTCAAGCAACCCAACTACCGTCTGAGACTTTACGACCACGGATACATCGAGCTGTACCCCAACAGCGAAATCCGCAGGTCGTTATGGTTCAACGGGACCGGCGTCGTCGATGGTGCTGCGGAGGTCCATGCATTGCGAAGGCTATCCGCCGGCCATGGTGTCGACGTGTGGGTCCGGGAGGAGCGCTGGCAGCAATGGGGTCCTGGCGTATCCGGGACCAGCGTGGAGTACGAGATATTCGCTGCGGCTTCACTGGATGCCTGGTCGCGCCAGGATGGATGGTTCGGTGCGCAATCGATGGCACGCATGCTGCCCTGGTTCTGCGAGGGCCGACGAGAGACCACATACCGGCAGCTGGAGGCCTGCGAGTACGTGCTCCACCATCCTGGTTACGGCGGACAAGGCCAGGGATGGACGCTGGATCATGGGTGGCATGTGGATCCGTACAGCCACCAGATCGCGCCCTCTGCCGGCCAGCAGAGTTTCTCCTGGGAACTGGATGGCCGTGGCGTAATGCGCATCACCTCGGGCCAGACCAGTACCGATTTCTGGCGCCTGCAAGGACCATTCCGTTCTGTTGGCAACATTGCCTACATCGCGCGCAGCCTCACTGGTGTGACGACAGGTCAGGTGCGCGTCGGCATCAACATGACGGCGGTAAGAACGGTGGAAGCGCTCTCGCCGTCCGATGCGCTCGGTACGTGGGGATGGGAACCGTGGACCGGCGACTGGTCGCCCCGCTACACGGGAACCTCCCTGATCTATCAGACCGTGAATACCGATGATGGCGTCAGTCTCAGCCAGGTGCTGGAGGGCGATACGCTCATCAACAGCAGTGCGACCTACTGGGATGTGGCAGGCAACGCCATCTTCGACTGGCGGGCGAGCGCACGCATGCCGGACCGGAGCACGCGGTACTTCCGCAGCTGCACCGAAGCGATGGCGGCTGGCGCGCAATTGTGTGGGATCCATTTCAACTACTTCCGCCCGGTCCTGGCGACAGCGGGGGCTCAGGGGCGCTATTACGGGATCAGCGAGACCTACTTCACGCCGTTCATCTACGACGGTTCCACAACCACGACGGGACCGCTGGAACGGCTGACATCCGGTCCCGCATACATGGCGTGCAAAGGCGGTGCGTGCGTACCGCGTTTCATGGATGCCGCCAGCGCGCCACCCATCGCGGGAGCGACGCCGCCGCTGGCCCAGACCCTGCCGCCGCACAACCCCAACGTTGAAACTGCGCGCCGCAGCCCCACAATACGCTCCGTCCCTGTCCGCATCCCCCACCTCATGCCCATCTACGCCTTCGAATGCACCCAGTGCGGTCACCGTTTCGACCGCCTGCAGAAACTGTCCGATCCGGACCCCGATACCTGCCCGTCATGCAGTGCGCATGCGGTGAAGCGGCAGATCACCGCGCCGTCGTTCCGTCTGGCGGGCAGTGGCTGGTACGAGACCGACTTCAAGAAGGACGGCGACAAGAGGCGCAACCTCGCCGACGGTGGCGAAGGCGCCAAGCCATCCAGCGAGTCCAAGCCGGCGGAATCGTCGTCGGCCAAGACCGACAGCGCGCCCGCTAAGACCGAATCCAAGCCGGCGGCGCCGTCGTCGACGTCCTCGTCCTGACCGCGACCGTGTAAGGTGCATCCCTTCCTGCAACGAAGGGATGCCATGAAGAAGAGCCTCATCGCGCTCGCTGCGCTGTTCGTCGCCAGTGGCGCTGCGCTGCCCGCCGGCGCGACGTCCTCCGCACCTGCCGACACGTTCCTCGCATCGTTGGCGCAGCATTGCGGCAAGGCCTACGCCGGCCGCATCACCGCCAACCAGCCCGCGTCGACCACGCCAGATCCGTTCGAAGGCAAGCCCCTGGTCATGCACGTGCGGGGATGCGATGCGCCCATGCAGGAGATCCGCGTGCCGTTCCATGTCGGCGATGACCATTCGCGTACGTGGGTGCTTACGCGCACGGCGACCGGCCTCCGGCTCAAACACGATCATCGCCATGAGGATGGGAGTTCCGATCCGGTGACCATGTACGGCGGCGATACCGCCGACCGTGGCACGACGCAGCGCCAGGCGTTTCCGGTGGATGCGGAATCGGTGGCGATGTTCGAGCGCGAAGGGCTTGCCGCGTCGGTCACCAACACCTGGGCGATGGAACTGGTGCCGGCGAAGACCTTCGTCTACGAACTGAGCCGGCCGAACGGGCGGCTGTTCCGGGTGGAGTTCGATCTCACCGCGCCGGTCGCGTTGCCGCCGGCGCCCTGGGGCGCCACGCCGTAGCGTGCGCCGCGCGCACGACGCCGGGTCACGGGATTGCATCGAAGCAAAGGCGCTGGATCCCGGCCTTCGCCGGGATGACGCGTATCAGTTGCGTAGCGTGCGCCATGCGCAGACGCTCCGTCATGGAACCGTCGAGGCAGATCGCTGGATCCCGGCCTGCACTGACCGGCTGGGGCCGGAATCCAGCTCGGAGTAACCGGATCAGCGCGGTCCGAAGCGACCGCGGCAGCCGCGGTCCACCCACACCTGGTTGCCGGCGTAGCCCCAGCTGTAGCCTTCGCGGCAGCTGGTGTTGGACAGTTGCTGCAACAGGATCGGCCGGCCCTGGCGGGCGTCGTACGCGCAGGTCCTGCGGCGGTTGTCGTCGCTGCTGCAGGTGACGCTGTAGTCGCTGTTGCCGCCGCCCCAGCCGGTGCCCGAGTCGCGGAACTCGGCGCGGCAGCCGCTGCGCACCCAGATCATGCCCTGGCGCTGGCCCCAGTTCTGGTTCTCGGTGCAGCGGGTGGACGACAGGTTGCGCTGCACGGTGGCACGGCCGCGGAAGTTGGTGCGGCATTCGCGATAGGCGCCATTCGCGCTCTCGCAGGTCACCACGCTACCGCCGCCCCAGCCACCGCCGGAGGTGCCTTCGGCGAACCGGCCGCGGCAGCCGCGGTCCACCCAGACCATGCCGTTGCCGCTGCCCCAGTTCTGGCCCTCGACGCAGCGCGTGCCGGACAGGTTCTGCACCAGCGTGGCGCCGCGGCGGAAGCCGGTCTGGCACTCACGGCGGCGGTTGTCCTTGCTCTCGCAGGTGACCTGGCCGCCCGACGGCGGCGGGTTGGGATTCCAGCCACCGTTGTTGCCGGCCAGCGACTGGGCGATGTCCTGCTTGATCCGGCTGAAGGTCCAGTTCGAGCGGTTGACCTGGTCCAGGTAGAACCGCAGCTGGTCGTCCGGGATGCGGCGGCCGCGGGACTGCTCGGAGTACTCCAGGCTGATCACCCGGGTCTGGTCCTGCACGGACAGCGTGCGCAGATTCTCCGGGGCGTAGGCCTTGGGCGCGATCTGGGCGAAGGCGCTGCCGGCCACCAGGGCCAGCAACAGTACGAAAACGGACTGCAACAACGGCTTGTTCATGGCGGCACCCTCCTGGGGAGGCGCCAGCATACGCCGGGAATGTTAATCCGGGGCAGAGGCCGGCCGGGGGAGCGGGTAAACTAGCCGGCTAGGACGGCCGACGGCCGTCGCACCCCTTCCGGCCGTGGCCGGATGACCCCCTGGAGTTCCCCATGCGTACCCATTTCTGCGGCCTCGTCGACGAGGCCATGATCGGCCAGACTGTGACCCTCTGCGGCTGGACCGACGTCGCCCGCAACCTCGGCGGCGTCTGCTTCATCGACCTGCGCGACCACGAGGGCATCGTGCAGGTGACGGTGGACCCGTCCAGCGCCGAGGTGTTCCAGGTCGCCGCATCGCTGGGCTACGAGGACGTGCTGCAGGTCGAGGGTGTCGTGCGCGCGCGCGAAGCCGTCAACGCCAAGATCCGCACCGGCCAGGTGGAAGTGATCGCCACGAAGATCACCGTGCTCAACAAGGCCGAGCCGCTGCCGTTCCACCACCACGAGAACCCGGGCGAAGACATCCGCCTGAAGTACCGCTACCTCGACCTGCGCAGTGCCGACATGCAGCGCAAGCAGCGCACCCGCATCCGGCTGGTGCAGGCGCTGCGCCGCTGGCTGGACGCGCGCGGCTTCCAGGACATCGAGACGCCGATCCTGACCAAGGCCACGCCGGAAGGCGCGCGCGACTTCCTGGTGCCGGCGCGCATGCACCCGGGCGAGTTCTACGCGCTGCCGCAGTCGCCGCAGCTGTTCAAGCAGATCCTGATGGTCGCCGGCTTCGACCGCTACTACCAGATCGCGCGCTGCTTCCGCGACGAAGCGCTGCGCGCCGACCGCCAGCTGGAGTTCACCCAGCTCGACATGGAGTTCGCCTTCGTGCGCGAGCGCGACGTGCAGGACGCCGTCGAAGGCATGATCCGCGACATCTTCAAGGACGTGATGGACATCGAGCTGGCCAACCCGTTCCCGCGCATGACCTGGGCCGAGGCGATGCGTCGCTACGGCTCGGACAAGCCGGACCTGCGCATCGCGCTGGAACTGGTCGACGTGGCGGAGCTGGTGAAGGCCAGCGAGTTCGCCGTGTTCACCGGGGCGGCCAACGATCCGGACGGCCGCGTCGCCGCGCTGCGCATTCCGGGCGGTGCGTCGCTGAGCCGCAAGCAGATCGACGAGTACGCCGCGCACGCCGCGAAGTACGGTGCCAAGGGCCTGGCCTACATCAAGATCGACGAAGCCGGCGCGATCAGCTCGCCGATCCAGAAGTTCTTCGCCGAAGACGCGTTCGCCGCGCTGGTGAAGCACGTCGGCGCTGGCAACGGCGACATCGTGTTCTTCGGTGCCGGCGGCTACAACAAGGTCTCCGACTTCATGGGCGCGCTGCGCCTGAAGGCCGGCAAGGACTTCGGCCTGGTGCAGGACGGCTGGACGCCGCTGTGGGTCACCGATTTCCCGATGTTCGAGTATGACGACGAAGCGCAGCGCTACGTCGCGCTCCACCATCCCTTCACCGCGCCGGCGGTCGACGACATCGACGACCTGCGCGCCAACGCGAAGACGGCGGTGTCGCGCGGCTACGACATGGTGTTGAACGGCAACGAGATCGGCGGCGGCTCGATCCGCATCCACCGCCCTGACATGCAGAGCGCGGTGTTCGAGCTGCTCGGCATCGGCGCGGAAGAGGCGGAAGCCAAATTCGGCTTCCTGCTGGACGCGCTGCGCTTCGGCGCGCCGCCGCACGGCGGCATCGCGTTCGGCATCGACCGCATCGCCGCGCTGATGGCGGGCACCGAGTCGATCCGTGACGTCATCCCGTTCCCCAAGACCACCAGCGCCCAGTGCCTGATGACCGGCGCGCCGTCGCCGATCCCGGACGAGCAGCTGGCGGAAGTGCATATCCAGGTTCGTCCGAAGAAAGACTGAGAGAGAAACACGCGATGACGGAATACGCTTTTTCGCTGGAGTGGGAACGCCTGGGCAATGAAGGCGCCGATGCGGGCCTGGTGACGGAACGCGCGCGCGTGTTCGGCGGCTGGCTGGTACGCGTGGGTACGTCGCCGGCAGCGATGGCGGTGACCTTCGTGCCGGACGGCCAGGGCCGCTGGGACGGCGAGGACTTCGGCGAAGACGATTACGAAGAAGACGAAGAAGAGTACGAAGAGGAAGAAGACGAGGACGCCGACGAGGAAGACGAGGCGGACGAAGAAGACGACGAGGAAGAAGAGGACGCGTAAGCGTGCGGATCCGTCGCGCCACCGTCGATGACGCCATGGTCCTGTCGGACCTGGCGTCGCGTACCTTCACCGAAACCTTCGGGCACCTGTATCCGGCCGAGGATCTGTCGGCCTTTCTTGCCGACGCCTATGCGGTCGAGAAGCAGCGCGTCATCCTGGCCCACCCGGATTACGCGGTGTGGCTGCTGGAAGACGAGGGTGTCGCGGTCGGTCATGCCGCGGCGGGCCCTTGCGGGTTGCCGCATGCGGACGTGGCGAAGGGCGACGGCGAGCTGAAGCGGCTGTATGTGCTGGCGTCGCACCAGAACGGAGGCTGGGGCGGGAGGCTGTTCGCGGAAGCCGAGCGGTGGTTGTTGAAGGACGGGCCGCGGACGGTGTGGATCGGGGTGTGGTCGGAGAATTTCGGCGCGCAGCGGTTCTACGAGCGGCAGGGGTTCTCGCGGGTCGGCGGGTACAAGTTCGCGGTGGGGAAGACGCTGGATGATGAGTTCATCCTGAGGCGTGCGGCTTCCGCCGCTGCCTGACCGATAAGAGCGTTCCGCTTGCCCTGCGGGCCAGCGGGTAACTTTTCTTTGACTGGCCAAAGAAAAGTCACCAAAAGAAAGGCCATTCCCCGACGAAGCAATCCCATCAGTCCGTTGCTACCGGGATTTTCCGACTCGCCATCCTGGCGAGGCGGAAAAGGGCGTACATCCTTGTCCGCCGCCCTCCGGGTCTGATGTGCTCGCTGGCGCATTGGGAAGGGGAAGATCAAAAGCCAACGGCCGCGTTCGCGGCCGTTGCTGTTTGCGGTGTTGCGATTACTTCTGCAGGAAGTCGAGCAGGTCCTGGTTGACGCGGTCCTTGTGCGTGTCGGTCAAGCCGTGGGGGGCGCCGGCGTAGACGATCAGCTTGGCGTTCTTGATCAGTGCGGCGGAGGCCTTGCCGGAGGCGTCGATGGGGACGATCTGGTCGTCGTCGCCATGGATCACCAGGGTGGGCACGTCGAACTTCTTGAGGTCGGCGCGGAAGTCGGTGGCCGAGAACGCGGCGATCGAGTCGTACGTGTTCTTGTGGCCGGCCTGCATGCCCTGCGCCCACCAGCTGTCGATCAGGCCCTGCGAGACCTTCGCACCGGGACGGTTGAAGCCGTAGAACGGACCCGAGGCGATGTCCTTGTAGAGCTGCGCGCGGTTGTCCAGCGAGCCCTTGCGGAGGCCGTCGAAGACGTCGATCGGCAGGCCGCCCGGGTTGTCTGCGGTCTTCAGCATCAGCGGCGGCACGGCGCTGATCAGCACGGCCTTCTTGACGCGGCCGGTGCCATGGCGGCCGATGTATCGCGCCACTTCGCCGCCGCCGGTGGAGAAGCCGACCAGGGTCACGTCCTCCAGGTCCAGCGTATTGATCACGGTGACCAGGTCGTCGGCGTAGTGGTCCATGTCGTTGCCGTCCCAGGGCTGGCTGGAGCGGCCGTGGCCACGGCGGTCATGCGCGACCACGCGGTAGCCCTTGGAAGCCAGGAAGATCATCTGCGATTCCCAGCTGTCCGACGACAGCGGCCAGCCATGGCTGAAGGTCACGACCGGGCCGTTCTTCGGGCCCCAGTCCTTGTAATAGAGCTGCACGCCGTCGGCGGTGGTCAGGGTGCTGGCACTGCGCTCGACGGCGACCGGTGCGGTGGTGGGCTGCGCGGCAAAGCTGGCCTGGGTGGCGACGGCCAGCAGCGTGGCGGCGAGGGTGCGGGTGAAAGCGTTCATGGGTTCGGTTCCTGCGAAAGGTGGTGGGTCAGGAAGGAGTTCAGTCGGCGAGCACCAGCGTCACGTCGATGTTGCCGCGCGTGGCGTTGGAGTACGGGCAGACGATGTGGGCGGCGTCGACGAGGGCCTGCAGCTGCTCGCGGTCCACGCCCGGGGCGGCGATGGTCAGTTCGGCCTGGATGCCGAAGCCGGTGGGGATCTGGCCGATGCCGACCTTGCCGGTGACGGTGGTGGAGGTGGGCAGGGCGACCTTCTGCTTGCCGGCGACGAACTTCAGCGCGCCCAGGAAGCAGGCCGAGTAGCCGGCCGCGAACAGCTGTTCCGGGTTGGTGCCGTCGCCGCCGGCGCCGCCCAGCTCGCGCGGGGTGGTCAGCTTGACGTCGAGCACGCCGTCGGACGAGGTGGCCTGGCCTTCGCGGCCGCCCGAGGCGGTGGCGGTGGCGGTGTAGAGGATCTTTTCGATGGACATGGCGGTTTCCTTGGTGGGTTCGGGGTGGTCCGGCGGGTGGCCGTCCGGTGAGGCGTACTGTGCGCCGCCACGACGTACGTTAGGTGATATAGAATCCTGAAAACTTGATCAGGAGTTCCGTCATGGTCGATCGACTCGCCGTCCTGCTGGAGCGCTTCTCCGTGAGCGCAGAGGTGTTCCATGCCGGCGCCCTGTGCGGCGTCAACACGCTGGAGGCCGAGCCCGGCATCGGCCAACTGCACCTGATCCAGCGCGGACCGCTGGAGGTGTTCCATGGCACGACGTCGCTGCGCATCGATACGCCCAGCCTGCTGCTCTACCCGCGTGCGATGACGCACCGCTTCGTCAGCGATGCGGAACGGGGGGCCGACATGGCCTGCGCCAGCCTGCGCTTCGAGGGTGGTGTGCAGAACCCGATCAGCGCGGCGCTGCCGGACGTGGTCTGCGTGCCGCTGACCAGCCTCCACGGTGCGGAGGACGTACTGGCGCTGCTGTTCGAAGAGGCCTTCACCCAGCGTTGCGGGCGCACCGCGCTGGTCAACCGCCTGTTCGAGGTGGTGATGATCCAGGTGCTGCGCCAGTTGATGGAGACCGGCGAGGTGAAGGGCGGCATGCTGGCCGGGCTGTCGCACCCGCGCCTGCGCAACGCGATCGTCGCCATGCACGAAGCACCGGCGAAGGACTGGACGCTGGAGGACCTGGCGCGCGTGGCCGGGCTGTCGCGCACGGTCTTCGCCAATACCTTCCGCGACGCGCTCGGATTGACGCCCGGGCAGTACCTGCAGGGCTGGCGCGTGGGCCTGGCGCAGCAGGCGCTACGCCGCGGCAAGCCGCTGAAGGTCGTGGCGTCGGATGTCGGCTACGGCAGCGAGGCGGCGTTGTCGCGCGCCTTCAAGGCGCACAGCGGCGTGTCGCCGCGCGAGTGGAAACGCCAGCAGGTGGCCGCGTAGCCGTCAGTCCTTGTCGGCCGGCGCCACCTGGCGTTCGGGCAACGCTTCGCGCGAACCATCCAGCAGGCCGCGCGTCAGCCGGCCGTGCTCGATGAAGAGCAGCTGCCCGGATTCGCCGCGTTTGATGCCGCTGTCGATGGCGATCACGCGGCCGCCGTGGAAGCTCACCACTTCGTCCATGGTCGTATGCCCGACGACGATGCGCGCCAGGCCCAGCTGGTCGACCAGCGCCTGCACCTGCGGTGTCGCCAGCTCGCCATTGAAATAGCCGCGGTACCAGATCGGGCTGCGCTTGCCGTCGTAGAGACGCGACGTCGCCGGGTCTGCCTTCACGGTGTCCTTGGCGATGCCCAAGGAACCGCGATACGCGGTGTTGGTGGCCTCGATGCCGGCGACCAGGTCCAGGTTCTCCGGTGCGACGCCGCCGTGCAGGAACAGCGTGTCGCCCAGCTTCAGCATCACCGGCCGCGTGCGCAGCCAGCCGCCGATCACCGTGTCGGCGCCGTACAGCGCGGCGTAGGGGCGGCCGAGCAGGCGCGCGACCTCCCCGTACTTCGGATTGACGTAGCGCAGGTCGTCGTACAGCACCATGGTTTCGTGGTTGCCGAGCAGGAAGTGCACCGCGCCGCCGGCGGCATGCGCCTGCCGCTGCAACTGGAACAGCAGCCAGAACACCTCGTTGACCTTGTCGCCGCGGTCGAACACGTCGCCGGTGATGACCAGATGGTCGCGGCCCAGCGCCCAGTCGTCGTTGCCGTCGACCACGTGGTGCGCGCGCAGCAGCCTCACCATCAAGTCGTACTGCCCGTGGATATCGGACAGCGCGACGATGCGGCCACCGTCGTAGGGCACCGATTCGGCGTCGGCCAGCTGCGCGGGGATCACCGCCGGACGTTCGTACCCGCAACGCGGCGCGATGGTGATGTCCCGGCGCCGCTTCCGTTGCGCCTCGCGTTCGACCTTGCCATCGCAGACCCACAGGGCTTCGTAGCGGCGCGGAGTGAGCTGGACGACATACGGGCCATCATCGAGGGTGGCGGCCGTGCCGGCGGGCACCTGCGCGACGGCGGGCGATGCGCAGGCAAGGACCAGCCACGCCGCGAGGTGCTTTCCGATCAAGGCGATTTCCCCAGGACGTGCGTGCCGTTGGCGGTATGGTGTTCCGGAATGCCGTAGACCTCGCCGAGTGCGCCGATGAAGCCGTCGACGTCGTCGCCGCGGAACACGCCGCTGACGCGCTGCGCACCCAGCGCCGGATCCGCCAGCTCCACGCGGTTCGTGCTGTAGCGGTTGAACTCGGCCACGGCCTCGGCCAGCGGCGTGTCGCTGAAGACCAGGCGCCCGCTGAGCCACGCCGGCTGCGTGCCGGCGGTGACCGTCGTGGCGCGCATCTGCATGCGCCCCGCGGACAAACGCGCCTGCTGGCCCGGCACCAGCACGCCCAGGCGGCGCGCCGGCGCCTGCGCGCCTGCGCTGTCGCGCAGTTCCACGCTGCCTTCGTACAGCGCGACGTCGGCGGCACCCGCTACCTGCGAGACTTCGAATTGCGTGCCCAGGGCGCGGACGCTGCCGGCGTCGGTCATGACGTCGAACGGGCGCGCCGTGTCCTTGGCTACGTGGAAGAAGGCGCGTCCCTGTCCGAGCACGACATGGCGGCTGCCACGGTCGTAGCGCACGCTGAGTTGCGTGCCTGCGTCCAGGTCGACGCGGGTGCCATCCTCCAACTGTACCGAGCGACGCTCGCCGACCGCCGTCCGGTACGCGGCTTCGGTCGGCGCAGTCAGGTGCAGCGCGGTGAACGTGCCGATGGCCAGCAGTGCGACCGTGGCGGCCAGCGCGGCGGGCCAGCGTCGCCGTGTCCTGCCTGCGCGTGACGACGCTGCCGCCGTGGCCGGACGGGCAGCGTCGGCGATGCGCTGGCCGATCTCGGGCGATGCCGCGAAATCGCCGAACGAGGACCAGAGCACTTCCATCCGCGCATAGGCGTCGCGATGGGCCTGGCTGGCCTGCATCCACCGCTGCCACGCCTGGCGCTCGCCTTCGCTGACATCGTCGGCACGCAGTCGCACGAACCAGCGTGTCGCCTGCTGGTCGATGCCGTCGCCGCCATCGATGAGGGTGAGGTCCGGTCTGTTCATGGCTCCGCCAGGCGCGTCTGCAGGTGGAGCAGGGCGCGCATCATGTGTTTTTCCACAGCACTCACGCTGACCTGAAGTTGCCGCGCGATCGCGGTGTAGGTCATGCCTTCGTAGCGTTGCAGCAGGAACACCTGCCGGCAGCGCGGCGACAGTTCGTCCAGCGCCGACAGCAGCCGTTCCAGCCGCTCCCTGCTTTCGTAGACGTCGTCCGTGCCGGGTTCCTCACTCGGCAGCTCATGCAGCGTGTCGTCGATCGGGCCGTGCTGGCCCGCGTGGTGGCTGCGGTCGCGGCGGAAACGATCGCGCAGCAGGTTGGCCGCGATCCGCAGGACATAGGACTCGGCGTGCTCCACCCGGGTAGGTGAACGCACCAGGCGCATCAATGCTTCCTGGGCCAGGTCTTCGGCATCTGCTTCGTGATGCAGGTGGCGGCGGAAATACCGCAGCAGCATCGGACGGAAGCGTTGTGCGTCGGACGCTGCAGGGCCCTGGCTGGTTTCCGCAGGCTCGTCGTCACCGGCGTGGCGTTCTGGAATGGGGTTCACGCGGCGAGTGTCCGGAGGCAGCTGTGCCCGGAGAAATTAAGCGGAGGCATCGTCCGACGCAACCGTTCACAACACGCTGAGGGATCGCCGATGCGGTGCGTCTGCCTTGAAGGGGATCGCCATCCGATATCTCACATTTCCCAGCACGTCCTAGGGGGACGCCTTGATGAAAGCCACCACGCACCGCGCCACGCCGCATCGCCGCACCGTCATCTCACTTGCGCTCGCCGCTGCCCTCGGCGCATCGCTGATCGCCATGGCGCCGGTGTCCGCCGCGCAGGCGTCGTCGACGCACCAGTTCGCGGTCGGCAGCCAGCCGCTTGGCGATGCGCTCAACCGCGTGGCGCAGACGGCGGGCGTGCAGATCATGGTGCCGCCGGACCTGGTGCGCGGCCGCACCGCGCCGACGCTGACGGGGCAGTACACCGTCAACCAGGCGCTCGACAAGGTATTGGACGGCAGCGGGTTGACCCATCGCAGCACGCGCGGTGGCGTGATCACCGTGGCCCGCGCGCAGGAGACCCAGGCGCCGGCAAAAGCGCCGCCGCCGGCACCCAGGCCTGCTCCGGCTGCCTCAGAGAATCCGTCCGCGACGCAGGATCTCGCGGCTGTGCAGGTCACCGGCTCGCGCATCAAGCGCGCGGAGATCGAAGGCCCCTCGCCGGTGACCGTGATCACCGCGCAGCAGATGGAAAACGAGGGGCACGCCACCGTCTTCGAGGCACTCGAAACGCTGGTGATGGCCGGCGGTGCCGTGGAAACCGAATTGTCGGGCGGTTTTTCGGCCAATGCGCATCCGCTGAACCTGCGTGGCCTGGGCCCCGGCCGTTCGCTGCTGCTGATCGATGGTCGTCGCGCGGCGGACTATCCGTTCCCCTACGAGGGGCGCAGCAATTTCCAGAACTTCGGCAACATTCCGTCCGGCGCCGTCGAACGGATCGAGATTCTGGCCGGTGGCGCGTCGGCGATCTATGGCGCCGATGCCGTGTCCGGCGTGGTCAACGTGGTGATGAAGCGCGGTTACGAGGGCGACGTCTTCAAGTTGCGCGGCGGCACCAGCACGATGGGTGGGCGAGACCGCATCGACGCGCAATGGACGGGCGGCAGGGCGGGTGAGGACTGGAGCGTCACCTACGCGTTCCAGTACTACTACCAGGAGATGCTGTACGGCTTCCAGCGCGACGACTGGGACCTGCGGCAGAACCCGGCGGCCGATCCGCGTCTCGGCATCGATCCGACGGCGGCCCTACGCATCCGTCGTGGCGGCACCAGCAGCAGCAATCCGCTGATCGCGTTGCCGGCCGGCACCTGCCAGCGCTGGGGCGACGAACTGGTCGACTGGACCTACCGCCGCATCAGCGGCGGCAATGTGCAGACGCTGGGCAATGCGTGCGGCAGCTGGAACGACGAGCGCTACGTACACTTGAGCAAGGGCAAGAACGAAGCCGCGGCCTACCTCTTCGGCACCTACAACTTCAGCGACACGCTGGAAGGCTGGGCCTCCGCGCAGATCTGGGATTCCAAGGCCGAGTCGCTGGGCGGCTTCGAAAGCATCACCGGTCCCCACACCGATGGCGTGGGTCGTCGCGGCGACTTCTACGATCCGCAGTTCGGCGCCGTCATCGGTCCGACGCGGCTGCTCACGCCGGTGGATCTCGGCGGCGTGGAGAACATGAACCAGTACTACGAAGAGCGCTCGTTCGACCTCGCCGTGGGCCTGCGCGGAAGACTCGGCGACCGCTTCGACTGGGACGCCACACTGAGCCGCGCGGAGTACGACTTCCAGCGCACGCGCCGCCGCATGGTGGGCAACCTGGTCAACGAGTTCTTCTTCGGTCCGCAGCAGGGCACGCGTCCCAATGGGGTGCCGATCTACCGCATGAACCTGGATCGCTGGCTGCGCCCGCTGACGCCGGCGGAGTACGCGTCCATTTCGACCGTCGCCCGCTATGAGGCGGAGTCGTGGGTGACGACGGGCAGCTTCGTGGTGACCGGCGACCTGTTCGATCTGCCCGCCGGTCCGGTGGGCATGGCGGTGGTGCTGGAGGCCAGCCAGCAGGGCTACCAGCTGGACAGCGATCCGCGCGTGCAGCCCGGCGTGGTGCAGCTGTACAACCTCACCGGCACGAATGGCGGCGGCGAGCGCGATCGCTACGCGGCAGGCATCGAGTTCAGCGTTCCGATCACCGACACGCTGAAGGCCAGCCTGGCCGGCCGCTTCGACAAGTACGACGACATCACTGCCGTCGACGATGCCAAGACCTGGAATGCCGGTCTGGAGTGGCGGCCGCTGGAGTCGCTGCTGGTCCGCGGCAGTTATGCGACCAGTTTCAAGGCGCCCGACCTGCACTGGGTATTCAGCGAGGGCAGCGGCAGCTTCGGCACCGTCACCGATACGTGGCGCTGCATCGCCGCCGGCGCCAATCCGGGCTGCTCGGGCTACAGCTATTCGATGTTCTCGGTCACCCGCGGCGATCCGAATCTGGAAGAGGAAACCGGCAAATCGTGGAGTGCGGGCGTCGTGTGGGACATCGTCGATGGCCTGTCGATCAATGCCGACTACTGGGACATCGAGTTGAACGGCGCGCTGGAGCGCCTGGCGACCGCCGACATCCTGGCCGACGAAGCGGGCTGCCGCACCGGCCGCAGCCTCAACGGCCAGCCGTTCGGGTTCGCGGCCGATTCGGCGTACTGCGGCCTGGTGACCGGCCTGGTGACGCGGCGCCCGGAGGACGGGCAGACCATCGGACGGGTGGCCGAGGTGCGTTCGCTGCCCATCAACCAGGCGTTCCGCCGCGTGGCCGGCATCGATGCCGGGCTCACCTGGCGCTGGAATACCGAGCGCTTCGGCCGCTACAACGTCCGCCTCAACTGGTCGCATACGCTGAGGTCCGAGCGGCAGATCACCGCCACCGACCCGGTCGACAGCGACTGGCGCGACGACGCGGAGAACCTCGACTTCCGCAGCCGCGCCACCGCCGGCGTGGACTGGAAGGGCGGCGACTGGACGGCCAGCCTGTTCACCACGCGCTATGGCACGTTGCCGAAGTTCGGCGGCGAAGGGCGTACCGGCGTTCACTACCTGTGGAACGCGAACGTCGGCAAGCGGATCACCGACAAGGCGCAGGTGAAGTTCTACGTCAACAACGTGTTCAACAACCTGCACCCGCAGGACGAGACCAACAGCAGCTTCCCGTACTTCTACGACGTCTACAATCCGATCGGGCGTGAAGTCGCGGTGCAGTTCGAGTACACGTTCCGCTGATCCCGGCGCACGGGGGACGCACCCATGCGGCGCCGGGGAAACCCGGCGCCGTTTCCGTTCCGGGGAGGTCGCTGGTCAAGTCCGTACGACTTGGCCGACACTGGCGGCATGGAAGACTCTTCGGCGTCCACGACGCGTGTCGTGCTGGTACATGGCATTTGGAACGCGAAATCCTGGCTCGCGCCGCTCGCACGCCGGTTGCGCGCGGAAGGATTCGAGGTGGACGTGTTCGGCTACCCCAGCATCCTGGGCGGCCCGGAGCCGGCCATCGCCGCACTCATCGAAAAGCTCAAGGACGGCCCGCCAGTCCACCTGGTCGGACACAGCCTGGGCGGACTGATCGGCATCGAAGCGCTGCGTCGCGCGCCCGGCCTGCCCGTGCAGCGCATGGTTTGCCTGGGCTCGCCGCTGTGCGGCAGCCATGCCGCCCGCAGCCTGGGCGGTCGACGGTGGACGGCGCCGGTGCTGGGCCGCAGCGGCGCGCTGCTGCAGGCGGGCTGTCCGCCGTGGACGGGCGCGGTGCCGGTGGGCATGGTGGCCGGCAACGTGGCGCGCGGGCTGGGCCGGCTGTTTGCGCGCTTCGATGGCGAATCCGACGGCACCGTGGGACTGGCCGAAACCCGTCTGCCGGGATTGGCCGCGCACTGCATCGTGCCGGCCAGCCACACCGGGCTGGTGTTTTCCGCCGCTGCCGCGCGCCAGGCCGCCCGTTTCCTGCGCGAAGGGCGGTTCGACGGCCAGGACTGACGGCTGCACGGGGGCGCGTATAATCCGCGCCCTTGTCAGTGCACTCCGGAAGTTCCCATGGGCAGAGGCCCGTCGATCGAAGCCCGCAAGAATGCCACCGATGCCAAGCGGGGCAAGATCTTCACCAAGATCATCCGCGAGATCGGCGTGGCGGCCCGCGCCGGCGGCGGCGATCCCGCCAACAACCCGCGCCTGCGCGCGGCGGTGGACAAGGGCCTGTCGGCCAACATGTCCAAGGACGTCATCGAGCGCGCCATCAAGAAGGCGACCGGTGAGTTGGAAGGCGTGGTCTTCGAAGAGATCCGCTACGAAGGCTATGCGCCCGGCGGCGTCGCGGTGATCGTCGACTGCCTGACCGACAACCGCGTCCGCACCGTGGCCGAAGTGCGCCACGCCTTCGGCAAGCACGGCGGCAACATGGGCACCGAAGGCTCGGTGGCCTTCATGTTCAAGCGCCTCGGCGTGCTGAGCTACGCGCCCGGCGCGGATGAAGAGAACATCACCGAAGCCGCCATCGACGCCGGTGCCGACGACATCGTGGTCTACCCGGACGACGGCTCCATCGACGTGGTCACCGCGCCCGACGCCTTCCAGGCGGTGAAGGACGCGATGACCGCCGCCGGCCTGGTGCCGGACCATGCCGAGATCACCTACCGCGCCGACAACGACATCCGCGTGGAAGGCGAGACGGCGGTGCAGGTGAAGAAGCTGCTCGACATGCTGGAAGACCTGGACGACGTGCAGGACGTCTATTCCAACGCCGAGCTGGGCGCGGATGCGTATGCCTGACGGATGGGATTGGGGACTCGGGATTGGAGATTCGCAACAGCGTTCTCCCCTGGCCCTGGTGTCGAGTCCTGCGTCCGCCGGTTTCGAATCCCGAATCTCGAATCCCCAATCCCGGCTCCCATGACCCGCATCCTCGGCATCGACCCCGGTTCGCAGCGCACCGGCATCGGCATCATCGATGTCGATGCGGCGGGCAAGACCACGCATGTCTACCACGCACCGCTGGTGCTGCTGGGCGAGGGCGACTTTCCGTTGCGGTTGCGTCGTTTGCTGGACGGGCTGGGTGAGATCATCGCCACGTGGGCACCGGACGAAGTGGCGATCGAGAAAGTGTTCATGGCCCGCAATCCGGATTCGGCACTGAAGCTGGGGCAGGCGCGGGGCGCCGCCATCAGCGCGGTGGTGCTGCGCGACCTGCCGGTGCACGAATACGCGGCCACCCAGGTCAAGTTGGCCGTGGTCGGCCGCGGCAGCGCCGAGAAGTCGCAGATCCAGCACATGGTCGGCCTGCTGCTCAGCCTGCAGGGCAAACTGCAGGCCGATGCCGCCGACGCATTGGCCGTGGCCATCACCCACGCGCATGTACGCGCCACCGCCAAACGACTGGGTGTGGGGTCGCAACTGGCCTGGAGCAGGAAATGATAGGGCGGCGGCCGCTGAGCGAGCCCCTCTCCCGGCGGGAGAGGGGTTGGGGAGAGGGCAGCCGGAGTCTGGATGGCACCCGATCCGTGTCGTTGGCCGCATTCCGCGGTTCGCCGCTGCGAACTCGGTTCGGCCCTCATCCGGCGCGTTGCGCCACCTTCTCCCGGTGGGAGAAGGGAAATGCAGGAGCTTTTCCATGATCGGACGTCTTCGCGGCATCCTGGCGTACAAGTCGCCGCCCTGGCTGGTGATCGACGTCGGTGGCGTGGGCTACGAGCTGGAAGCGCCAATGAGCACCTTCTACGACCTGCCTGACGTGGGGCGCGAGGTGCTGCTGTTCACCCACTACGCGCAGAAGGAAGACAGCGTGTCGCTGTACGGTTTCCTGCGCGAAGGCGAGCGCCGGTTGTTCCGCGACGTGCAGAAAGTCACGGGCATCGGCGCAAAGATCGCGCTGGCGGTGCTGTCCGGCGCCAGCGTGGACGAGTTCGCGCGCATGGTGCAGGCCGGCGACATCACCGCGCTGACGCGTATCCCCGGCATCGGCAAGAAGACGGCAGAGCGCATGGTGGTAGAACTGCGCGACCGCGCCGCGGACCTGATGGGGACGGGCGTGGGCGGCATCACCGCGCTGCCGGCCGATCCGCAGTCCGAGGCCACCATCGCCCTGCAGCAGCTGGGCTACAAGCCGGCCGAGGCCACGCGGATGGCGCGCGACGCCACCGCGCCCGGCGACGATGCCGCGACGATCATTCGCAAGGCCCTGCAGGCCGCGCTGCGCTGACCGCCGTCCTAGAGCACACCTTCACTTCCACAGCGCTACCCTTCCGGCCGCCATGTCCTCCCCATCTTCTTCCCACGCCGATGCCGGCAACAGCGGGCCGCACGGTCATTCGCAGGCGGGCATGGTCGCCCTGGTCGCCGGCGCGGTCGGTGTGGTGTTCGGCGACATCGGCACCAGCCCGCTGTACACGATCAAGGAGATGTTCCACCCGCACTTCGGGCTGACCCCGGACCCGAACACCGTGCGCGGACTGCTCTCTCTCGGCTTCTGGTCGCTGCTGCTGGTGGTGACGCTGAAGTACGTGATCGTCATCATGCGCGCCGACAACGACGGCGAGGGCGGCATCATGGCGCTGACCGCCCTGGCGCAACGCAGCCTGGCCAAGGGCTCGCGGATGAGCTACACGGTCGGCATCCTCGGCATCTTCGGTGCAGCGCTGTTCTTCGGCGACGGCATGATCACGCCGCCGATCACGGTGCTGGGCGCGGTGGAAGGCCTGGAAGTGGTCTCGCCGGTGTTCAAGCAATGGGTGGTGCCGATCAGCCTGGTCATCCTGACCGGCCTGTTCGCGGCGCAGCGCTTCGGCACGGCGAAGGTCGGCAAGGCGTTCGGTCCGGTGATGATCACCTGGTTCATCGTGCTGGCCGGCTTCGGCATCTACAACATCGCGCATAACCCGTCGGTGCTGGCGGCGCTGAATCCGTACTGGGCCTGGCATTTCTTCACGACCCACGACTGGCATGCGGTGCTGATCCTCGGCGCGGTGGTGCTGACGGTGACCGGTGGCGAGGCGCTGTATGCCGACATGGGCCACTTCGGCAAGCGGCCGATCCGCTGGGGCTGGTTCGGCTTCGTGCTGCCGGCGCTGGTGCTGAACTACTACGGACAGGGCGCCGTGCTGCTGCGCCATCCCGAGGCGGTAGCGAATCCGTTCTACATGTCGATTCCGGGCTGGGCGCAGATCCCGATGCTGGTGCTGGCGACGACCGCGGCCGCGGTCGCCTCGCAGGCCGTCATCACCGGCGCGTTCTCGGTGACGCGCCAGGCCATACAGCTGGGTTATCTGCCGCGCCTGCACATCAAGTACACCTCCAAGGACACCATCGGCCAGATCTATGTGCCGTCGATCAACTGGATGCTGTACCTCGCAGTGATCGTGCTGGTGCTGAGCTTCCAGAGTTCCGGCGCACTGGCCACCGCATACGGCCTGTCGGTGACCGGCACGATGCTGATCGACACGCTGCTGCTGGCGATCGTCGCGTACACGCGCTGGCCGGATTCGCGCAAGTGGGTGCTGCCGCTGTGCGGCATCTTCCTGGTCATCGACCTGGCCTTCCTGTTCGCCAACGGCGCCAAGCTGGTCACCGGCATCGGCGCCTGGGTGCCGCTGTTCATCGGCATCTCCGCCTTCACCATGATGCGCACCTGGCGCCGTGGCCGCGAACTGCTGCATGGCGAAGTGCAGAAGGAAGGCATCCGCCTGGATACGTTCCTGCCCGGGCTGATGCTGGCGCCGCCGGTGCGCGTGCCGGGCACGGCGATCTTCCTGACCGCCGACAAGGGTGTGGTGCCGCACGCGATGCTGCACAACCTCAAGCACAACAAGGTGCTGCACGAGCGCAACGTGTTCCTCACCGTCGAGACCCTGACGGTGCCGTACGCGCCGAAGAAGAAGCGGCTAAAGATCGAACCCATCGGCGATGATTTCTACCGGGTGGTGATCAGCTACGGCTTCGCCGAAACGCCGGACGTGCCGCAGGCGCTGATGAGCTCGTGCGACCAGGGCGGCGTGTACTTCGATCCGATGGAGACCACGTACTTCGCGAGCCGCGAAACCATCGTGGCCGCACGCCATGGCGGCATGCCGATCTGGCGCGACAAGCTGTTCGCGGCGATGCACCGTAATGCCGCGCCGGCGACCGGCTTCTTCCGCATTCCCGGCAACCGGCTGGTCGAACTGGGTGCGCAGGTCGAGATCTGACGGGGAACGGGCCGGCATTTCGGCCATAATCCCGTCATGACCGCCGACCGCATCATCGACTCCTCCGCCACCCGCGAAGACGACGCCATCGAGGCCAGCATCCGTCCCAAGCGGCTGGACGAATACCTTGGCCAGAAGCCGGTCCGCGAGCAACTGGACATCTACATTCAGGCGGCGAAGGGGCGCGGCGAGGCGCTCGACCATGTGCTGATCTTCGGACCGCCCGGTCTCGGCAAGACCACGCTGAGCCACGTGATCGCCAACGAGCTGGGCGTGAACCTGCGGGTGACCTCCGGCCCGGTGATCGAGAAGGCCGGCGATCTCGCCGCGCTGCTGACCAACCTGCAGCCCCACGACGTGCTGTTCGTCGACGAGATCCATCGCCTGTCGCCGGTCGTCGAGGAAGTGCTGTATCCGGCGATGGAAGATTTCCAGATCGACATCATGATCGGCGAAGGCCCGGCCGCGCGCTCGATCAAGCTCGACCTGCCGCCGTTCACCCTGATCGGCGCCACCACGCGCGCCGGCCTGCTGACCGCGCCGCTGCGCGACCGCTTCGGCATCGTGCAGCGGCTGGAGTTCTACTCGCCGGAGGAACTGACCCGCATCGTGCAGCGCTCGGCCCGCATCCTGGGCATGGACTGCGTGCCGGAAGGCGCCGCCGAGGTCGCGCGCCGCGCGCGCGGCACGCCGCGCATCGCCAACCGCCTGCTGCGGCGCGTGCGCGACTACGCCCAGGTCAAGGCGAATGGCCACATCGACGTCGACGTGGCGCGCGCTGCCATGCAGATGCTCAAGGTGGACCCGGAGGGTTTCGACGAACTGGACCGCCGCATGCTGCGCACCATCATCGACAGCTTCGACGGTGGCCCAGTCGGCGTGGAGTCGCTGGCCGCAGCGCTCAGCGAAGAGCGCGGCACGCTGGAGGACGTGATCGAGCCCTACCTCATCCAGCAGGGCTTCCTGATACGCACCGCGCGCGGCCGCATGGCGACCCGCAAGGCGTACCTCCACCTGGGGCTGACGCCGAAGGGCAGGGTGCCGGAATCCGGCGACGTGTCGGGCGAGTTGTTCTGAGCCCCACTGGCTTCAGGTTGGTATGCACCACGCCGTGCGGGAGCACATGCTTTGACGACTGATTCGACGAGGATCGCCGTGGATACGGCTCCGTTCATCTTTCCGACACGCGTCTATTGGGAAGATACCGACGCCGGTGGCGTGGTGTACCACGCGCAATACGTCGCTTTCCTGGAGCGGACCCGTACCGAATGGTTGCGGGCCCGTGGCTACGCTCAGGAACGACTGCGCCAGACCCACGGCCTGGTGTTCGCCGTCCGTGCGATGCGTCTGGATTTCCTGCGCCCCGCCCGGTTGGACGATCTGCTTCAGGTCAGTGCGCGCATCCACCAGTGCAGGCGGGCCAGCGTGGTCTTCGCCCAGTCCATCGAACGGGACGGCGAGGTTCTGCTGACCGCCGAGGTGAAAGTGGCCGCGCTGAGTGCGTCGGGTTTCAGACCCGTTGCCCTGCCCGAGGCGTTGTATGACGAATTCCGCCGGCTCGAGATCCCGGGCCAGCCGCTGTAACCCGATACGCACCACGAACCGATATACGAGGAACGACGGATGATCGCAACGCTGCTGGCCTTCCAGGAAGTCGTGACGGAGGCGCTGCCGCCCGAGGCGACGACCGCCGCGGCCGAAGCCGCCGCTGCCACCACGCACAGCGGGATCAACTACATCGACCTGATGCTCAAGGCGAGCCTGCCGGTGCAGCTGATCGTGCTGTTGCTGCTGGTCGGGTCGGTGATCAGCTGGGTGATCATTTTCCGCAAGGGACGCGTGTTCAAGACCGCGAACCGCGACGCCGACGAGTTCGAGGGCCGCTTCTGGTCCGGCGCCGAACTGCACAAACTGTATGCCGGCGCCGCCGACCGCAACCGCGTGGTCACCGGTCTGGAGGCGATCTTCGAAGCAGGCTTCCGCGAATTCACCCGCCTGCGCGACAAGCGCGGCCTCGACGGTCGCGCCCAGCTCGAAGGCGCGCAGCGCGCCATGCGCGTGACCTATACGCGCGAAGTCGACCAGCTGGAGCGCAACCTGGAGCTGCTGGCCAACATCGGCTCCACTGCGCCTTATGTGGGCTTGGTCGGTACCGTGTTCGGCATCATGGTGACCATGCACGACATGCTCAACAGCGGTGAGCAGGCGGGTATCGCCGCCGTCGCGCCGGGGATTTCGGAAGCCCTGTTCGCCACCGCCATCGGCCTGTTCGTGGCGATCCCGGCTGTGTGGGCCTACAACCGCTTCACCACCCGCGTGGAGCGGCTGGCCGTGCGCTACGAGAGCTTCGCCGAGGAATTCAGCTCGATCCTCCAGCGCCAGAGTTCGGGCGAGTAAGCGGGGCACGCCATGGCCGGAAGCATCTTCCATCGCAAGCGGCGCAAGCTGAAATCCGAGATCAACGTCGTGCCCTACATCGACGTGATGCTGGTGCTGCTGATCATCTTCATGGTGACCGCGCCGCTGCTCACGCTGAGCGTGGACGTGAAGCTGCCGTCGTCCAACGCCAAAGCGGTGGAGACGCGCAACGAACCGGTCATCGTGGTCGCGTATCCGGACGGCCGCTTCGGCCTGAAGCTGCCGGAGGCCAAGCAGCCCGAGGTGCTGGACGCGGCGACGCTGGAGTCTCGGGTCGCGGCGATTCGCGCCGAGCAGGGCGACGAGCTGCGCATCATGGTGGCCGCCGAGGGATCGGCGCCGTACCAGAAGGTGCTGGACGCGATGGACGTGCTGCGGCGGGCGAAGGTCGGCAACGTCAGCCTGATGACCAACGCGGGTGGCAATGCACGCTGAGGTGATCCAGCGCCAGCGCCCCCCGGAGGACGAGGGGCTGGGTCGGGCGGTGGCGTGGGCCATCGGCCTGCACCTGCTGCTGCTCGCCGTGTTGCTGCTGTCGCCGTACTTCCAGTGGGATCGCGACCGCCTGAATGCGGCGGGCTCGCAGTCGATGGAAGCCACGCTCGATGTCTCGGCCGCCGACCAGCAGGCAGTCGCGCGCGCGCTCGACTTCCAGCCGGCGCCGATGCCCGAGCCCGTGCAGGAGCCGGCTCCCGAAGACACCATCCCGCCGCCGCAGCCGATCCCCGAGCCGGCGCCGCAGGACGCGCCGGTCGAGCGCCAGGCCAATGCGCAGGAGCGCATCCCGGTGCCCGACGACGTGGACCAGGATGAAGCGCGCCGCGATGCGATCTCGCAGGAGACCGCACGCCAGGAGCAGGAGGCCAAGCGCCGCCAGGAACAGATCGACCTGACCGAGCGCAAGCGCCAGGAGCAGGCCGAGCAGCAACGCCGGTTGGCCGCCCAGCAGGAAGAGGACCGGCAGAAACGGGTCGCCACCGAGGCAGCGCAGAAGGCCGAGGCTGACAAGAAGCGGTTGGAGGAAATCCGCCGCCAGCGCGCCCAGGCGGCGCGCGAGGCGCAGCTGGCCGAGCAGAAGCTGCGGCAGATGGCCGATGCACGTGCACGGCAGGCCGCCAGCGCCGCAGCGTCCTCGGCGGCACCGACCGCCGGGCCGGTCGGCAATGGCGGTACCGACGAGGATCTGCGCGGGCGCTACGCCGCCGCCATCCAGGAGGCGGTCCTGCGACAGTGGACCCGCCCCGAATCCATTCCCGTGGGGACGCGCTGCAAGGTCGTGATCCGGCAGTTGCCGGGCGGCGAGGTGGTCAGCGCGGAAGTCCAGCCGGGCTGCGCGATGGACGCGGCCGGCCAGGATTCGGTCGAGCGCGCCGTCTTGAAGGCCCAGCCACTGCCGTACCGGGGCTACGAATCGGTGTTCGCCAGGACCCTGACCCTGAATTTCGAAGCCCGGGACCGCTGACTTCACGCCGCGTTTCGCTGCCCTCCGTTCACAATTGTTAAAACGTTCACGCGCGGGCTGGTATCCCTTTGCCGCCCCCGTTCAACCCCAGAGCCGTTGCCCATGAAGAAACCGCTGCGCTGGTTTGCCCTGTTCCTGCTCTCTCTCGTCCCGGCGCTGGCCTCCGCCCAGCAGCAAGGGCTGGAGATCGACATCATCGGCGGCAACGCGTCGGCCCTGCCCATCACGGTGGTGCCGATGCCCTACCAGGGCAGCGCGGGCGCCCCGCCGACCGACGTGTCGGCCGTGGTGCGCGCCGATCTGGAGCGCTCGGGTGCCTTCCGTACCCTCCCCGAAGCCCGCATCACCGAGCGCCCGACGCGCGGCAGCGAGATCCTGTACCCGACCTGGCGCACGCTGCGGCAGGACTACATCGTGGTCGGCCGCGTCGCCGATGCCGGCGACGGCAGCTACCGCGTCGAGTACGAACTGTTCGACGTCGCCAAGCAGGAGCGCCTGCTGGGTGAGGTCAAGACCGCGCGCGCCAATGCCCTTCGCGACGTCGCCCACCAGATGGCCGACGCGATCTACGAAAAGATCCTCGGCGTGCGTGGCGCCTTCTGGACCCGCATCGCGTACATCACCGCCGCCGGCACCGGCAAGGCGACGCGCTACGCGCTGATGGTGGCTGACTCGGATGGCTTCAATCCGCAGACCGTGGTGCGCTCGGCCGAGCCGCTGCTGTCGCCGTCGTGGAGCCCGGATGGCCGCAAGCTGGCCTACGTCAGCTTCGAGAGCGGCAACTCGGCGATCTACATCCAGGACATCTCCACCGGTGCGCGCGAGAAGGTCGCCAGCTTCCGCGGCATCAACGGTGCGCCCTCGTTCTCGCCGGACGGCCGCCAGCTGGCGCTGACGCTGTCGCGCAGCGGCAATCCCGAGATCTACGTGATGGACCTGGGCAGCCGCTCGCTGCGCCAGATCACCACCACCTCGGCGATCGACACCGAGCCGGTGTGGAGCCCGGATGGCAGCAGCCTCTACTTCACGTCCGACCGCGGCGGTCGCCCGCAGATCTACCGCGTGCCGGCCAGCGGCGGCAGCGCCAGCCGGGTGACGTTCGAAGGCAACTACAACGCCACCGCCAGCATCGCCTTCGACGGCAAGAAAATCGCGGTGGTGCAGGGCAGCGGCAACAACTACCGCATCGCGCTGATGGACAGCAGTCTGGGCGGCGCCCGCTGGACGTCGCTGTCGCCGGGCTCGCTGGACGAATCCCCCAGCTTCGCGCCCAACGCCAGCATGGTGCTCTACGCTGCGCGCGAAGGCGGGCGGGGCGTGCTCTACGCGGTCTCGGCCGATGCGCGCGTACGCCAGCGTCTGGTCGTGGCGAACGCCGATGTGCGCGAACCTGCCTGGTCGCCCTATCGGACCGCCCGTTAAATTTTTGTCTACAATATTGAATCCCTGACCCCCCGTTCCAACGACGCAAGGAATGTCCATGAACACCACCACCCGTGTGCTGCTGCTCTCCATGATGTCTGTCGCCGTGCTGGCCGGCTGCAAGAAGGCCGTCAAGCCGGAAGCCCCGACCGACACCACCACGACCACCCCCACCACGCCGACGACCCCGACCACCTCGGGTGCGTTCGGACCGGACGATCTGGACCGCGACAGCTGCCTGCGCCAGCGCGTGGTGTACTTCGACCTGGACCAGGACGCCCTGAAGCCGGAGTTCCAGGCCATCATGGGTTGCCACGCCAAGTACCTGCGTGACCGTCCGTCCTCGCGCATCTCGCTGGAAGGCCACGCCGACGAGCGCGGCAGCCGCGAGTACAACCTGGGCCTGGGCGAGCGCCGCGGCAATGCCGTGAATTCGGCCCTGCAGGCGAACGGCGGTTCGGCCAGCCAGCTGACCGTGGTCAGCTACGGCGAAGAGCGCCCGGTCTGCACCGATTCCAGCGAGTCCTGCTGGTCGCAGAACCGTCGCGTCGAGATCGTCTACACGGCGAAGTAAGCCGTCATCGTCACGATGATCGCAAAGAAGATCTACCTGCTGGTCATGGCGGCGGCCCTCGTGGCCGCCGCTCCCGCGCACGCGCAACGCGTCAGCCTGGCCGATCGCGTGGCCGCGCTGGAGGCGAAGGCCAACAATCCGCAGCAGAACCTGGACCTGCTCAACAAGGTCACCCAGCAGGAAGCGGAACTGCGTGAGCTGCGTGCCCAGCTGGAGCAGCTGCAGAACGAGAACGAGCAGCTCAAGCAGCGCGCCCGCGACCAGTACCTCGACCTGGATGGTCGCCTCAACCGTCTGGAAGGCGGCACGGCCCCGGCTCCGGCCGCTGCACCGCCGCTGGGCAATGCCCCCGTCGCCGCGCCGGCCACCGTGCCGGCGCCCGTCGTGGCGGCCGCAGCGGAAGAACGTCCGCCTGCCGTCCATGGCGACATGGGCGCCCTGTCCGCCGCCGGCGACGAGCGCACCGCCTACAACGTCGCCTTCGACAAACTCAAGGCTGGCGATTACGCCGATGCGGCGCAGCTGTTCACCAGCTTCCTGCAGCTCTACCCGGGCGGCGTGTACGCGCCGAACGCGCTGTACTGGCTGGGCGAGAGTTACTACGTCACCCAGAATTACGCGCTGGCCGCGGAGCAGTTCCGCGCACTGCTGGCGCAGTACCCGACCCACGACAAGGCGCCTGGCGCCCTGTTGAAGATCGGCCTGTGCGATTACGGGCTGGGCAAGCTGCCCGAAGCCGAACGCACCCTGGGCGAGGTCATCGCCAAGTACCCCGGCACCGACGTCGCCCGCACCGCCGACGACCGCCTTCGCGCCATCCAGCTCGGCCGCCTGCGCTGAGTTGCCGCGTCCGGCCTGCCAGGCCGGATGAAGGGCCGCAGGGCGTATCATGCGCACCCCATGAATGATGCCGCCCGCCCCAGCGAGATCGTCCAGTCCCCGCTGGAACGCCTCAAGATCACCGAGATCTTCCTGTCCCTGCAGGGCGAGGCGAACGCGGTCGGCTGGCCCACGGTCTTCGTCCGCCTGACCGGCTGCCCGCTGCGCTGCCAGTACTGCGACACCGCTTACGCCTTCCACGGCGGCGAGTGGCGCGAGATCGACGACATCGTCGCCGAGGTCGCCGGCCATGGCGTCCGCCACGTCTGCGTGACCGGCGGCGAGCCGCTGTCGCAGAAGCGCTGCCTGCTGCTGCTGCGGAAGCTCTGCGACGCCGGTTTCGATGTGTCGCTGGAAACCTCGGGCGCGCTCGACATCGCCGACGTCGATCCGCGCGTGTCGCGCGTGGTCGACCTGAAGACGCCCGGCTCCCACGAGATGGCGCGTAACCGGCTGCAGAACCTGCCGCTGCTCACCGCGCGCGACCAGGTGAAGTTCGTGCTGTGCGGTCGCGCCGACTACGAATGGGCCCGCGACATGCTCGCCGAACACCGCCTGGCCGAGCGCTGCGACGTGCTGTTCTCGCCCAGTAAGTCCGAGCTGTCGCCGCGCGACCTGGCGGACTGGATCGTCGAGGATCGCCTGCCGGTGCGCTTCCAGATGCAGCTGCACAAGCTGTTGTGGAACGACGAGCCGGGCAGGTGAGCGGACGGCACTGAGTGGGGCGGTTGTTGCCGTCATCCCAGCGCACGCTGGGATCCACTTGCCTTCCGCTTGGACAAAAATCAGACGCAACGGCACCATGGATCCCAGCATGCGCTGGGATGACGGGCCTGACGTCCCCACGCCTTACCACTCATCACGAATCACGAATCCCATGAAAAATGCCGTCGTCCTCCTGTCCGGAGGCATGGACTCCGCCGTCGTCGTCGCCATCGCCCGCGAGCAAGGCTTCGCGGTGCACGCGCTCAGCGTGCGCTACGGCCAGCGGCACACCTCCGAGCTCGATGCCGCCGCGCGCGTCGCCGCCACGCTGGGTGCCGCCGCGCACAAGACCGTGCACGTGGACCTGCGCAGCATCGGCGGCTCCGCGCTGACCGACGACATCGACGTGCCGGAAGCCGGCGGGCCGGGCATCCCGGTGACCTACGTGCCGGCGCGCAACACCATCATGCTGTCGGTGGCGCTGGGTTGGGCCGAGGTGCTGGGCGCCAACGACATCTTCTGCGGCGTCAACGCAGTGGACTATTCGGGTTATCCGGATTGCCGGCCCGAATTCATCGAGGCGTTCGAGACGCTGGCCAACGTGGCGACCAAGGCAGGCGTGGAAGGCGCGGGCCTGCGCATCCAGGCGCCGCTGCTGCGCATGAGCAAGGCCGACATCGTGCGCGAAGGCGTGCGGCTCGGCGTCGATTTCGCGCAGACCGTGTCCTGCTACCAGGCCGACGCGCAGGGCCGCGCCTGCGGGCACTGCGATGCCTGCCGCCTGCGCGCCGCCGGCTTCGCCGACGCCGGCGTGGCGGACCCGACGCATTACGTCTGATCGCGCGGGTTTCGCCCCATCGTGGACCTTGGGGTAGAATGCGCGTCCCGGTGCAAGGCCGGGATGCGTTTCCGGGCCGTTAGCTCAGTCGGTAGAGCAGAAGACTTTTAATCTTTTGGTCGAAGGTTCGAATCCTTCACGGCCCACCACGCACATCCCGCCAACGCGCCATCACTGCGCCGCGTTCGCGTCGGCGCCCGGCAGGAATCCCCGTGACCACGGCAGCGCGTGACTGGACGGCGCAGGCGATCCAGCGCATCGAAGCGGACTACAATCGGTCAGCCGATACCCACCTGATCCCGCTGCCGCTGCCCGGCTTTCCCGGCATAGACGTCTATCTCAAGGACGAATCCAGCCACCCGACCGGCAGCCTGAAGCACCGGCTCGCGCGCTCGCTCTTCCTGTATGCGCTGGCGAACGGCTGGCTGCGCGAGGGCGCGCCGGTCATCGAGGCGTCCAGCGGTTCGACGGCGGTGTCCGAGGCGTACTTCGCGCGCCTGCTCGGTCTGCCCTTCATCGCCGTGATGCCGTCGTCCACCTCGCCCGACAAGATCGCGGCCATCCAGTTCCAGGGTGGGCGCTGCCACTTGGTCGAGCAGGCGGCGGAGATCAACGAAGTTTCCCGGCGACTGGCGCAGGAGAGCGGGGGCCATTTCATGGACCAGTTCACTTACGCCGAGCGCGCTACCGACTGGCGGGCGAACAACAACATCGCCGAGTCCATCTTCAAGCAGATGGAGGCCGAGCCGCATCCGGTACCGGCGTGGATCGTCTGCAGTCCGGGAACCGGCGGCACCAGCGCTACGCTGGGGCGCTACGTGCGCTATCGGCGGCATCCGACGCGCGTACTGTGCGCGGACCCGGAGCATTCGGTGTTCTTCGACCAGTACCGGAGTGCGTGCGACGGCCATGAGGATACGTCGCTGACCTGCGCACGCGGCTCCGGCATCGAAGGCATCGGACGCCCGCACTGCGAGCCCAGTTTCATCCCGGCCTGCATCGACGCCATGGTGAAGGTACCGGATGCCTTCAGCCTGGCGGCCATGCGTCACGTCAGCGCGGTACTGGGGCGGCGTGTCGGCGGGTCGACCGGCACCAATTTCGTCGGCATCCTGGTGGCCGCGGCGCGCATGCGGGAGGCGGGCGAAGCGGGCGCCATCGTCAGCATCCTGTGTGATAGCGGCGAGCGCTACGCGCATAGCTACTACAACCGGGACTGGTATCTCGAGCGCGGCATCCCCATCGTGGACAGCGACGACGCGATCGCCGCCGCCGTGGCCGGACGCGGGCTGCCTGTGCTTGCGCAGGCCGACTGGCCGGACTGACCCCCCTTTGTTGAACGAGGCATCCCCATGACCAATCCGCTGCTCGATTTCTCCGGCCTGCCGCATTTCGACGCGATCCGTCCCGAGCACATCGCACCGGCCATCGACCGGTTGCTGGCCGAGGCCGAGGCGGCGGTGAAAGCGGCGGAAGCCGTCGCCCCGGTGACCTGGGACGCGTTCGTCGTACCGCTGGACGACGCTACGGAGCGCCTGGCGCGCGGCTGGAACCAGGTCACCCACTTGGAAGCCGTGGTGAACACGCCGGCGCTGCGCGCCGCCTATAACGCGCAGCTGCCGAAGGTGACGCGCTTCTGGAGCGCGCTGGGGCAGAACCTCGCGTTGTATCGCCAGTACCGCGCGCTGGCCGATGCGCCCGACGCGGCGCAGTACGACGACGCGCGCCGCAAGGTGCTGGACAATGCGCTGCGCGATTTCCGCCTCGGCGGTGCCGAATTGCCGGACGAACAGAAGGCGCGCTTCGCCGCGGTGAAGGAGGAGCTTGCCGGGCTCTCGGCGAAGTTCTCGCAGAACGTGCTCGATGCGACCGACGAGTACGAGTTCTGGATCAAGGACAAGCAGCACCTCGGTGGCCTGCCGGCCGACGTGGTGTCGGCGGCGCGCGCCGCGGCCAAGGCCGACGACGAGCCGGGCTGGAAATTCACCCTGCAGATGCCGTGCTACCTGCCGGTGCAGACGTATGCGGACGATCGCGCGCTGCGCGAGACGCTGTACCACGCGAATGCGGTGCGCGCGTCCGAACTCGCCGACAACGAGGCGCTGGACAACTCCGCGCTGATCGACCGCATCCTCGCGCTGCGGACCGAACTCGCCGCGCTGCTCGGCTTCGCCAGCTACGCCGAGTATTCGCTGGCGACCAAGATGGCCGACACGCCGGACGACGTGCTGGCGTTCCTGCGCGATCTCGCCGCGCGCGCCAGGCCGCATGCGCAGCGCGACCGCGAGGAACTGGAAACCTTCGCCCGCGAGCAGCTCGGCCTGGAGACGCTCGAAGCCTGGGACCTGGCCTATGCCAGCGAGAAGCTCAAGCAGGCGCGCTACAGCTTTTCCGCGCAGGAAGTGAAGCAGTACTTCACCGAGCCGGCGGTGCTGGCTGGCCTGTTCGGCGTGATCGGCGATCTCTACGGCCTGCGCGTGGAGCAGGACACCGCGCCGACCTGGCATCCCGATGTGCGCTTCTACCGCCTGGTGGATGGCGACGGTGCACTGGTGGGCCAGTTCTACCTCGACCTGTATGCACGCGAGGGCAAGCGTGGCGGCGCCTGGATGGACGAATGCCGCAACCGCCGCGACACCGCGCGCGGCGCGCAGACGCCCCTGGTGTATCTGGTGTGCAACTTCGGCAAGGGCATGGACGGCACGCCGGCCACCTTCAGCCACAACGACGTGACCACGCTGTTCCATGAGATGGGCCACGGCCTGCACCAGCTGCTGACCCAGGTCGGCGAACTCGGCGTGGCCGGCATCAATGGCGTCGAGTGGGACGCGGTGGAGCTGCCCAGCCAGTTCATGGAGAACTTCTGCTGGGAATGGGAACGCGTGCAGGCGATGACGGCGCACGTGGACACCGGCGAACCGCTGCCGCGCGCGCTGTTCGACAAGATGGTCGCGGCCAAGAACTACCAGAGCGGCATGGCCACCGTGCGCCAGCTCGAGTTCGGCCTGTTCGACATGCAGCTGCACAGCGGTTTCGATGCGGCCGAAGACAGCGTGCTGGCGCTGCTGGACCGGGTGCGCGACGAGGTGGCGGTGAACCTGCCGCCTGCGTTCAACCGCTTCCCGCACCAGTTCAGCCACATCTTCGCCGGTGGCTACGGGGCGGGGTACTACAGCTACAAGTGGGCCGAAGTGCTCAGCGCCGATGCCTACGCCGCCTTCGAGGAAGCGCCCGCGCAGGTCGCCGACACCGGCACGCGCTTCCGCCGCGAGGTGCTGGCGCGTGGCGGCAGCCGGTCCGCCGCCGAAAATTTCCGCGCCTTCCGTGGCCGGGCGCCCAGGATCGACGCGCTGCTGCGGCATTCCGGCATGGCCGGCTGAGCGTCGCGGCGGATCCCGGAGGGCTGGGCGGAACCCGTTTCCAGCGGGTTTGACCCCGCTTGTAAACGTTTTCATAATGGCTCCCCCGTTACACCGGCGTTCCCGGGAGGACCGCTTACATGCCGCATCAGCGAAGGATCGAAGGCCTGATCGCCGAGATGACGCTGGAGGAGAAGATCGGTCAGCTCGGCGCCTTCGCCGATGCGCTGCGTCCGTTCGCCTTCGAGTTCAATCCGGAGACCTTCGCGCGCGATGCTGAGCAGGTTCGCGAGCAGATCCGCAGCGGGCGTGTCGGTGCGCTGTTCAACGGCGTGGGCGTGGCGGAAGGCCGCGAGGCGCAGCGCATCGCGGTGGAGGACAGCCGTCTCGGCATTCCGCTGCTGCTGGGCGCCGATGTCATCCACGGCATGCGCACGGTGTTCCCGATCCCGCTGGGCGAAGCGGCCAGCTTCGAACCCGACCTCGCCGAGCGCACCGCGCGCGCCACCGCGAAGGAAGCCACCGCCACCGGCATCCACTGGACGTTCGCGCCGATGGTCGACATCGCGCGCGACCAGCGCTGGGGCCGCGTGGCCGAAACCTCCGGCGAGGACGTCTACCTCTCCTGCGAACTCGCCGCCGCCCGCGTGCGCGGCTTCCAGGGCAAGGACCTGACCGCCGCCGATTCGCTGCTGACCACGCCCAAGCACTTCGCCGCCTATGGCGCGATCTCCGCGGGCCTGGACTACAACTTCGTCGACATGGCGCCGCAGACGCTGCGCGACGTGCACCTGCCGCCGTTCAAGGCGGCGATCGACGCCGGTGCGCTGACGCTGATGAGTTCGTTCAACGACATCAACGGCGTGCCGGCCTCGGCCAATCGCGAACTGCTGACCGACATCCTGCGCGGCGAGTGGAAGTTCGAAGGCTTCGTCGTCTCCGACTACACCTCCGACCTGGAACTGATCGCGCACGGCTACGCCAGCGATGAAGCCGACGCGGCGCAGAAGGCGCTGTCGGCCGGCCTGGACATGAGCCTGCAGAGCGGCATCTACGCCGGCCACGTCGCCACCCTGGTCGCCGAAGGCCGGCTGGGCATGGACGAGGTCGACGAGGCCGTGCGCCGCGTGCTGCACGTGAAGGCCGCCATCGGCCTGTTCGACGATCCCTACCGCTGCCTCGACGTCGAACGCGAAGCCGACCAGTCGCATATCCCGGCACACGATGCGCTGGCGCGCGACTGCGCGCGCCGCTCCATCGTGCTGCTGAAGAACGACGGCGACCTGCTGCCGCTGAAGAAGGCCGGCCAGCGCATCGCGCTGATCGGGCCGTTCGCGCAGGACACCGCCAACCTCGGCGGCTGCTGGAACATCTTCGGCGACGCCTCGCGCATGGTGGACGTGGAAACCGGCCTGCGCGCCGCGCTGGACGATCCGTCCGCGCTGGTCGTGGTGCCGGGCAGCGGCATCGAAGAGGCGCTCGACGGTGGCATCGACGCCGCGGTCGCCGCCGCGCGCGATGCCGACGTCGTGCTGCTGGCCGTGGGCGAGCCGCACGAGTTCTCTGGCGAAGCGCAGTCGCGCACGCAGATCGTGCTGCCCGCCGCACAGCAGGCGCTGGCCGAGGCGGTCGCCGCCACCGGCACGCCGGTCGTCGTGCTGCTGCGCAACGGCCGCGCACTGGCGCTGGACGGCGCGGTGCGCGATGCGCAGGCGATCCTGGTCGGCTGGTTCCTCGGCACGCAGACCGGTCCGGCCATCGCCGACGTGGTGTTCGGCGACTACAACCCGTCCGCGCGCCTGCCGGTGAGCTTTCCGCAGGACGCCGGCCAGCAGCCGTACTTCTACAACCATCCCGCCACCGGCCGGCCCAACGTGCCGGGCACGCCGCGTTTCTTCCAGACGCGCTGGCGCGAGGTGTCGCACGCGGCGCTGTATCCGTTCGGCCACGGCCTGTCGTACACCCGTTTCGAGTACGGCGTGCCGCAGCTCGACACGCAGACGCTGGGCTGGGACGACACGCTGACCATCCGCACGCGCATCACCAATCGCGGCGACCGCGATGGCGAAGAAGTGGTGCAGCTGTACCTGCGCGACCGCACCGCCAGCCGCGTGCGCCCGGTGCGCGAGCTGAAGCGCTTCCGCAAGATCGCGCTGGCCGCGGGCGAATCGCAGGAGGTCGAGTTCACGCTCACGCGCGCCGACGTCGAATTTCACGGCGTCGACAACCGACCGGTCGCCGAACCGGGCCTGTTCGACCTGTGGGTGTCGCCGTCCAGTGCGGTCGGCGACGCCGTGCCGTTCGAACTGCTCGCGCCCTGAGTGCCGATGTCGGCGCATGACGACACCGCACCGTCCGCCGGTGCCGTGAACGACGACGCCATTCCCGGTGCGCGCGAACGCATCGCCACCCGCATCGCCTTCTTCATCGGCGGCTTCGCCATCTCGGCGTGGGCGCCGCTGATCCCGTTCGCCAAGCACAAGCTCGCGCTGGACGACGGCCAGCTCGGCCTGATGCTGCTGTGCCTGGGCGTGGGCTCGGTGCTGATGATGCCGCTGGCCGGGGGGCTGGCCGCGCGCTTCGGCTGCCGCCGCTCGATCCTCGCCGCGGGCGCGATGATCTGCCTGTGCATGCCGGCGCTGATGCTGGCGCCCAGCATTCCCGTGCTCGCGCTGGTGCTGGCCGTGTTCGGCGCCAGCATGGGCGTGCTCGACGTGGTGATGAACGTGCAGGCGGTGATCGTCGAACGCGCCAGCGGGCGCGCGATGATGTCTGGCTTCCATGGCATGTACAGCGTCGGCGGCATCGCCGGCGCGGGTGGCGTGGCCGGTGCGCTGGCACTGGGCGCGTCGCCGCTGATGGCGATCGGCGGCATGGCGGTGATCGCCGCGGTGTTGCTGGCCGGTGCGCGGCGTGGCCTGCTCGTCGACGGTGGCGACGGCGACCATCCCGCGTTCGTGCTGCCGCGCGGGCGCGTGCTGCTGGTTGGCGCGGTGTGCTTCGCGATGTTCCTGTCCGAAGGCGCGGTGCTGGACTGGAGCGCGGTCTTCCTCACCTCCGTTCGCAACGCCGATCCGGCGACCGCCGGCTTCGGCTACGTTGCCTTCGCGGTGATGATGACGATCGGTCGCCTGACCGGCGATCGCATCGTGCAGGCGCTGGGCGCGTTCCGTGTGGTGCTGTGCGGTGCGCTGGTCGCGGCGGCGGGCTTCACGCTGGCGATCCTGGTGCCATCGCCGCTGGCCGGGCTGGCGGGCTTCGCGCTGGTCGGTGCGGGTGCGGCGAACGTGGTGCCGGTGATGTTCTCCGCCGCCGGACGCCAGCGCAGCATGCCCACGCACCTGGCGGTGGCCGCGGTCACCACGATGGGCTATGCGGGCGTGCTGCTGGGCCCGGCCGCATTGGGCTTCATCGCCAAGCTCACCTCGCTGGCGGCGGCGCTGGGCCTGCTGGTCGTGCTGCTGGTCGCGGTGGCGTCGGTCGCGCGCGTCGCCACGCGCGACTGAGCTACTTACGGGCGCGGTGCGCCACGCATCATCGGGCCGCCAGGGTAGCCGCCGTACGGGCCGCCGTAATAGCCGCCGGGGCCGTCGTAGCGGTCGACGTTGATGTTGAGGTTGAACGTACGCGGCTTGCCTTCGTCGTCGTACGTGGTCTTGCAGAGGTTGAGGTTGGCCGCGTTGTAGGTGCTGCGGCCATGGCCCTTGCTGTAGCCGATGCCGGTGGTGACGCTGCCCGACACGCCATCGCCGTCGTCGTCGCCGTAGTAGACGCAGGGATCGACCGGGGCCGCGGGCGCGGCGCTCTTCTTCGGGCGCGCCGGCTGCGTGTCGCCGTACCAGGTACCGGGCGGATCCTTGGCGTAGGCCGCGGACTGCGGCAGGCTGAGGTCCAGCGATTCCGCGGTCGACTGCGCAAACGCGGGCACGGCGGTCATCAGGGCCAGCAAGGCGACAGGCAGGGTCTTCATGGGGAATCCCGGAACGGCGGCCCCTCGAGTGAGGGGCCTGCAAGGCAACCTAACAGTCCCGGATTGAACGTCGGCTGAGATCGGCGCCCGCGATGGGGAACTCATCCCGCCGCGCCCAGTACGTCGAGCACCCGCTGGCCGTAGCGCTCCAGCTTGGCGCCGCCGATGCCGCCGACCCGCGCCAGTTCGGCCAGCGTGGCGGGCTGCTGCTCGGCGATGTTGCGCAGCGTGCTGTCGTGGAAGATGACGTAGGCGGGCACGTTCTGTTCGCGCGCCAGTTGTGCGCGCAGGTCGCGCAGCACCTGGAAGCGCGGCAGATCGGCCGCCTGCACCGGCACCCCGCTGCGCGCGCCACGGTCGCGTTCGCGCTTCTCGCGCTGTTCCTTGCGCAGCTGCAGGCGGCGCTCGCCGCGCAGCACCGTGCGGCTGCCCTCGGTCAGGCGCAGGCTGCCGAACTCGGCCTCCACTTCCAGCAGCCCGCAGGCGACCAGCTGGCGGAACACGCTGCGCCACGCGGTGGCGTCCAGGTCCTTGCCGATGCCGTAAGTGGTCAGGTGGTCGTGGCCGCACTGGCGGATGCGTTCGCTCTCGCTGCCGCGCAGCACGTCGATCACGTGGTTCACGCCGAAGCGCTGGCCGCTGCGGTACACGCAGCTCAAGGCCTTCTGCGCGGCCTCCGTCGCATCCCAGGTCGCGGCCGGGCTCAGGCAGTTGTCGCAGTTGCCGCACTCGTGCGGGTAGGTCTCGCCGAAGCCGGCCAGCAGCACCTGCCGCCGGCACTGGGTGGATTCGCAGTAGCCGAGCAGCTGGTCCAGCTTGCGGCGCTCAAGGCGCTTGCGCTCTTCGCCGGCCTCGCCCTGTTCGATCATCTGCTTCAGCAGCACCACGTCGCCCAGGCCGTAGCACAGCCAGGCCTCGGCGGCCTCGCCGTCGCGGCCGGCGCGGCCGGTCTCCTGGTAATAGCCTTCCATCGACTTGGGCAGGTCCACGTGCGCCACGAAGCGCACATCGGGCTTGTCGATGCCCATGCCGAACGCGATGGTCGCCACCATGACGATGCCGTCCTCGCGCAGGAAGCGGCGCTGGTTGTGCGCGCGCACGCTGGCGTCGAGACCGGCGTGGTAGGGCAGGGCGTTGAAGCCCTGCTCGGCGAGGTAGTCGGCGAACTGTTCCACCCGCTTGCGCGACAGGCAGTAGACGATGCCGGCCTCGCCCTGGTGCTTGTGCAGCATGTCGCGCAGCTGGTGGCGCGCGTTGTCCTTCTGCACCACGGTGTAGCGGATGTTGGGGCGGTCGAACGAACTGACGAACTTCTCGGCTTCGACCAGGTTCAGCCGCTCGGCGATCTCGCGCTGGGTCGGCGGGTCGGCAGTGGCGGTCAGCGCGATGCGCGGCACGTCGGGCCAGCGCTCGTGCAGCAGGGTCAGTTCCAGGTATTCGCGGCGGAAGTCGTGGCCCCACGCCGACACGCAGTGCGCTTCGTCGATGGCGAACAGGGCGATGCGGCTGCGGTCCAGCAGCGACAGGAAGCGCCCGGTCAGCAGCCGCTCCGGCGCGACGTACAGCAGGTCGAGCTCGCCGCGCAGCAGGGCCTGTTCGACCTGCTGGGCCTCGTCGGCGGCCAGCGAGGAATTCAGGAAGGCGGCGCGCACGCCGAGCTGGCGCAGGGCGTCCACCTGGTCCTGCATCAGCGCGATCAGCGGGGAGACGACGATGCCGGTGCCGTCGCGGAGCAGGGCGGGCACCTGGTAGCAGAGGGACTTGCCGGCGCCGGTCGGCATGAGGACCAGGGCATCGTGGCCGGCGGCGAGGTGTTCGACGATGGCCTGCTGGTGGCCACGGAAAGCGCTGTAACCGAAGACGCGCTGCAGTGTTTCAAGTGCGGGGGACGACATGCGCACAGGATACCGCGCCCGCGCGGGACGGCCGGCGGGTCGGGTGTGTCGATCATGGGGTCCGGAGGGTCAGACGCACGTGGTAGTGGCTGGACAGCGTGGTCGTCAGTGCGGGTCCGCCGGGCCACGGTCCGGGTTCTGTACGCGGTGTACCGGGTTCGGAACTCGGCGTGCGGGGTTCAGAACGCGGAACGCGGGGTTGTTCGCGCGGTGCGCGGGGCTCGGGACGCGGAGGTCCGGGTCTGGTGCGCGGTCGACGGGGTGGGGGAACGCGGTGCGCGGCGTGTTGTGCTCGGTGCGCGGGGCAGAACGCCCGGTGTGCCGCGTTCTGGACGCGGAAGGCAGGGTCCGGAACGCGGGACGCGGGGTGTGGTTACCTGGCGTGCGGGGTCGGGAACGTGGAGGGCGGGGTTTGTTGGGCGGCTCGCCGGGTGTTGTATGCGGCAGGTGCGGTGGGGAGCCCGGTGAGTGACGGTGGTTGCGTCGTGCGTCGCGATGAGGGGGCGGGGGATCGCGATTTTGCGCGGGAGGTTGGGTTGGGGGCGTTGGTGATACGGGTTCGTGGGCTGGCGGTGGGTTTGCGCGGTTGTCGTGCATGGCGCCGCTGGCCGCGGGGGCCCTACTTTTCTTTGCTCGTGCAAAGAAAAGTAGGCAAAAGAAACACACCCCGGCGGTCCGCCCGCCGCTGCGCGGCGGGTGCGCAGTCCCGGCGGGAATTTTCGGACAGGGCATCCTGCCCTGGCCGAAAACGGCGCACGTCCTGTGCGCCGCCCTGCGGGTTTTACCCGCCGTGACTGCCGGACCTCAGGGGCCCCGGGAGCGGCATCTGCCAGATCTCCGCAGCTTTTGCTGTTGCTCGCGCTTCGGGTCCCCATGAGGCACGGCGAGTGGGCCGGGTACAACCCGAAGGGCGCCGTCATGGATAACGGCGTTTCCGTATGGCACATGGATGTGCCTTACGGAAATTCCCGGAACGCTCGCGGACCCTGCGCGCAGCGCAGGGCGTGCCGCCTGGGGTGTGTTTCTTTGCTTACTTTCTTTGCGCAAGCAAAGAAAGTAAGGCCCCCGCGGCGAGCGGCACCATGCCTGCGTACATGCGATCCATCCACACTTTTGCAAAGAAGAACGCCCACTCTTTCTGCACAAGCAAAGAAAAGTAGGGTGCCGCGGTGAGCGGCACCATGCCTCCATGCAGGCGATCCATCCGCACGTCCAAAAACGAAAACGCCCGGACCAGCCGGGCGTTTCGAAGTAACCGCAATCGCCGCGATTACTGCAACAGCGAGCGCAGCATCCACGCGTACTTCTCGTGCGTCTGCAGACGCTGCGTCAGCAGATCCTCCGTCGGCGCATCGTCCGCATCGTCCGCGATGTCCAGCACCTTGCGCGCCGTCCGGCAGACCGCCTCGTTGCCGATCACCAACTGGCGCACCATCTCCCGCCAGTCAGCACTGTCGCTCAGGCCCGGCTCCTCCGGGATCGAGGTCAGGCTGACGAACTCCCGGTACGAACCCGGCGCATTGAAGCCCAGCGCGCGGATGCGCTCGGCGATCTCGTCCAGCGCCGTCCACTGCTCCGTGTACTGCGTCTCGAACATCGTGTGCAGCGAATTGAACATCGCGCCGGTGATGTTCCAATGGAAGTTGTGGGTCTTCAGATAGAGCGTGTAGCTGTCGGCCAGGAAGCGCGACAGGCCATCGGCGATCTTCTTGCGTTCGCCGCCGCTGATCCCGATATCGATGTTGGGTGCCGACGGGGCCGCCGCGAGCGGCGCGGCCACGGAGGGGGCCTTGGTCTTGGCGGGCTTGGTCTTCGGCTTGGCCATGCGGATGCTCCTGTAGGTGGGTTGAGGCGGCACAATGGACAGACTAGAACATGTGGCGTGAGCAAAAAGTTTCAAGCACGTGCTGAAGATGAGTACTCCCCGCAACCCGTCCCCCTCCCGTCCCGACCGCGCCGCCCTCGACCAGGGCCGGCAGTCGCTCGACCGTGCGCTGAGCCGCGACCGCGGCCGCTTGCACGGGCTGTGGTCGCGCTGGCAGGGCAAGCCGGCCGATGCCGGTGCGCGCCAGGCCTTCGAACAGGCCGTGACCGCGTCGATCGCCACCCGCGAACGGCGCCTGGCGACCGTGCCCGCGGTGACGCTGGACGACGCGCTGCCGATCGCCCGCGAGGGCGAGCGCATCGTCGAGCTGATCCGGAACCACCAGGTGGTCGTCATCGCCGGCGAGACCGGCTCCGGCAAGACCACCCAGCTGCCCAAGCTGTGCCTGGCCGCCGGCCGCGGCGTGGCCGGCATGATCGGCTGCACGCAGCCGCGGCGCATCGCCGCGCGCGCCGTCGCGCGCCGCGTGGCCGACGAACTGAAGACCGAACTCGGCCGCGGCGTCGGCTTCCAGGTGCGCTTCAACGACCAGGTCGGCGAAGACACCCACATCAAGTTCATGACCGACGGCATCCTGCTGGCGGAGATCGCCAGCGACCGCTGGCTGTCGGCCTACGACACCATCATCGTCGACGAGGCGCACGAACGCAGCCTCAACATCGACTTCCTGCTCGGCTACCTGAAGCAGCTGCTGCGCAAGCGCCGCGACCTGAAGGTCATCGTCACCTCGGCCACCATCGACACCGCGCGCTTCGCCAAACACTTCGACGACGCGCCGGTGATCAGCGTGGAAGGCCGCACCTATCCGGTCGAGGTGCGCTACCGCGCGCCCGAAAGCGAGAGAGACGGCGAGGGCGAGCAGGAAGGCGACCGCACCGTCAACGATGCCATCGTGGCGGCGGTGGACGAGATCACCCGGCTGGACGCGCGCGGCGACGTGCTGGTCTTCCTGCCCGGCGAGCGCGAGATCCGCGACGCGCACCAGTCGCTGGAGCGCCGCAAGTACCGCAACACCGAGGTGTTGCCGCTGTATGCGCGGCTGTCCAACCAGGACCAGGACCGGGTGTTCAACCCCGGCCCGAACCGGCGCATCGTGCTGGCCACCAACGTGGCCGAGACCTCGCTGACGGTGCCGCGCATCCGCTACGTGGTCGATCCCGGGTTCGCGCGCGTCAAGCGCTACAGCCCGCGCAGCAAGCTCGACCGCCTGCATATCGAACCGGTGTCGCAGGCCAGCGCCAACCAGCGCAAGGGCCGCTGCGGGCGCATCGCCGAGGGCATCTGCTACCGGCTGTACTCGGAAGCGGATTTCCAGGCACGTGCGGAATTCACCGATCCCGAGATCCGCCGTTCCAGCCTGGCCGGCGTGATCCTGCGCATGCTGCAGCTGGGCCTGGGCCGGATCGAGGACTTCCCGTTCCTGGAAGCGCCGGAGGAGCGTGCCGTCGCCGACGGATGGCAGCAGCTGACCGAACTTGGCGCGATCGACGGCGAGCGCCGCATGACCGCGATCGGCCGGCAGATGGCACGCCTGCCGGTGGACGTGAAGCTGGCGCGCATGCTGGTGGCGGCGCAGGCCGCGGGCTGCCTGCGGCCGATGCTGGTGATCGCCTCGTTCCTCGGCATCCAGGATCCGCGCGAACGCCCGGCCGACGCGCGCGGCGCGGCGGACACCGCGCATGCGCAGTTCGCCGACGGCCGCTCCGAGTTCGTCGGCGTGCTGCGGCTGTGGGATGCCTACCGCCAGGCGCACGAGGACCTGACCCAGTCGAAGCTGCGCGACTGGTGCGGCCGCCATTTCCTCGGCTTCCTGCGCATGCGCGAATGGCGCGAGCTGCATCGCCAGCTGCGCCTGCTGTGCGAGGAACTGGGCTGGAAGGAAGAAGACACCGAGGCGTCGCTGGCGCCGCTGCTCGCCGGCAGCAGCGCGCCGCCCGCCGCGCGCGACGACAGCGCCGCGGCGGTGAAGGCCACGCGTGGCCAGTTGCATCGCGCCGCACGCCTGGCGCGCGAGGCCAAGGCCGAGCCCGCGCCCGCACCGGTGGCGGTGCGCGCACAACAGGACCAGGCGCCGGCCGGTGGCGGCTTCAGCGAGCGCGTGCGCGCCAGCGCCTACCAGACGCTGCATCGCGCGCTGGTGGCCGGCCTGCCCACGCAGATCGGCCATCGCACCGACAAGGGCGACTACCAGGCGCCGCGCCAGCGCCGTTTCCTGCCGTTCCCGGGCTCGCCGCTGTCCAAGCGGCCGCCGCCGTGGCTGCTGGCGGCCAACCTGCTGGACACGCAGAAGGTGTGGGGCATGACCCTGGCATCGATCGAACCCGACTGGGTGATCGCCGAACTGCCGCACCTGCTGCTGCGCAAGCATTTCGATCCGCACTGGTCGCGCGCGCAGGGCCAGGTGCTGGCGTCGGAGCAGATCAGCCTGTTTGGCCTGGTGCTGGCGCCGAAGAAGCCGGTGCACTACGGCCGAATCGCCCCGGCGGAAGCGCACGACCTGTTCGTGCGCCAGGGCCTGGTGACCGGCGAGATCACCACGCGTGCGTCCTTCGTCGCCGACAACCTGAAGACGCTGGAGCAGGCGCGCGAAGAAGAAGCCAAGCTGCGCCGCGCCGGCCTGGTCGCCGACGAGGACTGGCAGGCGCGCTGGTACCTGGACCGCATTCCGTCCGAGATCCATTCCGCCGCCGGCCTGGACGCGTGGTGGAAGGCGCTGCCGCCCGACAAGCGCCGCGCGCTGCACTGGTCGCTGGTCGATCTGTTGCCGGGAGAAGGCAGCGAGGAAGACCGCTATCCGAAGTACTTCGCGCTGGGCGACGCGCGGCTGCCGCTGCATTACCGGTTCGAACCGGGCGCGGTCGACGACGGCGTGACGCTGGAGGTGCCGCTGCACCTGCTCAACGCGCTCGATCCCACGCGGCTGTCGTGGCTGGCACCGGGCTTCGTCGCCGACAAGGCGGCCGGGCTGATCCGCAGCCTGCCCAAGGCGATGCGGCGCAACTACGTGCCGGCGCCGGACTTCGCCCGCGCATTCTTCGAAGCGTTTGCCAAGCCTACCGCCGACGATATCCGCGGCGAACTGGCGCGGTTCCTCTCGCGCGCGACCGGCGTAGCGGTCAGCGCGCTCGACTTCGACGACGCGGCGCTGGAGCCGCACCTGCGCATGAACCTGAGGCTGCGCGAGGATCCGCGCGGTGGCGAAGGTCGCGTGCTGGCCGAGTCGCGCGATCTCGAAGCACTGCGTGCGCGCTTCGGCGCGAAGGCGGGGCAGGCGTTCGCGGCGCGCGCCGGTCGCGAGATGGCGGCCAGCGGCCTGCGCGAGTTCCCCGCGCAGCCGATCCCGCGCGAGGTGCCCGGCGAGGCCGGCGTGCCGGCCTATCCGGCCCTGCGCGACGAGGGCGAGACGGTGGCGCTGCAGGTGTTCGCCGACCGTGCCGAAGCCGATGCCGCGCACCCGCGCGGCGTGCGTCGCCTGCTGGAGATCGCGCTGGCCGACAAGGTGAAACAGGCGCGCAAGCAGCTGCCGGTGTCGCCGAAGACGGGCTTGCTGTACGCGGCGATCGAATCGCAGGAGCGCCTGCGCGGCGACATCGTCGATGCGGCGATGAATGCCGTGCTCGCGGGCGGGCTCGATGCGATCCGCGACCGCGCCGCATTCGAGCAGCGGCGCGACGACGCCGGCAGGCGCCTGTTCGGCGAAGCGATGGAGCGGCTGAAACTCGCCGAGGCGATCCTGTCCGCGGTGGCGGAGCTGAAGCCGCAACTCGAGGCACCGCTGATGGGCTGGGCGCGCGGCAACCTCGACGACCTGCGCGCGCAACTGGCGGCGCTGGTGCATCCCGGCTTCCTGCGCGACACGCCCGCCGACGCGCTGGCGCAGCTGCCGCGCTACCTGAAGGCGATGACGCTGCGCGCCGAACGCGCCAAGCGCGATCCGGCGAAGGACCAGGCGCGCATGCTGGAACTCAAGCCGTTCGCGGATGCGCTGGCGCAGGCGAACGAGGACGGTGTCGCGCAGGCGGCGGACTGGCAGGCGCTGCGCTGGGACCTGGAGGAGCTGCGGGTATCGGTGTTCGCGCAGGAACTGGGCGCGAAGAGCGGCGTCTCGCCGAAGAAGCTCGCGCAGCGCCTGCAGGCGCTGCGCGGGTAATGCTGCATCGTGCGCGCGTCAGTCGACGCGCTGCACCTTCGGCCGCGGATTGTGGCCTTCGACCTGCAGGTACCAGCCGCTGATCTTGCCCGGCGACACCACCACCTTGGCGTTGCCCAGCGGCTTGCCGGCGTAGTACTCGCCGTCGATGACGCGCCAGCGCTGGCCGTTGTCCAGCGTGAACACGGTGCCGCGCGACCAGCCGCGCAGGTCGCCGGTCAGCGTGCTGGTGACCGGGTCCAGGCCGTTGCCGCCGAACAGGGTGCCGGTCACGCGCGCGCCCTCGGCGCGCTCTTCCTTGCGCACTTCCTCGACGACGGCCTTGCGGTCCTCGTCGAGCAGGCTGTTGAGCAGTTGCAGCTGTTCGCCGCTCAGCTTGTCCAGGCCGGTCGCCTGCATCTGCTCGGGGGTGAGGCGTTTCTGGATGTCGACATACTCGCGCGCGTGCAGGGGCAGCGCGGCGACGCAGAGCAGGGCGAGCGGCAGGAGGCGGTACAGGCGCATGGTGATCCTCGGGGATGGCATTACTTGATGCGGCGGACGGGCGCGGCGGTGTTGTAACCGTCGATCTTCATGAACCAGGTGTTGCCGAAGCGGGACGGCGTGATCTTCACCGCCGGATCCGTGCGGCGCACGCCGGCGAGCGAGGCGGGCTCCACCTGTTCCCACACCTGGCCGTTGGCCAGCGTGTACTGGCGTCCGTCGGCGAAGCCGTTGAATGCACCGACGATGGTGCTGGCGATGGGTTCGGACGTGCCGAAGTCGAAGAACCCGCGGGTTTCCTGCTCGACTTCCTTGCGGCCTTCCTGCTTGGCCTGTTCCACCGCCTGCGCGGTCTTCTGGCCGACGCGCTGCTGCAGCCACGCATCCAGCGCGGCGAGTTCGGACGGGCTCAGCTTGTCCAGGCCGGCGGCCTTGAACTCGCTGTCGCTCATCGCATCGCGCAGCGGCTCGATCGCGGTTTCCTGGGCGAAGGCGCACGCGGATGCGGCCGACAAGGCGATGGATAGAAACAAGCGGCTCATCTTCATGGTTGTTCCTGCGGTCGACTGGCCGGTAGTGTAGTCATTCCGGCGACGCTTGGTCGCCCATCCCCGCGGCCATGGTTCCCCCCGTCCACGACATCGCCACGCTGCTGCAACGGCCCGCCCTGCAGGCGCTGCCGGCACCGCTGCGCCAGGTACTGACCGATGCCACCTCGGCCGCCGGTGCGCAGGACGGCATGCCCGATCCCGTCGACGTGCTGGCCGACACGCTGGATACGCTGGCGACGCTCGGCGCGGACGGCGACGTCGTGCTCGCCGCCGTGCTGCACGGACTGCCCGCGCTGCAACCCGCCGTCGCAGCGGTGGCCGGCAAACAAGTGCCTGGCCTGGCCGACCTGCTGGAAGGGCAGGGGGCCGCCGCCCAGGTCTGGGCGCTGCACGCGGAGCAGACGCGCGGCGTCAACACCGAGGGCCTCCGCCGCTTGCTGCTGGCGATCGTGCGCGACCTGCGCGTGGTCACCATCCTGCTCGCGCGCCAGCTCGCGCGCATGCGCGCCGCCGGCGCCTTGCCGGAGTCCGAGCGGCAGGCGCTGGCGCGGCTCACCCGCGACATCCATGCGCCGCTGGCGAACCGGCTGGGCATCTGGCAGCTGAAGTGGGAGCTGGAGGACCTGGCGTTCCGCTACCTGCAGCCGCAGGTCTACAAGCAGATCGCCACCCAGCTGGACGAGAAGCGGCTCGGCCGCGAGCGCTACATCGGCGCGGTCACCGATGCGCTGCGCGCGGCGCTGGCCGAGCACGGCATCGGGGCGGAGGTCAGCGGACGCCCGAAGCACATCTACAGCATCTGGCGGAAGATGCAGCGCAAGCAGGTCGGCTTCGACGAGCTGTACGACCTGCGCGCGGTGCGCATCGCGGTGGACGACGTCGCCGCCTGCTACGCCGCGCTGGGCATCGTGCACGCGCTGTGGGTGCCGATCCCCAGCGAGTTCGACGACTACATCGCGCGGCCCAAGGCCAACGACTACCGCTCGCTGCACACCGCCGTGGTCGGGCCGGAAGGCCGCACGCTGGAAGTGCAGATCCGCACGCACGAGATGCACGCGCAGGCCGAGCTGGGCGTGGCCGCGCACTGGAAGTACAAGGAAGGCAAGAGCGGCGGCGATGCCTTCGACCGCAAGATCGCATGGATGCGCCGCCTGCTGGACGGCGCGGCCGAGGGCGCGGGCGGCGACGGGGCGCTTGCCGGCGAGCTGGATGCCGAGCTGGTCGAGGATCGCGTCTACGCGCTGACGCCGAAGGGCGAAGTGGTCGACCTGCCGCAGGGCGGCACGGTGCTCGACTTCGCCTACCACGTGCACACGATGGTCGGGCACCGCACGCGCGGCGCCAAGGTCAACGGCCGCATCGTGCCGCTCAACCATGTGCTGCGCAGCGGCGACCGCGTCGAGATCATGACCTCGAAGGAGCCCGAGCCGCGCCGCGACTGGTTGCTGCAGGCCAACGGCTTCCTCGCCAGCGGACGCTCGCGCGACAAGGTGCGGGCGTGGTTCCACAAGCTCGACCGCGCGCGCAACCTGCAGGCCGGGCGCGAGCTGCTGGACAAGGAACTGAAGCGGCTCGGGCTGCACCACGTCGACCTGACGGGTGCGGCGAAGAAGTTCCATGCCGACAGCGTCGAGGAGCTCTACATCCAGGTCGCGCTGGGCGACGTCGGCCCGCACCAGGTCGGGCGTGCGCTGCACGAAGAGCAGCGCGCCGCGGCCGAGCCGGATGCGGTGTCGCTGCCGGTGCTGCGGCCGCCGCGCAGGCTCGCCAAGCCGGGCACGTCCAAGTTCACCGTGCAGGGTGTGGGAAACCTGCTGGTGCAGCTGGCCAAGTGCTGCCAGCCGGTGCCCGGCGAACCCATCGCCGGCTACCTGACGCGGGTGCGCGGCGTGACCGTGCATCGCGCGGACTGCGTGGCGTTCGCGCGCCTGGCCGCGACCAGCCCGCAGCGCGTGCTGCCGGTGGAATGGGGCCAGGCCGGCGGCGGGTACGAGGTGGACGTGCAGGTCACCGCGCTCGACCGCAAATGGCTGCTCAAGGACATCACCACCCTGATCGCGCAGGAAGAGGCCAACGTGCTGGACATCAACAGCCAGAGCAACCGCACCAGCGGCCGCGTGCACCTGCGCCTGCGGCTGAAGGTGGCCGACTTCGGCCAGCTCTCCACGCTGCTGGGCAAGCTCGATGCATTGCCCGGGGTCGAAGACGCGCGACGTTCAGGCTGAGTGGTTATGCTGCGGGCGTGACCCGCCAAGACCACCATGGCGCCGGACGGGGCCGACGCATCGAACCGCGCATCGACTGGACGCGCGGCGCGGCGAGCGATCCCGCGGCACCCCGCGTGGCGGCGGTCCCTGCCTGGCGCGATCGCCGGCATTGGCGCTGGGTCGCCGGTCTCGCCCTCCTCTTCATCGTGCTCGTCATCGCATTCCGCCAGCCGCTGGCGGACGTGCTGTGGCCGCAGACCCGCATCCAGTCGCTGCTTGACCAGGCGGACCAAGCGCTGCGCGCCGGCCATCTGGATGCGACCGATGGCAGCGGCGCGCGCCAGCTCTACGAAGCCGCGCAGGCGCTGGACAACGACCGCACCGAGGCCGCCGACGGTCTCGGTCGTGTCGCGCAGGCCGCGTTGCGCGCGGCGGACGTCGCGCTAGGACAGGGCCGCTTCGACGAGGCGCGCACGCGGCTCGCGCTCGCCCGCGACCTGCAGGTGCCGCGGCCGCAGGCGGACGCGCTGGCCCTGCGCTTGCGCACGCGCGAAGCCGAACATGCCGGTGTCGACGGCCTGCTCGCGGCGGCGGCGCGCGCACAGGCCGACGAGCGCCTGTGGGGCGGCGACGACACTGCCCTGCCGCTGTACCAGCGCGTGCTGGCGCTGCAGCCGACGCGCATCGAGGCGCTGGAGGGCAGGGAAGACGCGCTGTCCGACCTGCTGCAGGAGGCCGGATCGCAGCTCGCTCGCGGCGAGTTGGGCGAGGCCGCCGCGAGGATCGCCGCGGCGCGCACGTTCGATGCCGGCCATGTGGATCTTCCGCAGGCGGAAGCGGCGCTGGCCGCGGCCGTCGACGCGCGACGCCGTACAGGTGCGCGCGATCTGGCCCGTGGCCGGCTGGCATCGGCGCGTGCGGCCTACGACGCGGTGGTAGCCGCCGTGCCCGACGACGGCGCCGCGCGGCAGGGCCTCGAGCAGATCGGCATCGCCCATGCGCGGCAGGCGGAACGCGAGGCGGGCGATTTCGATTTCGTGCAGGCACAACACGAACTGGACCTCGCCCGCGAACTGGCGCCGCAGTCGGGCCGGTTGGTGCAGGCGGAGCAGGCCGTCGCGCGGGCACGCGAGGTGCAGCAACGCCAGGGCGCGACCGCGTCCCTCGGTACGCGCGAGCGCGAACGCCGCGTCGCCGCGCTGCTCGCGCGGATGGCGCAGGCCGAGGCGCAGGGCCAGTGGCTGACCCCGCCCGGCGAGAGCGCCTACGACACCTTGCGCGCGGCGCAGGCGCTCTCGCCCGATAGCCCGGCGGTGAAGCAGGCCGCGACCCGCCTGCTGCCCGCCGTCCGCAGCTGCTACGAAGACGAACTGCGCGCCAATCGCATCCGTCGTGCGCAGGCCTGCCAGCAGGCCTGGCAGACCCTGCAGCCGCGCGATCCCGCGATGCAGGACGCACGGCGACGGCTGGCGGAAAAATGGATCGCGGTGGGCACGGAACGGCTGGGCGCAGGCGATCTGGCGTTCGCTGCGCAGGCCCTGCAGGAAGCGCAGCGGCTGGACGCGGCCGTCACCGGGCTGGACGATTTCGCCTCGCGCGTCCGCGTGGCCCAGGCGGCCACCGCGCCCTAGCGCAGGAAGACGCGGCGGACCGTGTCGCGTGCGGCGTCCAGCGAGAAGTGCCGCGCGATGTTGTCGCGGCCGTGCTCGGAAAGCCGCTGCCACAGCGCCGCATCGCCGTACAGGCGCAGCACCGCCTCGGCGAAGCCGGCCGCATCGTCGGCGACCAGCACGTCGTGTCCGTCGCTCAGGTGCATGCCTTCGATCGCGCACGACGTGGCCACCACCGGCTGGCCATGCGCCATGCTGAGGTTGACCTTGCCCTTGACGCCCGCGCCGAAGCGCAGCGGCGCCAGCGCGATACGGGCGCCATCCATGTACGGCCCCAGCTCCGCCACGTGCCCGTGCACGACGATGCCCGGCTGCGCCTGCAGGGCCAGCACCTCCGGCGGCGGCGCCATGCCGATGCAATGGAAGCGGATCTCCGGGTGCCGCGCGTGGATCAACGGGAAGACCTCGCTGCCGAACCAGCGCACCGCATCGACATTCGGTGGATGCCGGAAGCCGCCGACGAACACCAGGTCGTGCCGCCGTTCGAAAGGTAGTCCCGTGGTCGCCAGTTCGTGCAGGTTCGCCACCACGTCCACGCGCGCATAGGGCAGCAGCGTCGACAGCAGCTCGCGTTCCACCGGGCTGACCACCAGCGTCGCGTCCGCCTGCCGCATCAGTGCGAGCTCGCGGTCACGCGTGCGCTCGGCGGCGCGCTGCAGGCCGGCGTCGCCGGCCAGGTCGGCGCCGCGCAGTTCGCGCAGGAAATGCAGGTCGACCGTATCGAACACCACCCGCGCCTGCGGCGCGAAACGGCGCACCAGCGGCAGGAATTCGGCGGCGACGTAATGGCGCGACAGCATCACCACGTCGAAGCGGGCGCCGTGTTCGCGCAGCCACGTCGCCGGGCGCGTCGCGAACGGCGCATGCCAGGTTTCGATGCCGAGGCGCTGCAGGCGCTCAGTGCCGCCCTCCACGTGGCGCAGGTCGGCGGGCAGGAACACCACGTGCGCGCCGTCGTCGACCAGCAAGCGCATCAGGTTGAGCAGGCGCAGCGAGGCGGAATCGTGATCGGGGCGCGGTGTTTCCGCGTCGATGACCAGGATCTGCCGGCGCGGCTGCACGACCGAGCCGGCGGTCGGCACGCTGCCCGCGCGCGGTTGCTGCGCAAGCGCGTCCTGCCACTTCGCCGCGAACACGCCGCGGTTGCGGACCTGGTAGGCCTTAGTGCCGCTGCCGGTATCGGTGCCGGAGGTGATGCCTTCCAGGTGCACGACGCGCGAGGCGGGCTGGTAGCGCGTGCGCAAGCCGTGCGCGCGCACGGCGAAGGCCAGGTCGGTGTCCTCGTAGTAGGCCGGCGCGTAGCGCGTGTCGAAGCCGCCCAGCGCGCGGAACAGCGGCGCGGGAATCGCGATCGCCGCGCCGGAGCAGTAGTCCGCATCGCGCAGGCTGGCGTAACGCGGATCGTCGGGCGAATCGAAGCGGCCGTAGTTCCAGGCCGATCCGTCGTCGAAGACCACGCCGCCGGCCTCTTGCAGGCGTCCATCCGGATAGATCAGCTGCGCGCCGACCAGGCCGGTGTTTGGATGCGCATCGAACGTGGCGAGCAGCGCATCGAGCCAGCCGGGTTGCGGCACGGTGTCGTTGTTGAGGAAGACGAGGCAGTCACCCGTCGCCAGTGCCGCGCCGTCGTTGCAGGCGGCGATGAAGCCGCCGTTGGCGGGACGGCGGTGGTAGCGCAGTCCGGCGATCTGCGGCATCCAGTCGCCGGTCTCGTCGCGGGAGCCGTCGTCGATCACGAGGATTTCGCAGGTCGCGGTCGGCGGATGCTCCGCCAGCGCGCGCAGGCAGGCGAGCGTATGGGCGGCCTGGTTGTAGACCGGAATCACGATGCTGGCGCGCGGCGCAGCGGTGGAAGGCACCGCGAACGGCGCGAACGGGCCTTGCACAGGGAAATACAGCGGTACCGACAACGGCGGTGCGCGGCGTGCGAACTGGCGTTGCACGCGCGCCCAGGTGGGGCCGACACCGCGCGTGCGCAGGCTGGCCACCCCGCGCCGGACCAGGCCGCGCGCGCGTTCCAGCATGAAGCGCACGTCGGCCCACGACATCGACATTCCGTTGCAACTCCAGCTGAGCAAGGGGGAAACGGGCCGGGCGCACCCTTGGCGGCTGCGCTAGACTCGCCCGAATTCCCATTGTCGCATCCCCTGTGGCCCGCAACGACTACGACGACGAAGCACTGGACGAAGACGACATCGACGACGGTCCGGGCTGGCGGCAACGCCTGCTGACCTGGGGCCTGGCCGCGGTGGGCCTGGGCCTGGGATTCCTGATCCCGTACACGCTGTACCTGAACCACCAGGTCACCGAGCGTTTTGGAGAGTTGCGCTGGCAGATCCCCACCCGCGTCTATGCACGGCCGCTGCAGGTCGCGCCCGGACTGGCGATGGATGCGCAGACGCTGAAGACCGAACTCGATGCGGCGTCGTACCGCGACGATGGCGCCGGCGAGAGCCCCGGCACGTACGCACGCCAGGGTGGCCGCTTCACCATTTCCAGCCGCGGCTTCATCGACGTCGATGGCCGCGTGGCGCCGCGCAGGTTGCAGGTCAGCCTGTCCGACGGCCGCATCGCGGTGGTGCGTGATCTCGCCCGCAAGCAGAACCTCAAGGCGGCGCGGCTGGATCCGGCGCGCATCGCCACGCTGTACGGGCAGAAGCAGGAAGAGCGCCGGCTGGTACGGCTGGAGGAAGTGCCGGAACTGCTGGTGACCGGCCTGCAGGCGGTCGAGGACCGCGACTTCAAGGACCACCACGGCATCGATCTGTCGGGCATGGTGCGCGCGGCATGGCTGCTGGTGCGCTCGGGTGGCGATACGAAGCAGGGCGCGAGCACGCTGACCCAGCAGCTCGCGCGCAGCGGCCTGCTCGGCATCGGCAAGGAACAGACGCCGACGCGCAAGTTCAACGAGATCCTCTATGCGCTGATCCTGGAGGCGCGCTACGACAAGCGCACCATCCTGGAAGCGTATTTCAACCAGGTCGACCTGGGCCAGCGTGGCAGCCAGGCGATCCATGGCGTCGCCGCGGGTGCGGAATTCTGGTTCGGCCGCGATCTCGACAGCCTGACCACCGAGCAGGTCGCGCTGCTGATCGGACTGGTCAAGGGTCCGTCCTGGTACAACCCGCGTCGGAATCCGGAGCGCGCCACCGAGCGGCGCGACTACGTGCTCTCCAAGCTGCACGAAACCGGCCTGATCGACGATGCCGAATACAAGCGCGCGCGCGCCGCGCCGCTGGGCGTGACCAAGACGCCGGGCATGGCGGCCGCCAACCGCTTCCCTGCCTACGTGGACCTGGTCCGCCGCCAGCTGGCGCGCGACTATCCCGAGAGCGCGCTGCAGGGCGCGGGCCTGAGCGTGCTGACCGGCATGTCGCCCTCGGCGCAGGCCTATGCGGAAGCGTCGGTGACGCGCACGATCAAGGCGCTGGAGAACAAGCGCCGTCCGCCGCTGCAGGCTGGCATGGTGGTGACCGACGTGCACGACGGCGACGTGCTGGCCGTGGTCGGCAGCCGCAACGTGTCCGAGGTCGGCTTCAACCGCGCGGTGGAAGCGCAGCGGCCGGTCGGTTCGCTGCTCAAGCCCTTCGTCTACCTGCTCGCACTGGCGCAGCCGGACCAGTATTCGCTCGCCACTTGGGTCGACGATTCGCCGGTCACCGTGCAGCTGGGCAAGAACCGCCGCTGGACGCCGGCCAACGCCGACCGCCGCAGCCACGGCACCGTGCGGCTGGTCGACGCGCTGGCGCGGTCGTACAACCAGGCCACCGTACGCGTGGGCATGAAGGTCGAACCGGACCGCCTGGCGCAGCTGATCCGCGTGCTGGCCGGCATCCAGGCCGAACCCAACCCGGCCCTGATCCTGGGCTCCACGGACCAGAGTCCGTACGCGATGGCGCAGCTGTACCAGTTCCTCGCCTCTGGCGGCGAGATCCAGCCGCTGCATGCAGTGCGCGGCGTGCTCGATCCCGAGGGCAAGCTGCTCAAGCGCTACGACAAGACGCCGGCGCCGGCGCAGGAAGGCGATTCCATCGCCGCCAACCTCATTACCGTGGCGTTGCAGCAGGTGGTGTCGAACGGCACCGGCCGCCAGCTGATCGGCGATGGCCTGGGCCGCCTGCAGTCCGCGGGCAAGACCGGCACCAGCAACGACAGCCGCGACAGCTGGTACGCCGGCTACACCGGCGATCACCTGGCGGTGGTGTGGATGGGCAACGACCAGAACGAGCAGACCGGCCTGTACGGTGGTACCGGTGCGATGCGCGTGTGGTCGGGCCTGTTCGCGCGGCTACCGAGCGCGCCGCTGAAGGTGTCAAGCAAGGGCCTCGACTGGCAATGGGTGGTCGGCGGCAACACCACCGACGCCAGCTGTCCCGAAGCGCGCCAGTTGCCGTTCGTGTCCGGCTTCGCGCCGGCCTACGCGCCCTGCGTGATCGAGGAAGTGCCGGCCGAAGGCGAAGCATCCGAAGGCGGTGGCTGGCGCAGCTGGTTCGGCCTGGACCGCAAGGAAGAACCCGCAGCGCCGCCGCAGGACACGCCCCCGCAACAGCCATGACGATGAAATACGCATTCCCCCTTTCGCTGATCCTGCTCGCCGGTTGCGTCTCCGCGCCGGTGCCCGAGGCACCGGTCGCGCGCGATCCGGTGACGCCGGACCAGCGTGTCGCGGCGATCGATGCCGCCGCCGGCGACGACGACCGCGAGCTTGCCGTGCAGCCATTGCGCGATCCGCAGGTCGACGACCTGCGCGAGACGGCGCAGCAGGCGCGCTCGTCGCGCGATTTCGCCAAGGCGGCGGACGCGCTGAACCAGGCCTTGCTGCTGGTGCCGGAAGATCCCGCCGTGCTGCAGGAGCGGGCCGAAGTCGCGCTGCTGCAGGGCGACTACGCACGCGCGGACACGCTGGCGCAGCGCGCGTTCCAGCTGGGCTCGCAGGTGGGGCCGCTGTGCCGCCAGCACTGGGAGACCGTGCGCCAGGTGCGCCAGCACGAACTCGCCGTACATCAGCCGCTGCCGGCGCGGCACACGCCGGAGGACGCCGCGCAGCACGCCGCGCGCGCCGCGACCCTGCAGGCCGCCATCGCCGAGACCGAAGCCAAGCGCGATGCCTGCACCGTGCCGGTGATCCAGCGCATGTGAGGGACACACCGCGTCCGGCATGACGCGGTACCCTTGTCGCTGCACGCCGCTTACCGTTTCCCCGATGTCCCAGCTAGCCCAGGCCAGCCGCGACGCCCTCAGCGAAGGGGGCGCGCTGGCGGAACGACTCGATGCCTTCGCTCCCCGCGATGCCCAGCAGCGCCTGACGGCGGCGATCGCCGACGCCTTCGATGCGCGCGACGTGCTGCTGGCCGAGGCCGGCACGGGCACCGGCAAGACCTTCGCCTACCTGGTGCCCGCGCTGCTGTCGGGATTGAAGACGATCGTGTCCACCGGCACGCGCGCGCTGCAGGACCAGCTCTACCACCGCGACCTGCCGCGCGTGCGCGATGCGCTGGGCGTGGCCGGGCTGAAGTCCGCGCTGCTGAAGGGACGCAGCAATTACCTGTGCCGCTACCGCCTGAACCAGGCCAAGGGCGATCCGCAGGCGCTGCGCACCACCTTCACCAGCCGCGAGCAGGTGGACCAGTTCCAGCGCATCGTCGCCTGGGGCGGACGCACCAAGTTCGGCGACATGGCGGAGCTGGCCGCGTTGCCGGACGACTCGCCGCTGCTGCCGCTGGTCACCTCGACGATCGACAACTGCCTGGGCAGCGAATGCCCGTTCTGGGAAGACTGCTTCGTGGTGCAGGCACGCCAGCGCGCGCAGTCGGCGGACATCGTGGTGGTCAACCACCACCTGCTGCTCGCCGACCTGGCGCTGAAGCAGGAAGGCTTCGGCGAGATCCTGCCGGGCGCGCAGGCGTTCGTGATCGACGAAGCGCACCAGCTGCCCGAACTGGCCGCCAACTTCTTTGGCGAAGGCTTCGGCATGCGTCCGTTGCAGGAACTGGCGCGCGACTGCCTGGCCGAGTCGAAGGACGCGGCCGGTGCGCTGTCGGCATTGCAGCCGCCGGTGCGCGCGCTGGAGCAGGCACTGCGTGAACTGCGCGCGGCGATGGAAGGCGTGCCGACGCGTGGCACGCGCGAGCGCCTGCTCGCCAAGCCCGGCGTCGGCGCCGGTTTCGATGCGTTGGCCGCCGCGCTGGAGGATCTGGCCGCTGCGCTCGCGCCGCTGGCGGAGGCTTCGCTGGGGCTGGAGGCGTGCACGGCGCGCGCGAAGGAGTTCGCCACCCGGCTGACGCGCTGGTATGCGACGCCGGCCGCGGGTGCTTTCGACAATGACGCCGCGCCGGCCGATGATGCCAGCGACGTGCTCTGGTACGAACTCACGCCGCGCGCGTTCCGCTGCCAGCGCACGCCGCTCGATGTGTCCGGACCGTTGCGCCAGCACCGTGAGCAATCGCGCGCAGCCTGGGTGTTCACCTCGGCGACGCTGGCGGTGGGCGGACGCTTCGACCATCTCGCCGTGCGCCTGGGCCTGGACGATCCGCCGACGCTGCTGCAGCCGAGCCCGTTCGACTGGCCGCAGCAGGCGCTCTGCTACCTGCCTGCCGGCCTGCCCGATCCGAATGCGCCCGGCTATGGCAAGTCGCTGATCGCGACGCTGCGCCCGGTGCTGGAGGCCTCGCAGGGCAGGGCCTTCCTGCTGTTCGCCTCGCACCGCGCCTTGCGCGAAGCAGCGGACGCATTGCGTGGCGGACCGTGGCCGCTGTTCGTGCAGGGCGAAGCGCCGCGCGGCACGCTGCTGCAGCGGTTCCGCGAATCCGGCAACGGCGTGCTGCTCGGCGCGGCCAGTTTCCGCGAGGGCGTCGACGTGGTCGGCGACGCCTTGAGCGTGGTGGTGGTGGACAAGCTGCCGTTCGCCGCGCCGGACGACCCGGTGTTCGAAGCGCGGCTGGAAGCGGTGCGCCGCTCCGGCGGCAATCCGTTCCGCGACGAGCAGCTGCCGCAGGCAGTGATCGCGCTGAAGCAGGCGGTCGGCCGCCTGATACGCAGCGAGACCGACCGCGGCGTGCTGGTGCTGTGCGATCCGCGCCTGACCGGCAAGCCGTACGGGCGCGTGTTCCTCGATTCGCTGCCGCCGTTCCGCCGCACCCAGCGCGTGCAGGACGTGCAGCATTTCTTCGGCGTGGAGCCCACGCCGGACCCGGTCGTGGTGGCCGGGCAGGGCGGCGACGACTGGTTCGCCGATGCGCGCTTCTGACCGCCGCCTTGGTGCCCACCGTTTAAGCTAGGCGCCTCACGACCTTCCCGCTGCCCATGAAGCTGCTCGCCTTCGAAACCGCCACCGAAGCCTGTTCCATCGCCGTCTACGTCGATGGCGAGGTGCGCGAGCGCTTCGAGGTCGCGCCGCGGCGTCATGCCGAACTCGCGCTGCCGTGGGCGGAGCAGTTGCTCGCCGACGCAGGCCTCGCGCGCAGCCAGCTCGATGCGATCGCGCTGAGCCGCGGCCCCGGCGCCTTCACCGGCGTGCGCCTGGCGATCGCGCTGGCGCAGGGCATCGCACTGGCGCTGGACCGCCCGCTGGTGCCGGTGTCCACGCTCGCCGTGCTGGCCGCGCAGGTGCCGCCGCCGCGGGTGACCGCGGGCGAGGGCGGCTGCGATGTCGGCATCGCGCACCCCATCCTCGCGGCGATCGATGCGCGCATGGGCGAGATCTACACCGGCACGTTCGTGCATCGCGGCGACCGCCTCGAGGCGACGTCGGGCGAAGCCGTCATCGCGCCCGCCGACTATGCCCTCGTCGGCGACGACAGCGGCTGGATCGGCGTGGGGACCGGCTTCGCCGCCGGCGAGAGCGTGCTCGCGACGCGCCTGCAGCCCCGTTTCGCCCGCATCGATGCACAGGCGCTGCCGCATGCCGCGGATCTCGCGCGGCTGGCGGCGGTTGCTTTCGCGCGCGGCGAAACGGTCGCACCCGAGCACGTCGAGCCGGCCTACCTGCGCAACAACGTCGCCCTGACCCTTGAAGAACAGAAAGCCCTGCGCGCCTCCCGCGCCTGACAGTGTCGCGCGCTACTCGTCGCGCACTTCGCCGCCCGGCAGGAAGCGCCAGGTGCGGGTGACGTGAAGGATGTCGACGTTCTCGGCCGTTTCCGGCAGCGGCGGGAACGGCGAGGACAGCTGCACGATGCGCTGCGCGGTGGAATCCAGCAGCGGCACGCCGCTGGACTGGATGATGCGCGTCTGCTCGACGCTGCCGTCGCGGCGCACCGCCACGCTGATCACCAGCGTGCCGGCCAGGCGCCGGCGGCGCGCTTCGTCGGGATAGTTGAGGTTGCCGACGCGCTCGGCGCGGTCCACCCATGCGCGCAGGTAGTTGGCGTAGACGTATTCCTTGGTGCTGGCCGAGACGAACTTGCGCTTCGGCCGCTTGGCGTACAGCTCCGAGCGCAGGTGGTACTCGGCCGCCAGCCGCGCCATCTCGGCATCGCGCTGCACCTTCTGTTCGCCCTGCGGCAGCTCGGGCTGGTCCGGTTGCGGGCGCGCTTCGGGCGCCGGCGCGCGGGTGTCGCTGTCGCGCGTGGTCACCACGCGGCGTTCCGGCGGCGGCACCGGCGCGGTGGTCTGCGCGCGCAACGGCTGCGGTGCCAGGCCGGTATCGGGTTGGGGGATCCAGCCGGCCTGGCTGTCGCGCGGCCGCTTCGCCTGCTCGCTCTCGCCGCCGCCTTCCTGGTTGGCCGCGGCCAGGAAGTCGGCTTCCTTCGGTGTCAGCGGCGTGCTGGTCTGGCTGAGGATCACGTCCAGCGTCGGCATCACCGGCGCCGCGTCGTCCAGGGCGAAGCCCACGCCGAGCACCAGCAGGCCGTGCACGATCAGCGACAGCGCCAGCGTGGCGCCGAGGCGCTCGTTCGCGCCGATCTTCGGCGGGTGGATCGGAACCGCCGACATCATCAGACCGCCAGCTTCTTCTCGATGACGTCGAACAGCTGGCCGGCGATGTTCAGGCCGAACTGCGCGTCCAGCTCGCGCACGCAGGTGGGGCTGGTGACGTTGACCTCGGTCAGGTAGTCGCCGATCACGTCCAGGCCGACGAACAGCATGCCGCGGCGCTTCATCTCCGGACCGACCTGGGCGGCGATCCAGTGGTCGCGCTCGCTCAGCGGGCGGCCTTCGCCGCGCCCGCCGGCGGCCAGGTTGCCGCGGAACTCGTCGCCCTGCGGGATGCGCGCCAGCGCGTAGTCGACCGGCTCGCCGTCGACCAGCAGCACGCGTTTGTCGCCGTCCTTGATGCCGGGGATGAAGCGCTGGGCCAGGGTGAGATGGCCGGGGCCGACCAGGGTTTCCAGGATGACGTTGGTGTTGGGGTCGCCGGCCTTCACGCGGAAGATCGAGCGGCCGCCCATGCCGTCCAGCGGCTTCAGCACCGCCTCGCCGTGCTCGGCCACGAAGGCCTTCAGCGCGGCCGGGTCGCGACTGACCAGGGTCGGCGGGCAGCACTGCGGGAACAGCAGCGCCGCCAGCTTCTCGTTGAAGTCGCGCAGGCCCTGCGGGTCGTTGACGATCAGCGCACCGGCCTGCTGCGCGATGCTCAGCACCTGGGTGTCGTACAGGTACTGGTCGTCGACCGGCGGGTCCTTGCGCATCAGTACGACCTGGCCGGGGCCGAAGGCGAGTTCGCGCGCCTCGCCCAGTGTGAACCAGCCGGCCTTGTCGTCGCGGACCGTCAACGGCGCCACCTGGGCGTGCGCCACGCCGTCGCGCAGCGACAGCCGGCCGGGGGTGACGTAGTGCAGGCGGTGGCCGCGCCGCTGGGCTTCCAGCAGCATGGCGAAGGTGGTGTCCTTGGCGATCTTGATGGACCCGATGGGGTCCATGACGACGATGACGTCCAGCGGCATGGCGGGGGTTCTGCGGGAGACGACGCGATGGTATCAGGGCGCATGCGGTCGCCGCCCCGGCGCCGGTGGAACGCCCTGTCGCCGCCGTCGTCGCAAACTGCGACGGAGTTCGCATGATCCCGTTCATCGGAACGGCGGTCGGCGCTGCGGCTTGACAGTGCGCGCCGGGATAGGGGATATAGGCAGCAACGCAGCGTGGCCGGTTCGTCAATGAAGCCACGCGCGCATGGGGAAATCAGGTAATGACGCAGAACGAAGGCCAGGCCGGTGGACTCCACGGCCTAAGGGTCATGGTGATCGATGACTCGAAAACCATCCGCCGCACCGCAGAGACCCTGCTGAAACGCGAGGGGTGCGAAGTCGTGACCGCGACGGACGGCTTCGAGGCCCTGGCCAAGATCGCCGACCAGCAGCCGCAGATCATCTTCGTGGACATCATGATGCCGCGCCTGGATGGGTACCAGACCTGCGCGCTGATCAAGAACAACCAGGTGTTCAAGTCCACGCCGGTCATCATGCTGTCGTCCAAGGACAGCCTGTTCGACAAGGCGCGCGGGCGCATCGTCGGCTCGGAGCAGTACCTGACCAAGCCGTTCACGCGCGAGGAACTCCTCGACGCCATCCGCGCCCACGTCAGCACCTGAGGGGCTGGCGCCGTGGTCATCATTCGCACTGAGTGCACAGGGGGCGGGCGATGATCCGCACACCATTCGATACGCTGGCCGAATACGAGCGCCGCAGCCTGGCGCACGCCGTGGTGCAGCCGGCGCGCGAGATCGCGCAGGACCAGTACCGCGGCGTCGGTTACCGCGTGGGCAAGCGCCGGCTGATTTCCAACTTCGGGGAAGTGGTGGAAATCGTGCCGATGCCGCCGGTCACGCCGGTCCCGGGCGCGCACCCGTGGTTGCTGGGGATCGGCAACCTGCGCGGCAACCTGTTTCCGGTCGTGGACCTGAAGCAGTTCCTCGAAGGCGAACGCACCGTCCTGCACGAGGGCCAGCGCGTGCTGGTCATGCGCCAGGCCGGCGGCGACGTCGCGCTGACCATCGACGAGCTGTACGGCCAGCGCAGCTTCCACGAATCGCAGCAGGTCGAGCCGGGGGATCTGGCGGACGGCCGCTACGGGCATTTCATCGATCGCGCTTTCGCCAGCGACGATCAGCGGTGGGGCGTCTTTGCGCTGGGGTTGCTTGCGCGCACGCCCGAATTCCGCCAGACCGCGCTCTGAGCGCGGACGACAAGAACAATCAGGGGTTGAACGATGAGCACTGCGACGGATTCTCCTAGCGCCGGCAAGGTCGGCAGTTTCGGCAACAATTTCTGGCTGTTGCTGCTGGCGCTGTCGGTGCTGGTCTTCGGTGCCAACACCGGTGTGGCCACGTACCAGGGCAGCCGCCTGTCCGGCGCCAGCACCGGCGCATCGGACATGCGCGTGCTGTCGCAGCAGCTGACCAACCAGGGCCGGGAAGCCGTGGCCGGCAACGCCGAGGCGTTCAAGGCGTTCAAGGAGACCAAGCAGTCGGTCGAGTCCACGGTGTCCGACCTGCAGACCCGCTTCGGCAACGAAGGCGCCATCTCCGGGCCGCTGGCCAAGCTGAGCGCCACCTGGGCGCCGCTGGGCAAGAACGCCGATCAGATCGTCGCCTCCGAAGCCGCCGTGCTGGCACTGGCCGGCAACGCCGACCGCTTCGCCAACCAGGTGCCCAGCCTGCAGGCGCAGCTCAACGAAGTGGTGCGCGCCATGTCCGCCGGCGGTGCACCGTCCTCGCAGATCTACAGCGCGCTGCAGCAGGTCGTGCTGGCCGGCACCATGGCCCGCCGCGTGACCGAAATCCGGGCCGGTGGCGCCGGTGCCGCCACCGCCGGCGACGCGCTGGGCCGCGACGCCGTGCTGTTCGGCCAGGTGCTGGACGGCCTGCGCGACGGTAACCCGGACCTGGGCATCGCGCCGGTCCGCAACGCCGCCGCCCTGGCCGCGCTGCAGAACTCGCAGACCCTGTGGACCGCGATGAAGAAGGACCTGGACGCGATCCTGGCCAGCTCGCGCAACCTGTTCGCCGCGCAGTCGGCCGCCGCCGCGCTGACCAACGGCTCCGGCCAGATGCTCCAGGACAGCACGAACCTGTTCCAGGCGTTCTCGGCCTTCGGATCGGTGCGCGACACGCGCCTGTTCCCCAACTTCTGGCTCGGCATCGCCTCCGGTATCGCGGCGCTGATCTCCATCATCGGCCTGCTGTACTCGCTGTACCGCACCCGCCAGCGCGAGCAGGAAATGCGCTACCAGACGCAGGTGGAATACAACAGCCGCAACCAGCAGGCGATCATGCGGCTGCTGGACGAAATCTCGTCGCTGGGTGAAGGCGACCTGACGGTGAAGGCCTCCGTGACCGAGGACATGACCGGCGCCATCGCGGACGCCATCAACTACGCCGTGGACGAACTGCGCAACCTGGTGACCACGATCAACGACACCTCGGTGCAGGTGGCGGCATCGACCCAGGAGACCCAGGCCACCGCGCTGCAGCTGGCGGAAGCCGCCGGCCACCAGGCCGACCAGATCACCACCGCCTCCGACCGCATCAGCGAGATCGCGACCAGCATCGACCAGGTGTCGAAGAACTCCACCGAGTCCGCCGAAGTGGCGCAGCGCTCGGTGCAGATCGCGACCGAGGGCGCCGGCGTGGTGCGCGAGACGATCCGCGGCATGGACCAGATCCGCGACCAGATCCAGGAAACCTCCAAGCGCATCAAGCGCCTGGGCGAGTCCTCGCAGGAAATCGGCTCGGTGGTGGAACTGATCAACGACATTTCCGAGCAGACCAACATCCTGGCGCTCAACGCGGCCGTGCAGGCGGCTTCGGCCGGTGAAGCAGGCCGCGGTTTCGCGGTCGTGGCCGACGAAGTGCAGCGCCTCGCCGAACGCACCTCGGGCGCCACGCGCCGCATCGAATCGCTGGTGCAGACGATCCAGGCCGATACCAACGAAGCGGTCAGCTCGATGGAGCAGACCACCGCCGAAGTGGTGTCCGGTGCACGACTGGCCGAGGACGCGGGTACCGCGCTGGGCGAGATCGAGCGCGTGTCGAACGACCTGAACAACCTCATCAAGGGCATCTCCAGCGCCGCGCAGCAACAGTCTTCCGCCGCACTGGACATCACCCAGACGATGGGCGTGATCCGCCAGATCACCTCGCAGACCTCGCTGGGCGCCGGGCAGACGGCCGAGTCCATCGGACACCTGGCGCAGTTGGCCGCGGACCTGCGCCGTTCGGTCGCCGACTTCAAGCTGCCGGGCTGAGGACGGGACGCACTGCATGAACTTCCTACGCCTTCCCGCCTGCCAGCAGCGCGAGGCTGATGGCTCCGCCGTCGCCGCGGGAGCACGCCGATGAGTGCGCTGCGCGAAGCCATGAGCCACGCCGTCCTCGGCTGGGTGAAGCCCGAGCTGGACGAAACCCTGCGGCTGGTCCGCCAGGAGATCGAGGCGTTCGTCGAGACGCCTGCCGACAGCAGCCGGATGCGCTTCTGCGCCGGCTACCTGCACCAGGTGCAGGGCACCCTGCGCATGGTCGAGCTGTATGCGCCGGCGATGGTCGCCGAAGAACTCGAACTGCTCGCCAAGACACTGCAGGACGGTGCCGTGGCCGATCGCGACGAGGCCTGTGCCACGCTGATGCGCGGCGCGGTGCTGCTGCCGGACTACCTGGAACGCCTGCAGGACGGCCATCGCGACATCCCGATCGTGCTGCTGCCGCTGCTCAACGAGATCCGCGCCTCGCGCGGTGCGCCGGGACTCAACGAAAGCATGCTGTTCCCGGCCGGTGCCCGCGACGAAGCGGCCCCGAGCGAAGCCGAGATCGACCATGCGCGCAGCAGCCTCAGCGGCCGCAACCGCGAGCTGCTGGACACCGTCGGCAACGCGGTCAAGGAAGAACTGCTGCGCGTGAAGGACGCGCTGGACCTGCACCTGCGCACGGGCAGCGACGCGAACGAGCTCGACGCGCAGGTCACCGAACTGGGCAACGTCGCCGATACGCTCGGCATGATGGGCCTGGGCGTGGCCCGCGACGTCGTGCTGCAGCAGCGCGACACGTTGCGCGACGTGGCCTCCGGGTCGCGTCCGGCCGACGAGGGCACGCTGCTCGACGTCGCCGGCGCGCTGCTGTACGTCGACGCCTCGCTGGACGACCAGGTCGCCCGCCTGGGCAGCGGCGATGCCGAGCAGGACCCGAGCGCGGCCGAGTCGCAGCGCACGGTCGAAGTGCTGGCGCAGGAGGCGATCATCAATTTCGCCGGTGCGCGCGAGCGCTTCGTCGCCTTCATCGAAACCAACTGGGACCACGCCGAACTGGCGGAGGTGCCGCGCCTGCTGGACGAGGTGGCCGGCGCCTTGCGCATGCTCGAACTCGGCCAGGCCGGCGACTACGTGGTCGGCGTCAAGCGCTACGTCAGCGGCGAGCTGATCGGCAAGAAGCGCGTGCCCGGCGGCCAGCAACTGGACACGCTGGCCGATGCGATGGCCAGCCTGGAGTACTACCTGGAAGCGCTGCGCGAGCGGCGCCCCAACCGCGAGGACATCCTCGAGATCACTCGCGGCAGCCTGGAAGCGCTGCGTTACTGGCCGCTGCCGGCGGACGCCGTGGCACCCGTCGAAGCGTCCGTGGCCGAAGCGCCGACGCCGGTCGTCGAGGCGCCTGCCGCCGCGCAAGCCGCTGCCGTGGCCGACGCGCCTGCACCCGTTTCGTTCGGCGCGCTCTCGCTCGAGCCGCTGGATGCCGCGCCTGCACCGTCTGCAAATGCCGGCGCGAATCCATTCGATCCGGTCGGCTTCGAAGAAGACGCCATCGCGCCGCCGCTGACGATCGAGGCCGAAACGCCGCCGATCGATGTGGCCGCCGATGCGGACGACAGCACCGCGATCGACATGCCGGTCGAAGCCTCCGACGCGGCGGACGCGTCCGCGCCGGTGGTCGACTCCGACGAACTGCCCGACCTGCGCCACGAGATCGCCGCCGCTGCGGCGGCCGTGCCGTCCGCGGTCGTGGGCGGCTTCGATGGCGACAGCACCGACATCGACGACGACATCCGCGAGGTGTTCCTCGAGGAGTTCGACGAGGAGATCGTCAACCTGCGGCAGCTGCTGCCGGCCTGGCGCAGCAACACCGAAGACCTGGAGCGCCTGCGGCCGATCCGCCGCGTGTTCCATACGCTGAAGGGCAGCGGCCGCCTGGTCGGCGCCAAGACCCTCGGCGAGTTCAGCTGGAAGGTCGAGAACATGCTCAACCGCGTGCTCGACCGCACGCGCGCACCGAGCCATGCGGTCGAAGTCCTGCTGGAGCAGGCCTGCGACACGTTGCCCCAACTCAACGCCGCACTGCGTGGCCAGGGCAGCGTCACCGCCGACCTGACGGGCCTGCAGGCCGTCGCCGACCGCCTGGCGGCCGGTGAGGACGCGTACTACAGCGTGGAACCGGGGGTGGCGCAGGACGAGACGGCCGACGCCGTCGAACCGACGCACGTCGCGCCCACCCCGATCGTCGAGGACGCGCCGGTCGCGTTCGAACCGGAAGCCGAAGGCACGCCAGCGTCGGTCGATGCGGTGCTGCGCGAAATCCTGGAAGCCGAAGTCGACAACCATCTCGATACGGTCGACCACTGGCTGCAGAAGGCGCAGGTGGACGCCACGCCGGTCAGCGAAGAGCTGCTGCGCGCGATCCATACGATGAACGGTGCGCTGGCGATGGCCGATGTGCCCGAGATCACCCAGGTCACCTCCGCGGCCGAGCAGTACACCAAGCGCTTGCTGGCGGCCGGCGAAACGCCGTCGCCGGAAGGCGTCGCCGCGTTCGCCGACACTGCGCAGGCGATCCGCCGCAGCGTCGCGGCGCTGCAGGCGCCGTCGCCGCGCATCCCGGTGTTCGCCGCGCTGGCGGGCCAGCTGCGTGCCCTCAGCGACGGCTTGCCCGATGTGCGCCACGGCGCGCAGATCGTCGACGACACCCACCAGGGCACGTATGTCGGCCAGACGCCGATCGCCCCGCCGGTCGGTCCGTCCGATGTCGAGCTGCTGGCGATGGACCTGTCGGCCTACCTCGATGCCGAGGCGGCCAACGGTGCCGGTGGATTCGACATCGCCGTACCGGCCGATGGCGCCACGCCCGACGAGGTCGCGACACTGCCGGTCGAGGAGATCGCCAGCGACAGCGCGGAAACGGTGTCGTCGGTCGACGCGCCCGCCGTGCCGGAAACGCCGGCACCGGTGGACCAGAGCGTCACCTTCTACGACCTCGATTACCGCATCCTGCCGCGCGCGCATGCACCGGAACCCGAACCCGCGGCACCTGTTGGCGAAGAAGCGCAGGAAGCCGAGGCAACGGCCGAGGTCGAAGAGATCGTCGTCGCCGAGATGGATGCGGACCTCGTCGAGGCGGCCGAGGACGCCGCGCCGTTGGTCGAAGAGCCGGTCCTGGCGTCCGATGAAGCGGCGCCTGCTGCCGAGGACGACACGCTGGCGGTCGATGGCGACCTGCCCGCATTCCTCGCCGAGGAAGAGACTGCAGCGTCGGCGGATGCCGGCGATGGCGAGGCCGTGGCCGAAGAAGCGCTGTCCGTCGCGGCCGACGACGTCGCCGGACAAGACGAAGTGGCGCCCGTTGAGCTGTCCGCCGCCGAAGCAGTCGCGGAGGTGGATGCGGCCGAGACCGCGGACGTCGCCGAAGCCGAAGGGATCGAAGCGATCACCGTCGAGGCCGACGCCGTCGAGACCCTTGATGCGCCTGTGGCCACGGTCGAAGAAGACGTTGTCACGACGGAAGCACTGTCCGCCGTCGCCGCGGACGACGCGTCCGACGTCGACGTGGTCGCCGCCGATGAGGCCGACGTTGCGCTGGCCCTCGACGATACCGCTGCCGAAGACGCCTCTCCGGACGTGTCCACGGTCGACGACGTCGTCGAAACCACGGACATCGTGGAGGCGGTGGAGGCTTCTGCGGAAGAAACCGCACCGATGGACGTCGAAGCCGTTGCCTCCGTCGAAGTCGAGGAGCCTGCCGTGACCGCACCCGCCGACATGCCGGAGCCGGAAGAGGCCCTCGACCTGACCGGGCTCGACCTGGACCTGGTCGAGATCTTCATCGAGGAAGGCAACGACCTGCTCGACCACTCCGACGACCTGATCGCCAAGCTGCGCGAAACGCCGGAAGACCGCGCGCTGATCACCAGCCTGCAGCGCGACCTGCACACGCTGAAGGGCGGCGCGCGCATGGCCGGCATCCACGCCGTCGGCGACCTGGGCCACGCGATCGAATCGATGCTGGAATCGATCGCCGGCCAGCGGACCGAGCTCGACCGCCGCGCCATCCAGCTGCTGGAACGCGGGTTCGACACGCTGCACGCGCAGCTCGCCCGCGTCACCGCGCGCCGCGCCGTCTCGATCCCGGACGGCATGATCGCGGAGTTCAATGCGCGTGCCCGCGGCATCGAGCTGCCCGACGCACCGGCTGCCGCCGATGCGCCCGCCGCGCCGGTCGAACTGGCGCCGCTGTCGGCGCCGATCGACACCGATGCGGCGACCGCGCCCGCCGAGGAAGAATTCTTCCCCGTCGGCCAGCAGGAGCAGGTACGCGTCCGCGCCGACCTGCTCGACCGCCTGGTCAACAATGCGGGCGAAGTCGCGATCTACCGCGCGCGCCTGGAGCAGCAGCTGGGCGCGTTCCGCGGTGCGATGGCGGAACTGGACCGCACCAACATCCGTATGCACGACCAGCTGCGCCGCCTCGACCTGGAAACGGAGGCGCAGATCGTCGCCCGTTACCAGCGCGAGCACGACAAGCAGGATCCGACCTTCGATCCGCTGGAACTGGACCGCTTCTCCACGCTGCAGCAGCTCAGCCGCGCGCTCGCCGAATCGGCCGCCGACATCAGCGGCCTGCAGGGCGTGCTGGACGACCTCGCGCGCCAGTACGACAGCCTGCTGCAGCAGCAGTCGCGCGTCAGCTCCGAGCTGCAGGACGGCCTGATGCGTGCGCGCATGCTGCCGTTCGAAGGCATCGTGCCGCGCCTGCGCCGCGTGCTGCGCCAGGCCGCGACGGAAACGCACAAGCAGGTCAGCCTGCAGTTCTCCGGTACGCATGGCGAAATGGACCGCAACGTGCTGGACCGCATGACCGCGCCGCTGGAGCACCTGCTGCGCAACTCCGTCGCGCACGGTCTGGAAACGCCGAAGGAACGCCGCAAGGCCGGCAAGGCGGAAGAGGGCACCGTGCACGTCGCGCTGCGTCGCGAAGGCTCGGAAATGGTGCTGGAGGTGACCGACGACGGCGCCGGCCTGAACCGCGACGCGATCCGCAAGCGCGCCGAACAGCGCGGCCTGCTGCAGCCGGGCGCGGTGTTGCCCGACAGCGCGCTGGACCGCCTGATCCTGGAGCCCGGCTTCAGCACCGCCGACAAGGTCAGCCAGCTGGCTGGGCGCGGCGTGGGCATGGACGTGGTCTACAACGAGGTGCGCCAGCTCGGGGGTTCGCTGGAAATCAGCTCGGTGCCGGGCAAGGGCGCGACGTTTACCCTGCGCCTGCCGCAGACGCTGGCGGTCAGCCAGGCGGTGTTCGTGCAGATCGGCGAGACGCAGTTCGCGGTGCCGGTGGCGGCGGTCAGCGGTATCGGCCGCATCAGCCACGCCCGCTTCAGCGCCGGTGCGGGCAGCTACCACTACGCCGGCGAAGACTATCCGCTGTACAACCTCGGCCACCTGGTCGGGCAGGGCGCGGCCAAGGCCGAAGGCCAGCCGCAGGTGCCGCTGCTGTTGGTGCGTTCGGGCGACCTGCGCGCCGCCGTGGCGGTGGACCAAGTGCTCGGCAACCGCGAAATCGTGGTCAAGCCGGTCGGTCCGCAGATCGCCTCGATCCCCGGCATCTACGGTGCCACGATCACCGGCGACGGCAGCGTGGTGGTGATCCTGGACGCCGCGCCGCTGGTGCGTCGCCACCTCGCGCAGCCGCAGGAGCCCGCGGCGCAGGCGCCGACGGTCGAACAGCGCCGTGTGCCGCTGGTGATGGTGGTCGACGACTCGCTGACCATGCGCAAGGTGACCAGCCGCGTGCTGGAACGCCACAACTTCGAGGTCGGCGCCGCGCGCGACGGCGTCGAAGCGCTGGAGAAGCTGGAAGAGCGCGTGCCCGACCTGATGCTGCTCGACATCGAGATGCCGCGCATGGACGGTTACGAGCTGGCCACGGCGATGAAGGCCGATCCGCGCTTCAAGGACGTGCCGATCGTGATGATCACCTCGCGTACCGGCGACAAGCACCGCCAGCGCGCCTTCGACATCGGCGTGCAGCGCTACCTGGGCAAGCCGTACCAGGAGCTCGACCTGATGCGCAACGTGTACGACCTGCTGGGAATCGCCCGTGTCCGTGAGTGAAGCCAAACGCGTCGCCCTGCTGGCGCGCCCGGGCGAGGCGCGCGAGCGCCTGCGCGTGGCGCTGCACGAGGCCGGCGCCGAAATCGTGCTGGAAGACGACCCCAACGCACTCGATGCCGAGGCGCTGGGCAACAGTGCGCCGCAGGTGGTGCTGGTGGCGCTGGAGCCGGCCATCGAGGACAGCCTGGAGCGCTTCGACAGCGTGCTGCACGATCCCGCGGTCGCGGTGATCTTCGACGAGGCCGAGCTGGCCGCGCGCCGCCAGGGCTGGGACGCCCAGCGCTGGGCACGCCACCTCGCCGCCAAGCTGCACGGCCATCGCGACGTGCTGCCGCCCGGCCGCGAGGAGGACGTAGGCCTGCAGCTGGAACCCGGGCTGCCCGTCACGCCTGCGCAATTGCACGAAGGCGACAACGTGTCCGATTACCTGGCGTCGGTCGCCGGGATGGCGCTGGAACTGCCCAGCGACGATTACGCCTATACCGGCAGCTTCCACGCACGCCAGACGGACGAGCAGGTCATCGACGCGGATGCCTGGTTGCGTTCGGCCTCCACCCCGGCGGAGGCGCCGTCCTCACCCCCGCCGCTGCCCGAACTTCCGTCGGCCGGACCGCCGCCGTTGCCCGACGCGCCGGCCGCGAAGGCCTCCTCCGGCTTCGACCTGTCGACGCTGGAACTGGAACCGCTGGATGGCGGTGGCGTCGCGCCGTCGGCGCGTGCGCAGGGCGCGGTGCTGGTGTTCGCCGGCATCGGCGGTCCCGATGCCGTGCGCAAGCTGCTCGCCGACCTGCCGACCGGATTCCCGAAGCCGGTGATGGTGCACCTGCGCCTCGACGGCGGCCGCTACGACAACCTGGTCCGGCAGATGGAGCGCGTGGCGCATATGCCGGTGCTGCTGGCCGAGGCTGGCAAGGCCGCCGAAGCCGGACACATCTATGTGCTGCCCGGCGACGTGGTGCCGTTCGTCGACGATGGCGCGGTGAGTTTCCGCCCCGGCGAGGTGATCCACACGATGATCCCGCAGCTGCCGCCGGCCGACAGCGCGGTGCTGCTGTTGAGCGGCAGCGATACAGCGCTGGTCGACGCGACCGCAGCGCTGGGTAAGGCAGGCGCGCTGGTCATGGGCCAGTCGCAGGACGGCTGCTACGACCCCGCCGCGCCCAAGGCGCTCGCTGCGCGCGGCGCCGACCTGGGTTCGCCCGCGCTGATCGCGCAACGCCTGACCGACCGCTGGTTCTGAGGAACACACGATGGCCCATTCCAACGACGAAATCCGCGGCGTCCTGATCCAGGCGGGCGAGTACCGCCTGCTGCTGCCCAACGCCACCGTCGCCGAAGTGCTGACGCGCGCACCGGTCGAGCCGGTGGCCGACATGCCCGACTGGCTGCCGGGTCGCATCGACTGGCATGGCTGGCCGGTGCCGCTGGTCGCGTTCGGCCGCCTGACCGGCAACGCCAACGACCCGGTGGCGTTGAACAGCAAGATCGTCGTGCTGAAGGCCTTGAGCGGCGACAAGGACCGCCCGTACTTCGCGCTGCTGACGCCGTCGTTCCCGCGCCTGGTGTCGGTGCCGCGCGACGGCCTGCTCGCCGACGCGACCGAGGAAGACCTGCCGGTCGGCGTGAAGGTGCGCGTGCTGCTCGGCGACGAAGCCGCCGTGCTGCCGGACCTGGAACTCGTCGAGACGATGATCGACGACGCGCTGGCCAGCGCGGCCTGACGCTTCATGGGGTGGGCCGGGCCCACCTCCGTACATCATGCAGATGCTTCGGTCTGCGGCGCCGCAGACCGGTGCCGTGCGATGGCGGGCTTGAGCCCGCCCTACGGTCTGGCACGCGACGAGACGAGGATGGCCGGCGCGGCATGACCTTTCGTAGAGTGGGCCTTGGCCCACCTATTCGCGATCTGCGACCGACGTTGTTCGACATGCGGTCGGGGTACGTCTGATGCCTTGCGATGACAGACGTGAGCCCGTCTTACAGGTCGCCGAATCTCGACTGCAGCGCGGCGATGGCCGCGAGGCCTGCAGTTTCGGTGCGCAGGATGCGCGGGCCGAGGCGCAGGCCGATGAATCCCGCCGCCGCCAGGGTGTCGCGGTCGCGCGGCGACCAGCCGCCTTCGGGTCCGATCGCCACCACCACCTTGGCCGCGGCGACGTTCACTGTGGCCAGCGATACCTCGCCGACCGGATCCAGCGTCAGTTTCGTCGCCCCGGCATCGACCGAGCGTGCCGCGTCGGCCAGCGCGGCTGGCGACGCGAGCGTCGGCAGGCGTGCGCGCCCGCTCTGCTCGCAGGCCGAGGCGATGACGCTGCGCCAATGCGCCACGCGTTTCTCGGTGCGTTCGGCGTCCAGCTTCACCTCGGTGCGCTCCGCCATCACCGGCACGATCGCGGCCACGCCGAGTTCGGTCGCCTTCTGCAGGATCAGGTCCATCTTCTCGCCGCGCGCGATGCCCTGCAGCAGGGTGACGTGCAGCGGCGACTCGTTGTCGACGGCGCGTGCGCCGACGATGTCCGCCAGCACGCCGCGCTTGCTGATCGCGGTGATGCGCGCGTCGTAGTCATGGCCGTCGCCGTTGAACAGCACGCAGCCGTCGCCTTCGCGCAGCCGCAGCACGCGGGCGAGGTGGTTGGCGGCGGTATCGGGCAGGGCGAACTGCGCGCCAGCCTGCAATGGCAGTTCAACGAAGCAACGGGTCAGGCGCATCGGACATTCCTGTAGGAGGGGCTTCAGCCCCGACCGCGGATCGGATGGAATGGACCGGGCCGCAAGGACTTGCGGCAGCGAGCGGGACGGAACGGGGCGTCACGCCGTCGCCTCGTCGATCGCCGTCCGGGTGACGTCGGCCAGCAGTTGCAGCGCGTCCCCGTCCACGCAATAAGGGGGCATCCAGTACAGCACGTCGCCCAGCGGCCGCAGCACCACGCCGCGCGCGAGCGCCGCGCGGTACGCCTTCAGGCCGATGCGCGCCGCGGCGGGGAAGGGCGTGGCCTTGTCGCCGTCCTGGGTCAGTTCGAAGGCCAGCATCATGCCGGCCTGGCGCACGTCGGCGACGTGCCGGTGCGCCGCCAGCGGTTCGGCGAGCGCCGCCATCGTGCGCGCGGTGGCGCGATTGCGTGCCAGCACGTCGTCGGCGCGGAAGATGTCCAGCGACGCCAGCGCGGCCGCGCATGCGAGCGGATTGCCGGTGTAGCTGTGCGAATGCAGGAAGGCGCGTTCGCGCGAATCGTCGAGGAAGCCATTGTAGATCGCCTGCGTGGCCAGCACCGCGGCCAGTGGCAGGAAGCCGCCGGTCAGGCCCTTCGACAGGCACAGCAGGTCCGGCATCACGCCGCTCTGCTCGCTGGCGAACAACGTGCCGGTGCGGCCGAAGCCGACCGCGATCTCGTCGGCGATCAGGAACGCGCCGCTCGCATCGCAGAGCCGACGCACGCGGGCCAGGTAGTCGGGATGGTGCATGCGCATGCCGCCGGCGCACTGCACGCGCGGCTCGACGATGACCGCGCAGACTTCGCCTGCATGATCGTCCAGCAGTGCCGCCAGCGCATCGGCGGCGCGCTGCGCGCAGTCGGCCGGCGATTCGCCGGGCTGCGCCAGGTAGGCATCGGGCGAGGGCGCGAACAAGGCCTCGGTCAGCAGCGGCGCATAGACCCGCCGGTACAGCGGGATGTCGCCCACCGCGAGCGCACCCAGCGTTTCGCCGTGGTAGCCGTTCTCCAGCGCAATGAACTTCGTGCGCCGGTGCTCGCCACGGTTGTGGAACCAGTGGAACGCCATCTTCAGCGCCACTTCCACGCCGGCCGAGCCGTTGTCGGCGTAGAACACCTTCGCCAGCGGCGCCCGACCCGGCTGCCGCGGCGCCACCGCCAGCAAGCGTTCGGCCAGTTCCACCGCCGGCGCATGGGTGAAGCCGGCCAGCATCACCTGCTCCAGCGACTGCGCCTGTGCGGCGATGGCGGCGCCGATGCGCGGTTCCGCATGGCCGAACAGGTTGGTCCACCAGCTGCTCACCGCATCCAGGTAACGCGTGCCGTCGTGGCCGACCAGCCATGCGCCTTCGCCGCGGGCGATCGGCACCAGTGGCAAGGTGTGCGGGTGTTCACGCATCTGCGTGCAGGGATGCCACAGCACCGACAGATCACGGGCACGCCAGTCGTCCGCCTCTGCTAGCATTCCCGTCTGATGATCCTGTTGTCGCATCCCCCCATGATATCGGGCACCGCCCCCTGCCGTCGCCGCGCATCGCGTGGCGCGGGCGGATTCCGCCCCGTCGCATGAGCCGCCTGCCCACCATCCACGGGATCACCCAGCGCGCCGACGGGCCGGACCGGCATGTCGAAGAGCTGGACCTGGAATTCAGCAACGGCGAACGCCGCCGTTACCACCGCCTGCGCTCTCAGGGCCATGGCGCGGTGGTCGTGGTGCCGATGCAGGACGACGAAACGGTGCTGCTGGTGCGCGAGTACGCCGCCGGCATGCACCGCTACGAGCTGGGCCTGGTGAAGGGCCGCATCGATGCCGGCGAAACGCCCGAACAGGCGGCCGACCGCGAACTGAAGGAAGAAGCCGGCTTCGGCGCGCGCCGCCTCGACGTGCTGCGCGCCCTGACCCTGGCGCCCACCTACATGAGCCACCAGTCCTGGCTGGTGGTGGCAAGAGACCTGTACCCCGAGCGCCTGCCGGGGGATGAACCCGAGGAGTTGGAAGTAGTGCCCTGGAAGTTGCAAGACCTCGACCAGTTGATGCTGCGCGAGGATTTTTCGGAAGGCCGTTCGCTGGCGGCGCTGTTCATCGCCCGCGAATGGTTGAACGCGCGGACATGAGTCGAATGACCGCAGACCTGCACGAAGCCGTCATCGTCATCGCCCGCGAAGCGGGCCTCGCCATCATGGCGGTGTACGAGAACGCCTTCGACGTGCAGCGCAAGAGTGACGACAGCCCGCTGACCGCCGCCGACATGGCGGCCCACCAGGTGATCACCGACGGCCTGCGCCGGCTGACCCCGCAGTGGCCGGTGCTGTCGGAAGAAGCTGCTGACATCCCGTGGTCCGAACGCAGCCAGTGGCCGACCTACTGGCTGGTGGACCCGCTGGATGGCACGCGCGAGTTCATCAAGCGCAACGGCGAGTTCACCGTCAACATCGCCCTGATCGAGCAGAACGAACCCATCTTCGGCGTGGTCCACGCGCCGGTGACCGGCGAGACCTGGCATGCACGGCAGGGCCGCAACGCCTACCGCCGCGTCGGCGACGTGGATGCGCAGATCCGCACGCGCGCCCCGGCCACCGGCACGCTGACGGTCGCGGCCAGCCGCTCGCACCGCGACGCGCGCACGCAGGCCTTCCTCGACGGCATGGGCGGAATCGAGGAGATATCGCTCGGCTCGTCGCTGAAGTTCTGCCGCATCGCCGAGGGCACGCTGGACGTCTACCCGCGCTTCGGCCCCACCAGCGAGTGGGACACCGCCGCCGCGCAATGCGTGCTGGAAGCCGCCGGCGGCGCGCTGCTGGCGCCGGATGGGCGCGCGTTCCGCTACAACCGTCGCGAAACGCTGCTCAACGGCGATTTCGTGGCGCTCGGCGACATGACGCTGCCGTGGCGTACCTGGCTGGCGCGCGCGCAGGACGACGCGAATGGACATGCCCGCAGCGCCTGACGGCGACATCGCGCGACTGCTGGCCATCATGGCCCGCCTGCGCGATCCCGACGGCGGGTGCCCCTGGGACCTGGAGCAGGATTTCTCGACCATCGCCCCGTACACGGTGGAAGAGGCCTACGAAGTCGCCGACGCGATCGACCGCCACGACCTGCCGGCGCTGAAGGACGAACTGGGCGACCTGCTGCTGCAGGTCGTCTTCCACGCGCAGATGGCGCAGGAGCAGGGCGCCTTCGCCTTCGGCGATGTCGTCGACGCAATCTGCGACAAGATGGTGCGGCGCCATCCGCATGTCTTCGGCGACGCCTCGTTCGCCGATGCGGAAGCGCAGACCGTCAACTGGGAAGCGATCAAGGCGGCCGAACGCAAGGCCGCAGGCGAAGAAGACACGTCCGCGCTGGCCGGCGTCTCGCGCGGCCTGCCCGAATGGCAGCGCGCGATCAAGCTGCAGTCGCGCGCGGCGCGCGTGGGTTTCGACTGGCCCGATACCGCGCCGGTGATCGACAAGCTGCACGAGGAGATCGACGAAGTGCGCGTCGAACTCGCCGCCGCACCGTCGCCCGAACGCGATGAGCGACTCGAAGACGAGATCGGTGACCTGCTGTTCGTCGCCGCCAACCTCGCGCGCCACGCCAAGGTGGACGTGGGCGGCGCGCTGCGTCGCGCCAACCTCAAGTTCGAACGCCGCTTCCGTGCGATGGAGGCGTTCGCCGCCGAAGACGGCACCACCATGTCCGCGCTCAGCCTGGAAGAACAGGAAGCGCTGTGGGCGAAGGTGAAGCGACAGGGCTTGTAGGAGGGGCTTCAGCCCCGACCGCACAAAGCATCGGGGCTGAAGCCCCTCCTACAGGGGTCCCATGAAAACCTTGCTGCTGTTCCTCGCCACCGCGCTGGCCGAAATCGTCGGCTGCTACCTGCCCTACCTGTGGTTGCGCAAGGGAGGTAGCGCCTGGCTGCTGGTGCCGGCGGCCGCCAGCCTGGCGTTGTTCGCCTGGCTGCTGACCCTGCACCCCACAGCGTCGGGCCGTGTCTATGCCGCGTATGGCGGCGTCTACGTCACCATGGCGATCGGCTGGTTGTGGGCGGTGGATGCGGTGAAGCCGACGCGCTGGGACCTGCTGGGCGCCGGCTTGTGCCTGGCCGGCATGGCGGTGATCATGTTCGCGCCACGCGCCGCCTGACCCTGTGGGAGGGGACATGAGCCGCTTCGCCAGCTTCCGCGAGTTCTACCCGTTCTACCTCGACGAGCACAGCAACCGCACCTCACGCCGCCTGCACTTCATCGGCAGCTGCGGCGTGCTCGCGCTGCTGGTGCTGGCCATCGTCGAACGCAACGCCTGGTGGCTGCTCGCCGCGCTGTTCTGCGGCTACGGCTTCGCCTGGGTAGGCCACTTCTTCTTCGAGAAGAACCGCCCTGCCACCTTCAAGCACCCGTTCTATTCCTTCGCCGGCGACTGGGTGATGTTCAAGGACATCCTGACCGGCAAGATCCGGTTCTAGGTAGCGTGCGCCGTGCGCACGACCCCGAGATCTCCGTGCGCACGGCGCACGCTACGGCTCGTAGAACATCAGGAACGCCGCGCCGACGATGAGCGCGAAGGCCGCGTAGTGGTTCCACTTCAGCGGCTGGCCCAGGTACCAGGTGCTGAAGCCGGCGAAAACCAGCAGGGTCAGGATTTCCTGGATGGTCTTCAGCTGCACCACCGAGTACACCGCGCTGCCCATGCGATTGGCCGGCACCATCAGCATGTACTCGAAGAAGGCGATGCCCCAGCTGGCCAGGATCACCATGAACAGCGGCGCGGACTTGTACTTCAGGTGCCCGTACCAGGCGAAGGTCATGAAGACGTTGGAGGCCAGCAGCAGGAAGAGGGGCAGGACGCGGTCGATCATGGCGGGGCCAGTGGGGAAAGAGGGCGAAGCGTAATCCCAACTGCCGACTGAATGGAAAGATCGTCTTCACGCGGTGTCTACCGGTCGACCGGTAGTTTCACAAACCTGAAGCCTCTCAAGGAGTCGTCATGCGACACAGTCAGGAAACTGCGGGTCTGGTGCTGGTGGTGGAAGACAACCGCAATATCTCCGAGATGATCGGGGAATACCTCGAAGGTCGCGGTTTTGAAGTCGACTACGCCACCGACGGCCTGGACGGTTACCGGCTGGCCGTGGAGAACAGTTACGACGTGCTGGTGCTCGACCTGATGCTGCCGCGCCTGGACGGCATGGAAGTCTGCAAGCGGCTGCGCACCGAAGCGCGCAAGTCCACCCCGGTGCTGATGCTGACCGCGCGCGATACCCTCGACGACAAGCTGACCGGCCTGAGCTCCGGTGCCGACGATTACCTCACCAAGCCGTTCGCGATCCAGGAACTGGAAGCCCGCCTGCGCGCCCTGATCCGCCGCGAGCGCCGCCAGGTCGGTGCCGAGGTGCTGAAGGTCGCCGACCTGGTCCTCGACCCGGTCAGCATGCGCGCCACCCGCGGCGGCACCGAACTGATGCTGTCGCCCATCGGCCTGCGCCTGCTGACCATCCTGATGCGCGAATCGCCGCGCGTGGTGACCCGCCAGGAAATCGAACGCGAGATCTGGGGCAACGGGCTGCCGGATTCGGACACGCTGCGCAGCCACCTGTACAACCTGCGCAAGGTGATCGACAAGCCGTTCGACAAGCCGCTGCTGCACACCGTGCAGAGCGCGGGCTACCGCATCGCCGACATCGGCTGACCCGCCCGTCGGCGCGCGGCATACTCCGGCCTTCGCCCGACGACCTCCCATGCGCCAAGGCCTGCCCCGCAAACTCAGGATCGCCTTCATCCTGCAGGCCGTGATGGTCAGCCTGGCCATCGTGCTGGGCGTCTACCTGATCTCCGCCGTCATCAAGCACAGCCTGATGAACACCGCGCTGCAGGAAGAAGCCGCGCATTTCTGGGAGCTCTACAGCGCCAGCACCGCGCAGCCGCCGCCGAACACCTTCAACCTGCGCGGCTACCTGGTGGTGAAGGGGCACTCGAACCTGGTGCTGCCGGAGAACCTGCGCGACCTCGCCCCCGGCTTCCACGAACTGCGGAGCGACGACCTGCTGGTGCTGGTCGACGAGCAGCCGCAAGGGCGCCTGTACCTGGTGTTCCTGCGTTCGCAGGCCGAACGCCTGGCGTTCTACTTCGGCACCGTGCCGATCATCATGACGCTGGTCGCGATCTACCTGGTGTCGTGGCTGACCTATCGTGCGTCCAAGCGGCTGGTATCGCCGGTCAGCTGGCTGGCGCGGCAGGTCTCGGAATGGGATCCGCGCCGGCCCGACGTCAGTGCGCTGGCCGCCGACAAGCTGCCGAACGACGTGCAGGGCGAAGCGCGGCAGCTGGCCTCCGCGCTGCATGGGCTGGCCCAGCGCGTCAGTGCGCACGTGGCGCGCGAACGCGACTTCACCCGCGACGCCAGCCATGAGCTGCGCACGCCGCTGACCGTGATCCGCGTGGCCACCGACATGGGCATGGCCGAGGACGCACCGCCGCGGGTGGCGCGCGCGCTGCAGCGCATCCAGCGGGCCGGCCGCGACATGGAGGCGGTGATCGACGCCTTCCTGATCCTCGCCCGCGAGGCCGAGGTGGAACCGCAGAGCGAGGACTTCGACGTCGCCGACATCGTCATGGACGAGGCCGAGAACGCGCGCACGCTGCTGCTCAACAAGCCGGTCGACCTGGAGGTCACGCTGCATGCGCGCCCGCGCCTGCATGCGCCGCCGCGCGTGTTCCAGGTAGTGGTCAGCAACCTGCTGCGCAACGCCTGCGCCTACACCGACCGCGGCCGCATCGACGTGCTGCTGGAGCCCGACCGCGTGATCGTGCGCGACACCGGCATCGGCATGTCGGCGGAGTCGATGACCCGGGTGTTCGAACCGTTCTACCGCGCCGATCCCACCCGGCCGCACGGCAGCGGCCTGGGCTTGTCCATCGTCAGCCGCCTGTGCGACCGATTCGGCTGGAAGATCGAGCTCGACAGCGAGCTGGGACGCGGCACCACGGCGACGATCCGCTTCGTTCCGTAATCTATAACGGGAACTGACCGGCGCCGCGGGCTGTCAACGCCGCGGCCTCCGGCGCGTTCCCGTTCCCGACCCCCATTCTCCGAGCCGACTCACTGCATGAGCCAGCCAGCACGCACCGCCCCCCGCAAGAAATCCCCTCTGCCCAAGATCGTGTTCGGGGTGGCCATCGTCGCCCTCCTCGGCGCGGGTGCTTTGTACTGGACCTCGCGCAAGGCCGACGGCGCCGAGAGCGCCTACCGCACCGCCACGGTCGAGCGCGGCGACATCCGCGTAGCCATTTCGGCCACCGGCACGCTCAGCGCCATTTCCACGGTCACCGTCGGCAGCCAGATCTCCGGCCAGGTCACCGATGTGCTGGTCGACTACAACAGCGAAGTGAAGAAGGGCGAGGTGCTGGCGCGCATCGACCCGAGCACCTACGAGGCCCAGATCGAACAGGGCAATGCGCAGATCGCCAACGCGCAGGCCAGCCTGAAGCAGGCGCAGGCCACGCTGGCCAATGCCGAACTGGACTACACCCGCAAGGCCGATCTGGGCACGCAGAAGCTGGTCGCGCAGAGCGACGTCGACCTGGCCCGCGCCGCGCGCGACCAGGCGCGCGCGCAGGTCAACGCCGCACAGGCGTCGATCCGCCAGCAGACCGCGTCCACCCAGACCACCCGCGTCAACCTGGACCGCACCGTCATCCGCTCGCCGGTGGACGGCGTGGTGCTGACCCGCACCATCGAGCCCGGCCAGACCGTGGCGGCCAGCCTGCAGGCGCCGGAGCTGTTCACCATCGCCGAAGACCTGTCGAAGATGAAGATCGAACTGGCCGTCGACGAAGCCGACATCGGCCAGGTCAAGGTCGGCCAGTCGGTATCCTTCACCGTCGATGCGTTCGCCGACCGCCAGTTCCGTGGTGAAGTGCAGCAGGTGCGCCTGTCGGCCACCACCACCAGTAACGTGGTGACCTACCCGGTGGTGGTCAGCGTGGACAACAGCGACGGCACGCTGCTGCCCGGATTGACCGTCAATGCCGAGATCGAGGTCAGCAAGCGCGACAACATCCTGAAGATCTCCAACGCCGCGCTGCGCTACAAGCCGACCGGCGAGGAGGCGAATGCCAATACCGCGACCGGCGCGCAGGCACCGCAGGGCGGCGGGCAGAACCGTGGCAGCGGCGTCAGCGACGACCTGGTGCGCGTGGCCGGGACGCTGCAGCTGAAGCCGGAACAGCAGGCCGCGTTCGACGCCGCGCTGGCGGCGTTGCGCGAACGCCAGGCCGCCCGCGCGGCGCAGGCGCAACAGCGCAGCGGCGGTGCCAGCATGTTCGGTGGTCCGGGCGGCGGTCCGCGTTCGGGCGGCAACGCCGCGGGCGGCGGCGCGATGCAGGCGCAGATCCGCCAGCGCATGGCCGAACGCATGCAGCAGGATTTCGCGCCGTTCCGCGCCACCCTGGACGACCAGCAGAAGCAGCGCTGGGATGGCGAACTGCGCACGCTGCTCGGCGCCAAGCGCGCGCCGATATACAAGCTCACCGACGGCAAGCCGGAGATGGTGCAGGTGCGCGTGGGTGCCAGCGACGGCACCAGCACCGAGGTGTCCGGCGCGGTGAAGGAAGGCGACGTGGTGGTCGTGGGCGAGCGCGCGAAGGAATGAGCACGCCGTCCGCGAACGCCGGCGAGCGCGTACCGGTCATCCAGACGCATTCGCTGGGCAAGGTCTACTCCGCCGGGACCGAGGCGGAAGTGGTCGCGCTGCGCGGCGTGGACATGCGCGTGGACCGCGGCGATTTCGTCGCCATCATGGGGCCGTCCGGCTCGGGCAAGTCGACGCTGATGAACCTGATCGGCTGCCTGGACACGCCCACCGATGGCAGCTACCTGTGCGACGGCATCGATGTGGCCACGCTGGACGCCGAGCAGCTGGCGATCCTGCGCCGCGAGAAGATCGGCTTCGTGTTCCAGGGCTTCCACCTGTTGCCGCGCATGACCGCGCTGGAGAACGTGGCGATGCCGCTGGGCTATGCGCAGGTGCCGCCGGGCGAGCGCGCCGACCGTGCACGCGAGGCGCTGGCCGCGGTCGGCCTGGCCGAGCGCGCCGGCCACCGTCCCAACGAACTGTCCGGCGGCCAGCAGCAGCGCGTGGCGATCGCGCGCGCGCTGATCAACCAGCCCCCGATCCTGCTGGCCGACGAACCCACCGGTGCGCTGGACAGCAAGACCGGCGAGGAGATCCTGGCGTTGTTCAAGCGCCTGCGCGACGACGGCCACACCGTCATCCTGATCACCCATGACGCCGAAGTCGCCGCGCATGCCGACCGCATCCTGGTGATGCGCGACGGCGAGTTGCATGAAGACACCGACCACGCGGGAGGCCGGCCATGAAGTTCTCCGACATCCTGCGCACCGCGCTGCACGCACTGCGCGGCAACTGGATGCGCAGCGCGCTGACGTCGCTGGGCGTGATCATCGGCATCGCCGCGGTCATCGTCATGGTGTCGGTGGGCCAGGGCACCCAGGCCGAGATCGACAAGCTGGTGTCCGGCCTGGGTTCGCAGCGCCTGGACATCAGCCCGGGTGCCGGCCGCGGTCCCGGCGGTGGTGGCGTGCGCATGAGTTCCAGCAGCTTCTACACGCTCAAGGAAGGCGACGTCGACGCGATCCGTAACGAGATCCCGGAGGTGCAGTACGTGGCCGGCGCGTTGCGCGGAAACACGCAGATCGTGTTCGCCGAGAACAATGCATCGACCAGCTGGCAGGGCGTGCAGGCCGATTTCTTCGACATCAACAGCTGGGTCATCGCCAACGGCGAGGGCTTCGATGCGCAGGACTATTCCAGCGCCGACAAGGTGGTGATCCTCGGCGAGACCGTGCGGCGCACGCTGTTCGGCGAGGACAGCGGCGTCGGCCAGACCGTGCGCCTGGGACGCGTGCCGTTCACCGTGGTCGGCACGCTGGCGCCGAAGGGCCAGGGCGGCTTCGGCCAGGACCAGGACGACGTGATGATGGTGCCGCTGGAAACCGCGCGGCGCCGCCTGATGGGTTCGATGGGTCTGCCGCCGGGTGCCGTGCAGCAGGTGGCGCTGACCGTGGCCGACGCCAAGGATCTGAGCTATGTGCAGGGCGAGGTCGAGGCGCTGCTCCGTCAGCGGCACAAGATCGGTCCCGGCGAGGAGGACGACTTCAACGTCCGCAACATCTCGGAGATCGTCGCCACCCGCACCGCCACCACCAAGCTGATGTCGCTGCTGCTGGGCGCGGTGGCCACGATCTCGCTGATCGTCGGCGGCATCGGCATCATGAACATCATGCTGGTGTCGGTGACCGAGCGCATCCGCGAGATCGGCCTGCGCATGGCGGTGGGCGCGGGACCCGGCGACGTGCGCCGGCAGTTCCTTGCCGAGGCGATGCTGCTGTCGCTCGGCGGCGGCGTGCTAGGCATCGTGATCGGGGTGGTCGGTGCGCTGCTGGTGGGCAAGTTCAGCGAACTGCCGGTCGCGTTGAACGGGCAGGTGATCGGGCTGGCCGCGGGCTTCTCGATCGCCACCGGCCTGTTCTTCGGCTACTACCCGGCACGCAAAGCGTCGCAGCTCGATCCCATCGAAGCACTGCGCTCGCAATAGGCCCTCCGGCGGGGCTGGTGCGGTGCGTCGGCGGGAGTATGCTGGAGGCCCGTCGCGCCTTCCGCTGGTGCCTGCGCCATGAGTCCGCATTCGTCCCGCCGGCCGCTTGCACTCGCCATCCATGGAGGTGCCGGCGTGATCGAGCCGGGCAGCCTGGGCGCCGAGCTGGAAACCGCGATCCATGCCGAACTCGCACGCGCGCTCGACGTCGGCCACGCCATCCTCGCCACCGGCGGCACCGCATTGGATGCGGTGGAAGCGGCGGTGACCGTGCTGGAGGATTCCCCGCATTTCAACGCCGGGCGCGGCTCGGTGTTCACCGCCGAAGGCCGGCACGAACTCGACGCCTCGATCATGGACGGACGCCATCGCCGTGCCGGTTCGGTCGCGGGCCTCATGACGGTGCGCCACCCCGTGCGGCTGGCGCGGCGGGTGCTGGAGGATTCGCCGCATGTCTTTCTCATCGGCGACGGCGCCGAGCAGTTCGCCGACACGCAGCCGGGCATCGAGCGCGTGCCGAACGGCTGGTTCTCGACCGAGGCGCGGCGCGCGCAGTTGCGCGATGCGCAGCAGCGCGAGCAGCAGGCCTGGGACAGCAACGACGATCTGCGCGGCAAGTACTTCGGCACCGTCGGCGCGGTGGCGCTGGACAGCCGCGGCCACCTGGCGGCCGCGACCTCCACGGGTGGCATGACCAACAAGCGCTGGGGACGCGTCGGCGACTCGCCGGTGATCGGTGCCGGCACCTGGGCCGATGCGCGCTGCGCGGTGTCATGCAGCGGCTGGGGCGAGTTCTATATCCGCAACGCGGCGGCCCACGACATCGCCGCGCGCGTCGCGTATCGCGGCGACCGCCTGCGCGATGCGGTGGAAGACGTCATCCTCGGCGAAGTGCCGCAACATGGTGGCGACGGCGGCGCGATCGCGGTGGACCGCGACGGCAACCTCGCGCTGGTCCTCAATACGCGTGGCATGTACCGCGGCTGGGTGCGGCCGGACGGTACGCGCGGCACCGCCATCTACCAGGACGCCTGATGCCTGCAGCGGCGGAAGGCGGCGGAGACGCACTGACGCTCGCGGTCTATCGCGCCCTTCGTGCGCAGGCGTTGCGGCTGTGCCGGCGTGCGGACGAGGTGGAAGACCTGGTGCAGGACACATTGCTCGCCGGCGTGGTCGCCGGACGCCACGATCTGCCCTGGCTGTCCGGCGTACTCCGTCGGCAGGCGGCGATGGCCGCACGCACGGCGGTCAGACGGCGCCGGCGCGAAGCCCAGGCGCACCTCGATGCGGAGGATGCCGCCGATCCCGCAGCGCTGCGGGAGTCCGGATGTCGCGCGACGCAGCTGCCCTGGCTCGCGACGCTGCCGCCTTCTGCCCGCCGGCTGGCCGTGCTGGCGCTGCACGGACTGTCGGCGGACGAGATCCGCTGGATCCTGCGCATCGAACCGACCGCGTTCCGCCAGCGCCTGACCCGCATCCGCAGGACGCTCGCCGCACAGTCGCCGGCCATGCGCGCGGACAGCATCGCGCTGGCGTACCTGCGCGATCCCGCACGCAGTACCGACCTCGCGTTCGGACTGGCCCGGCGCGCGCTGAAGGCCGCGATGCAGGCGGGCGAGGGACTGGGGACGCACGATCCGGACGGGCACCTGATCCTGATCGACGCCGGTGCTCACACATCGCCTTCCCGCGGCAACCGACAGACGGGAATCACACAGGAGGACATCCCATGCTCACGCACTGCAAGGTAGGCGCCATTGTGTTCTTCGTCTCCGACCTCGGCCGGTCGGTGGCGTTCTACCGCGACACCCTCGGCTTGCCGATCGACACGATGGACGGGCACGACGGTCCGTTCGCCATGGGCGAGGTCGGCGAACTCGCACTGGTGTTCATCCCGCGCCCGGCGCGCGCGGGCGAATCGCCGGTCGTCGTCTTCAGCCTCGACGGCGGCATCGACGACCGGGCCGAGGCGCTGGCCGCGAAGGGCGTGGAGATCGTGGTGCCGGTCAGCGAATCGCCCGATGGCGGGCTGTCGCTGGACTTCCTCGACCCGGACGGCAACGTGCTGAGCCTGCACCAGAACGAGGGTGCGCCGCGCCGGCGCTGAGGCACCGGCGCGGCGACGGGATCACTTCACGTACGGCGCGATGACGCGCTGCCAGATGTCGTAGCCGGCGGCGTTCATGTGCAGGCGGTCTTCGACGAACAGGGTTTCGTCCGGCTGGCCGCCGGCATCCAGCATGGGCGTGAAGATGTCAATGTAGTCCACGCCCAGCCGCTTGGCTTCCGCTTGCACCAGCGCGTTCGCCTCGCGCTGGGCGGGCAGGAGCTGCGCGCGCGACGGGCTGGGCTTGGTGCTGATGTAGGCGATCTTCGCCTTCGGCAGGTCGCGGCGCACGCGTTCGACGAACGCGATGAAGTCGGCCTGCAGCTGCTGCGGCGAGCGGCCCGAGTTCAGGTCGTTGTCGCCGGCGTAGATCAGGATCTGCCGCGGGGCGTACGGCACGATGGTGCGGTCCGCGTACCAGGTGCTGTCGCGCAGTTCGGAACCGCCGAAGCCGCGGTTGATCACCGGTACGCCGGGAAAGTCCTGCGCCAGCGTGTCCCACAGGCGGATCGACGAACTGCCGGTGAACACCACGCCACCGCGCGGCGGCGGCGACTGCGCGTCCTCGGCCGCGAAACGCTGCATGTCGGTCTCCCAGGCCGCGTTGGAGACTTGGTCCGGGATGCGGGGGGCGGTCTTCGACGTGGCGGCGGCGGGCGCGTCGGCGCTCGCGGGCGGGCTGCCTGCGCAGGCGGCCAGCACGGCGACCAGGGCGAGGGCGGACAGGGGCAGGCGAAGCGGGGTCGGCAGGATCACGGGGGCAGGGCTCCTTGGGGGAAGGCAGGCCCTAGTGGACCAGCCGGGGACGGACGATGCAAACCGGTGCGGGGCCGCCTTGTGGCAAAATCGCCCCCTTGGCGCGTCCACTGCGCCGGTTCCACCCGATCCGACCCCACCGCTGGTCCAGGCCCTGCCTGACGGGCCGGGGACGATGCGGGCCTTCTTCGCATCGACCTGCCCATGGCTGACGAAATCGGACATCTTCCCCGCGGCCCGGGCCGCATCCTCAAGGCCGCGGTCTGGTCCCTGCAGGGTCTGCGTGCGGCGTGGGTGCACGAATCCTCGTTCCGGCTGGAGGTCTACCTGCTGGTCGTGCTGGCGCCGCTGGCGCTGTGGCTGGGCGACAGCGGGCTGGAGCGCGCATTGATGATCGGCAGCTGTCTGCTGGTGCTGGCGGCCGAGCTGCTCAACTCCGCGGTGGAGGCGGTGATCGAGCGCTACGGCCCCGAACACCACGAACTCGCCGGCCGCGCGAAGGACATGGGCTCCGCCGCCGTCTTCGTGCTGATGATGAACGTATTGCTGTGCTGGGGCCTGATCCTCGTGCCCCGCTATCTCTGAACTCCTGATCTGAACCAAGGTACTCCCCGATGATGGAACTGCTTACCGATCCGCAGGTGTGGATCACGCTGGTCACGCTGAGCGCGATCGAGATCGTGCTGGGCATCGACAACCTGGTCTTCATCTCCATCGCGGTCAGCAAGCTGCCGGCGCACCAGCGCGAAGTCGCGCGCAAGTTCGGCATCGCGGTGGCGTGCATCACCCGCATCCTGCTGCTGCTGACGCTGGCCTGGCTGGCCGGCCTGACCGCCGACCTGTTCACGCTGTTCGGCCAGGGCATCTCGGTGCGCGACCTGGTGCTGATCCTGGGTGGCGTGTTCCTGCTGGTGAAGGGCACCAAGGAAATCCTGGAGCTGGTGAAGGGCGAGCCGGACGCGGAAGACGTGCACACGCGCCCGGCCGTGTCGTTCGCCGGCGTGATCGCGCAGATCGCGGTGATCGACATCGTGTTCTCGCTGGACTCGGTGATCGCCGCGGTCGGCATGGCCAACCACACGCCGGTGATGGTGGCGGCCATCCTGCTCGCCGTCGCCGTGATGCTGCTGGCGGCCAAGCCGCTGGGGCAGTTCATCGACAACAACCCCACCATCAAGATGCTGGCGCTGGCCTTCATCGTGGCCGTCGGCGCGTACCTGCTGCTGGATGGTTTCGAGATGCATATCCCGAAGGGCTACCTGTACGGCGCGATGGGCTTCTCCGCGCTGGTCGAGTGCCTCAACCTGTGGGCGAAGAAGCGCGCCACCCAGCGCATGCTGCGCGAGTAAGCACGCATCGCGGGTCGATCCACGAAGGGCTCCCGGCGGGAGCCCTTCTTCGTTCACGACCCGATAACAAGTCCGCTCGCCAACGACCACCATGCGCACCGCGCTTGCGTGGTCCTGGGCAAGGTGCTGCAATCGGCGCGTCCTTCAACGGAGTGCCGTGCCATGCGCCAGGTGTCGCGTCTGTGGTTGCTCGTCGTGTTCGTCGCGCTGCTGTCCGGCTGTGGCTACAACGCCATCCAGCAGAAGGACGAAGCGGTGAAGGCCGGCTGGTCCGAGGTGCTGAACCAGTACAAGCGGCGCGCCGACCTGATCCCCAACCTGGTGAAGACCGTGCAGGGCTACGCCCAGCAGGAGCGCCAGGTGCTGACCGACGTGACCAACGCGCGCGCCCGCGTGGGCCAGATCCAGGTCAACGCCGACGACGCCGCCTCGCTGCAGCAGTTCCAGCAGGCGCAGGGCGAACTGTCCAGCGCGCTGTCGCGCCTGCTGGTGGTCACCGAGAACTATCCAAATCTGAAATCCGACCAGTCGTTCCGCGACCTGCAGGCGCAGCTGGAAGGCACCGAGAACCGCATCACCGTCGCGCGCGGTCGTTACATCCAGACCGTGCAGGACTACAACACCTACATTCGCCAGTTCCCGCAGCTGATCACCGCGAAGATCACCGGCGCGAAGGAAAAGCCGAACTTCACCGTCGAGAACGAGGCCGCGATCTCGGAAGCGCCGGCGGTCGACTTCGGTACGCCGCCACCGGCGGCACCGCAGGCCCCGACGCCGCCTCCGCCGCCGTCGCCCGGCAACTGAGCAGGGTCGCGTCGCCCCCATGCTGCGTGCCTTGGCGTTCTGCCTGCTGCTGACGGTTGCGCCGGCCTGGGCGCAATCGCTGGCGGCCATTCCGGCACTCGATTCGCCGGTGGTCGATACCACCGGCACGCTGGATGCCGCGCAGAAGCAGCAACTGGAACAGCAGGCACTGGCGCTTCAACAGCGCAAGGGCAGCCAGCTGCAGGTGCTGATGGTGTCGACCACGCAGCCCGAAACGATCGAGCAATATGCGCAGCGCGTGTTCGACCAGTGGAAGCTGGGCCGGCAGGGCGTCGACGACGGTGTGCTGCTGCTGGTCGCCAAGGACGATCGCCGCGTGCGCATCCAGCCCGGCTACGGACTGGAAGGCGCGATCCCCGACGCGATCGCCAACCGCATCATCCAGGAATACCTCGCGCCCAAGTTCCGTACCGGCGATTTCGGGGGTGGCATCGTCGATGGCACGGCACAACTGGCACGGCTGATCGAAGGCGAAGCCTTGCCCGCGCCGGTGAGCGGAAACCGCGATCACGAGGAACCGGTGAGCAGCGATGGCTTGTTCGCCCTGTTCGCGGCGTTCGTCGTGGCCTCGCTGGTCCGTGGCGTGTTCGGCAAGGCGCCCCGCCTGTTGCGCAGCGTGTTCACCGGCGGCGCGGCCGGCGGCGTGGCGCTGCTGCTGTCGTCGATCCTTCCGCTGGCGGCCTTCGCGGGCATCCTGGGGCTGTTCTACGGCCTGATCTCCATCTCGTCCGGGCGATATGCGCGGCACGGAGGCTGGGGTGGATTCGGTGGCGGCTGGGGCGGAGGTGGATTTGGGGGTGGCGGAGGTGGCTTTGGCGGCGGCGGAGGCGGCGGCTGGAGCGGCGGTGGCGGCATGTCGGGAGGCGGTGGCGCCTCGGGGAGCTGGTGATGCGTCTGCTGCGGCATCTGTTCGCCCGTTCCTCACGCCGGCTGTTTCCCGAGGACAGCCTGCAACGCATCACCGAGGCGATCGCGGACGGCGAGCGCCGGCATCGCGGCGAGGTCATGTTCGCGGTGGAGTCGAACCTTCCGCTGGGCGCGCTGCTGGCCGGCGTGCAGGCGCGGGAGCGCGCGCACGAGGTGTTCGTCCGGCTACGCACCTGGGATACGGACGCCAACAACGGCGTGCTGATCTATCTGCTGCTGGCCGACCACCGCATCGAGATCGTCGCCGACCGTGGCCTGGCCGGGCGGGTGAGCGACGAGGCCTGGGCGCAGGTCTGCCGCCTGATCGAGACGGCGATGCGCGCCGGCCACCCGGAACAGGCCATCCTGGATGGCATCCGTGCGGTGTCCGATCACCTGGCGCTGCATTTCCCGCAGGCCGACGGTCATCCGGACGAAGACGAACTGCCGAATCGTCCGCACCTGCTGGACTGAGCCGTCACCGGTGCGGCCCGTGGTCATCCACGCGTCGACCGGCTGGGGCAAAATAGCCCATCCCCACCGGCCACGCCGAGGCGCATGATCTACCTCCACCAGATCGATCCGATCATCTTTTCGCTGGGTCCGGTCAAGCTGCACTGGTACGGCCTGATGTACCTGCTCGCGTTCGTCGTCGCCTGGTGGCTGGGGCGGATGCGCGCCACGCAGGGGCGCCTGCCGGGCGTCAACGCCGACGCGTTCTCCGACCTGATGTTCTACGCCATGCTCGGCGTGGTGCTGGGCGGACGCTTCGGCTACGTGCTGTTCTACGGCTTCGACACCTTCCTCGCCAATCCGCTGTCGATCTTCAAGGTGTGGGAAGGCGGCATGAGCTTCCACGGCGGCCTGCTCGGCGTGATGGCCGCGGCGCTGTGGTGGTCGCGCAAGCACCGGCTGCACTTCTTCGACACGATGGATTTCGTGGCGCCGCTTGTGCCGCCAGGCCTCGGCTTCGGCCGGCTCGGCAACTTCATCGGCGCCGAGTTGTGGGGCAAGCCGACGGAGGCGGGATGGGGCGTGATCTTCCCGACCGATCCCGCCTTGCGCAGCCTGGATGCCGCGCAGCTGCAGGCGCAGTACGCCGCCGGTGCGCTGGACCCGTTCGCTCGTCACCCTTCGCAGCTTTACCAGGCCTTCCTCGAGGGGCTGGTGATGTTCGTGGTGCTGTGGCTGGTGTCGCGCAAGCCGCGTCCGCGCTACCTGGTCTCCGGCCTGTTCGCGCTGATGTACGGCGTGTTCCGTTTTATCGTCGAGTTCGTGCGCGTGCCGGACGAGGGCGTCTACGTTGCGTTCGGCTGGCTCACCAAGGGCCAGATCCTGAGCGTACCGCTGGTGCTGCTGGGCCTGTACCTGCTGTGGCTGTCGCGTCGCGCGCCGACGCTGCAGCCCGTCGTGCCTGTAGCCAACGACGGGAAGGAGAAGACCGCATGAGGCCGTTTGCCGGAGGCGAAGCATGAAGCAATACCTCGAGCTGTTGCGCCATGTGCTGGAACAGGGCGCCGAGAAATCCGATCGCACCGGCACCGGCACGCGCAGCGTATTCGGCTGGCAGATGCGCTTCGACCTCAACGAAGGCTTTCCGCTGGTCACCACCAAGAAGCTGCACCTGCGCTCGATCATCCATGAGCTGCTGTGGTTCCTGAAAGGCGAGACGAACATCGCCTACCTCAAGGACAACAAGGTCAGCATCTGGGACGAGTGGGCCGACGAGAACGGCGAGCTGGGTCCCGTCTACGGCAAGCAGTGGCGCAGCTGGGAAGGTGCCAACGGCCAGACCATCGACCAGATGCAGTGGCTGGTGGACGAGATCAAGCGCAACCCGGACTCGCGCCGGCTGGTGATCAGCGCCTGGAACGTGGCCGAGCTGCCGAAGATGGCGCTGATGCCGTGCCATTCGCTGTTCCAGTTCTACGTGGTCGACGGCAAGCTCAGCTGCCAGCTCTACCAGCGCAGCGGCGACATCTTCCTCGGCGTGCCGTTCAACATCGCCAGCTACGCGCTGCTGACGCACATGGTGGCGCAGGCGACGGGTCTCGGCGTCGGCGATTTCGTGCACACGCTGGGCGACGCGCACCTGTATTCGAACCATTATGACCAGGCCCGCGAACAACTGGCGCGCGAACCGCGCGCGTTGCCGAAGCTGCACCTCAATCCCGATGTCACCGACCTGTTCGGCTTCACCTTCGACGACATCGAAATCCATGGCTACGACCCGCATCCGGCGATCAAAGCGCCGGTGGCGGTGTGATGCGCAGGTGGGTGCTGTTGGCCATGCTGGGCTGGCCCTGCTTGTCGATGTCGGCCCCCATCGGTACACCATCGCAGACGGCGGCCGAACAGTTCTACGATCAGGCGCTCGCTGGTTTCGTGCACGATGAGTTCGTCGTCGACGTCCTGCGCAGCCTCCGGCAGGACATGGAAAAGCAGGCCGTGACGGCACTGGGAAGCCAGGCGCAGGTCGATGCGTGCAGTGGGTTGAAGCCGGCGATCGCACGGCTCGTGGCCGAAGACATGGGGGCCGCGCTCGAAGACGCTTACACGGACGCGCGCACTCGCACCGCATTCGTCGCAGCGGTCCGGGATTCCGTGCCAGCCGAACGGCTGCAGGGCTACCTTCGACAAGTGCCGTCAGGAAAGACGGAAACCGTTAGGCTGATGTTGGTCGCCGAGCCGGAGTTCCTGGCCGGGATGGGCGAAGCGATCAAGAATTCGCCGCTCAACATGAATACGAATACCCAGGCACGCGAGCGGATCATCGCCGGCGCGCGGCGGGTGGCACCCATTGTGGAGCGATGCAAAGGGAGCGCTTCGTCGTGAACCCGCGCATGCGACTGGTGCTTATTGCCGCGCTGGACCGCCACCACGCCATCGGCCGCGACAACGATCTGCCGTGGCGTCTGCCCGATGACCTGAAGCGCTTCAAGGCGCTGACGCTGGGCAAGTCGGTGCTGATGGGGCGTAAGACCGCCGAATCGCTTGGCCGTGCATTGCCCGGCCGGTTGAACCTGGTGCTGACGCGCAGCGGTCGCGTGCCGTTCGACGGCATGCAGCCGGTGACGTCGGTCGACGAGGCGATCCGGATCGCGGTGGAACAGGGTGCCGACGAACTCTGCGTGATCGGCGGCGGCGAGGTCTACGCGTTGACGCTGGACCGTGCCGACGTGCTGCATCTCACCGAGGTCGACACCGTGGTGGATGGCGCTCACGCGTTCTTTCCGGCTTTCGACGGCAGCCGCTGGCGGCAGGTCGCGCGCGAGTCGCATCCCGCCGATGCCCGACACGCCTTCGGGTTCGATTTCGTCGAATATCGGCGTGCCTGATCAAGCGTAGCGTGCGCCGTGCGCACGAGTGCGGTATCGGTCCATGCGATCGTGCGCGTGGCGCACACTACGCCCGACTATGGCGCTGCCGGCATCCGGTAGTGGCCGATGATCGCGTGCCGGAACAGCAGGTCGTCTTCCTGGGTGCCGGCGTTGATGTTGTGCAGGATCAGCGGCGTGCCGTCGTGGCTGCGGCGGTCGGACACGATGCCGATATGCAGCAGGCCGCTGCCGCTGAGCTTCCACGCCACGATGTCGCCCGGCGAGAAATCGTCCGACGCCGCACCGGCGGCCTGCTGCCATCCCTGCCGCTCGAACCAGCGCATCTGGTTGGGCACGCGGCGGTGGTCGATGTTGCGGTCGGGCCGGCTCAGGCCCCATTGCCGCGGATACTGGTCGAAGTGCGCACGCATGTCCTCGTGGATCGCCTGCTGCAGGTCCAGCCCCTGCGTGCGCAGCGCGCGGATCACCACGTCCGTGCAGACGCCGCGATCGGCGGGCACGTCGCCACCGGGATACGCCAGGCTGAAGTAGGCTGGATCGTACCGGCGCACCACGCCGACCTGCGCACGCGCCGCAGCGACCAGCGGGGGAGAGACGGCGGCAGGCGCATCCGGACGCGCGTCTGCTGAAGGCCTGGATTCGGCGGCGACCGGCGTTTCGTCGCGGCAGGCCGCGAGCATCAACAGCATCAGGCACAGCGTCGATAGCCGCACCTGCCGCATGCTCAGTCCTTCGGCAGTTCGCCCTTGGGCGGTGGCGGCACGTCGCGGCCGGGCACCTGCACCAGCCGGACCTCGTCGGTATCCAGCTGCAGCGCGGTGAGCTTGCCGCCCCATACCGCGCCGGTATCGATCGCGTGCACGCCGTGGCCGATCATCAGGCCGAGCGTGGACCAGTGGCCGCAGACGATCTTGAGGTCGCGTTCGGCACGGCCCGGGACTTCGTACCACGGGTACAGCCCCTGCGCCTGGCGGCCCGGCGCGCCTTTCTCCTCGATCGCCATGCGACCGCGCGGCGTGCAGTAGCGCATGCGCGTGAGCACGTTGATGATGGCGCGCGACCGGTCGTGGCCCGACAGGTGCGGTGCCCAGTTCGGCTTGTCGCCGTACATGTTGCGGAACAGCTTGCGGTAGGCGTTGCCGTGCAGCTGCTGTTCGACCTCGCGCGCATGCTTCTCGGCCAATGCGGTGGTCCACTTCGGCGCGAGGCCGGCATGCACCATCATCCAGCCGAGGTCGCGGTCCACGTGCACCAGCTTCTGCATGCGCAGCCAGTCCAGCAGCACGCGGGCGTCGTCGGCCAGCACCACGCGCTGCAGGTCGGGATTGACCTTGCGCTGTTCGTCCGGCGAGCGCTCGCCGATCGCCAGCAGCGACAGGTCGTGGTTGCCCAGCACCGTCGCGCTGTGGTCGCGCAGCGAGTACACCAGCCGCAACGTCTCCAGCGACTGCCCGCCGCGGTTGACCAGGTCGCCGCAGAACCACAGGCGGTCCTGCGCGGGATCGAAGCGGATCTTCTCGAGCAGCCGCTGCGTGGCGTCGTAGCAGCCCTGCAGGTCGCCGATGGCCCAGACCGTCATCGCGGCGGACTCAGTGCAGCGTCCGCGGGACGGACAGGGTGAACTGCGCGATGGGAGCGTCGAAACGGGTGCCGTCGTCGGCGAGCATGTCGTAGCTTCCCTGCATGGTGCCCAGCGAGGTCTCGAGGATGGCCCCGGACGTGTAGCGGAAATCCTCGCCCGGCCTCAGCCAGGGCTGTTCGCCGACCACGCCTTCGCCCTCGACCGTTTCCACCTTGCCGTTCGCATCCGTGATGACCCAGTGGCGGCGCAGCAGCTGCGCGGGTACGCGGCCGCGATTGCGGATGCGGATGGTGTACGCGAACACGTAGCGCCCGTCCTCGGGCGTGGACTGGTCGTCCAGGAAGCGCGTGGCGACATCGACGTCGATGGCGTAGTCGGGGGAATCCATGCGGGAAGTGTATGCAAAGGCGTGTAAAAGCGGAAACAACGCCGCGATGGTGCGCGTGTCAGTCTTCCGCGGGCAGGTTGGCGAGGCGGACGAAGCCTTCCACCTCGACCTGCTCGGCACGCGCATCGGGGCGCAGGCCGGCGGCCTCGATCTGGTCGGTCGAACAGGTGCCGCCCAGCGCGTTGCGCAGGGTCTTGCGACGCTGGCCGAAGGCGGCGCGCACGACCTCCGCGAAGCGTCGATGGTCGGCGATGCCGATGGCGGCCACATCGTGCGGCACCAGTCGCGCGACCGCCGAGTCCACCTTCGGCGGCGGCCGGAATGCGCCCGGCGGCACGACGAACAGCGAGTCCACGCGGCAGTAGGCCTGCAGCATCACGCTGAGCCGCCCGTAGACCTTGCTACCCGGCTCGGCGGCCATGCGGTCGACGACTTCCTTCTGCAGCATGAAGACCATGTCGCGGATCGAGGCCGCGTGTTCGATCGCATGGAAGAGGATGGGCGAGGACAGGTTGTAGGGCAGGTTGCCGACCAGGCGCAGCTTGTCGTCGCCAGCGAGCTTGCCGAAGTCCACGTCCAGCACGTTCTTGTGGATGATGGTCAACCGGCCGACGCCGTCCGAGGCTTCCATCAGCGGCGTGATCAGGTCGCGGTCGAACTCGATCGCGGTCAGCTCGCCATGCTTCCGCAGCAACGGAAAGGTGATCGCGCCCTGGCCCGGACCGATTTCCACGAGCCGGTCGCCGGGCTGTGGATTCACCGCCATCACGATCTTGTCGATATAGCTGCGGTCGGTCAGGAAGTGCTGGCCGAGGGACTTCTTGGGGGGAGCCTTGAAATGCGACATGCGGGAATTATGCGGGAATGCCGCGTCTCCCGTCGGCAGTGGGGTGTCACGCCTTGCGCTGGGCCGCCATGCGCGCGCAGGTGGCGACGGCGGCGAACAGGCTGGACGGATCGGCGATGCCGCGCCCGGCGAGGTCGAGCGCGGTGCCGTGGTCGACCGCGACGCGCGGATACGGCAGCCCCAGTGTCAGGTTCACCGCCTGCTCGAAGCCGCTGTACTTGAGCACCGGCAGGCCCTGGTCGTGGTACATCGCGACCACCGCATCGAAGCCGCGCAGCTTCTGCGGCAGGAAGGCGGTATCGGCGGGTAGCGGGCCTTCCAGGCGCATGCCGTCCGCGCGCATTGCGCGCAGCAGCGGTTCGATCACGTCGATCTCCTCGCGCCCGAGATGCCCGGCTTCGCCCGCATGCGGATTGAGTCCGAGCACTGCGATGACCGGCTCGGCGATGCCGAAGTCGCTGCGCAGCGCGGCATGCGTGATGCGCAGGACTTGGGCCAGCGCCTCGGAGGTGATCGCGTCAGGCACGTCGCGCAGCGGCAGGTGGGTGGTCGCCAGCGCGACCCGCACGATCTCGTTGGCGAGCATCATCACCACCGGCCGGCGTGCCTGCTCGGCCAGCAGTTCGGTGGTGCCGCTGTAGGCGATGCCGCCGGCGTTGATCGCGGCCTTGTGCACGGGGCCCGTGACCAGGCCATCGAGCTCGCCGCGCAGACAGGCATCGGCCGCCAGCGTCAGTGCATCGATGACCGCGCGCGCGTTGCGTGGCTCGGTCGTGCCGAAGGCGTTGGGTGCCGCATTGGGCACAGGCCGCAGACGGAGGTCGCCAGGCTGGGTGGCGACCTCGTGCTCGTCGAGCAATCGCAGGGGCAGGCCGAGCGCGGAGGCGGCGGCACCGAGGGTGTCCGCGTCACCGAAGGCGAGCAGAGTGCAGTCCCGGCGGCACTGCTGCGCCAGCCGCACGCACAGTTCCGGTCCGATGCCGCCAGGCTCGCCCGGGACCAGCGCCAGCCGGGGCGTCATGTCAGCCGCCCGGCGTGGTCTCGGCGCGGTCGCCGGTGCGGAAGCTCACGTAGGCTTCGCCACGCAGCTCCTGCAGGTAGCGGTTGTACTCTTCTTCCGCCTTGCGGCGGCCGATGGTGTCGCGGGCCTGCGCGCGTCGGTTCTGGTCGGTCACGTCGGTCTGGCGGGCGCCGACGCGCTGGACGATGTGCCAGCCGGCATCGGTGCGGAACGGTGCGCTGACCTGGCCATCCTGCAGGCCGGTGACTTCCTTGCCGAACGCGGGGCCGAATGCATCGGCCGGGAACCAGCCCAGGTCGCCGCCGTCGGCGCGGCTGTTGGCGTCTTCCGTCGATTCCTTCGCCACGGCGACGAAATCGGCGCCACCGGCGATGCGGGCACGCAGGGTATCTATCTTGGCCTTGGCGGCCGCCGCGTCCTGGGTCTCGGTGATGCGCACCAAGATGTGGCGCGCGTTGTATTCCTCGACGGTCCGCTTGTCGGCCTGCGCCGCATCGCGCACCTCGACCAGCTTCAGCAACTGGAAGCCGCTCGGGCCACGCAGCGGGCCGACCACCTGGCCGGGCTTCATGTCCTTGAGCATCTGCACGAAGGCGGTCGGGATTTCGTCGACACTGCGCCAGCCGAGGTCGCCGCCTTCGAGCGCGTTGGGACTGTCGGAATAGCGCACGGCCGCCGCGGCGAAATCCAGTTCGCCCTTGTCGACCAATGCCTTGACGCCATCGATCTTGCCCTGGCCGGTGCTGATCTGCTCGGCGCTGGCGCCGTCGGGCAGGCCGACCAGGATGTGCGCCAGGCGGTACTGCGTGCCGCTGGCGGCCTGGGCGGCCAGGGCCGCGTCGACTTCGCCCTCGCTGACATTGATGCGGGTCTGGGCGAAACCCTGCTTCAGGCGCTGGATGGTGATTTCGTCGCGCAGCGAGTTGCGGAACTCGGGGTACGACATGCCGTCGGCCTCCAGCCGCTGGCGCAGGCCGTCCGGGGTGGTGCCGTTCTGCTGGGCCACCGCGTTGACCGCATTGTTGAGGTCGGCATCGCTGACGCGGACGCCGGTTTCGGCGGCACGCGCGACCTGCAGCTTGACCAGGACCAGGCGCTCGAGCACCTGCCGCTCGAGCACGGCGCGCGGCGGCAGCTGGCCGGGCTGGTTGGCGTACTGGGCGAGCACGTTCTGCACCGCGCGATCGAGCTCGCTCTGCAGCACGACGTCCTCGTTGACCACGGCGGCGATGCGGTCCAGCGGCTGCAGCGTCTGCGCCAACACGGGCGCGGCGGACGTCGACAGGGCTAGCAGGCCGGCGATCAGGAGGCGGGAAAACGGCTTGGTCATGGCATCGGATCCGGAGCGTAAGAGGTATCGTCCGGTCGCTGCGCGATATTGCTCGGCGGGACGAGATAGAGGTCGTCTCGGTAGTAACCGAGAATAGCACGGCGGAGGGTGCGGTCCGTGTCCTGGCCGGCCGAGCCGAGACCCTTCAGCACGAACTCGAGCTGGAAGCCCGTGTTCATGTCGCCCTCGCGATTGCGCACATAACGGCGCACCAGCGCGCGGACCGCCAGGCAGCAGCTGTCCCACTGCACGCCGGCGACGCCTTCCAGCAGACCGGGCTCCTGGTTGGTGGCCGCATCGCGGTAGAACGAGTGGTAATACCGGCCGACCACACTCCAGGCCGGGGTCACCGGGTACAGGAACGAGAAGTCGGCCTGTTCCAACAGGTCGCGACGGCGGCGGTAGGTGATGTTGACCACGCCGTCGTCCGGCAGCAGGTAGCGCGCGCGCACGCTGGCGAGGTCTTCGCGGCGGAATTTCGGATCCCACTGGTACGACGCGCCGATGGTCCAGCGGTCGGTCGGCGCGTAGTTCGCATCCACCACCCAGGCGGACTTGCCCTTCTCCAGCGGCACTTCATTGGGTGCCGTGACCCGGATGTCGTCGAAGTAGCGGATCTGGCCGATGCTGGCGGACAGCCGTTCGAAACCGTCCTTCTGCCGCAACAGGCGTGTGCTCAGGGCCAGCGTCAGCTGGTTGGCGTCGGTCTGGCGGTCCGCGCCGGTGTACCGGTTGTCGCGGAACAGCTGGCCGTAGCTGAAGTTGAACGGACGCGTGTCGAAAATCGGAATGCCATCCTGCTCGCGGTACGGTGCCTTCAAGTAGAACAGGCGCGGCTCCAGCGTCTGCAGGAAGCGGTCGCCCTTGATCTCGGTCTCACGGTCGAAATACACGCCCGCGTCGAGCGATGCGATCGGCATGCTGCGGCTCGGCGCACGATCGTAGAACGGAGCGGAGAGTTCTGCAGGGACTGGATCGAGCGGACCCAGGCCATGGGCCTCACGCGCTCGCGTATCGGCCACCTGCTGTGCCAGATCGCCGTCCAGCCGATACTCGGTGTGCCGGTAGGCCAGCGTCGGCGTGACGTACCACGCGGCACCCTGGATCGGGAAAGAGATCGTCGGCTTGAGGTCGAGGCGGCTGCCGCCCGGATGTACATCGTGGGCGAAGCGTACTGCCTCCGCATGGCCACCGATGTTGATCCAACGGCTGAGCGGCTGGCTCCAGTTGAGATAGGTGCGCGGCAGCCGGTTGTACGGCAGCGTTTCCTCGCGGCTCAGGTAGTCGGAGAGCTGCCAGTGGTCCGCCATCGCCCCGGCGCTCCAGTACTCGCCTGCGCCATAGACGCCGGCCGTACTGGTAACGGACGAGTACGCCTGGCCGTAGAGCGAGTTGCCGAAATCCTCCTGGTAGCGCGCATCGCTCAGCCAGATCAGGTTCGCGCGCGCCTGCCAGTTCCGGCTGAAGCGGTGAGAGCCTTCGTACGAAAGGAAGCCACGGCCATCGTCAGGATCCGGGTTGTTCGGGTTGAGCGGATCGTAGTCCGACTCGTTCATGCGGTCGCTGACCAGGTCGTCCTTGGTCATCCAGGCCCCCTGGATTTCGCCGGACCCGTTTTCGTACAAGTAGCGGAACTCCGCCCCCATCTGGAAACCGCGCTCGCTCATGTAGCGCGGTTCCAGCGTCGCATCGTAGTTCGGCGCCAGGTTGAGGTAGATCGGCTGCTTCCAGTCGAAGCCGTTGCGACCCGACAGGCCGATCGACGGATACAGCAGGCCGGTGTGGCGCTGGTCGTCGATCGGGAATTTCAGGTAGGGCACGTACAGCACCGGCACCTTGCCGAGGCGGATCGTGGCGCCGCGCGCCACGCCCCAGCCATCGTCGGTATTGATGTCGATGCGGCGGGCGCGCAGGTCCCAGCGGCGGTCTTCGGGATCGCAGGTGGAATAGGTCGAGTGCAGCAGGCTGCCCTCGGGTCCCTTCATGTCGATGCGGTCGGCGCCGCCGTTGCCGCGTCGCGATACCAACTGGTAGCGCACGTTGTCGATCTGGTGGGTGTCGGCGCCCTGGTCGCCGCGGGCGGTGTCGGCCACCAGGCGGATGCCGGTGTCCTGGTAGCGGACATGGCCGTCGGCGACGTAGGTGTCCTTTTCCTGGTCGTACTTCAGGTTGTCGGCACCGAGGAACTGGTCGCCCCGGCTCAGCGCCACATTGCCCTGGTACTCGAGGTTCGTTTCGGTGCCGCCCAATGCGTCGCCTTCGATCGAGGTCGGCTGGTCGGCGCGCTGCTCGCGCGTGGCCTGGGGCGTGCCGGCCGGCGACGGTTGCGGAGCGCCGCCGAAGGCCGGAATCACGTCCTGGATCGGGCAGAGCGCCCAGCTGTCGGGCTTCTCATCGTCGGCCAGTGCCGGCAGGCACAGGGCGATGCTGAAGGGCAACGGGAGCAGGCGAAGGGCAGGGCGCACGCGGTGCTGGGCTCGCTGTCGGACGAAAAACGGTCGTTAGCTTGCCGCATCCCATGCATGCGGGCAATGAAGGCTTCCGGCCGATGTCGGGCAGGGTTCAGCAGCGGCGGTGCCGCTGGTCCGATGGCCTCAGCGAAGCGCGTCCACGTGCACCTTGGCGCAGTCGCGCAGGGCCTCGAGGTCGTAGCCGCCCTCGAGCATCGAGACCAGGCGCCCGCCGGCATGCCGGTTGGCGACATCGCGCAACTGGCGGGTGATCCAGCCGAAGTCCTCGGTCTCCAGCATCAGGTCGGCCAGGGGGTCGCGCATGTGCGCATCGAACCCCGCCGAGACCAGCACCAGCTGCGGTTTGAAGTCCTCCAGCGCCGGCAGCAGTTCGTCGGCCCAGGTGTTCTGGAAGCGGAAGCCGCCGCTGCCCGGCGGCAGCAGGGCGTTGAACACGTTGCCGACGCCGCGCTCGTAGGGCGCACCGCTGTGCGGGTAGATGCCGGATTCGTGCGTGCTGAAATAGGCCACGCGCGGGTCGTCGTAGAAGATGGCCTGGGTGCCATTGCCGTGGTGGACGTCGAAGTCGATCACCGCCACCCGCTCCAGCCCGTGCTTGTCGCAGGCGTGCGCCGCGGCGACGGCGATGTTGTTGAACAGGCAGAAGCCCATCGCCGCCGCACTGGTCGCGTGGTGGCCGGGCGGGCGAACGGCGCAGAACACGGTGCGGTCCTCGCCGTTCATCACCGCGTCCACCGCGGCCACGCCGGCGCCGGCCGCCCGCAGCACCGCCGCGCGCGAGGCCGGGCTCATTACCGTGTCGGGGTCGAGCATGCGGTAGCCGGATACCTCGGTGTCCAGGACCTCACGCACCAGGGCCTCGTCGTGCACACGGCGCAGGTCGCCCAGCTTCACGATCGGCGCTTCACGCCAGTCGGCGTCGGCGTGGTGGTGGCGCAGGGCCTCGAGCACGACTTCCAGCCGCGCCGGGCGCTCCGGGTGCTCGGGTCCGGGGTCGTGCAGCAGACAGGCGGGGTGGGTATAGATGATCAAGGTGCCGGCGTTGCCCTCGGCGGGGCGGGAACCGCCTCTCCCGGTGGATGTCCGGGTCCATTCTATGCGCGACCCCGGTCAGGCCGTCACTCGACCTTGGATGAAGTGCCCGGTCCTACGAATGCCGCCGCTCGTGCTTCCACAGCACCTCGCCCTGGCCGTCGGCGCGGGCCAGCACGCGGGCGAGCACGAACAGCAGATCGGAGAGGCGGTTGAGGTAGCGGATCGCCTCCGGGCGCACGGCATCGTGGCGGGCCAGGGTGACGGTCTCGCGTTCGGCGCGGCGCACGATGGTGCGGGCCAGGTGGCAGCGCGAAGCCGCTTCGCCGCCGGCCGGCAGGATGAAGTCCTTCAGCGGCGGCAGGTCGTCGTTGTAATGGTCCAGCTGCCGTTCCAGCGCGTCGACATCGTCGCCGGTGATGGCCGCATGGCCCGGGATGCACAGCTCGCCGCCCAGGTCGAACAACTGGTGCTGCACGGTGGTCAGCAGCGCGCGGATGTCGTCCGGCACGCTCGCCACGGCAAGCAGTACGCCGATGGACGAGTTGGCTTCGTCCACCGTGCCGTAGGCGGTGACCCGCGCCGAGTCCTTGCCCACGCGTGTGCCGTCGCCCAGCCCGGTGCTGCCGTCGTCGCCGGTGCGGGTGTAGATCTTCGAGAGGCGGTTGCCCATCGTGCGGACGTCGCGGTCAGTCGGCGGTACGGCCGTGCGGCTTGGCCAGGCGCACGACCTGCTCGACCAGCACATGCACGATCACCGTCAGGCCCACGTAGATCGCGGCCACGCGCAGGTACGGTACATACCAGTCGCTGAAGTTCTTCCACCAGCCGGCGAACGTCGGCTCGCTGACCACCGGGCTCAGCCAGTAGAAGCTGCCCTGGCTCAGCAGGTGGCAGACGGTGACCGAGGCCAGCAGGCTGCCGACCAGCAACGCCAGCGTGCGGCCGTGGTTCGCGGTCTGGTAGCGGCGCAGCAGCGCGCCGCCGGCCCACATTGCGCCGTAGGCCGGCAGCAGGAACCAGTACGCCGGCGACACGCAGTAGTGCGTCCAGAAGTTGATGCCCTGGCCGCTGATGACGAGATAGTCCACCACGACGGCGGCGGCCATGAACAGCGGGAACGCCCAGCGCGACCAGCTGCGCAGGTAGTAGCCGCCGATGAAGAACGCGGCCCAGCTGGCGTCGGGCAACGGACCGATGTGGCCGAACGCGGTGGGCAGGTGCAGGCGGGTGAGGACCAGCAGGGCGGCGACCAGCGTCAGCACGAGGGCGCGTTGGAAAGTGGTGTTCATCGGCACGGTTCCGGAGACTCAGCCCCGCATTCTACCGGAGCTTGCGCGCGGCATGCCGACGGACGGGACGCCGGAGGCGGGGCGCTATCATGGGCGCATGAAAGAACGGCATGACGTGGTGATCGTGGGTGGGGGACTGGTCGGTGCCAGCCTGGCCATCGCCCTGGACCGCCAGGGACTGGACGTGGGGCTGGTGGAAGCCACCCCGCCGGGACAGATGCCCGCGGTGTTCGACCAGCGCAACCTCAGCTTCGCCGCCGCGACGGTCAACGCGCTGACGGCGCTGGGCGTGATGCAGCAGTTGCGGGCGCCCACCGGGCCAATCCGGCGCATCCACATCAGTCGCCAGGGCGACTTCGGACGGGTGAGGCTCGATGCCGGCGACTACGGCCGCGAGGCGTTCGGCCAGGTCGTGGTGGCGCGGGACTTCGGCGAGGCGCTGGAAGCGCGGCTGGACCAACTGCCTCGGCTGACCCGGTATCGGCCGGCACGCTTCGTCGGTTTCGCGCCGGACGACGAGGGACACCGCGCTCTCCGGATCGCGGATGCCGATGGTGAGCGTGCCGTGCGTGCCCAACTGGTAGTGGCTGCCGACGGCACCCGCAGCACTGTCCGCGAGGCGCTGGGCATCGGCGTCGACGAGCACGACTACGGCCAGACCCTGTTCGTGGCCCGCGTGCGCACTACGCAGGCGCCGGATGGCACGGCCTACGAGCGCCTCGGCGATGCCGGCCCGACCGCGCTGCTGCCGCGCGGCGATCGCCACTGGGGCGTCGTGCACGGCGTGGCCCGAGACGAGGCCGATGACGTCGCGGCCCTGGACGAGGCGGCCTGGCTGGCACGCCTGCAGCACGCCATCGGCTGGCGCGTCGGCCGGCTGACCGGCAGCGGCGAGCGCAGCGCGTATCCGATCATCCGTGTCGTCGCGCAGCGGCTGGTCGCCGACCGCGCGGTCGTGCTGGGCAATGCCGCGCAGACCATCCATCCGATCGGCGCACAAGGGTTCAACCTGGGTTTGCGTGATGCGCTGACGCTGGCCGAGGAGATCGCGCGCCGCGCCGATCCCGGCGATCCCCACAGTCTGGCGGCCTACGCCGCGCGCCGGCAGGAAGACCGCGAGCGCACGCTGGCGTTTTCCGATGGCCTGGCACGGCTGACCAGCAATCCGTCGCCGTTGCTGAAGCCGCTGCGCAGCCTGGGCCTGGTGGCGGTGGATGCACAGCCCTCGTTGCAATCGTTCCTGGTGGGCGGCGCGATGGGCTTCCGTGGCGACGTGCCGGCGCTGTGCCGCGGAGAAGCCGCATGAAGCGGCGCGGACAGATCGATGTCGCCGTCGTCGGCGGCGGCGTGGTGGGTGCGGCCTGCGCGCTGGTGCTGGCGGGCGAAGGGCTGGAGGTGGCACTCGTGGAAGGTCGCGAGCCACCGCGCTGGTCGCTGGCGCAGCCGGACCTGCGCGTCTACGCGTTCGCGCCGGACAACGCGGCGCTGCTCCAGGAAGCTGGCGTTTGGAGCGCGGTTCGCGATGCACGCGCGCAGCCCTATCGCGGCATGCGCGTCTGGGATGCCGCAGGCGGCGACGAGCTGCGCTTCGATGCCGACACGCTGGGCCGCACGCAACTGGGCTGGATCGTCGAGAACGCGTTGCTGGTCGACCGGCTCTGGGCCGCGCTGCCGGCAGCGGGCGTGCAGGTGCGCTGCCCGGCGCGTGTCGACGCGATGGAGCAGGACGACACCGGCGTGACGCTGCGGCTGGACGACGGTACGCGCGTCGATGCGCGGCTGGCGGTGGCCGCCGATGGCGCCGAGTCCACCCTGCGTGGCCTGGCCGGTCTCGATGTCGCGTCGCATGGCTATGCGCAGCGCGGCGTGGTGGCTTTCGTGCGGACCGGCATGCCCCACGACGACACGGCCTGGCAGCGTTTCCTGCCGACCGGCCCGCTGGCCTTCCTGCCGTTCGCGGACGGGCTCAGCTCCATCGTCTGGACCCTGCCCGACGACGACGCGCAGCGCGTGCTGGCATTGGACGATGCCGCATTCGGTCGCGAGCTGACGCTGGCGATGGGCGGGCAACTCGGCACGGTCGAGCCGGTGTCGCCGCGTGCGGCGTTCCCGCTGAAGCGGCAACTGGCCAAGGACTACGTCGCCGGCCGCGTCGTCGTCGCCGGCGATGCGGCGCATGTCGTGCATCCGCTGGCGGGTCAGGGCGTCAATCTCGGCCTGCGCGATGTCGCCGCTTTGCGCGACGGCATCCGCACCGCGCAGGGCAAGCGCGTCGACTGGGCGGCCCCGCATCGCCTCGAACGCTGGGCACGCCAGCGGCGCAGCGAGAATGCGACCGCCGCCTACGCCTTCGACGGCATCAACCGGCTGTTCTCCACCGACGAGATGCACCTGACCCTGCTGCGTGGCCCGCTGCTGGGTCTGGCCGGCAAGCTGCCGCCGCTGGTGGATTTCTTCTGGCGGCACGCGGCCGGGCAGCGCGCGCGCTGACGTGCCGATGCGGTGCATGCGGTAGTCTCGCGGTTCCCCACCCGAGGCTGTCCGCGATGAGCGCCGAGCATTCCTCTGCTGATCCTTCGCGCCGGCGGCTGCTCGGTGCGCTCGGTGCCGTCGGTATCGCCGGCATGCTGCCCACCGCGCGCGCCAGGGCATCGCGCCCGCTCGGCGTCGCGCTGGTGGGACTGGGCTACTACAGCCGCGACCTGCTGGCGCCTGCCCTGCGGATGACGCGACATTGCCGCCTGGCCGGCATCGTCACCGGCACCCCGGCCAAGGCGGAGGCGTGGCAGCGCCTCCACGGGATTCCCGACCGCAATGTCTACGACTACGACGGTTTCGACCGCATCGCCGACAACCTCGACATCGACGTGGTCTATGTCGTGCTGCCCAATCACCTGCACAAGCTGTTCACCCTGCGCGCGGCGGCCGCCGGCAAGCACGTGTGGTGCGAGAAGCCGATGGCGATGGATGCGGCGGAAGCGCGCACGATGATCGATGCCTGCCACAAGCACCGCGTGCAGCTCGCGATCGGCTACCGCATGCAGCACGAGCCCAATACCCAGGCGATGATGGCGCTGGCCGGATCGCGGCCGTTCGGGCGCCTGCAGCGCATCCGTGCCGAAGCCGGCTTCCACGGGTTCGACGGCGCCGGCGGCGACAACTGGCGGCTGGACCCCGCCCGCGGCGGCGGCGCCATGTACGACATGGGCGTGTACGCCTTGAACGCGGCGCGCTACACCGCCGGTGCCGAGCCCATCGCGGTGACCGCAACCCAGACCGTCCAGCGGCCCGACATCTTCCGTGGCGTCGACGAGACGATGCGCTTTCGCCTCGAGTTTCCCGACGGCGTCATCGCTGACGGCGAGACCAGCTTCGGCCGCAACATGAACCTGCTGCGCGCCGATTGCGAGACGGGGTGGTACGAACTGTCGCCGTTCCAGGCCTATGAAGGCGTGCGTGGCGAGGCCAGCGATGGACGCCGTTTCGATGCGGTGATCGGTGCCACGCCGGCCCAGCAGGCCCGGCAGATGGATGCCGATGCGCTGGCGATCGTGGAACGGCGTGCACCGCGCGTGCCCGGCGAGGAAGGGTGGCGCGACATGCGGGCCGTGGACGCCATCTTCGCGTCCGCGCGTGCGGACGGGAAACGCGTGGAGATCGCCGCCGGCTGAGTCGCTCAGCCAGGGATGAAGGGGAACACGATCTTCAGCAGCCCCTTCAGGCCGCCCTCGGCGGTGCTGGCCACCGCCTTGGCGCCGAGGCTGTTGAGCGCGTTGCGCGCGTCCTGCCAGCGCAGCTTGGTGACGTCCTTTTTCAGCAGGTCGGCGACCTCTTCGGAGGTAGGCGTCAGCTGCTTCAGCGCTGCGGTGACCGCGGCCGGATCGGGCTGCAGGTAGGCCCAGCGTTCGGCGATCGCCAGCAGCGTGTCGAAGCGCACCGCCACGACCTCGCGGTTGCGCTCGTAGACCGGGAGCGCGCCGACATCGAGGATGGCCTGCTCGAACTGCTGGTGGTCGTCCGGATGCTCGACGCGGATGGCGAGGAAGCCGTCCTTCCTGCTGCGCTCGCTGACGTGCTTGGCGCCGGACTTCAGGTTCGCCTCGGTCAGCGCGCTGGCGACGATGCGCTGCAGGGCGGCGTCGCGCTCTTCCGGCACCAGGGCACGCCAGCGCGCGTAGCCGTCACGGCGCAGCGCCTTGATCTTGGCCGGCGTCACCCGCAGCTTGCCGGCGACGGTGAAGTTGGATTCGTCGCGGCCGATGGCGCCGTCGCGTTCCAGCAGCACGAAGATCAGCAGTTCCAGGTCGCGTTTGGTCAGCGACTGGAAGCCCTGCAGCAGGGTCAGGCGCAGGAACTCGGTGCCGAAGCCGGCGGGGTCCTTGAGTTCGATGGGCAGCATCGTCGGTCTCCGTATCAGGGAGGCATCTTGCCACGACGGGGTGTCAGCACCTGAGACGTCGGCGGCACCGCGTCACAGGCCGGTTTCGCGGCCCGGGTGTTCAGCGCGGAAGGCCTCGATCGCACCCCGGTCCTGCAGGGTGACGAAGACCGTGCGGCCATCCGTCCCACCGAACGCGACGTTCGTGGGCTTCTGTCCCTTGAGCTTCACTTCGCGCAGCAGGGTACCGTCGGGCGATACCACGGCGACCACGCCGGCGGCGTAGCGCGCGATGTACAGGTTGCCCTTCACGTCGGTCCGCATGCCGTCCAGGCCGTGGTCGTCGAAGGCGATCAGCAGGCGCTTGTTCCTGACGCTGCCATCGGCGCGGATGTCGTACACCCAGACCTTCCGCTGCACGCTCTCGTTGACGTAGAGCCGCTTCCAGTCGGGGCTGACGTCCACCCCGTTGGTCGTGCCCATGCCGCTTTCGAGCAAGTGCGGCGTGCCGCTGCGGTCGATACGCCACAGCTGGCCGGTGCCGTCTGCCCACTTGGGGTCGCTGGCGTACAGCGTGCCGTCGGGGGAGATCGCGATGTCGTTGGGCTGGTTGGCCTGCGGCATGCGCGCGAACACCTTCGCGTCGCGTTCGCCGGGCGCGATGCGCAGCACGTGGTGGCCGCTGTAGTCGGCGATGTACATGCTGCCGTCCACGTCGAAACGAATGCCGTTGCCGGTGCTGCCTGCCGGCAACGTGGTGAACAGGGTCGCCGTCGCCTTGCCGTCCGCCTCGAACGTCACGCGGCCGATGGTGCCATCGCGCCCGAAACTGACCGCATACAGGGCGCCGTCAGGCCCGAAGGCCGGACCTTCGATGCCTGCGCTGAACACCCCGTCGCCGATGACGTCGCGGGCGACGTACAGCGCATCCGTATGCGTGCGTGCGCTGTCGCCGGTATGCGCGCAGCCGGCAAGCCCGGCCAGCAGCAGGGCGGTCGTCATCGTCTTGATGCCTTGGAACGTCATCCGTTTCCCCTCGGGTGGCGCGGGTGTTGCCGGGAACGTGTCAGCCGGGCGTGGCGAACACCGTGATCTCTTCGCGGTCATGGTAGAGCTGGCGCGCACGCACCTCGAGCGGTCGGCCTGCCTGCTCCTCGAACAGTTCGAGGCACAGCTTGGTCTCGTCCCAGCGCTTCTTCATCGGCAGCTTGAGGTTGAACACCGCGTGCCGGCACCAGCCTTCGCGGAACCACTGCGCCATGCGCTCGGCCACGCGACGCGGCTGTTCGACCATGTCGCAGACCATCCAGTCCAGCGATTGCGTGGGCTTCCAGTGGAACCCGTCGGCACGCAGGTGCTCGACCAGTCCGGTCGCCAGCACGTGCTCGCGCAGCGGACCGTTGTCGACACTGGTCACGCGCAGGTGATGGCGCGTCAGCACCCACGTCCAGCCGCCCGGGGCCGCGCCGAGATCGGCGGCGGTCATGCCCGGCTTCAACAGGGCCTCGCGCTGGCGTTCGTCCAGCAGCGAGAGGAAGGCTTCTTCCAGCTTCAGCGCCGAGCGCGACGGCGCGTCGGGCAGCAGCTTCAGGCGCGGGATGCCGAGCGGCCACGGCGCGCTGTCGCGCGCATCGGCGACGCAGAGGAACAGGTGATCGCCCTGCACGAAGACCACGTGCAGGCGCGGCAGGCGCGCGTCGTCCTTCTCGCTGAGGAAGCCCGCCTTGCGCAGCGCCGGACGCAGCGCGTTGCCGAAACTGCGTGCCAGCCCGGCCAGCGGCTTGGCGCTGTCCGAATCCGGATGCTCGACCCACAGGTCGCCGTAGCGCCCGGCACCGGACAGTGCGGCGAGGATCGGCGTGATGCGGTCCTTCGGATCGATGCCGCGCAGTTCGGCGAGCAGGCGCAGCTTCTGCCGGGCGAAGATCAGGTCGCGCCACGGCAGCGCACGGTCCAGCGCCTCGGCCTGCTCGCATACGAACACGACATGGCCATCGTTGCGCTGCGCGCGGGCATAACCGGCGAATCCGGCCAGCGCAGCGCGCTCGGTCAGTTCGGCGGCAAGTTCGGGTTCGAATCCCTGGCGGCAATAAGCCAGCAGGCCGGTCGTCGATGACATGGCGCGGTCGCGTGAAGCGGATGGCTGCGGCTCCTGCCGCACAGACAGGGTACAGGAGAAGCCGGGGGCGATGGCTTCCCGGTGCGTCGCTCAGTATCGGTCGCCGCCCGACTCGCCGTACTGCTTGAGCACCGCGCGCGCCTCGTCGCGACGAAGATCGCGCACGACCTCGATGCCGCGCTTGCCCAGTTCGCCGATCCAGTCCGCTGGCAGCGGGCCCTCATCGAACTCGGTCAGTTCCATCACGTCCTCGGCGCGCGCGCCGATCAGCAGGCGGTCGATGCCGGCCCAGATGGTGGCGCCGTAGCACTGGCAGCAAGGCTGCGACGACGTCGCCAGCACGACCGGCGCCAGCACGTCGTTGAGGCGCGGCGTCTGCAGGCGCTGCTGCGCCAGCATGTAGGCCATGGTTTCCGCATGCGCCAGCGAGCAGGTGTGCGGCATCACGCGGTTCACGCCGAGCGCGATCACGCGGTGGTCGGGGCCGAACACGACCGCGCCGAACGGTCCGCCGCTGTTGGCGTCCACGTTGCGGCGCGACAGGTCGATGGCCAGCGCGACCTTGTCTTCGTCGCTCGCGTACGTCGCGGCGGGATCGACCAGGTCGTGGGTCCAGGCGGGCAGGGTCAGGTGGATTTGCTGATAGAGCATTACTTGGCAGGCAATTCGGCAACGGAGGAATCGGATTCGCAGCGGCCGCTGACGCACTGGCAGGCGGTCACGTCGGTAAAGCCACAGACGCCCATGCGGCCGCTGGCGGCGCATTGCGCCTGCACACCCTGCGGATCGGTGGGGCTGTTCTTGTTGACGCAGGCCGGCATCGCGCCGCAGCAGTTGCCCACGTTCTTCACCGCGCAGTCGGCGCTGGTCTTGCAGCCGTAGTCGACGGTGACGGCGCCGGCCTCGCGCGCGGGCTGGTTCCCGCCGGTCGGCTTGGGTGCTGGTGCCGTGGTGGGCGGCGGCTCGGCGGTCGCGCCCTCGGAGGAAGCGGGTGCGGCACACCCCGCCAGCGCGAACAGGCACAGGCAGGACAGCAGGGCAGGCAGCAGGCGCAGCGCGATGCGGGACATGGCGGACTCCTTCCTCGGTGATGATGCGCGCCAGCCTGCCGGCCACCGCCTCAACAGGCGGTGAAAGCGGCCGGCATCAGGCCTTCGTCGCCCACGTGTCGCGCAGGGTCACGCTGCGGTTGAACACGGGGCGCTCCGGCGCATGGTCGTAGCGGTCGGCGACGAAATAGCCGGTACGTTCGAACTGGAACGACTGCTCGGGCGCCGCGCTGGCCGCCGCCGGCTCGACATAGCCGGTGACCGTACGGCGCGATTCCGGGTTCATGTAGTCGCGGTAGGTCTTGCCTTCCGACTCATCGTCCGGGTTCGGCACGGTGAACAGGCGGTCGTACAGGCGGATCTCCGCGGCCACCGCGTGCTGCGCGCTGACCCAGTGGATGGTGCCCTTGATCTTGCGCTCGGCACCGGCCATGCCGGGGCGCGATTCGGGATCCAGCCAGCCGCGCAGCTCGACGATCTCGCCGGCGTCGTTCTTGATCACCTCGTCGCAACGCACGATGCCGGCGCCGCGCAGGCGCACTTCGCCGCCGGTGGTCAGGCGCTTGAAGCCCTTGGGCGGCACTTCCTCGAAGTCCTCACGCTCGATCCACAGCTCGCGCGAGAACGGCACGCTGCGCTGGCCGAAGGTTTCGTCCTTGGGGTGGTTGGAGAACGTCAGCGATTCCTCGTGGCCTTCCGGCAGGTTGGCCAGCACCAGCTTCACCGGATCGATGACGCCCATGCGGCGCGGCGCGGCGGTGTCCAGGTCCTCGCGCAGCGCGCCTTCCAGGATCGAGATGTCCAGCAGCGAGTTCTGCTTGCTGATGCCCACGCGGTCCACCATCAGGCGCAGCGCGGACGGCGTGTAACCGCGGCGGCGGATGCCCTGCAGCGTCGGCATGCGCGGGTCGTCCCAGCCGTCGACGAGCTGGTCGTTGACCATCGCCAGCAGCTTGCGCTTGCTCATCACCAGGTAGTTGAAGTTCAGGCGCGAGAATTCGATCTGGCGCGGCTTGCTGGCTTCCTTCGGCAGGCCCTTGGCCAGCAGCGGCGCGATCAGGTCGGGCGAACCGGCCAGGTCCACTTTGTCGACGCACCAGTCGTACAGCGGGCGGTGGTCCTCGAACTCCAGCGTGCACAGCGAGTGGGTGATGCCTTCCACCGCATCGCTCAGCGAGTGCGCGTAGTCGTACATCGGGTAGATCGGCCAGTCGTTGCCGGTGTTCTGGTGCTCGACGTGCTTGATGCGGTACAGCGCCGGATCGCGCAGGTTGATGTTGCCGCTGGCCATGTCGATCTTCGCGCGCAGCGTGCGCGCGCCGTCCGGGAACTCGCCCGCGCGCATGCGGCGGAACAGGTCCAGGTTCTCCTCGACGCCGCGGTCGCGGTAGGGCGACGGGCGGCCGGGTTCGGTCAGCGTGCCACGGTACTCGCGCACTTCCTCGGCGCTCAGGTCGCAGACGAAGGCGTCGCCCTGGCGGATCAGCTTCTCGCCGGCCAGGTACAGCACCTCGAAGTAGTCCGAGGCATGGCGCAGGTCGTGCCAGTCGAAGCCCAGCCAGCGCACGTCGTCCTGGATGGCGCGGACGTACTCGGGGTCTTCCTTGGCCGGGTTGGTGTCGTCCAGGCGCAGGTTGCAGACGCCGCCGAACTCGCCCGCGATGCCGAAATCCAGGCAGATCGCCTTGGCATGGCCGATGTGCAGGTAACCGTTGGGCTCGGGCGGGAAGCGCGTCTTCACCGCCGTATGGCGACCGCTGGCCAGGTCCTCGCGCACGATCTGGCGGATGAAGTCCCGTTTTTCCGGGGCGGCATCGTCGGCGAGGGGGGCGGGGGCGGTGGGAGCGTCGGACATCGGAAGGGCGCGGGTACGTGGGAAACCGCAAGTTTAGCCGGTCCGGTGCCTTGGCTGGTCTATCCTGAACAGCCCCCGCGCACCGGTTCTCCCGCATGAGCCTCCCGACGCTGGTCATCGGCAACAAGAACTACTCGTCCTGGTCGCTGCGGCCATGGTTGCTGCTCCGGCATTACGGCGTGGCGTTCGACGAGGTCCGGCTGCCGCTGGACAGTCCGCGGTTCGCGGAGAATGTCGCGCGCCATTCCCCGACCGGCAAGGTGCCCGCGCTGCGCGATGGCGACGTACACGTCTGGGATTCGCTGGCGATCTGCGAGTACGCCAACGAGCGCTGGCTCGACGGACGCGGCTGGCCGGCGGACCGCGCAGCACGCGCGCTGGCTCGCGCCGCCGCTGCGGAAATGCATGCGGGCTTCGTCGCGCTGCGCACGCAGTTGCCGATGAACAGCCGGCGCACGCCGGATGCCTACCGGTGGGATGCGGCCGCGCAGGCCGACATCGACCGCGTGCAGGCCCTGTGGCGCCAGTTGCGCGCGGCACATGGCGAGCACGGGGAATTCCTGTGCGGCGAATTCGGCATCGTCGACGCGATGTATGCACCTGTGGCGGTCCGCTTCGACGGCTATGGCGTGGCGGTCGACGACACCGCGCACCGCTACATGCAGGCGCTGTTCGCGCTGCCGGCGCTGCAGGAATGGCGGCAGGCCGCTGCTGCGGAGACTGAATCGGTCGCGGTCACCGAGGCGCTGCGCATGCCGTATCCCGATCGGCCGGTGTAGGCTGGCGGCGGAGGACATATCCATGCGCGTGGTCTACCTGGCCGACAACCTGTTCGACGCCCACCTGGTCAAGCACGCGCTGGAGGAGGCCGCGATCCCGGCGTTTGTGTTCGGCGAGTCGCTGCTGGGCGGCATGGGCGAACTGCCGCTGTTCGGTGTGCTGCGCGTCTGCGTGCCGGACACTGCGTTCCCCGAGGCTGAGGGTGTCGTGAAGGCGCTGGGGCTGGAATCGCGTGATGACGGCCCCATCTCGGAAGGCGACGACGAAGGACTCGGCATCCTGCCCGCCTGATCCGTCGCCCCACGACCACGAGGTTCACCATGCTGGGTATCGGAGCCTACAAGCAGCGCATGCCGCGCGAAGAAGACATGCTGCCCGGTCGCAGCACGCCGCTGCCGCTGCACAACACGCATTTCGTCAACGGCCATCCGCTGCGGGACGCGTTCGACGGCCTGCAGCAGGTCGAATTCGGCCTGGGCTGTTTCTGGGGCGCGGAGCGCAAGTTCTGGAACGTGCCGGGCGTGTACAGCACCTCGGTCGGCTATGCCGGCGGCGGCACGCCGAATGCGACCTACGAGGAAGTCTGCTCCGGCCAGACCGGCCACAACGAGGTCGTGCGCGTGGTGTACGACCCGGCGCAGGTCTCGTTCGAACGCCTGCTGCAGGTGTTCTGGGAAAGCCACGACCCCACCCAGGGCATGCGCCAGGGCAACGATGTCGGCACGCAGTACCGCTCCGGCATCCACAGCCATACGCCGGAACAGCAGGCGGCCGCGGAAGTGAGCCTGCAGGCTTACCAGCAGCGGCTGAAGGCGGCCGGCTACGGCGACATCACCACCGAGATCGTGTACCCGGCGCCGCCGTTCTACTACGCCGAGGACTACCACCAGCAGTACCTGGCGAAGAATCCGAACGGTTACTGCGGTCTCGGCGGCACGGGCGTGAGCTGCCCGATCGGGCTGGACGCCTGATACCCGTACTCCTGTAGGAGGGGCTTCAGCCCCGACAGCACAGGTTCGGGTGTATGACGGTCAATCAGGCGCCATGCGCAGACCGCCGGTTCCGGTCGGGGCTGAAGCCCCTCCTACAGACGGGTGACGCCGCAGACGTAGACGACTTCGCAGGCGCCACCGCCGGTATCGGTGCGGCGGGTGGAGCTGCGCCAGCGCCAGCCATCTTCGGCCTGCGCCTCCACCAGCCATCCCTCGATCCGTACGCGCTCGTCCTTGCGCTCGTCCTTGCGCACGCCGGCGAGCGCCTGCGCGATGGCGTCGTTGCCGGGGATCATGTGCATGTTCGCGCTGCTGCGGGCCATCTCGTCCTGCGGCAGCGGCGGCCGGTCGCGCCAGCGGTAGTGGTACCAGCGCGAGGACTGGCGGATCTCCAGGGCGTCGATCACGGCGTCCTCTTCCATGCGTTGCCAGCCGAGCGCGAAATCGACCGGTGACAGCGCCGCTTCGCGCCCCCTGCGGTAGTCCTCCCGCGATAGTACCCGTGCCTCGAGGCTGAAGCCGGCCAGCGGCGTCAGCGTCGCGGCCTGCAGCGCGAACGGCGCCACGTTGTCGGGGACGTCGGTCTGCAGCGGCGGCTCGCCCGCCGTCACGCGTGGCGGCAACGGGCAGGCAGGGGGTGCGTCTGACGCTGCATCAGGGGCACGCGGGCCGCGACGGTGATCGGAAAACCACCAGCCGACGATGCCGGCCAGCAGCGCGATCACCAATACCGTGCGCAGGCTCATCCTTGAATGCGCGAGCGCGGCATCAGGCGGTCAGCTTCTCGCGGATGGTCGTGCGCAGCGCCACCAGATCCTTGGCGAACGCATCGATGCCGGCCGACAGCTTTTCCTTCGCCATCGGATCGGCCTCGATCGCGGCAGCGAAGCTCTCCGCGGTCACCGGCGCGGCGGTCACCGCCTCGGCGGCGCCGGGCGACAGCTTGCGCGGCAGGTCGCCGGTTTCCTGGTCCAGCTTTTCCAGCAGGTCGGGCGAAATGGTCAGGCGGTCGCAGCCGGCCAGTGCTTCGATCTGAGCAGTGGAGCGGAACGACGCGCCCATCACCACGGTCGGCGAGCCGCGGCGCTTGAACTCGGCGTAGACGCCGCGCACGAACACCACGCCTGGGTCTTCGTCGATGGTCGCCGGCGCCTGTCCGTTGGCGACGTACCAGTCGAGGATGCGGCCCACGAACGGCGAGATCAGGAAGGCGCCGGCTTCGGCGCAGGCGATGGCCTGGGTCGGATTGAAGATCAGCGTCAGGTTGCAGTCGATGCCTTCGGCCTGCAGCTGGCGTGCCGCCTCCACGCCTTCCCAGGTGGAGGCGACCTTGATCAGGATGCGGTCGCGGCCGATGCCCTGGTCGGCGTACATCTGCACGAACTTGCGCGCCTTGGCGACGGTGGCGGCGGTGTCGTAGGCCTGGTCGGCATCGACCTCGGTCGAGACGCGGCCGGGAATCAGGCCGGCCAGCTTGGCGCCGACGCCGACGGTCAGGCGGTCCACGACCTCATCGACGAGCCCTTCGCCGCCGCCCTGCGCGCGCGCCCACGCCAGCTGTTCTTCGATCAGGTCGGCATACACCGGCAGGTCCAGCGCCTTCTTCACCAGCGTCGGGTTGGTGGTGCAGTCCACCGGCTTGAGGCGCTTGATGGCCTCGTAGTCGCCGGTGTCGGCGACGACCACGGAGAGTTCGCGGAGCTGCTGCAGCTTGGAGGTGTCGGTCATGGGGATCGATGCGGGGGAATCGGGCGACAAGTATGCCCTGTCCCGCGCGGCCGGACCCGGTACGGGACGATGGTTTTCGTGGATTGTGGCGATAGCGCCGGTGGCGCTCAGCGATGCAGGTCGCCGTCGGCTTCCGGCTGGTAGTCGATCGCGGTGACGCGCAGGCGCAGCGGCCGGTTGCCGGGCGCATGCCAGTCGATGACCTGGCCGACCGCCAGGCCAAGCAGCGCGCTCCCGACCGGGGCCAGCACGGAGACGCGACCGGCCTCGACGTTGGCTTCGTGCGGGTACACCAGGGTGAGGCGGTGATGCTCGCCGGTGAGTTCGTCCTCGCACGCGACGCGCGAGTGCATGGTCACCACGTTGTCCGGCATGTCGTCCGGCGCGCGCACGTCGGCGCGGTTGAGTTCTTCCATCAGCGCGAGCGCGGCCGGGTGCCGGCGCAGCACGGGCGTGTCGAGCAGGGCGTCGAGGCGCGACAGGTCGCGGCTGGACACGACCAGGGCGGGCAGGGACGGCGGCAGGCCGCTGGTGCGGGTGTGGTTCATCGGAATGCTCCTTGGTTTCGGGATGCGCAAAAAGAAACGGGCGACGCATTGCGGCGTCGCCCATGGAATTCCTGTTTGCGTGCTTACCGTAGCCCGGAAGCGCGGTGGCTTCAAGCCGGGTGGGTGCGCGACGGTTCAGGTGCGCGTGCCTTGACCGCATGCGCGCCGTGCGCGGGTGCGTCCGGTTCGAACAGGCTTGGCGGCAGCTCGCGGAACACCTGCGCCAGTTGCTGCAGGAACTCGCTCATCGCCGAACTCTTGCGCCACACCATGGCGATCTGCCGGCTCGGGTGCGAATCGCTGAAGCCGAGCAGGTGGATGTTCTCCGAGCGCGCGACCGGCGGCTTCACCGCGAGCGTCGGCAGCAGGGTGATGCCGACGTCGGCCGCCACCATCTGCCGCAGCGTTTCCAGGCTGGTGGCGCGGAACTCCGACTTCTCGTTGGCACCGGCGAGGCGGCACACATCCAGCGCCTGCTCGCGCAGGCAGTGCCCGTCCTCCAGCAACAGCAGTTGCTGCTGCGACAGTTCGGCCAGGGTCAGCGATTCGCGCTTCGCCAGCGGATGCGACTCGGGTACGGCGAGCACGAACGGCTCTTCGAACAGGAATTCGGTATGCAGCTGGTCGTCCGTCACCGGCAGCGCCAGCAGACCCGCATCCAGCTTGCCCTCGCGAAGGCGCGACAGCAGCACGTCGCTCTTTTCCTCGACCAGCAACAGTTCCAGCTGCGGGAAGCGCGCGCGGAGGCGCGGCACCACGTGCGGCAGCAGATAGGGCCCGAGCGTGGGGAAGATGCCGAGGCGTACCGTGCCGGCTTCGGGATCCTGGCTGCGACGCGCGGCCTCCTTCATCTGTTCGACTTCGGCGACGATGCGGCGCGCGCGGTCGGCGGCATCGCGGCCGGCGGGCGTCAGCATGACCTTGCGCGGCGCGCGCTCGACCAGCGGCACGCCGAGTTCGTCTTCCAGCTTCTTGATCTGCGTCGACAGCGTCGGCTGACTGACGTAGCACGCGGCGGCGGCTCGCCCGAAATGCTTGTGGTCGGCCAGGGCCACCAGGTACTTCAGGTCGCGCAGGTTCATCGGACTCCTCCCTCAGGGAACCGCCTTGCGTGCGAGCGGCGCGGACCGAGTCGCGGCCCACGCCGGTGCATCATGCCGCGACCGCGTCCGGGGTTTCCACCGGTGCCGACGTGCGGATCAGGTGGTCGAACGCGCTCAGCGCCGCCTTCGAACCTTCGCCCATGGCGATGACGATCTGCTTGTACGGCACCGTGGTGGCGTCGCCGGCCGCGAACACGCCCGGCACGCTGGTCTGGCCGCGGTCGTCAACGATGATCTCGCCGCGCGGACTCAGGTCGACCACGCCCTTGAGCCATTCGGTGTTCGGCAGCAGGCCGATCTGCACGAAGATGCCTTCCAGTTCCACGCGGTGCGTGTCGCCGCCCGTGCGGTCCTTGTAGACCAGCCCGTTGACCTTGTTGCCGTCACCCAGCACTTCCGTGGTCTGCGCACTGGTGACGATGCGCACGTTGGGCAGGCTGCGCAGCTTGCGCTGCAGCACGTCGTCTGCGCGCAGCTGGCTGTCGAACTCGATCAGCGTCACCTGCGCCACGATGCCGGCCAGATCGATCGCCGCTTCCACGCCGGAATTGCCGCCGCCGATCACCGCCACGCGCTTGCCCTTGAACAGCGGGCCGTCGCAATGCGGGCAGTAGGCCACGCCCTTGTTGCGGTACTCGTTCTCGCCGGGCACATTCATCTGCCGCCAGCGTGCGCCGGTGGACAGGATCACCGTCTTGGAGCGCAGCGAGGCGCCGTTGGCGAGTTGCACTTCGACCAGCCCGTCGTTATCGGCCGGCACCAGCTTTTCCGCGCGCTGCAGGTTCATCACGTCGACCTGGTAGTCCTTGACGTGCTGTTCCAGCGCCGAAGCCAGCTTCGGGCCTTCGGTGTACGGCACGGAGATGAAATTCTCGATCGCCATCGTGTCCAGCACCTGGCCACCGAAGCGCTCGGCCGCCACGCCGGTGCGGATGCCCTTGCGGGCGGCGTAGATCGCCGCGGCCGCGCCGGCCGGGCCACCACCGACGACGAGCACGTCGTACGGCGCCCTGGCCTTGATCTTCTCGGCGTCGCGCTTGCCGGCATTGGTGTCCAGCTTGGCGACAATCTCCTCCACGCCCATGCGGCCGGCGCCGAAGATCTCGCCGTTGAGGAAGATCGTCGGCACCGACATCACCTGGCGCTGCTCGACTTCGTCCTGGAACAGCGCGCCGTCGATGGCGACGTGCTGGATGTTCGGATTCAGCACCGCCATCAGGTTCAGCGCCTGCACCACGTCCGGGCAGTTCTGGCACGACAGCGAGAAATAGGTTTCGAAGCGGTACTCGCCGTCCAGCGTGCGGATCTGCTCGATCACGTCCTGCGCCAACTTCGACGGATGACCGCCGACCTGCAGCAGGGCCAGCACCAGCGAGGTGAACTCATGGCCCATCGGCAGACCGGCGAAGCTCAGGTGGATGTCGTGGCCCGGCGAGGTCAGCGCGAACGACGGCGTGCGCTCGCCGCCGCGCTGTTCGGTGACGCTGATCTTGTCCGACACATCCTGCAGGTCGCGCAGCAATGCCTGCAGTTCGACGGAACCGGCGCTGTCGTCCAGATGGGCGGTGATGTGGATCGGGCGCAGGGCCTTTTCCATGTAGGCCGTGAGCTGCGTCTTCAGATTGGCGTCCAGCATGGCGAACGTCTCCGTGGAGGAAATCGTGGGAAGGGGAGGTCAGGCGTTTGCAGGAGCGGCATGCGCCGGGGGGAGAGAGACGCCGGCCAGGGAGGGGGAGCCGGCGAGCGGCGCATGCCGCTGCTGCAAACGTCCGGATCAGCCTCCGGGCCAGCGGCCCGGAGGTGACGTGATGCGGGTGGCGCGTGTGGAGCGGGCGCATCCGGGTGGCGGATGCGCCGGTGCCGCGAGGCGGTTTAGATCTTGCCGACCAGGTCCAGCGAGGGGGCGATCGTCTGCGCGCCTTCCTTCCACTTGGCCGGGCAGACCTGGCCGGGGTTGGCGGCGGTGAACTGGGCGGCCTTCAGCTTGCGCAGGGTCTCCGACACGTCACGGGCGATCTCGTTGCTGTGGATCTCGGCGGTCTTGATGACGCCTTCCGGGTTGATGACGAAGGTGCCGCGCAAGGCCAGGCCTTCTTCTTCGATGTGCACGCCGAAGGCACGGGTCAGCTGATGGGTCGGGTCGCCGACCAGCGGGAACTGGGCCTTGCCCACCGCCGGGGAGGTTTCGTGCCACACCTTGTGCGAGAAGTGGGTGTCGGTGGTGACGATGTAGACCTCGGCGCCGGCCTTCTGGAACTCGGCGTAGTTGGCGGCGGCGTCTTCCACTTCGGTCGGGCAATTGAAGGTGAAGGCGGCCGGCATGAAGATCAGGACCGACCACTTGCCCTTCAGGGTGCCGTCGGTGACTTCGACGAATTCGCCGTTGTGGAAGGCGGTGGTCTTGAACGGCTGGACCGCGGTGTTGATCAGGGACATGGAAGATCCTCGTGAGTGGAGTGGGTGTGGTGAAGCGATGGCGCCATGGTAGGCAGGGACTATTGATATCTCAAATCGATTAATGGAATTGAATAGATAGCTTTTGACTATCGATAAGGCGTCCCACGTTGAACGCGTACAAGCGGATTAGCGGCTACTTGGTGGTGAAATCATTATTTTTCAATGACTTGTGGATTTCTCGATGCGGACGCTGACGATTGGCCCGCTCTGGGAGTCCGTGCCACTGCCGTGAACGACGCGGTTCCACGCCGCCTTTGGGCAGCACATGGCAGCGGGCGCGATGTCCATACGCCATAGGGCACCATGATGGTGCGTCGCGGCGAGGCGGCTGCGTCCGGGCCGGCGCGGCCCGGTACCATGCGCGGCGATGCCTGCCGACCTGCCCACCGCCCGCCTCGACCTGGCCCTGCGCGCCGCCGCCGCCCGCCTTCCAGGGCCGGATGCCCGCCATGAGGCCGAGCAGCTGCTGCTGCATGTGCTGGGGCGCGACCGGGCCTGGCTGTTCGCGCATGGCGACGATCCGCTGCCGGAGCCCGAGGCGGCAGCCTTCGATGCACTGCTGACCCGACGCGCTGCCGGTGAGCCGCTGGCCTACCTGCTGGGCCGGCGCGGCTTCTGGACCCTGGACCTGCAGGTCTCGCCGGCCACCCTGATCCCGCGTCCGGAGACCGAGCGGCTCGTCGAACTCGCGCTGGAGCGGCTGCCCGACGATCGCCCGCTGCGCATCGCCGACCTCGGCACCGGCAGCGGTGCCATCGCGCTGGCGCTGGCAAGCGAGCGTCCACGTGCGCAGGTGGTCGCGACCGATGTCAGCGACGAGGCATTGCACGTCGCGCAGGCGAACGCGGAGGTGAACCGTGTCGCCAATGTCGCGTTCCGTCGTGGAAGCTGGCTGGCACCGCTGGCGGCCGAGCGCTTCGACCTGATCGCCAGCAATCCCCCCTATATCGCCGACGGCGATCCGCACCTGGGTCAGGGCGACCTGCGTTTCGAGCCACCCGCTGCGCTGTCGTCCGGTGCCGATGGCCTGGACGCCATCCGCGAGATCGTGGCGACCGCGCCTGCGCACCTGCTGCCTGGCGGCTGGTTGCTGCTGGAGCATGGCTGGGACCAGGGCGAGGCGATCCGCGCGCTGTTGATCGCAGCGGGCTTCGTCGACGTTGCGACGGAGACGGATCTCGAGCAGCGCGACCGGGTGACGCTCGGGCGCGTAACGGAAGGGCAAGACCGCAGCCGCTAGACTGTCCGCTTTCGTCCAGGACTGCCGCCCATGCGCACGCTGTACCCCGATCTCGAGCCCTTCGACACCGGCACGCTGAAGGTCGACGACCGCCACACGCTGTACTACGAACAGTGCGGCAATCCGCAGGGCAAGCCGGTCGTGCTGCTGCATGGCGGCCCCGGTGCCGGCTGCAGCCCGAAGATGCGCCGCTTCCACGACCCCGCCAAGTACCGCATCGTGCTGTTCGACCAGCGCGGTTCCGGCCGCTCCACGCCGCACGCGGACCTGGTGGACAACACCACCTGGGATCTGGTCGCCGACATCGAGACGCTGCGCGAGACGCTCGACATCGACCGCTGGCAGGTGTTCGGCGGCAGCTGGGGCTCGACGCTGGCGCTGGCCTACGCCGAAACGCACCCGCAGCGCGTCACCGAGCTGGTACTGCGCGGCATCTTCATGCTGCGCCGCTGGGAACTGGAATGGTTCTACCAGGAGGGCGCCAGCCGCCTGTTCCCGGATGCGTGGGAGCACTACGTCACCGCAATCCCGTCGGTCGAACGCCACGACCTCATCTCGGCCTTCCATCGCCGCCTCACCTCCGACGACAAGGCCACGCGCCTGGCCGCGGCGAAGGCGTGGAGCGTGTGGGAAGGCGCGACCAGCTTCCTGCATGTGGACGCCGATTTCGTCAGCGGCCACGAGGAACCGGAGTTCGCGCTCGCGTTCGCGCGCATCGAGAACCACTACTTCGTCAACGGCGGCTTCTTCGAGGTCGAAGACCAGCTGCTGCGCGACGCCTCGCGTATCGCCGACATCCCCGGCGTCATCGTGCACGGCCGCTACGACGTGGTCTGCCCGATCGCCAACGCATGGGAGCTGCACAAGGCATGGCCGAAGGCGAAACTCGAGATCACGCCGGCATCGGGCCATTCCGCGTTCGAGGCCGAGAACGTCGATGCGCTGGTACGCGCGACCGACAGTTTCGCCTGACGCGAGCCGCCACTTCCACGACCACGTTCCGGAGCAGACGATGGACGCACACCGCGAGCAGGCTTCCGCATTCGACCAGCGCGTACTGGATCTGTACGACGACTATGTGCACGGTCGCGTCGACCGGCGCGGTTTCCTCGCGGGTGCGGCGCAGTTCGCGGTAGGCGGTACCACGGCGGCGGCGATGCTCGCAGCGCTGGTGCCGCAGTATGCGTTCGCCGCGCAGGTGGCGGCGGACGATCCGCGCATCAGTACGGTCTACCGAACGTTTCCAGCGCCGCAAGGACATGGGGAGGGGCGCGGCCTGCTGGCGATGCCGCGCCCGGAGGGACGATACCCCGTCGTGCTGGTGGTGCACGAGAACCGTGGTCTGAATCCCTACATCGAGGACGTCGCGCGCAGGCTGGCGGTTGCGGGGTTCATCGCGTTCGCGCCGGATGCGCTGTACCCGCTCGGTGGATATCCGGGCAACGACGACAGCGGTCGCGAGATGCAGGCCAAGCTGGATCGCGCCAAAGTCCTTGCGGATCTCGAAGCTGCCACGCGCTTCGCCCACGCACTGCCGCGCAACAACGGCAAGCTGGGCGTGGTCGGTTTCTGCTTCGGCGGACTGGTCACCAGTCTCCTCGCCTCACGGTTGCCGGATCTCGTCGATGCCGGCGTGCCGTACTACGGTGGCCAGCCATCCGCCGAGGAAGCGGTGCGCATCAAGGCGCCGCTGCTGCTGCAGTTCGCCGAACTGGATACCCGCGTCAACGCCGGCTGGCCGGCGTACGAGCAGCAGTTGAAGACGGCCGGCGTCGCGTACATCGCACACGTCTATCCGGGCGTGAACCACGGCTTCCACAACGACACCACGCCGCGTTACGACCAGGCGGCGGCCGAGCTGTCGTGGCAACGCACACTGGCGTTTTTCCGTGAGCATCTGAACGAAAACTAGCGGCGCGTCACGGCGTGGCGCACGCGTGGGCAATCCGTTGTCCGGTCGCTATGCACGCGTACGAACGAGTCGGGTGAATGCCACGCATCGGTGCGTGGCGACGATCAGACGACGGGATGTGCGTGGCGATGACGGTGGATGCAGGGCAGGCGGGTGCGGGCAGGATCGGATTGGAAGACGTCGACATCACGCGGTTGGGCATGGCGGCGATGCGCTTCATCAAGGCCATCGAGCAGGGGCAGCATGACGTGCTGTGGAGTGCCGCGTCGAAGGCGATCCGGCAGTCCATGCCGCGCGAGGCCTTCATCGGTTCGCTGACCCATCGCCACGGCGTGCTCGGGTGCGGCACCGGTCGGCGCTGGACGGCGATCCGGGTCGACCGGCCCGCCGGGCAGGCCTCGTGGTTGCCGGGGACCTATGCGCGGTTGGAGTTTTCGGTCGCATTCGGCGCGGCGGAGGCGCCGCACCGTGAGGTGGTGACGCTGCGACAGGAAGAACAGGACGTCTGGCGCCTGGCCGGCTACGGCGTCAAGGCAGCCTGACGCGTCAGTTGCGCGGTGTGCCGTCGAGGGTGTGGTCGATCATCCACAGTCCTGCCCAGAGTTTGGCATCCAGCTCATAGCCTTCGTCCATCTTCTGCGCCAGCCAGGCGGCGGCACGCGGGCGGGGGATGGCATGGACGGTGATGTCCTCGTCCCCGTCGCCGCCGCCTTCGCCGACCTTGCGCAAGCTGGTGGCGCGCACGAAGGCGATCCGTTCGCTGCTGCTGCCGGATGAGGTCGGGCCGATCATCAGGACGTCGGCGTGGTCGGCGGTCCAGCCGGTCTCTTCCTCCAGTTCGCGGATCGCAGAGACCTCGATCGACTCGCCGGCATGGATATCGCCCACCAGGCCTGCCGGCATCTCGATCGTGCGGGCCTGCAGCGGCACGCGGAACTGCTCGACGAACAGCACGTCGTCGTCCGGCGTCACCGCGATGATGATCGCCGCCAGTCCGCCGGCGTGTGCGCGCTCCACGTACTCCCAGGTACCGCGCACCATCATCCGCTGGTACTTGCCCTGCCAGACCACCTCGGCGGGTACTTTGCGCTTGTCGTCGTCGCGTTCGTCCATGCCGGGATGCTAGCGGGTGCGGGTGACGTTTTACAGACGATCAGTAGGCGGGGTCTTCCAATCCGGCCGCAGTGCGCAGCCGGCGCCGCGTCATCGGGCCGAACCGCAGGGCGTCCGAGAGTCCCGCCAGCATGCCGGGGTCGGCCTGGCCGCGGACATGGCCCGAGGCGATGTCGCCGAGCGGTGCGTCGAGTGCGATGGTCGTGAGTTGACGCCACAGCAGCGCGTGCTCGCGCTGTTCGCGCAGGCGGACGGCCATCGTGGCGGCGCCGCGCAGGCGCAGGAAGGCGACTTCGTCCATGCGCGCGAGCAGCGTGTCGAGGTCGCCGAAATGCGCCAGCAGTATCGCCGCCGATTTCGCGCCGATACCGGTCACGCCCGGGATGTTGTCCACCGCGTCGCCGGTCAGTGCCAGGTAGTCGGCGATCTGTCGTGCCTCCACGCCATGGCGGGCCTTCACGCCGGCCATGCCCCAGCGCTGGCCGCGCGCGAAGTCCCACTGCTCGTCGTGTTCCTGCAGCAACTGCGACAGGTCCTTGTCGGCCGACACGATCACGCCACGGAAGCCCTGCGGCCGCGCCGCGTGCAGGGCGCTGCCGATCAGGTCGTCCGCCTCGTACTCGCCATGCGCCAGCACGCTCAGGCCGAGCGCGGCGCACAGCGCCTGGCAGTGGGTGAACTGGCGGCGGAGTTCGTCCGGCGCCGGGTCACGGTTGGCCTTGTAGGCCGGGTACAACCGGTTGCGGAAACAGCTGTCCAGCGCCTCGTCGAAGGCGATGGCGATGTTTGCCGGACGTTCCTTCTCCAGTAATTCCAGCAGGAAGCGCGCGAAGCCGTGCACCGCGTTGGTGGGCCAGCCGTCGGCGTCCTGGAACTCGTCCGGCATCGAATGCCACGCACGGAACACGTACAGGCTGGCATCGACCAGGTAAAGCGGGCGCGGGTGCAGCGGTTCAGGCATCGGGCGTCCATTCGGTCAGCAGCGCAGCGGGGTCGGGACGTTCGCGTTCGGGCGCCTCCAGCCGCGCCGTGCCGATGTGGATGAAGCCCACGACCTTCTCGTCATCGGTGAGGCCCAACAATTGTGAGACGTGTTCGTCGTACGCCATCCAGCCGGTCAGCCATTGCGCACCGAAGCCGAACGCCTGCGCGGCCTGCAACAGGGCGAAGCACACACTGCCGGCGGTGAGCAGCTGTTCCTGCTCAGGTACCTTGTGGCCTGGCGTCAGGCGCGCGACCACGGTGATGATGTCCGGCGCGCTGGAAAAACGGCCGCGATCCTTCGCCACCGCGGCGTCGGCGGCATCGGGGTCGAGCGAACGGGTGCGGGCGGCCAGCCGGTCGCCCAGCGCGTGGCGTGCGTCGCCGCGGATGTGGATGAAGCGGAACGGCACCAGCTTGCCGTGGTCGGGCACGCGCACCGCCGACGCCAGCATGCGCTTGAGCGTCGCCGGGTCCGGTCCCGGTTCGCCCAATTGCTTCGACGGCACGGAGCGTCGCGCATCCAGGGCCTGCAACAGACTTTCAGTGAGCATCGAGTCGCCTTATAGTGGGATGCAGTGCACGTATGTGTGCATGAGTTTAATCGTTGCGGATGCCTCACGGTCCGCGCCACGCGCGGATCCGGAATGCAGGACGGGTCGCAGCGGACAACCTGGCCGACCGATCGACGTAATGCCCGCCACGCCGCCGCCCCCTCCGACCTCCGGCAACCAGCTCGTCGAGCTGTTGCGCGACGCGATGCAACCGGCGCTCGAAGCTGCGTTCAGCGACGTGGTGGATGGGCTGCGCCAGCCGATGCTGGACCGGCTTGAGCGCATGGAGCTGGATCGCGCACCGTATCTCGACGGCCTGCTGGCGTTGAAGGACCGCAGGGAGATCATCCTGCGAGGATTCCGCGAGGACATGGCGGCTGCCTGGCGGGCGGCCGCAGAAGGCGAAGCTCCGACGGCCCGCTTCGGCCAGGAGCACGCCGGTCCGGACCTTGGCCTCGTGGAGGAAGACGAGCTGGATGTACGCCTGGCGACCGAACAGCTGGCGGATGTCATTTCACGCGAGTGGCAGTCCGAATTGCTGCGCCTCAACGGCTACCTGACCTGGCTGGACATGGGCGTACGCCTGGAGCCGGACAGTGCGCCGTACTCGCCCGCGCGCATTGCGATGGCCGTGTATCGCGGTTTCGCAGGCGCTGCGCTGCCGGGCAATGTGCGCGCCCTGGCGGTCCAGTGCTGCGGACGCGAATTCGTGGAACTGCTCGGGCCGATCTACGAATCGATGCATGCCCGGCTGGTGCGCCGGCTCGGTCCCCAGGACAGCACGGGGCCGCGCATGCGGCGTGCGCAGACGATTCCCAGCGCTGGCGACGAAACGGCCAGCGAACCCGACTGGATGACACGCTTCTTCGTGTCGTGGGACCAGGACGAGGGAGGCGCCGGTACTGCGTCGTCCGAGGCCGGGACGCTGCCGCCGGCGCTGCATCAACTGCTCGAGGACTCCCGGCTGCAGCGCGCGCGCGCCCAGGGCGCTGCGCCTGCGTCCGGTGCAAGGACATCGCTGTCGCAGCGCGAACTGGTGGTGGCACTGACCTTGCTGCAGATCGCATCGCCCGAGGTACATGCCGAAGTCCTTGCCGATCCCAAGAAGCTGCAGGCGGCCTTCAAGCAGCAGATATTCCTGCATGCGGCCCAGCTCGGGGTTGCGCCGGAGGCGGTGGCGATCTCGGAGGCCGACGAAAACGTGGTCGATCTCGTCGGCATGCTGTTCGAGGTGATCTTCCGCGAAAGCCATCTCGGAGACGAGCAGGTCCATGTACTTGGCCGGCTGATGGCGCCGATGACCAAGGTCGCCCTGCAGGACCGCAGGCTGTTCCTGCAGGCCACCCATTCCGCCCGCCGCCTGCTCAACCTGCTGGTCGAAGCCTGCGACGGCAATCCCGGCGAGAACGAAGCCCAGCGCCTGCTGCTGGAGAAGGTCAGGGATACCGTGCAGCGCCTGGTCGCCGACTTCGACGAAAGCCAATCGGTGTTCCGCGCGGCACGGACGGATTTCAACGATTTCTACGGGCGTTACCGCGGCGAGGCGGAGAAAGTCGAGCAGGCGCTCGCGGCCGAGCAGCAGGCGAGGGATGCGGAAGCGGCGATCGTCGCGGGTTTCCTTTCCGAACTCGAGACACGACTGCAGGGGCACGATGTTCCATCCGCGATGCAGCACACGTTGCGCGAGGGGTGGTCTGCGTACGCGGCCCGCATGCAGGCGCTCAACAAGCCGCAGGCGGCGTCGATGATGCTGGACGGCCTGCTGCAGGCGGTCGACGACGCCCATATCCGGGGCGACGTACGCGCCTGGCATGCCGCGATGGACTGGTTGCAGCCGATGTGGATGGCGTCCGGCCAGTCGCGGACGGCGATCGCCGCGCGCCGGGAGCAGTTGTTCGCCTCGCTGGTCCTGCCGACCGCGCCGGCAGCGGCGATGGCAACCCCGGCGCCCGCCGCCGCGCCTGCGGCACCCGCCGCCACCGCGCCCGTGTTGCCGGGCCTGCTGGAAGCGGATGAGTGGGTGGAGGGCCTTGAGCATCTCGATCCGGTGATGACCGACTACTTCCAGCAGCTGCGCGTGGGCAGCTGGCTCGACTTCGTCGACAAGGACAACCGCGTGCAGGCCGGGCGGTTGAGCTGGATCAGTCCGGTGTCGCGGCGGCTGATGTTCGTCAACCGTGCCGGTGGACGCATCTGCGTGGCGTCGGTGCAGGAATTGGTGGTGATGGCGCAGCTCGGTCGCGTGCGCATGCACCGCGACGAGGACGCGTTCTACAGCGCCATGCAGGGCGTGGTGGACCGGTTGGTGGTGCCCTCGCAGCCCTGAAGCGTGCGTTCGCGCCGGCATGCAAGCCGCGTGCCGTAACGGTTTTCGGTGCGGTATCGTATTGCGCGGCACCAAACTGCCGAAGCCATCACGGTCGTCCGTCGGGCGGATTTCCTACGATGTCGCTGCGGATCCCCGTCCGCATCCCCCACCTTTCTTTCGCCCAGCCGGGCGGGGAACCCTGCGCATGTCGAACGTCCTCAACATCGCCGACCGCCCGGGGCGCGACATGCGCCTGCTGGAGCAGGCGCGCGACGCCGCGATCCCGCCGCTGGTCGATGCCTTCGCGGTGGCGCTGGGGCGCTTCGACGATGCCCTGTTCGACCGCGCCGAGCGCGCAGGCCCTTCCCAGATGGCCTTCCTGGACGCGATGCGCGAACTGCGCCGTCGCCGCGAGGACATCATCGGCCGCTTCCGCGGCCAGTTGCAGCGCTCGTGGAAAGCGCTGGAAGCCGGGCAGCCGCTGCCGATCGAACAGGTATTCCTGGAGTCGGCGGAAGAAACCCTCAGCCTGGTGTCGGAGCAGGAGCTCGAGTCGCGCCTGGCCGTCCGCAACTTCGCCAGCGTCATCCTGCGCGACTGCAAGCCCGTGCTGGCGCGGCTGGATCGCCGGCTGGGATGGATCGCCGGCGACGTCGCGCTGGATGCCGACCTCAATCCGATCGGTCCCGAACATATCGGCGTGGCCGTGCACCAGGCGTTTTCCGGCTGCGACCTGGCGCCGGATGTCCGCCTGGTGGTGATCAAGCTGTGCGAGCGCGACTTCGTGCCCGCCATTGCCAGGATCTATGCCGCGCTGGACCAGCGCCTGATGCAGGTCGGCGTGATGCCTGAGCTGCCGGTGGCCCGTCGTGCACCCGCGGCGGCCACGGCCGTGCATGCCGCGGAGGCGGCACAGGACCTGGCGGCAGGCGGTGACGAAGACCCGGGCGCGCCCGCCTGGGCGGCGCGCTTCCTGAATCGCATGGCCGGCGTCAGCCGGGGATTGCAGGCGAGCCAGGCGGCTGCGGTCGCCCCCGGTTTCGGTGAGATGCCGCCCGGTTACGCCGCCGGTCCTGGCGCGCAGGGCGTGTTGCTGGAGGCCCTGCACCATCTGTTGCAAGAGTCCCGCCGTGGCCGCGATGCGGGCGAGGCGCCGGAAGCGCGCCCCGCCGATCCCAGCCGGCGCGACCTGTCGCAGCGCGAGATGCTGTCGGTCCTGTCGCTGCTGCAGGCATCGCCCAGCGCCACGCTGCGCGCGGCGATCGGCGACACCGGCGAGTCGCTGTCGCAGCGGCTGAAGAACGAAGTGCTCAGCAGCGCCACCCAACTGGGCGTGGATCCGTCGCAGGCGCGGTTGGCGCCGGTCGATGAGGATGCCATCGACCTGGTCGGCATGCTGTTCGACGTCATGCTCGACGAGCGCGACCTGGAAGGCCGGCCGCGCGAACTGATCGGCCGGCTGGTGGTGCCGTTCGTGAAGGTGGCGCTGCTCGACCGCCGCATGTTCGTGCAGAAGACCCATCCCGCGCGCCGCCTGCTCAACGTGCTGGCGGAGGCCTGCGAGGGCAACAATGGCGAAAGCGCGGCCGAGCGCACGCTGCTGACCAAGGTCGAGGAAGTGGTCGACCGGCTGGTCGCCGAGTTCAACGAGAACCTCGCGATCTTCCTCACCCTGGAGGAAGAATTCCGCGCCTACCTCGAACAGCACCGCCGCCGCGTGGAGATCGCCGAGCGCCGCGCCGCCGAGATCCAGCGCGGCCAGGAACGCCTGGAAGCCGCGCGTGCGCGCATGACGTCGGAGCTGGACGAGCGTCTGGCGGACCGGCGCGTGCCGCAGGCGATCGAGGATTTTCTGCGCCAGCCCTGGGCACATCACGTCACCATGACGGTGTTGCGCGAGGGCGAGGAGGGCGCCGGCCTGCGCGAATCGCTCGCGCTCGCCGACGGCCTGCTCGAAGAGCTGACCGAAGCGCAGCGCCATGTGGTCGGCAAGCCGTGGCTGCAGGCGTGGCGGAGCGACATGCTGAAAGTGTTCGCCAGCGTCGGCATGAACCAGGACGCGGCGGCCGGTGCGGTCGACGCATTGCACGACACGCTGCAGGCGGTGGCCGCCGCGCGTCCGGACCTGGAGAAGGCGCTGCCCGAACTGCCGCAGGTGGTGTTGCCCAAGCCCGTCGTCGACGAGGAAGCCGCGCCGATCCACCTGGTGGCGGGGGCCGATACGCTCGATTTCGACCACAGCGACGCGGACCATTTCCGCGGCCTGCCGATCGGCACCTGGCTGGACTTCATCGACAAGGACAACAAGGTGCAGGCGGGCAAGCTGTCGTGGGTCAGCCCGATCTCCTCGCGCCTGCTGTTCGTCAACCGCCGCGGCGTGCGCTTCTGCGTCGCATCGCCGGAAGAGTTGGCGGTGATGGTGCGTATGGGGCGCTTGCGCACGCACCAGAGCGAGGACGCCTTCGACAGCGCGATGCAGGGCGTGATCGAGCGCCTCGAGCCCGCGCCTTCGGCTGCCGCGCCCGCCTGACCCCGCCGCGCCGCGCGGCCCTGCCGCGCTCTGTTAGCATCGCCGCTCGGGTGACCTAACGACGAGGGGCGCAATGGCGGTCGAAGTTCGGGTACTGAAGGAGGCCGCGGCCGGCGAGCGCCGCGTGGCCGCGACACCGGAAACCGTCAAGAAGCTGATCGCCGCCGGTGCGCGCGTCATCGTGGAGCGCGGCGCCGGCGACGGCGCGGGCTTCGTCGACGACGCCTACACCGCCGCGGGCGCCGAACTCGGCGACGACCGGGATCGCGCCAGCGCCGACCTGCTGCTGTGCGTGCAGCCGCCGTCGCCCGAGGCCATTGGTGGTTTCAAGACCGGCGCCACGCTGGTCGGCGTGCTGCAGCCCTCGGCGGACGCGGCCCGCGCGGATGCGCTGCAGGCGAACGGCATCCAGGCGTTCCCGCTCGAACGGCTGCCGCGCACCACGCGCGCACAGGCGATGGACGTCCTCAGCTCGCAGGCCGGCATGGCCGGTTACAAGGCGGTGCTGATCGCGGCGCAGCTGGCGCCGCGTTTCTTCCCGATGCTGACCACGGCGGCCGGCACGATCCGTCCGTCGAAGGTGCTGATCGTCGGTGCCGGTGTCGCCGGCCTGCAGGGCGTGGCCACCGCCAAGCGGTTGGGTGCGCAGGTCGAAGGTTTCGACGTGCGTCCGGAGACGCGCGAGCAGATCGAATCGCTCGGCGGCAAGTTCCTCGACCTCGGCGTCAGTGCGGCGGGAGAGGGCGGCTACGCCCGCCAGCTGACCGAGGAAGAACGCGCGCTGCAGCAGCAGCGCCTGGCCGATCACCTGAAAGGCATCGACGTGGTGGTCTGCACCGCCGCGGTGCCGGGCCGACCGGCGCCGAAGATCATCACCACGGCGATGGTCGACGGCATGAAGCCGGGCAGCGTGATCGTCGATCTCGCCGCGGAGACCGGCGGCAACTGCGAACTCACTCGCCCCGGCGAGACCTACGCGCATAACGGCGTGACCGTCGCCGGTCCCCTGAACCTCGCCAGCCTCGGCGCCGTGCACGCCAGCGAGATGTACGCCCGCAACGTGCTGAATTTCGTCGCGCTGTTCGTCAAGGATGGCGCGTTGCAGTTCGACTGGGACGACGAACTGCTGGCGAAGACCGTGTGGCCGGATCGGCCGGCCGCGACGCCTGCCGCGGCCTGAAGACTGGCTTCAACGCTCGGGTCGACGGTCGCGATCGCGCGGCGGCCGTGCGTTTTCGCGCATCCAGGCGTCGCGCTGCTCGGGCGACATCTTCTTCCACTGTTCGCGCAGAGCTTCGCGCTGTTCCGGCGTGAGCGTCTTCATGTGGCCGTACAGGGCGCGTGCCTCGCGGCGCTGGCCGGGGCTCATGTCCTCGAAGCGCTTCATGCCATGACGCGCCTGCGCGCGTTGCTCCGGCGTCATCGCCTGCCAGCGCTGCGCGCGCGCCAGCATGCGGTCGCGCTCTTCCGGTTCGCGATTCCAGCGGTCGCGCACAGGCGCGATCAGCGCCTCGCGCTGCTGCGGCGTCAGCTTGTCCCAGGTCGGCAATGGCGTGGGCGCGGCCTGCGCCAGCACGTGTCCGCTGGCGATCAACAGACCGAGGCCGAGAATGCGAAGGACGTGAACCTTCATGGGGTCGACTCCATGGCGAGCGGCTGGGCATCGGCGGACGCCAGCCAGAGGTAGAGATCGGGATCTTCATCGAACGCGTTGGGCACGCCCAGTGCATCCGTCGACAGGTCGTTGTCGGTCGCGGCAACGGCCACCGTCGTCGACGGGATACCGGCGTCCGGCGTGCGGGGCAGCCATTGCAGGCCGATGCCCACGGCGAGTACCGCCGAGAACGTCGTCGCCGTCAGCCAGCGCCAGGTGTGCCGGCCGCTGGCCGACGGCGCCTGCCGCTGCGCCTCGTGGCGGGCAGTGCGCAGTCGCATCAGCGTCTGTGGCGACACCTGGGCCAGCGCGGCCTGGTGCAGGCGACGCGCCTGCGGGTCCATGCCATGGCCGTCGTCGTGGGCGGGGTTCATCGGAATTCCTCCAGGTGCTTCTGCAGTGCGTCGCGCGCGCGGGACAGGTGGGTCTTCACCGAGCCTTCGGAGCAGCCCATCGCGCGCGCGGTGTCGGCCACGTCCAGTTCTTCGAGTACGCGCAGGGTAAAGGCCTCGCGTTGCCGGTTGGGCAGGGCGCGCAGGGCCTGCACCAGCCTGGCATAGGCTTCGCGCTGGTCATGCGTCTGCGCGGGGCCGGCGCCGTGGTCGGGCGCCCAGTCCACCGGGCCTTCCTCGCCACGATCGCCGCTCGGCAGCAGCCAGCGCAGGCGGAAACCGGCGCGGCGCTGCATGTCGATGATGCGCCGGCGCAGGATGCTCCAGAACAGCGGCGACCATTCCGCGGCCGGATGCTCGCGGTAGGCCAGCATCTTCATCATCGCGTCCTGCACGGCGTCCAGCGCATCGTCGCGGTGGCGCAGGCCGGCTTCGGCGAAGCGGAACGCGCGCGGCCCGATGTCGGCCAGGAACAGGTCCAGCGTCGCCGCCAGCGGACTGGGCGACGACGCGTCGGACAGCGGGCCTGATGCAGTACTCACCAACATAGCTTAGCCGCCGGTGCCGTGAATCAGCCGCGACGATCCAGGCGACGATCGATGCGATCGCCCCGGCGGTCCCAGCGCGCTTCCGCGTGTTCGCCCTTGCGATCAAAGCGTGCATCGCTGCGATCGCCGCGCCGTGCCAACTGGTTCGCCTTGTGCGGACGACCGTGCTGTGCGGCCAGGTCCGCACGGCGGTCGAACTGGCGTTCGATGCGGTCGCCACGCACGTCCAGGCGATGTTCGACGCGGTCGCCGCGACGGTCGAGGCGGTGGTCGATGCGGTCGCCCAGGTCGCCGGCGAAGGCGCCACCGGTGGCGGACAGCAGCAGGACGGACAAACCCAGCAGAGACAGGCGCTTCATGATCGGGTCCTCGGGGGGTGGGATGCAGGCATGGAAACGCCCCGCACCGGCATCGGTTGACGCCATGTCATCGGGTCCCGGGTGGGTTCAGGTATGGTTATGATGCAGGGCCGCCGCGGCAGCGCCGCACGGCAACCAATACAACGTGGACGGTATGGGGGAGCGGATGAGCGACGGGTTCGTGGCGCTGTACATCTTCATGCTGGCGGGTATCGCCGGCCACGTGATCATTTCGCGGGTGCCGGTAATCCTGCATACGCCGCTGATGTCCGGTTCCAACTTCATCCACGGCATCGTGCTGATCGGCGCCATGGTCGTGCTGGGCCACGCCGACACGACGCTGGAGAAGGCCATCGGCTTCATCGCCGTGCTGCTGGGCGCGGGCAACGCCGCCGGCGGCTACGTGGTCACCGAGCGCATGCTGGAGATGTTCAAGAGCAGCAAGCCCGCGGGTGGCAAGTGAGCAGCGTGCCGGTGATGCCTGCACGCCAGCCACTGTCGATCCGTGAGGTCTTCCAGTGGGTCAGCTACCTGCAATACCCCGCACTGCTGGTCGCGGTGGGGTATGCGATGAAAGCGGCATGGTCGATCTCCACGGCTGCGGCCGACGGCTGGTCGCCGGTCTTCGATGACGCCAACTACGTATTGCTGTATGCCGGCGTCGGCATCGGCCTGTCCTCGCTGCAGGATCCGGCGCGGACGCAGAACGAGGTGTCGCGGCGCGTCTGGCAGGACCCGCGCAAGGGGCGCTGGATGCTGGCGCTGCTCGCGTTCTATGCGCTGGGCGCGATGGTCGGCGGCCTGGCCGGCGCGTACCTGGCCGACTCCACCGTCGTGAATCAGCTGTCGCTCGGCCTGGTGGCCTTTGGCCTGGGCATGGTCGGCCTGCTCAAGACCGCCATCGAAATGCGCGAACACCATCGGTTGGACAAGCAATCCGCGTCGTCGTCGGAAGGGAGCCGGGCATGAGTGCGTTGACGCTGGTGAAGTTGAGCTATTTCGTCGCGGCGACGCTGTTCCTCCTCGGACTGCAGCGCATGGCCAGCCCGAAGACCGCGCGCAGCGGCATCCAGTGGGCCGGCGTCGGCATGCTGATCGCCACCGTCGCCACCTTCTTCCTGCCCGGCCTGCACAACATCGGCCTGATGATCGCGGCCATCGTGATCGGCGTGGGCCTGAACTGGATCTGGGGCAAGAAGGTGGCGATCACCGACATGCCGCAGATGGTGGCGCTGTTCAACGGCATGGGCGGCGGGTCGGCGGCCGCCATCGGTGCGGTGGAACTGGTGCGCTATTCCTCGGGCGAACCCGCTCCGTCGACCTTCACGCTGTCGCTCGCGGTGATCGGTGCGCTGATCGGCGCGGTGTCGTTGACCGGTTCGGTCATCGCCTGGGCCAAGCTCGACGGGCGCATGGACAAGCGCTACACCTTCCCCGGCCAGCAGTGGTTCAACGCGCTGGTCGCGCTGGCGTCGGTGGTCTGCGGGGTGATGGCGCTGACCACGCTGGCGATGCCGTGGATCATCGCCTTCTTCGTGTTGTCGCTGGCGCTCGGCGTGCTGATGACGCTGCCCATCGGTGGTGCCGACATGCCGGTGGTGATCTCGCTGTACAACGCGTTCACCGGTCTCGCCGTCGCGTTCGAAGGCTATGTGCTGGGCAACGAAGCGCTGATCATCGCCGGCACCATGGTCGGCGCGGCCGGCATGCTGCTGACGCGGCTGATGGCCAAGGCGATGAACCGCAAGATCAGCAACGTGCTGTTCTCCAACTTCGGCGGCGGCAGCGCCGCGATGCAGGAGATCGGTGGTTCGATGAAGCCCATCGAAGCCGCCGACGTGGCCGCGATGATGGCCTACGCCGAACGCGTGGTCATCGTGCCGGGCTATGGCCTGGCGGTGGCGCAGGCGCAGCACAAGATCTGGGAGCTGTCGCAGAAGCTGATGGATCGCGGGGTCAAGGTGAAGTTCGCCATCCACCCGGTGGCGGGCCGGATGCCCGGCCACATGAACGTGCTGCTCGCCGAAGCCGGCGTGCCGTACGACCTGATCGCCGACATGGACGACATCAACCCCGAGTTCGCCAACACCGACGTGTCGCTGGTGATCGGCGCCAACGACGTGGTCAACCCGGTGGCGAAGACCGATCCGGCCTCGCCGATCTACGGCATGCCGATCCTCGATGTGGTGAATTCGAAGAACACCATCGTCATCAAGCGCGGCAAGGGCACCGGCTTCGCCGGCATCGAGAACGCGCTGTTCTACGCGGACAACACCCGCATGCTGTACGGCGACGGGTCCGAGATGGCGAATGCACTGGTCAGCGAACTGAAGGCGCTCGACGGCGGGCACTGAGCCCGTCGTCGCTGCATACCGGTCGATACGAACGCGTCGCGCGGCTCAGGCCGCGCATGCCTCGCGGTGCGCTTCATCGCACGGCGACTGCAGGCGGCGCACTTCCGACGTGGTCCGGCCGAAGGCGTTCTTGAAGGCGCGGCAGAACGCGCTCTGGCTTTCGAAGCCCAGCATCTCGGTGATCTCGCAGATCGGCAGCCCGGTGCGGCTGACCATCTCCCAGGCCTGGCGCTCGCGCAGCCGCACCGCGTATTCGTTGGGCGTTTCGCCGAACACGCTGCGGTAGATGCGGATGAGGTGGCAGGGCGAGTAGTTCGCCATGCCCGCCAGCGCGTCGAGGTCCAGGCGCGTGTCGGGGTTGCATTCGATGGCGTGGCGCACGCGCAGCAGGCGCAGCAGCGTCTGCTGCCGCCGCACCAGCGTGCGGCCGTTGCAGCGGCCGAGATGCGCCTGCACCTCGTGCTGGTGTTCGACCAGTGCCGCGCACAACGCATCCAGCAAGGCCGGCGGATCGCCGCTCGGGCGCGCGCTCGTCGGGTGGCTGTCGCGCGCGAGCCGTGCGAACAGGCCGACCACTTCGCGTTGCACGCGTCCGCGCCACGGCAGCAGCGGCGGCCATGCGTCGCCGCCGTGGCGTGCCAGTGCGTCCCAGAGGCCGACCGGGCCGCACAGCGCCAGCCAGGCCTGCGGCCCGAGCGCGCGGCAGCGCAGCGTGCCGTCGCGCCACACCTGCATCTGGCGCGAGGGCAGGGTCCAGTCGCCGCCGCCGGCCGACAGCGCCAGCTGGCCGTGCAGCGGCCACCAGATCGACAGCCACCCCGCGGGTACCTCGGCTTGGGTGCCGCGTCCGCGTGCGTGCAGCAAATGGAATCCTTCGTGGCTGAGGCGGCACAGTTCCAGCGTCTCGCCGAACCGCAGGCTGTGGTGGAGGATGCGCATCGAAGTGGCCCTCTGGACGCGGCGGCGTCCTGCGTTGCGTTGAGGCCACTCTAGCCACCACGATGCTGCGCTTTGAGTGCCAATTCACGGCGTTGGCGGGGAGCCACTCGTTCATACGCATGCGCGCGAGACGGTGCTGTCGCGCAGAAAAATGTGCCCGGCGATGCCGGGCATGTCCGTAGCCGAGGGTGCATGGTGTTCCTCTGGAGGGAACTCGGGCACCGGGTCCGTGCCGGAGAGAGCGCGGCGGCGTTGACCTGCCCAGCGTCGCGTCCGCGCGCGGGCGACGGCGTGCCGTCGGTGCGATCCGCGTAGCCCGCTGTCGCGGCGTCGATGCGCAGGGAATGCGGAATCGCGGACGCGGCACCAGCAGGAACCAATCCGCCATCGCCGGCGGGTACCAATCCGCGCGCACGCGCCGGTGCGGCATGCCATCGTGCGTTGTCTTTCCGGGTGACCTCCGCCATGCAGCGTGCCTTCCTTGCCGCCGCCGAACACCAGGCCGAAGCGCCGCACCTCAATGCGCTCGCCCGACAGGCGCTGGACCATGCGATGGCGGAGCGCCATGCCGACGCCGCGGCGTTGTTCGAACGCCTGCACAGGCAGCAGCCCCACGAGCCCGCGCATGCGCTGAACCTGGGCAATGCGCGGCTCGCGTGCGCGGAGGTCGGTGGGGCGCTTCAGGCGTTCGATGCCGCGGAACGCCTCGGCGGCGACGGCGTTGCGCTGTGGCTGGGACAGGGACTGGCGTGGCTGGCGGCGCGGCGATTCCAGGAAGCGGGGCGTTGCCTGGGTCGCGCCTACCGCGCGGAGCCTGGGACATCCGATGTCGCGTTGGCGTGGGCTCACTACCTGGTGGAGATGGAGCGTTTCGACGACGCGCGCCGCTGCCTCGCCCGCATGGACATCGCCGCGATGTCGCCGATGCAGCGTCGCGGTCTCGCGTGGCTGCACGCGCAGGCGGGCGACGAGCATCTTGCCCTGCAGCTGTTCGCTGCCTGTCTCGCCGACGATCCCGGCGATGACACCGCGCGCCTCCAGTACGCGCTGTTGCTGGAGCGGCTGAACCGGGTGGACGAAGCGGGCGAACAGCTCGCCGCAGTGCGCCATCCGCGGGCGCAACCCGCGCTGTATGCGTTGTGCCTCGGACGCTGGCTGCGGCGGCGCGGCGATACGCGCGGCGCGCTTGCCCAGGTGCTGCCGGCACTGGAGCAGGCGGGCGGCGACGAGATGGCGGCCCAGCTGCACTTCGAAGCTGCGCGGCTGCACGATCTCGACCACGACGAGGGCGCCGCGATGTCGGCGCTGCAGCAGGCGCATGCCGCGGCGAAACAGGCCTTCCTCACCCGGCATCCCGAAGCGGAGCGAGCCGATCCGCTGGCCTGGCTGGCGCAGCGCCTGGCCGTCCCCGTTCCTGCGCACTGGCACGCGCCGATCGAGGACGGCCATCCGCCGGATCCCGTCTTCCTCGTCGGCTTCCCGCGCTCCGGCACCACCCTGCTGCAGCAACTGCTGCGGATGCATCCGTCACTGCAGGTGGCGGAAGAAGTGCCGGTGCTGGAGGACGTCATCGCCGCCCTGCCCGGAGACGCAAGCGATGGCGATCTCGGCGCGACGCTGGAGGCGCTCGTGCAGGCGCAGCGTTCCGTCTTGCGTGGCCGCTACTGGCAGGCGATGGCGGCGCATGCGCCGGATCCCGGCCGCAGGCTGGTGGACAAGTACCCGCTGTCGCTCACGCGCATCGGCCATATCGCCCGCCTGTTCCCGCGCGCCCACACGCTGTGCCTGCTGCGCCATCCCTGCGACGTGGTGCTCAGCTGCCACTTGCAGGCCTTCGGATTGAACGGCGGTGCGCTGGCGTTCTCGTCGCTGGCCTCCACGGTGGAGGCCTACGCGCGGGTGATGGCGTACTGGGAAGAGCAGCGCGTGCTGGCCGGCTGCGCCGTCCACGTGCTGCGCTACGAAGACCTGGTGACCGCACCTGGGCCCACGCTGCGCGAGATCCACGCGTTCCTCGGGATTCCCTGGCACGAGGACGGGATCGAAGACTTCCACCGGCAGGCGCACGGACGCGAAACGCGCATCCGCACGCCCAGCTACGCGCAGGTGGCGCGACCGCTCAACACGGATGCCTTGTGCCGGTGGCGACGCTACCGGCGCCACTTCGCCGGCGAACCGATGGCGCGGCTCGCACCGTGGATCGAACGCTACGGCTATCAGGACTGAGTCCGCGGAAAGCGCAGGTAGGTCGAGACGATGTACTTGTCGCGCGTCGGCGACGGGCATCCCTGGTGCGGGAACATCCAGTAGGGCGGAAACACCAGCAGCCGGCCAACACGCGGGATGACATGCAGGTCCAGCGACGGAAAGCGCGTTTCACCACCGTCGTCGATGTCGTTGAGGTACCACAGGAACACCAGGTAGCGGTCGCAGACCTCGTTGACCGCATCGAAATGAAGCTGGAATTTCTCACTGTCGCCGGCGGCGTAGCGCTTCATCACCAGCGGCGCAAGCAATGGACTGTCGGGTACTGCGATGGGCAATCCGGTGTCCCGGTTGTAGCGCGCCAGCGCGGTGTCGATGCGCGCCCTGAAGAAGTGCAGGAAGCCGTCGTCCGCGTGGCGGCCGACGTCGAGTTCGCTCCACGCACTGTCGTCCAGCCCCGCGCGTATGCCGCGCCCATTGCGTCGCTGGCGGCCCGCCAACGCGTGGAACGAGTCGATCATGCGTGCGCAAAACGCCGGCGGCAGGTCGTCGTCGTAGACGCGCACGAAGTGGCGCAGATCGCAGAAGGGCCACGCGGCCGCACCCGGAGGTGCGACCGCGCCGTCCGTGCCCGCGTCAGAACTTGACGGTCCAGCGCATCCAGTAGAAACGTCCGATGCCATCGTAGGTCCGCAGGTCGGTGGAAGCGTTGAAGCCGGAGTAGACCAGCGGGGCCTGCCGGTCGGTCAGGTTGCGCACGCCCAGCTGGATCTCGCTGTTCGCCAGTTCCGGCACGCGGTAGCCCACCTGCAGGTCGGTCTGGGTGAACGACGGGATGCGCCGCTTCGCCACGTAGCCCGGTTCGCTTACGTCGGCCACGTCCGGCGCTTCGTACACGTGGTGGATGTAGCGCGTGCTGAGGCTGGCGCTCCAGTTGCCCAGGTTCCAGCGCAGGTCGTTCAGGGCGCGCCAGCGCGCCAGGTTGCCGAAACCGGAACTCGCACTGTCCACGAAGGTGCCCGCCAGCCCGCTGCTGCCCGGGATGCCCGGGAACGCACCCACGTCGCTGCTCGGATCGCCGGCCAGCAGCCGCACTTCGTACTCGGCCAGGTAGCTGGTATCCAGGTTCCAGGAGAACCGGCCCCACGGCGTCTCGCCGAACAGGTAACGGAAGCCGATGTCCACACCGCTGGTCTTCAGCGCGCCGAAGTTGCCCACCACATTCGTCATCTGCGCCACGTCGCCGGCGGCGTCGCGGATGAAGCTGTCGCAGTAGCGGCCGAACTGGTAGCACTGGTTGAGGATCACCGTCTCCGGCAGCGTGGTGATGAAGTCGTCCAGCTCCACCCGCCAGAAATCCACGGTGGTGCTGAACCCGTCCGCCCACGACGGGCTGTAGACGAAGCCGACGGTCAGCACGTCGCCCTCCTCGGGTTGCAGGTCCGGGTTGGACACCTGGAACGAGGTCACCTGGTTGTTGCTCTGCTGGAACGAGCCGTCGACGGGCACGTTGGCGCAGGCGAGCGGATCGCCGACCGTGCCGCCGCTGTAGCCGTTGCAGGGATCGATGTAGGTGTTGGCGCTGGGCGTGGTCGGGCCGAACAGGTTGGCGATCGTCGGTGCGCGGAACACCTGCGCATAGGTGGCGCGCACCAGCAGGTCGCTGATCGGCTTCCACTCGATGCCCACCTTCGAGTTGGTGGTATTGCCGAAGTTGGAGTAGTCCGAATAGCGCGTGCCCAGCGAGATGCTCAGCCGTTCGGCGAACGGCACGTCGGCCAGCAGCGGCAGCAGCGCCTCGGCATACAGCTCCTTCACGTCGAAGCCGCCGGCGATGTTGCCGTAGGTGCAGGCTTCCTGGGTGATCAGGCACACCGTTTCGCCGGCCGGGATGATGGTGAGGAAATCCACGTCGGAACTGGCCGTTTCCTCGCGGTATTCAACGCCCACCGCCAGCGACGCCTTGCCGGCCGGCAGCTCGAACAGGTCGCCCGTCGCGTTGGCGGTGAACACCTTCAGATCGTTCTGGTTGGTGTTGACGATGGTGGGGTTGATCGTCGCCAGCGCCGCCAGCTGCGCCTGGCCGGCCGGCGTCGACGGATCCGGCGGCGGACCGAAGAAATTCACCGGCAGGCAACCGGCGATGACGCTGGACGGATCGCCCGGGTTGCGCACGCAGATCGCGTTGCCGCTGGCCGGGTCGATCATCGACGGACCCAGCGAATCGCGCAGCGCCGGGCTGTACAGGTAGCCGCGCACCACTTGGGTCTGCGGCGTGCGGCCGTACGAGTACGCCGCGTCCCAGCTCCAGCTGCTGTCGCCGAACATGCCGCGCAGGCCGGCGACGATCTGGTAGGTCTGCGTTTCGAACGCGGTGCTGCGCGTGGGGATGAAGTCGCGCAGGCGCAGGCGCGCATCGCTGATGTCGACGCCGAATGGGTTGTACAGGCTGTCCGCGCTGATCGGCACATCGTCCACCGCTGGGCGTCCGTCGAACGGCAGCGGCGCGATCTTGAACGAGGATTCGGTGCGGTTCCAGGCACCCAGCAGGAAAGCCTCGGTGCTGTCGGTCAGCTGGTAGCTGCCGCTGAGGAACAGGTTGGTGCGTTCCTGCGGGGTCAGGTTGAGATTGCCGTCGGCCTGGAAGTTGTAGACGTCGTTGGCGTTGTCGAAGCAGCGGAAGTTGGCGCCGCTGCTGCCCGGCGTGCCGTCGATGCGCGTCAGCACCACGTTGGCCTGCGCGCCGCAGTTGGGATCGGCGAGGTTGACGCCCGCGGCGGACGCGGCCGAGCGCGGCACCACATAGCGGCCGGTGAGGATGCGGCTGGTGCCGCCGATGCCGTGCTCGCCGGCATACAGCTGGTAGGGCTGGCTGGAGTACGCGCGGTCCTTGGCGAACACCGGATCTTCCTTGTCGTAGCCGGCGCCGACGATGAGGTGGCTGCGTTCGCTGCTGGCGCCGAACATCGCGTCGTAGCGTTGCGTATCCGCGTCGCCGCGCGACGACACGCCATAGAAGGCGCTGGCTTCCAGTCCCTCGAAATCGCGGCGCATGATGAAGTTCACCACGCCGCCGATGGCGTCGGAACCGTAGATCGCCGAGGCGCCGTCCTTCAGCACCTCGACGCGTTCGATCATGCCCATCGGGATGGTGTTGACGTCGACGGCGCCCGCCGCATTCGCCACGGAGGCGATCCAGCGGCGGCCGTTCACCAGCACCAGCGAACGGGTCTGGCCGAGGCCGCGCAGGTCGACCGTGGCCGCGCCCGCGCCGCCGCCGTTGTTCACCTGCGGGTTCATGCCGGCGCCCGAGATCGACGGCGTGCGCTGCAGGAATTCGCCGACGGTGGCGGCGCCGGAGTTGCTGATCGCCTGACGGTCGATGACGAACACCGGGCTGGCGGTTTCCAGGTCGCTGCGCTTGATGCGCGAGCCGGTCACCTCGATGCGGTCGAGCGTGGTGGTGGCGGGGGCCGATTCCTGCGCGGACGCAGGCCGGACCAGCGCGCCGGTCGCGATCGCGCCGACGATCGCCAGGCTCAGGGGATGGATGGCAGGTTTCATGCGGTCTCCGGTTCTTGGTGCCTGCCGCGGGCGGGCAGGGTGAGCGCAAGAATCACGAATCCTTAACCCCACGCCGTGCGCGGCCATCGCGCTTGTCGTGTGCAGGAATTCGCCTTCCTCGCCGCGTGCGACGTGCGTCGGGCAATGCGCGCAACGCGGCCATCGGATACGCAATCCCGGCACGCAGGCGCCGTCGGCGCGCGCCTAGCGTGAGGTCGGGGACGACGCGGAGCAGTGCGATGCGGCAGCGCGATGGTCGAGGTGGATCCGTGATGTCGACGCACGCCGTGCAGGCGTGCGCGGCACCGGACGACTCAGTCGTGGCGCGCGAGCGCCCGACGCGCGGCAAGCGCGCAGGGGATGCCGACCAGGACCGCATGCGCGACGACGTGCGCGAGCTGCTGCCACTGCCACGCCGGCCATCCACCCTTGCCGGCGGCCGACAGCGGCACCACCACGTAGGTCATCACCGCGTACAGCAGCACGCCATAGAGCGCGCCGTAACGGAACGGATGGCGTGCGAGCACCGGCACGCGGCGCGCGGCCTGGTAGAACGTCCACGCCATGACCAGCGCGATGCCGTAGTGCGAGACCGCGCCGAGCAGCGCCGAGGCCGCGCCGCCGGTGAAGGCCTCGCGCCCCAGCCACCCTGCGGCCACCGACTGCAGGATCTTCACCGGCGCGATGCCCTGCACGCCCCAGAAAGCGAAGGCGTACAGGATATCCAGCGTGCCGGCGACCGCACCGCCCAGCAGCACGGCGCGGAGAAACATGGGGGAGGGCGCGCGTGCGTTCATGGCGGTGCGATCGTCGGCGGAGGAAGCGGCGTCATTGGAACCGGTGGTCGAGTGCCTGCACAGGTCCATTCTGCGTCGTGCGATCGGGAGCCATCGCGCGCGATCGCCTCACGTGCGCAGGCGACGCGCGGCCCACGCACAAGGCAGGCCGACCAGCACCGCGCAGGCGAACACGCCGAAGGCGATGCCGTCCGGGCGTGTCGGCGCCACGCCGTCCACGGCGAACAGCGGCACCGCGATATGGAAGACCACCACGTACGCCAGCGCGCCATACATCAGGCCACCGCGGACGGGATGGCGTCGCAGCGGTGTCCATGCCGTCGCCAGCGATGCGTACAGGTGCACCAGCCCCCAGGTCAGCACGACGAACAGCACGGTGCCGGCGACGGCGGTCGTCATCCCGCCTGCGAACGCCTCGCGGCCGAGCACCCATGCCGCGATCGACTGCGGAATGCGCAGCGCCGGCACGCCATCGACCAGCCACCAGTACAGGATCGCGGCGCCGAGATCGGCCAGACCGGCGACGACGCCGGCCAGCAGGCACCACGGGAGCGTCGGGGCACCGGATGCCCGGGCAGCGGCCAGCGACGGAGCGGTCATGGGAGAGGGCTCGCATGGTGACGGAATTGGCCCTATCAGGGCGTGGAAAAGTGGCACTATCAAGGTCCAATTCCGTCGGCTGGAATAGGGCCAATCCACGCGAGGAGCTCCGGGTGCACGTGAACATGGACGGCCAGGGGCCGCTGCATGCCCAGCTGACGCGGGCGCTGAAGGTCGCCCTGTTCGCCGGCCGCCTGGGCGGGGCCGGCCGCCTGCCGGCCACCCGGCAACTGGCGCGCGATCTGGGCCTGTCGCGCAACACCGTGCTGGCGGCTTACGAACAGCTGCGGGCGGAAGGCTTCGTCCGTGGCCGGGTCGGCTCGGGCAGCTTCATCACCCCGCCGGTCCGCCCGGAAGTCCCCGCCACCTCCCCGCAGGCGGAGCGTCCGCCGCAGTCCGCGTTCGCCCGCCGCGGCCGCCGCTACCACGACCACGCCACCATGGCCGGCCGGCCCACGCCGGGCATGCGCTACGCATTCTCGTACGGCGTGCCGTACACCAACCCGGCGCTGACCAGCGCCTGGGCACGCGAGCTGGCCCGCGCGGCCGCCTACACCGCGCCCAACTATCCGATGACGCAGGGACTGCCCGCGCTGCGCGACGCCGTCTGCGATTACCTCGCGCGGCGGCGCGGCGTGCAGGCGGCACCGGAGGACGTGCTGATCGTCGCCGGCACGCAGCAGGCGATGGCGCTGAGCGCGCGCGTGCTGCTCGACGTCGGCGAGAGCGCGGTGGTGGAAGAGCCGCACTACACCGCCATGCGCGAGGTGCTGCAGATGCACGGGGCGCAGGTCGACGCGGTGGACGTGGATGCGCAAGGCCTGCGGCTGGACCATCTGCCGTTACCGGCCCCCAAGCTGGTCTGCGTGACGCCGTCGCACCAGTTCCCGTCGGGCGTGGTGATGTCGCTGGAACGGCGGCTTGCCCTGCTCGACTACGCGCGCCGCCACGACTGCTGGATCTTCGAGGACGATTACGACGGCGAATTCCGCTACGACGCGCAACCACTGGCCGCGCTGCGCTCGCTCGACCGCGACGGTCGCGTCGTCTACGTGGGCACCTTTTCCAAGGTGCTGTTCCCCTCGCTGCGGCTGGGCTATCTGGTGATGCCGCCGGGGCTGCAGCGCGACTACCTCAACGCCAAGTGGCAGGACGATTTCGGCAGTTCCGCGATCGAACAGGCCGCGCTGGCCAACTTCATGGGCGATGGCGGCTTCGAGCGCCACCTGCGCCGCACCGCGCGCGCACTGGCCGAGCGGCGCAGCGCACTGATGGACGGGCTCGCGCGCGAACTCGGCGACGCGCTGCACATCGCCGACTCGCGCGCCGGCATGCACTTGGTCGCGTGGCTGCGGAAGGCCGACCAGGCGCAGGGCCGTGCGCTGATCCTGGCGGCGCGCGAAAAGGGACTGGATCTCTATCCGATCGCGCCGTACTACCAGCGCGTGCCCGCGCAGGCCGGCCTGCTGATGGGCTTCGCGAGCATGTCGGTGGCGGAGATCGAGCAGGCGGTGCAGGTGTTCGCCGCGTGCATGCGCGGGCAGGGCCTCGCCTGATCCGCGTCAGCGCGTCGCCCAGCCGGCCAGCACCGGTGCGATGGCCAGCGCGGCCCAGTCCAGCGGCGTGGTGGTCAGCGTCACCAGCGTCCACGCGTAGTCCGCGCCCAGCTTCGTCATCGAGTCCCACGGCGCCAGGCCCATCGAGAAGCCGACCTGGGTCGCGGCGATGCCCCACAGCGCCAGCAGGCAGATGAGCAGCGTCGTGCCTGCGCCGAGCCACGCCCGGCGGGGGCCGGCCGGCATGCCAGCCAGCCGCAGCACCAGTACCACGTCCGCCGCCGCCAGCAGCGCCATCCAGCCGGCCTGGCGTTGCAGGTAGACCGACAGCGCCACCCAGATCACCAGCACGCAGGCGCTGGCCAGCACGAGCATTACGGGGAGCAGCCAACGGGGGATGCGACGCGGGGCGGGGGGCATGGAGACTCCGGCAGGGCCGTCAAGGATACGGCCTGAACGCGGTCGCCGGGGTGCGAGGGCTACAATAGGCCGTCTTGCAGCGCCCCACGCGCGTCCCCATCTGATCCGGCATGTACTCCCGCAGCAGCGAACCCGTCCAATTCTCCCGCGATTGCGCCGCCGTGCTGGTGCCGCAGGGCGAACTCGTCACCTTGCCGGCCGGCAGTTACGGCTACATCACCCAGGCGCTGGGCGGCAGCTACACCGTCTTCGTGGAAGGCAACCTGATGCGCATCGCCGGCAAGGACGCCGATGCCATCGGCAAGGAGCCGACCGAGCCGCTGTCGCTGCCCGACAACGCCAGCGACGAAGAAGTCGAGGCGATGGTGTGGAACCAGCTGCGCACCTGCTTCGATCCCGAGATCCCCTTCAACATCGTCGACCTGGGCCTGGTGTACGAAGCCAACCTCAGCACGCGCGACGACGGCCAGCGCGGCGTCGAGGTCAAGATGACGCTGACCGCGCCCGGCTGCGGCATGGGCGAGATCCTGGTCGACGACGTGCGCAGCAAGCTGGAGATGATCCCCACCATCGCCGAGGCCGACGTCGACCTGGTGTTCGACCCGCCGTGGGGCCGCCACATGATGTCCGAAGCCGCCAAGCTGGAAACCGGCATGCTCTGAGCCCCCGGCTCGCCCCTTGCAGAACCCGTCAGGAAGGAAGAGATGAACGTGATGAACGCCGCCCCGTTGACCTACCGCGTGAACCGCTCCGACAAGGCCCGCACCACGGCCGAGCGCGACGCCATCCTCGCCAGCCCCGGGTTCGGCCTGCACTTCACCGACCACATGGTCGCCATCACCTGGGACAAGGCGCAGGGCTGGCACGACGCCGAAGTGCGTGCCTACGGTCCGCTCTCGCTCGACCCGGCCGCGTCGGTGCTGCACTACGGCCAGGAGATCTTCGAAGGCATCAAGGCCTACCGCCACGCCGACGGCTCCATCTGGACCTTCCGTCCCGAGTCCAACGGCGCGCGCCTGCAGCGCTCCGCCGCGCGCCTGGCGCTGCCGCAGCTGCCGGTCAACGAGTTCGTCGAGTCGCTGCGCCAGCTGGTCGCCATCGATGGCGACTGGGTGCCGTCGGCGCCGGAGACCAGCCTGTACTTCCGTCCCTTCATGATCGCCACCGAGGCCTTCCTCGGCGTGCGCGCCGCGCAGCAGGCCGGCTACTACGTCATCGCCAGCCCGGCCGGGGCGTACTTCGCCAAGGGTGTGTCGCCGGTGGCGATCTGGCTGTCCGAAGACTATGCGCGCGCGGCCAAGGGTGGCACCGGCGCGGCCAAGTGCGGCGGCAACTACGCGGCTTCGCTGCTGCCGCAGCAGGAAGCGCAGGCGCAGGGCTGCTCGCAGGTGCTGTTCCTCGATCCGGTGGAAGGCAAGTACCTGGAAGAGCTGGGCGGCATGAACGTGTTCCTGGTCTACAAGGACGGCCGCATCGTCACCCCGGAACTGTCGGGCAGCATCCTGGAAGGCATCACCCGCGACAGCATCCTTCAGATCGCGCGCGACCGCGGCCACACGGTCGAGGAGCGCAGGATCGCCATCGACGAATGGAAGCAGGGCGTCGCTTCGGGCGACATCGTCGAAGTGTTCGCCTGCGGTACCGCCGCCGTCATCACGCCGATCGGCCAGCTCAAGGGCAAGGGCTTCGAAGTGGGAGATCTGAGCGCGCCGGCCGGTGAGGTGACGATGGGCATCCGCAAGGAACTCACCGACATCCAGTACGGCCGCCTGCCGGACCGTCATGGCTGGCTGGTGAAACTGCGCGACTGATGCGGTTTCAGTGGATACGGGCCGAAGGCGGCCCGTATCGCGCCTGGCGGTCGCATGCGTTGGCGAACGGCAATAGCCCTCTTGATGTTGCGGGACGTCAAGGGGACTGCCCGCCGGTATCGCTCGCCGTATTGCATCTGGCGTACGTCGGTGAATAAGTCTCGAGCTGCCCCGCCGGATGCCACCGGAGCTTGCCCCCGCGCAGCGAGAGTCGGGATACGGCGGAATCTTCGCTTGACGGCTCATCCGGCATCGAATCGATGCCCAGTCGTGTGGTGACCCGCCAAACCCCTGCATCCTCCGCGTCGATACGGTCGACCGCATAAAAGTTCCCTTCGCCGTACTCGGTGACCGCGTGGATCAGGTTTGGGGTTATCACCAGGCTACCTACCGGCACGACATCGACGTGGTCATGCCCGCTTCTGACTGGCGACAACACGCGATATCTTTCGCACTTCGCGACGCCATCCGCGTCGTCTGGATACCAGACGCCGGTAACAACGCCCGGTAACTGGTTCAGAGGAACGGCCTCCACGTGCTTTCCTGCTTTGGCGCCCCCTGGCGTCTTGGACGGCGTCGACGCGCGACATCCCATGCATGCGAGGGTCGCGGCCAACACACACGCCAGCTTGAATCCCTTCATCTCGCCTCCTCATCTATCGATGTCGTCACCGTCGCGCCATCAATACATGCTCAGTAACGTCATGGCGAGTCACAGAGACGTATAGCAAGAGCCGCATGGCAGATGAGGTTGTTGGTCGCCACACCTTCTACGGAGCGCGCACGTGGTTGCGTCGTCGATGCACTCGTGCGCGAATAAAAAATTCGCGCTCATCACGCACGCACCACGTAAATGAATCTACGCGGCGATGTCTACCGGTGACCAGCGCTTCATGCGTGTATTCCGATGATTACGTTTGAAACATGATGCGATGAAGTGTGTCCTTCATCGCTGATTCATCATCGCGCACTCCGCTAGCTTCGTAGACGCGACGTGCATCGCACGCCGTGCACCCGGTCGAACGCAACAGCCCGTCCTACCCCCTCCCGTATCTGCCATGCGCCCCGACCGGGCTATTGCCGCTTTGGCGGCTTTTCTTTTCATCTTGAGGGAGAGTCTGATGTCTGGAATTGCAAAGCGTGGTTCGCGTGTACGCCTGCTGTGCCTGTCCTCCGCCGTGCTGGCATCGCTGTATGCGCTGCCGGCGATGGCCGGTCGCGTCGACATGAGCGGCTTGCAGGTGGAAGAACCCGGTGGCTACGACCGCTTCATCGTGAAGTACCGCGACGGCAGTACGGAGAGTTCCGATGCGACGCAGCTGCAGCGCTCGCTGAGCACCGCCGCCAGCACCGGCGTCGCCAAGCGCGGCGGGCGCGCGCTGGGCCTGCAGAAGCTGCGTCGCCTCGCCGCCGGTGGCGCGGAGGTGGTGCGCGCCGACCGCAAGCTGGACCGGGTGGAAGCCGAGTCGCTGATGCGCCAGCTCGCCGCCGATCCCAACGTGGAGTACGTCGAAGTCGACCAGCGCATGTATCCCGTGCTGACCCCGAACGACCCGCGCCTGTCCGAGCAGTGGGGCTTCGGCACCACCGCGTCCGGCATCAACGTGCGTCCGGCGTGGGACAAGTCCACCGGCGCAGGCGTGGTGGTCGCGGTGATCGACACCGGCATCACCAACCATGCCGACCTCAACGCGAACATCCTGCCCGGCTACGACTTCATCAGCGACACCTTCGTGTCGCGCGACGGCAACGGCCGCGATTCCAACCCGAACGACGAAGGTGACTGGAACCCGGTCGCGGGCGAGTGCTACGCCGGTTCGCCGGTGAGCAATTCCAGCTGGCACGGCACGCACGTGGCCGGTACGGTCGCGGCGGTCACCAACAACAGCACCGGCGTGGCCGGTACCGCGTTCGGCGCCAAGGTGGTGCCGGTGCGCGTGCTGGGCCGTTGCGGCGGCCTGACCTCCGACATCGCCGATGCGATCACCTGGGCCTCGGGCGGCACGGTCAGCGGCGTTCCCGCCAATGCCAATCCGGCCGAAGTGATCAACATGTCGCTGGGCGGTGGCGGTTCGTGCTCGGCCACGTACCAGAACGCGATCAACGGCGCGGTCGGCCGCGGCACCACGGTGGTGGTGGCGGCGGGCAACAGCAACGCCAACGTGTCGACGGCGGTGCCGGCGAACTGCCCCAACGTGATCGCGGTGGCGGCGACGACGTCGGCGGGTTCGCGTGCCAGCTTCTCCAACTACGGCACGGGCATCGACATCTCGGCGCCGGGTGCGAGCATCCTGTCCACGCTCAACACCGGCACCACCACGCCGGGCAGCGCCAGCTATGCGTCATACAACGGTACGTCCATGGCGGCGCCGCACGTGGCGGGCGTGGTCGCGCTGATGCAGGCGGCGGCGCCGTCGCCGCTGACGCCGGCGCAGGTGGAGACCATCATCAAGAACACGGCGCGGCCGTTGCCGGGGACGTGTTCGGGTGGCTGCGGTGCGGGCATCGCCAATGCCGACGGTGCGGTCGTGGCGGCGCAGGGCGGTACGCCGCCGGGTGGCGGTACGCAGACGTACACCAACGGGACGGACGTCAACATCCCGGACAACAACACGACGGGTGTGACCAGCACGATCGCGGTGTCGGGCCGCACGGGTAATGCGCCGAGCAATGCGCAGGTGGCGGTGAACATCGTGCACACGTACAAGGGCGACCTGATCGTGGACCTGGTGGCACCGGACGGGTCGGTCTACAACCTGCACAACCGCAGTGGCGGCAGCGCGGACAACATCAACCAGACTTTCACGGTGAACCTGTCGAGCGAAGCGCTCAACGGTTCGTGGGGCCTGCGCGTGCGTGACCGTGCGGCGGCGGATACCGGCTATATCAATAGCTGGGGTCTCACGTTCTGAGGATTGCCCTCTGAGGTAACGCACAGGATGTGTGACAAGAAACCCCGGCCTTGACCGGGGTTTCTTGTTTGTCACTTTTGTCTGACGCACCTCAATTCGAGCAGTGATCAGTATTTCCATGGATTCCGCGATATCGCGCCGATGTGTGGTGCCGACTCGGCTGAGGTAAATGCATTCCCGCTGCGACTCATGTAGACAGGGTGGCAAGTTTGGCTTCTCGCCTGCTCCCATGGGTTCTAAGACCTGCATGATGGGCGAAGGCATTGATCGACAGGAGGTTGGGCATGCACGGAAAGCTTCTTGCCGGTATCGCCATGATCGGCGTTCTTAGCGCTTGTGCGGCTGGCGTCCAAACAGTAGCCAGTGAAAGGGGCGCATATTCTTCAGGAATCGAGTCGAACCTCGCGATGCTTCCCGGCGCGCCGCGCACGGTTCCGCACCCGTGGATTCCCTATGCGATCGAGAAGGGAATGGGAGCGGAATGGTGTCCGGAAGACCCGGATGATGACAGCGGCGAGACGCGATACGGCGGACTGAACAGGGCATGCCTAGGCTTGCTTCCCAAGCACCTTGCTGAAGTGATGGTCGCCATTCCAGAAGAGGACATTTTTCTTCCTGCAGAGGTTCGAAGTGATCAGGTTCGTCGACCCCAGCCTTACCTTGCACTGCCTGGGCGTGGACAACGGCCGGATTTCATGGCGAGCGTGGATATTCTGGAAGGCATCCTGCTGCGCTCGTTCGAAGGGACCACTCCGGCGGATACCGTTTATCTGGTGGTAGGTCCCTTCAAGTGCATCGATGACGATCCACTTGTGGCTAGGGAGGGCGAGTATCTGGTCGAAGCAAAGGCGTGTCAGGCAGCACATGCCGAGACGCGTCTCTACAAGTGGTCGACCCTCGACACTCTGCACGAGGTCACCAATGAGTATCTCGTGGCACCTGCGATGACGCCGGCCGAGCAGGCACTGACCGCGCCGTTCAAACCCTATCTGGATATCCGTGAGCTGGACTATGTTCCGGTCATGCGATGGACCATATCTCTCAGGGATGTTTCGTTTCCCGGGGGGGTAGACGATCACGATTATGATCCTGTGGACATGCCCGATTGGGTGCCCGATACGCGGCGGCTGGGAAGTGCGCTGCATCTAGGGTTCGTTGTCTGGACCGGTGAGAACTTTGAGGTTCGACAGCGTGTACCCAGAACGCTGTGGCCATTGCCGCGATGCAATCTGCTTCGGCCCGACAGCGGCTGTGGCGAAGGTGGCCGAATGCGAGGTGGCGATGAGGATCCGTTCGTCGATGAGGAAGGCGTCCGGCCATATCAAAGGAGTAAGTGATGACCAACCCCCATCGTACTGATACTACGGATATTGATATCCGCGCTATCGCAGATCGAGTGATCGAGCAGGTGCGGCAAGGGCAGCATGTTCAAGCATTGCGCCTACTCGAGAGCGAGAGAGAGGGCGAGCGGCCGGTTGTACAAGAAGCACTGGATCGCTACGTGTATGCAGGTGCGCGACGCGATATCGACGAAGCCCGCCATTCCGGCGCGTTGCAAGCGCCGGACCTTGCTCCCGTACTAGAGCGCCTTGGGCAGGCTGGCCAACCACCCAGAATCCCGGACTACAACGGGCGGGATATTGACGAACCCAACGAACTGGTTGGCCTGACCAGTGTGCAGAAATTTGACGTCTACGCCAGCATGGTGGAGACGCGAGGAAGTCAAGCGGCAATCGACGCCTTGCAGAACGAGGAGAGCGTACTGCTGGGGTTGCGTAAGGAGACATCCACAGTAGCCTCGATGGGTGAAAGTGGAGCTCGTGGTACTGGAATCTATGACGACCAGATCCTGGTGCTAAGGAAGCAGGCGAGTGGCGAGCGCCATCTATTCATAGCGGATCGCGCAAGTACTGAGCCGACTGCTCAGTATGACGAGCATGCACAGCCTCGCCCGGGGCGTGAGGCCACGCGGTACGCCGATGTTGCGTGGCGTCGGGGGGAGGGCGAGGACGTCAATCGAGATGGCATAGATGACTTGGGTAGATTGGCCGAGGGCACCATTGAGATGATGACGGCTGACCATGCCAATCCCCGGTTAGCCCGCACAACAGACGCATTCAGGCCTTCGGAAGAGCAAAGCAGAGCCCCGCGAGACGCGCGCCGAGTTCAGCGAGACAGCAATGGCGACGGCTGGTTCACCGAGAATGATGTCAATGGAGTACAGGATCTGAATCCAAGCTTCAAGATTCACAGTGGCTCGCGCGGCAACACTGATTCCGCAGGTTGCCAGACGATTCATCCCGAGGACTATCTCGCTTTCAACAATGCTGCGCGAGCCAATCCCCATCAGGATCGCTGGCAGTACGTTCTCACGTCGACAGAAGGTGGCCTGTTTCACGATGTCAATCGTGGCGATCAGCAGGGGATGGTGCCTCGACAGGCTGTACCCGATCACGGGCGCAATGTGCCGGTTGAAGATCAATACGAACGGCAACCGCTGGATGCGGCTTCCGGTGATTCCTCGTTAGATCGTTATCTTGCTGCCGTGATGTCGGGTGATAGCGGATCGGCCGACCGAGCGGCGCTAGAGTTTTCGCGATCGGAAGAGGGTCGACGCACGAATGCGCAGGGCGAGCAGTGGCTTTCACAGCAGCAGGCCACCGAGCAGACCCAGTCGCAGGAACGGCAGATGGCACGCTAGCAAGCGCTTGGTGATCTCACTCACATGGATGCAGAGCAGGGAGTTGTCATGGAGGACATCAACACGGCACCCTCCGCAACGTCAGCGGACGCCATCAAGGCGCTTATGCTGCTGCGCGCGGAGATGGTCCAGCGCGAAGCGCGCATGAGTATGGCCATAGGTGAACAGGTGCAGGCGTTGCGCCAGGAAGTGGGTCAGTTCCGTCGCGACGTTGCGGCCATCATCGACGGGGCCGGTACCCGGATTGCGGAGGACGCCCGGGAGGCTGTATCGCCGGTGGCGATGGAGTACGGTCGCGCTGTATCCGGTGCGTCCACCCAGTTGCGAACTGCGGGTAAAGTGGTGTGGATGTGGCTGGGCGCCGCCGCTGGAATCCTCGTACTGGTGCTCGTTGCCGGTTGGATGGTTGTGGGTTACTACGGCCGCGAGCTGGCCGCCACGAAAGAAGAACTCCAGCGCTACGAGGACGCCGTGCCGGTCGTGCAGGCGTTCTACGCCTCCGACGCCATTGTCTGTGGAGGCCTCATCTGCACGAATGCGGACCCGCGGGGGGCGCGTGCCGGCGACAAGGGGCAGTATCGCGCGGCACGAAAGAGGTAGGAGCGATAAGAACTAGATTCCGCTATTGGCTTGCCCCTCAAGATGGTGGCACTACTTCAAGATTCGATCGGAGAAGCTCATGCTCGGAATGTCAGGGTTGCTGCTGCTTGGGTATCGATCAGCGTGTACGCCGACGTCCCCTGCAAGTGTGACTGCACGTGGCGGGTGCTTGTACATGCATAGGTTGGGGTGAGCGAAGCGAAGCCCAACACACGCGACAATCGAGGCGGCCATGGACTATCGGCGTACCCGCCAGGAAGGCGGCACCTACTTCTTCACGGTCAATCTGGCCGATCGCTCGAGTACCGTGTTGGTGGATCGTATTGATGATCTTCGTCGTGCGGTGCGTATCGTCAAGCAGCGGCACCCGTTCGATATCGTCGCGTGGGTCGTTTTGCCTGATCATCTACATGCCGTCTGGACACTTCCCTGCGGAGATGGCGATTGCGCCACTCGCTGGATGCTGATCAAGGCTGGCTTTTCGCGTGCAGTTCCCAAGGCCAAGCGGGTGCGTACTACGCGGCTCAGGAAGGGCGAGCGCGGCATCTGGCAGCGTCGTTTCTGGGAACACCTCGTCACCGACGAAGATGATCTTCGTGGGCATATCGACTATGTGCATATAAATCCGGTGAAGCACGGCTACACGGTGCGGGCCTCGGATTGGCCGTACAGTTCGATCCACCGGTGCATTAGGCGTGGTGACATATCGGGGGATTAGGCGGTGTCGCCGGAGGAGATGTCCCGTGCAGGGGAGGGGTGAGGCTGTTGGGCATCGCTTCGCTCACCCCAGCCTATGGTCCTGAATCTGAGAATAGGGGTCAGAGACCAATTACCTGCTTCATGAAGCACAAGGCCCGCATCAGCGGGCCTTGCCTTTGCTGACGGGTAGCCCGGCCGGAGTTTCAGGCGGCGCGAGTCAATCGTAAAAGGTACTCCGGGCTAACGCGCCTGGCGCAATCCAGCTTCCCGCACCGGCCACCGCGGAGCGACCCGTTTGTCCGGCCTGCGGGTCGGCGGACGTTGCCCGCCTGGTCTACGGGCTGATCGATCCAAGCAAGATCAGTGAGGAACTGGCCTCGGGCCGGACCAGGCTGGCGGGTCGCATGGTCGAAGCGTCTTCGCCGGCCTGGCACTGCAACCATTGCAGCTCCGAATGGAGGCTTGCGGAAGCCGCGACCCGGTTGGCCGAGCGGCAGCTACGAGAAGACGTCGCGCGCGAAAAAAAGAGAAACAGAGGCCCGGCAGCGCGGGACACTCGAAGCCGCGCTGCGGTCGACTGGAATGGCGCGCTGCCCCCATTGCAGGCGCTCATTCGACACGCGCTCGCGCATGTCCTGGGATGGCGCGCGGCATCTGTCGTGCGGCACCTACCTGACGCTGATCTACGCCGACGATGATGCATAGCGAGCGAATTGGGATGAGCTCGCGATTCCCTTCATGCGAGGCAAGGAGGCACAGGCGGGCGGGATGCCGGACTTTTGGTATGGTGCGCTCGATGACCTAGGGGAATGGCATGCGAACGCAACGACTGGCGCGGTTGCTGGTGTTTCTTGCGGCGCTGGGAGCTGGCCATTCGGTAGCGGCCGAGGGCGACGCCGGCGGGTTGTACTTTCTCGACGGAATCGACCGTCAGGACGGCATGAGTGCATCGATCGATCTGGCCGCTCGCGTCATGCGCGTGGCAGGCGATGGCTTCAGGCTGCGCGAGTGCCACGGAGACGCTCCCTCGAAAGATTGCATCAGCTCCGATTACTTCGTGCTTTGGCTGGACGAAGCGCTGCCCGAGCACTGGTCCGGACAAGGTATCGACTACGCGCTGGCGCGCTCGTGTTCGATGTCCTCCCCGCATGGGCCCGTCCGTGTTTCCGTGATCGACTCGGTGCAGAAGCATGGGCGATTCGCGTTCTACCTGGGCCCAGGCCGCGAGCTGTTGGGGTGGACGCTCGAGCACGCCACGGGGACGGATCTCTATCTGAAGCGGAACCTGCAACTTGATGCCCAAGAATAGGGGTCGACAGAATAGGGGTCAGAGACCAATTCCCTTCTTCGTAAAGCACAGGGCCCGCATCAGCGGGCCTTGTCGTTACTGGCACGAGAAAGCGTGCGCGCCAAACCGCCTCGAACCGGTTCGCCCCCACGTTATTCCTGACCTTCGGATCCCAGATCTGTCCGTTCATGGCGATGTACGCGCCCGATAGCAGCGACTGCACCGCGCGGATGGCGCAGCCGATGTTGAACGCGAGAGAATAGGGGTCAGAGACCAATTACCTGCTTCATGAAGCACAAGGCCCGCATCAGCGGGCCTTGCTTTTGCTGGCAGGTAGCCCGGCCGGAGTTTCAGGCGGCCCGAGCCAATCGTAAAAGGTACTCCGGGCTAACGCGCCTGGCGCGTATCCGAGACTCTGTCCGTACCGGCGCGAACTCCTGCAGGCTCCTCCATCCAGCGTTCCAACTGGTCCCGCGTGAGGGGTCTGGAGAAGTAATAGCCTTGCCCGATGTCACATCCCAGGCTGCGTAGCTGATCCATGGTCCCGGCATCCTCGACGCCCTCCGCGACCACGCGCAGCCCGAGGCTGCGGGCCAGCGTGATGCTGGTGGCGACGATCGGCAGCTTGGCGTGCTGCATGTCGCCAACGAACGAGCGGTCGATCTTGATCTCCTTGATCGGAAAGCGGGCGATGCGCACCAGCGAGGAATGTCCCGTGCCGAAGTCGTCGATCGAGAAGGCCACGCCCGCGGCATCCAGAGCGGCGACCACGCGGTCGGGAGTGGCGCCTGTGCTCAGAGCGGCCCCTTCGGTGATCTCCAGGGTCAGCAGGTGGCCTGGCAGTCTGTGGCGGAGCAACGCGTGAGCGACGCGTTCCGGCAGGTCCATCTCCTCCAGATTCGCTGCGGCCAGGTTGATGGAGACGCCGATCTCGTGGCCTGCGGCACGCCAGCGCGCCAGGTCGTCGAGTGCGCAATCCAGCACGAAATCCGTGATCGCGCGAATCAGATCGGTGCGCTCCACCGCCGGCAGGAACTCATCCGGACGTCGCGCACCCCACCGAAGCAGTGCTTCGACGCCATGTACCGCGCCGGTCCGCAGGTCGACCAAGGGCTGATAGTGCAGGTCGAGGTCGCCTTCGGCGAGCGCGCGGCGCACATCGCTGACGAGTTCACGCTCGCGTGCGGCCGAACGCGTGGTGCGCAGGATCCTCAACAGCGCATGCCAGATCCGGTGCATCGCCGCCGCCAGGCCCAGTGCCACCAGCACGACCGACACCGCCGGAATCGGAACCCATTCGCAGCAAGCAGCGCAAGGCCCAGCAGCACCCCGATCAAGACTGCCGCATGGATGCGCATCTCGGCGCCCATGAAACTGGCGCCGCGATCGTGGGATGGTTGCCATGCCGCCGCTGCGGCCAACGCCGGCGCCAGCGGATAGAGAGCGTTGGAACCGATCATGCCCGACACGGGCCCGGTGGCGGCGGCTTCCAGCGTCCAGGCGGTATCGGCAACGCCGAGCGTAAGGATGGCGGCAGCCAGCAGCATCCAGGCGGCGCCAACCTGCCTGCCGGCAAGCGCGAAGGCGACGACGGCGATCGCGGCCAGGATGCTGTCGCCAACCTGATAGGCCACCACGATGATACGGCCCAGTTCACCCAGGCTTCCGGTCGCCAGCAAGGGCGGAAGCGCCACTGCGGTGACCAGGCCGGCGGTCACCAGCGTGATCGTCAGAATGTCGGTGAGCAGCGCGGTCCCCAGTCCGCTCAGCCGGCGACCGAGCTGGAACAGTGCCGCCATCGCGAATGGGTACAGTGACATCCAGAACAGGTCGATGGGACCCGGCGAGGTCCACGGATTTCCCAGTACTTCGCCGCCCAGATGCAGTGCCCAGCCCAGCGTCCAAGGCGTGAAACCCAATGCGAGCAGCGCCCACGCCGCGCGCTCCTCCCGTCTGAGGATCGCGCGCAGGTGGAGCATCGCGACGGCAGCCACCATCAGCGCCACGTAGATTCCGTGCGTAAACCAGCGCGTGTCGACGCCCACCGTCAGGCCCGTCCAGTAGCCGAGCAGTCCGACCGCAAATGCAAGATGCACGGCACGTCGTGTGGTCATCTCAACGGTTCCTGGAAAGGACCGACAGATGAAACCCGCAGGGCATCGCATGCCGGGCAACCCGTCCATCCAAACTCGTTCCGCCTTCTCGCTGCATAACCGCATCGATGCGGACGTCTCGATACGGGCATCGGCACGCAAGGCTCGTGCGCCGACCGCGTAATGGGCCGCTTCATGTGGTCACGATTTCGTCGCACATGGCGCCAGACTGGCGCGGCTCCGGATCATCCTCCGCTTGAGTGCCGCTGTCACCTGCTCAGCGAGTCGGTGACAAAGGTGGCCTTTGTGATACCCGGCCCGGACATGAATCCCGACCACAACCTGCGCGAGCCAGGCGGGAGGAATGACACGGTGCGGATCGCCCGTTTTCTTTCGTGTCACAGTTAAGGGTCAACGAAAAATGCTTGAGTCACATTCGTTGCGCGCTCCGGAATAGTCGCGCGTGTTGGAGAATGCGGGTGAAAGATGCGGGAGGGTTCTCACTAGCTCCAGCGAAATGGCTCTCCACCAGGAGTGGGGAACAATTCCAAAAAAATGCCCCGCATCTGCGGCCCTTGTCATTACTGATGATGGTAGCGGCTTGGCCTCACGCCGCCTTGAGCCGATTCGCCGCCACGATCTTCCTGGCCTTCGCCGGATCCCGGATCCGTCCGTTCATGCCGGTGTACGCGCCCGACGGCAGCGAATGAACCGCGCCGATGGCGCAGCCGATGGTGAACGCCGCGTCCGAGCCGCAGAAGCGGGCCGGGCTGAGGGCGCCGGCCATCACGATGGTGTTGTCCGCGACGGACGCCAGCACGTGGCCCGTCTGCACCATGCTGTCCATACCCTGCGTGACCAGTGCATGCCTCGGCTGCGCGGCGATACACGCGCGGATCAGCTTGGACAAGGTACTCTGCCCGCCCGTTTTACAACCCCTGTTTCCCTGTGCCGTGCCCGCCAAGCGGTCCGGCCTGACTCAGGCGTGCGGCCACAGTAGCCAAGTAGGCCATCTTTGAAACCGAACCCTCTCCAATTGAAAGCAGACTGGCGCTTCGAAGAAAGCGAGCAGCGGCGGCACTATGTCGTCGAGCCATGGCTGGATGGTCGCCGGGTAGGCCGTGCCCATGGCTGGTTCGAACCCGGCGCGAGCTTTGTGCTGGAGAAGATCGAGATCGATTCCAGGCAGCGCTCACGTGGCTACGGCAGCATGGTGATCGAGCGGTTGCGGAAGAAGGCACGTGACAAGGGGTGCCTGGAGCTGGTGGTCAACAATGTGCGTTCCAGCAATCACCGGGCCATCTCGCTCTACGAGGCCATGGGTGCGAAGGCCGTCCCGACGTCGGAACACCTCTGCGCCTATGTCATCTCGCCGCCGTAGGCTTCCGTAAAGCACAAGGCCCGCATCAGCGGGCCTTGTCGTTATTACAGCGAGGAGGCGTGCTGCGCCGCGATGATCGCGCCGACCAGCTCGCGGTTCTCGTCGCTGATGTGCAGCGAATCCTTGCGCAGGATATGGATGACAGCGAAACGGAACGTCACCACGATCCCGCAAAAGAATGAGGGGCTGACGCCAATTCCTCCCGTGAATGCGAGGGCTTGGGTTGTCGGGTATCGCTGCGCCACTCCAGCCTATGGTCTTCGCTTGTACATTGATGTACCAGCGAAGCTGTGTTGACAGGTAGAACTTTGAGATATCTACTGCCTTCGCACTTATCTACGAGTGCGAACACGAGACAAGGACGATCTTATGAAAGCAAAGTTTGCTCTTACGTTGGCGGTGACGTTGATGGTTGGCAGCATCGGTGCAACCGCTCCGGCGCCGGCAAAGGCCGGTGAGGGTGCGGTCTGCACTGAGACTGGATGCTTCACGTGGGTGTGCGTGTCCTCTGGATGCGCGTGGGTTTGGGTGCCGAGGACGGGCAATCCGAATCCGACAAAGCCGTACAACTGACTCCAATCAGTTGTCAGGTGTGGGTGCAGATTGCGCGATGTGATCTGCATTCTAGGTATGCCAGATCACGAGGTGGGGCACGAACCCGCGAGCCCCTCCTGGCTGGAGCAGACAGACAGGAATGTGGCCAGAGTAGATTTTCCTCGCCCGTAACGAAGAGGCCCGCATCAGCGGGCCTTGTCGTTATTGCAGCGAGAAAGCGTGCGCGTCACACCGCCTCGAACCGGTTCGCCGCCACGTTCTTCCTGACCTTCGCCGGATCCCAGATCCGCCCGTTCATGGCGATATACACGCCTGTCGGCAGCGACTGCACCGCGCCGATGGCGCAGCCGATGTTGAACTCCGCGTCCGAACCGCGGAAGCGGGCCGGGCTGAGCGCGCCCGTCATCACGATGGTCTTGTCCGCGATGGACGCCAGCACATGGCCCGTCTGCACCATGCTGTCCGTGCCGTGCGTCACCAGCACATGTTTCGTCGACTGCGCGGCGATGGTCGCGCGGACCAGCTCGCGGTCCTCGTCGGTGATGTGCAGCGAATCCTTGCGCAGGATCGGAATGACCGTGAAGCGGAACGTCACCCCCAGCTCCCGCAGGATCATGCCGATCTGCGGATCGCCGATCTGGTAATCGGACTTGTCGTCGAAGTAGATCTTGTCGATCGTGCCACCGGTGGTGACGATCAGCAGCTCATCCATCTCAAGGCTCCTGCCGGCGCTCACGGCGCGCCTGGCGTTGTATCCGGGGGTGTCAGGCGGTACGCCTCGCCATAGTGCCGGCAGATCATGTCTTCCAGCCCCGGCGAAGGCGGTGCGACCACCAGGCGATTATCGCCGCTTTCCCGCAGGAACGTGCACTGCGCATCCCCGCGACCGTCTTCGTCGTACGTGGCGCCGCTGCCGTCCACCTGCGCCCGCAGGTCCTGGTTGCCGTCACCGAGCGGCAGCGAACGCACCGCATCCAGCTTCCACATCAGGTAGTTCCAGCTGCAGCAGCTGCTGCGCCCGGCCTGCACCAGCCACCCGTCGATGAATTGCAGTTCGTAATAGCCACCGCTGAAGAAGTGCTGCAGCGTCCGCGTGGCCGGGTCGATCCGGTAGACATCGCCCTCGCAGTTCGGCCCGGCGCCGCACGCGCCAAGGATCTCGATCTCGTGCAGGCCGTCCCCGTCCAGATCTACCGGGCTGGCATTGCCCATGGGGGTGTAGGCCGTCTCCTGGTCGATCTCCAGGCGGTCGCAGGTACGCGCGGCATCGCACGCGAGCTCGACGATGTGGCGACGCAGTGCGGGCGAAGGGCATTCGGTCCGTACGGTCAGCACGCTGCCGTCGCGGTTTTCCACGCGCGCCGGCTCCACCGGTTCGCACACCGCATCCTGTGCCCATGCGGATGGCGCGATCAGACCCAGGAACAGTGCCGCGACGAAACGCCTCATCCCTTCCTGCCGAACCGCTTGGCAAACGCCGGCCAGCTGGTCGCCAGCACGATGCCGATGGACAGCACGATGCCGACCCAGGCGAACTTCGCCTTCACCGGATCGGCCCACGCCACCATCACCGCGTGCGAGAACCAGAACAGCGCCAGCACGCCGGCCCAGAAGGCCGCGGTGCGCCGCCGCGCCATCACGCCGATCATCAGCACGATGGGCGGCAGGCTGAAGACCAGCAGCGCCAGCGTGTACTGGCGGTCGCCGTAGAACCACAACGCGTACAGGATGGCCAGCAGTTGCAGCAACGCGGCGAGGACCAGGCGCGAACGGTCCATCAGCGCGTCTCCAGCCGGCGGGCGATATCGGCCACGCGGCGGCCGAGTGCGCGCGCGAGCGCGGCTTCCTCGTCGCTGGGGTGCGGGTCGTCCTCGCCGCCGGCCACATGGCTGGCGCCGTAAGGCGTGCCGCCGGTGCGCGTGCTGCTGAGCTGCGGCTCGGTGAAGGGAATGCCGACGATCACGCAGCCGTGGTGCAGCAGCGGCACCTGCATCGACAGCAGGGTGGATTCCTGCCCGCCGTGCTGGGTGGCCGTGGAGGTGAACACCGCCGCCGGCTTGCCGACCAGCGTGCCGCTGGCCCATTCCGCGCCCAGGCCATCGATGAAGTGCTTGACCGGCGCGGCCATGTTGCCGAAGCGGGTGGGGCTGCCGAGGATCAGGCCACTGCACTCGGCCAGGTCCTGCCGGTCCACGTAGGGCGCGCCGTCCTCGGGCACCGGCGGCGCGGCCTGCTGGGTTACGGCGGCGACCGGCGGCACGGTGCGCAGGCGCGCCGACATGCCGTCCACTTCGCCCACGCCGCGTGCGATCTGCCGCGCCAGCCGCGCCACGGACCCACCGCGGCTGTAGTAGAGCACCAGGATCTCGGGCATCGGGCCATCTTCGTTGCATGGAAGGCGCCTAGTATCGGCGATGTCGGTCCCGTGACGCATCGGTTACCCTTCCGCCCATGGAGCCACTGGACTCGTTGAACCGTTGGACCGATCGCCTGCGCGACCGCGCACGCATGGGGACCTTCTTCCGTTTTCTGGCCAAGCGCTTCCTCGACGACCGCCTGTTCCAGGCCGCCGGCTCGCTGGCCTATACCACCCTGTTCGCGCTGGTGCCGCTGGCGATGGTGGTGTTCGGCGTGCTGTCGGCGTTCCCGGTGTTCCAGGAATGGAGCGCGCAGCTGCGCGACTACATCTTCGCCAACTTCCTGCCCGGCGCGGCGGTCAGCCTGAAGGAGAAGCTGGACGGCTTCCTCTCCAACACCGGCAAGCTGACCGCGGTCGGCGTGATCGCGCTGGTGGCGTCGCTGCTGATCACGCTCAACAGCATCGAGACCACCTTCAACAATATCTGGCGCGTGCACAGTGCAAGGCCGAAGCTGTCGCGCTTCCTGGTCTACTGGACGGTGCTGACGCTGGGCGCGCTGATGGCGGCGGCATCGTTGGCACTGTCCGCGCGCTTCTATGCGCTGCCGGTGTTCGCGACCAGCGGCGGCAAGTGGCTGCAGGCGCTGTCGTTGAGCGTCGCGCCGGTGCTGATCGAACTGGCGGCCATCGTGGTGATCTACCGCGTGGTGCCGCACCGGACCATCAAGTGGCGCTATGCGGTGGCGGGCGCACTGCTGGCGACCGTGCTGCTGGAACTGGCGAAGTGGGGGCTGGGCCTGTACCTGGGCAGCTTCAACTCCTACCAGAAGATCTACGGCGCGGTGGCGGCCGCGCCCATCCTGCTGCTGTGGATCTTCCTGTGCTGGGTCGCCGTGCTGCTCGGTGCGTCGCTCGCCTCCGGCATGGCGGCGTTCCGTTACCAGCCGGTCGCGCTGCGGCTCCCGCTGGGCTACGAACTGTACGGCCTGCTGCGCATGCTCGGTCGCTTCTCGCAGGCGCGCGCGCAGGGACGCGGCCTGCACAGCGACCAGATCCTGGCGATGGAGCCGATGCTGACCGATTCGCTGATCCAGCAGATGCTGGGCCAGCTGGCCGGCATCAACCTGCTGCGCAGGGACGAAGAGGGCGAGTGGCTGCTGTCGCGCGACCTGGACGACCTGACGCTGTGCGACCTGTACGAAGCCTGCCAGCTGCGCATTCCCGTCGCCGAGGCCCACCTGCCGTTCCACGACGATGCGCTGGGCCGCGCCGCGCGCGTCGCGCTGGACGACCTGCGCATGCCCTTGCGCGAACTGCTGAAGAAGCGCGTCAGCGACCTGTACGTCGAATCCAACCAGGAGCCTGCATGAAGTCCCTTTCCTCCCTGTCGCTGGCCACGGTGCTGTTGCTGGCGGCGTGCAGTGCCGGTTCGTCGCCGTCGGAAGCGGCCTCGCCCGCGATCGAAGCGCACGTGCAGGCGGTGGAACCTGCGAGCCAGAAGGCTGCCGATCGCACGGCCGAGGTGCCGACGCTGCAGGTGAAGACGCTGGACGGCGCCGATTACATGCTGGCCGCGCACCGCGGCAAGTGGGTGGTGGTGAATTTCTGGGCCACCTGGTGTGCGCCGTGCCTGAAGGAAATGCCCGACCTGTCCGCGCTGGACAAGGACAACGAGCACATCGAGGTGATCGGGCTGGCGTACGAGGAGATCGAAGCGGACGAGCTGAAGGCGTTCCTGGCCGAACGGCCGGTGGTGTACCCGATCGCCATCCTCGACGTCTACAACCCGCCGGCCGATTTCGCCACGCCGCGCGGCCTGCCGCTGACCTACGTGATCGCGCCGGACGGCAAGGTCGCCAAGCAGTTCCTCGGCCCGGTGACCGGCAAGGACATCGAGGCCGCCATCGCCGCGGCCGGCGGTCCCGCCGCGAAGGCATGATGGCCGCGCGCTTTTTGGTCAGTGGCAAGGTGCAGGGCGTGTTCTTCCGCGCGTCGACGCGCGAGCGCGCGCTCGATCTCGGCCTGTCCGGTCGCGCGACCAACCTGCCGGACGGTCGCGTGGACGTGGTCGCCGAAGGCGATGCCGCCGCACTGGACGCGCTGGAAGCGTGGCTCCACGAGGGGCCGCCCGCGGCCCGTGTCGATGCGGTGGTACGCGAGGTGTGGACCGCGCCGGTGAACGAAGGCTTCGTCACCGGCTGACGGGCCTGTCTACGTAGCGTGCGCCACGCGCACGACCACGCGACCGCACGATCATGTGCTGACTCCGTGCGCATGGCGCACGTTACACAGAGGCGATACCTGTCGCTCTGCTTGCTCGGGTTTCACCGTGAAGGCTCGCCGGCGTCGTACAGGCGCAGGGCGCGGGCTTGCTGCTCGTCGTCCAGCGGCGGCGGCCGCGCGACGGCGGCCTGTACGGGTTCCTTCCAGCCGGGAATCTTTCGCGCACCCTTTTGCACCTGCTGCGCCGCCAGTCCGACGAGTACGGGCACGATGCCGCCGTTCTTGCCGAGCTGCTCCAGGCTGGTGGGTTCCTTCCAACTGCCACCGAGCGCGCCGGAGTCGACGTCGATGGGATTGCGGAAGCGGTAGAGGTCCACCACTTCCCCCGGGTCCGGACGGACGGTCAGCGTCTCCAGCGTCGTCGCGGACGGATCCTCGGGCGCCGTGGCGTCCTGCGCCAACGCAGGCGCAGCGGCCAGCCACAGCGTGGCCATCCAGGTCATGCGCATCGATCAGTCGCCGCGCTGCGGCTTGATCGGCTTGAGGATGCCGTAGCGTTCCTTGTGCAGCTTGCCCTTCAGCGGCGGCAGGCCCAGCGGTTCCAGTGGCACCTGCGTGTCGGGCAGGCGATCGAGCAGGTCGCGGATCAAGGTCAGCCGCCCGGTGCGCTGGTCGTTGAAGTCGACCAGCGTCCACGGCGCATGCTTGGTGTGCGTGGCCTTGAGCATGGTCTCGCGGGCGGCGGTGTAGTCGGCGTACTTCTCGCGCGCCTTCAGGTCGATCGGCGACAGCTTCCAGCTCTTCAATGGCTCTTCCGCGCGCTCGGCGAAGCGTTCTTCCTGCTGCGCCTGGTCCACGCACAGCCAGTACTTGAACAGCAGGATGCCGTCGTCGGTGATGCCGCGCTCGAACACCGGCGCCTGCTGCAGGAAGCGCGCGTGCTGCTCGTCGCTGCAATAGCCCATGACCTTCTCGACGCCGGCGCGGTTGTACCAGCTGCGGTCGAACAGGACGATCTCGCCGGCCGCCGGCAGGTGCGAGATGTAGCGCTGGAAGTACCACTGCGAGGCTTCGCGCTCGCTGGGCTTGGGCAGCGCCACCACGCGGCACTGGCGAGGATTGAGGTGTTCGGTGATCGCGCCGATCGCGCCGCCCTTGCCGGCGGTATCGCGGCCTTCCATCACCACCACGATGCGGGCGCCGCAGTGGGAGGCCCAGCGCGCCATCGCGGCCAGTTCCAGCTGCAGTGGCTTGAGGCGTGCTTCGTAATCCTTGCGCTTGAGCGGTTTCATCACGACCTCCTGTGTGGCGGGGGAATCAGCGTTTGCGGCGTGCCTTGTGCCCGGCCATGCCGCGGGCGACTTCCAGCAGCGCGCCCTGCTGGCGCGTGGTGAGTGCGCGGTAGGCGGCGAGCAGGTCGTGTTCGCCCTGCGTGCGGGCCGGGTCCAGCGTCGTCGCCAGTTCCGACAGCAGCGCGCCGGCCGGTACGCCGAAGGCGCGCGCGAGTGCGGCGAGCTGGTCGCCGCCGGGCATCTTCTCGCCGGCCAGCCAGGATTTCACCGTGGCGACGCCGGCGCGCGGGATGGCGGCGGCGAGGTCGGCGGCGGTCAGGCCGCTGGCCTTGGTCAGCAGACGCAGGGTGGCATCGAGCGACATCGCAGGCTCTCCTTGCTCATTCCTTCAGGCGGGGACGCAACGTCGCCAGGTTGCAGGGGCGCGTGCGGGCATCGAGTTGGGCGCGGATGATCTTCTCCCATGCCGTGCGGCAGGCCGAGGTGGAGCCCGGCAGGCAGAAGATGAAGGTCTGGTTGGCCAGGCCGGCGAACGCGCGCGACTGCAGCGACGAGGTGCCGATCTCGTCCACGCTGATGTGGCGGAACAGTTCGCCGAAGCCGGGCATTTCCTTGTCCAGCAACGGCAGCAACGCTTCCGGCGTGGAATCGCGACCGGTGAAGCCGGTGCCGCCCGTCACCAGGATGCCGTCGACGGCAGGATCGGCGATCCACTGCGAGACCTGCGCGCGCAGGCGGTAACGGTCGTCGGGCAACAGCGCGCGATCGTGCAGCTGGTGGCCTTCCTGTGCGAGCGCCTCGGCGAGGTAGTCGCCGGAACGGTCCTCGGCGAGCGTGCGGCTGTCGGAGACGGTCAGCACGCACAGGTGAAGGGGAATCAAGGCGTCGGCATGGCTCATGCCCGAAGGGTAGCGCACTCGCGGGTCAGTCGAGCGGCGCAGGCGGCAGGCCCTTGCGGTGCCGGTCAGCCATGCGCCGGGCCACGTCGACAAACCCGTCCGCGAACCGCGGCATGTCGAACAGCGGCGCCTGCGCGATCGCCACCTGCAGGCGCGCGCGCAGCTCCGCGCGCGTTGCGGTGTCGCGTCCCAGGCGGATCGCCGTCGCGACGAACGCCGCGTCGTCGGCCAAGTTCATGTCGTCCAGGCCGAGATGGTGGTTGAGGCTGCCGGCGACCCGCGCGGCGAACGTCATGCCCGGGCAGGTCAGCACGGGCGTGCCCGCCCACAGCGCGTCGGAGGCGGTGGTATGCGCGTTGTAGGGATGCGTGTCGAGGAACAGGTCGACATGCCGGTAGCGCGCCAGGTACTCCGCATGCGGCAGCTTGCGCATGAACACCAGGCGCGCGGGATCCACGCCACGCGCCTGCGCCGCGGCGCGCAGGCGATCGTCGGCGCGACCCGGTCCCGACAGCAGCCACAGCACGCTGCCGTCGACCTGGAGGAGCACGCCGAACATCCGCGCCATGCTGCGCGGATTCAATTTGTAGCTGTTGTTGAAGCAGGCGTAGACCATGCCGGTGTCGGGAAGCCCGCATGCGGCGCGCGACGGCGGCGTGTCGACCGCGCGACGCGTGTCCGACGGCTGGAACGCGCCCGGCAGCCAGGCGACGGCTTCGCTGTAGGACGGCGCGATCGCTTCTGGGAGGGCGAAGCGATCGGCCAGCACGTAGTCGATCCACGGCGCGCCGGAGGTGCCGGGATAGGCCAGCCAGTTCACCTGCACCGGTGCCGGTCGCATCGCCAGCACTTCCGGCGTGCCGCCGCCGCCCCAGCCGCGCAGGTCGTACAGCACGTCGATGCGCTGGTCGCGGATGGCCTGGGCGATGCGTGCATGCGACTGCCCGGACACGTCATGCAACTGTGTCGCGGCCGCCAGCCGTTGCCGGATCGGACTGCCGTCGCCGGGCGTGAGCGCGAATAGGTGTGCGTTCGCCGTTCCGCTCGCCTGCAACGCTTCGAAGAACGCCACCGTGAGCAGGCCGGTCGGATGTGCGCCGAAGCCGTTGGACAGGAAGCCCAGCCGCAGCGGCGCATCGTCCTGCGCCGGTGGTGCGGGCGGCAGTGGCCGGATCACGGCGGCGAGCGCTTGCGCGCGCTGGCGTGCGCAGGCCAGTTGTTCGTCGGCGGTGGCGTCCTCGCTGAGGAAGGCGAACGGCTCGACCACGCCAGTGCCGTCGCGCACCGCGCGGCGCACCTGGGCCGACAGCGCGTCGAGGTCGCGCCAGTCGCAGAGTCTGCGGCGCCAGTTCAACAGATGGGCGGCGAACATCGGTTCGCCCGGCACCAGCCGGTACGCGTGTTCGTAGGCCTGCGCCGCCGCCTCGGCTTCGCCGGCGTCTTCCAGCGCATGGCCCAGCCACAGCGCGATGCCGGGATGCTGCGGCGCTTGCGCCGCGGCCTCGCTCAGCGCCTGTGCGGCCTGCACATGGCGGCCCGACAGCCAGTGGCTGCGACCGAGGCGGGCGAGGGCTTCGGGATGACGCGGGCGGAGATTCAATGCGCGCTCGGCGGCACGCCGTCCGGCGTCGGCATCGCCGTGGTCGAGTTCGGCATCCGACAGCATTACCCAGGCGATGAAGTCCTGTGGCTGCTGCTGCACGTGCAACCGCAGTCGCGTGCGCTCGCTGCGTGGATCGTCAATGGTCACCGCGACCGCCTGGCTTGAAGGTGCGCGTGGTGGCGGAGGCGTGAGTGATGATCATAGGGGGAGCCTAGCGACTGCCGGCTGTGCGAGACAAGCACGATCCACACGAAGCAGGTGTGGGAGCGGCGTCAGTCGCGACGGTGATGCCTGGTTCGCGACTGACGTCGCTCCCAAAGCGAGGACGCCAGCGTCCTCGCGGCGGCTAGAGCGGCAGGCGGAAGCGCAGGGTGCCGTCGTACGGCGTCCAGCCCATCGCGCGGTACAGCGCCTGTGCGGTGGCGTTGTCGTGGTCGGTTTCCAGTTCCAGCCGCAATGCGCCGTCGGCGCGGGCGAAATCTGCGGCCGCGGCCAGCAGTGCACGGGCGACGCCCTGGCGGCGAGCCTCCGGCAGTACCAGCAGGTCGTTGAGGATCCAGGTACGGGTGGCGCTGACCGAGGAAAAGGCCGGATAGAGCTGGGTGAAGCCGGCGGCATCACCGTCGATCTCCGCCAGCAGGATCACCGATTCGCCGCGGGTCATGCGGGCCTGGATGAAGTCGCGCGCCAACGCGGGATCCGAGGGCTTGCCGTAGAACACGCGGTACAGGTCGAACAGGCGCGCGACCGTGTCGAGATCGTCCGGCGTCGCCTGCCTGATCGTGGCGGTCATGCGGCCTCCGTCAGCCGGGCGAGTTCGTCGGCCAGGTGTTCGCGGCCGAGGCGGTCGATCAGTTCGTCCAGGTCGCCCTGGATGATGTTGGGCAGGTCGTACAGCGTGAGGCCTTCCACGCGGTGGTCGGTGATGCGGCCCTGCGGAAAGTTGTAGGTGCGGATGCGCTGGCTGCGGTCGCCGCTGCCGACCTGCAGCTTGCGCGTCTCCGCCTGCGCGGCCTGCTGCTTGCTGCGCTCGGCATCGAGCAGTTGCGCCTTCAGCCGCTTCATCGCCTTGTCGCGGTTGGCGTGCTGGCTGCGCTCGGTCTGGCATTCCACCACCACGCCGCTCGGCACGTGGGTGATGCGGATCGCCGACTCAGTCTTGTTGACGTGCTGCCCGCCCGCGCCGGAGGAACGGAACGTGTCGACCTTCAGGTCGGCCGGATTGATGACGATGTCATCGACTTCGTCCACGTCGGGAATGATCGCCACCGTCGCTGCCGAGGTGTGGATGCGGCCCTGCGATTCGGTCTCGGGCACGCGCTGCACGCGATGGGTGCCGGATTCGAACTTGAGCTTCGAATAGGCGCCGCGACCAACCACGCGCGCCACCACTTCCTTGTAGCCGCCGTGCTCGCCGGGGCTGTCGGATTCGATCTCGACCTTCCAGCCCTGGCGCTCGGCGTAGCGTGCATACATGCGGAACAGGTCGCCCGCGAAGATCGCCGCCTCGTCGCCGCCGGTACCGGCGCGGACCTCGAGGAACAGGTTGCCTTCGTCGCGGTTGTCCTTCGGCAGCAGCAACAGCATCAGCTCGTCGTCGAGCTGCGCCAGGCGCAGCTGGGCAGCGGCGATCTCTTCGTCGGCCAGTTCGGCCAGTTCCGGATCGTCGCGCATCGCCTGCGCGGCGGCCAGGTCGGCCTGCGCGCGCTTTTCCTCCGCCATCGCGGTGGCGACGGGCTCCAGCTGGGAGAACTCGCGCGAGAAATTGCGGAAGCGGTCGCTGTCGCCGATCACGCCGGGATCGGCGAGCAGGCGTTCCAGTTCTTCCCGGCGTTCGGCCAACGCTTCGAGCTTACGGCGCAGCGTCGGCGTCATCGTCTTTCTTCAGGTGGGAATAGGGCGGCTGCGCGGGGAACAGGCGGTCGGCGGCGCGCGCCAGTTCCGCGTCGCCGCTTACCGCAGCCTCGCGCAGCGCCGCGGTCGGCGGATGCAGCAGGCGGTTGGTCAGCGTGTGGGCGAGGAACTCCAGCACCTGCTCCGGTTCGCGGCCGTTGGCGAGTTGCTGGCGGGCCTTCGCCAGCACGTCCTCGCGGGTGGATTCGCCCAGGGCGCGCAGGCGCTTGAGCGGTTCCTGGCGGGATCCGGCGTGCAGGTTCTCCATGAAGCGGCCGACCTGCACGTCGATGATGGCTTCCGCGGCATCGGCGGCTTCGCGCCGGCCGCGGCGGTTGTCTTCGACCGCGCGCTCCAGGTCGTCGACGGTGTAGAGGTAGGCGTCGCGCAGCTCGGCTACGGAGGCTTCTATGTCGCGGGGCACGGCCAGGTCGAACAGCAGCATCGGCTTGTGCTTGCGCTTGGCCAGTGCGGCGGCCACTTGTGCCTGCAGCACCACCGGCTCGCGCGCGGCGGTGGCGGAGAACACCACGTCGGCTTCGGCCAGGTGGCGTTCCAGTTCGGCCAGCGGCAGCGCGTAGCCGCCATGGCGGCTGGCCAGCTCCTGCGCGTGCGACAGCGTGCGGTTGGCGATCAGCAGCCGGCGCACCTTGCCCTCGCTCAGGTGCTTGGCCGCGAGCTCGATGGTCTCGCCGGCGCCGACCAGCAGCACGGTGGACTCGCTGAGGCGGGCGAAGGAGTTCTGCGCCAGGCGCACCGCGGTGGAGGCGACCGAGACCGGGTTCGCGCCGACGCGGGTGTCGGTACGCGCACGCTTGGCGACGGCGAAGGTCTGTTGGAACAGGCGGTCCAGGCGGTTGCCCAGCGCGCCATGTTCGCGCGCCGTCGCCCAGGCGTCCTTCACCTGGCCGAGGATCTGCGGTTCGCCCAGCACCATCGAGTCCAGTCCGGTCGCGACCCGGAACAGGTGGCGCACGGCGTCGGCGTCGCGATGGCGGTAGAGATAGCCCTCGAGGCCATCGGCATGCGTGGCCAGCCAGCTCGCCAGCACGTCGCCGTCCTCGGCCACTGCGTACAGCTCGGTGCGGTTGCAGGTCGACAACAGGGCGGCCTCGACCACGTCGGGCAGCGCCCGCAGCGACGACAACGCGTGCGGCACCGTGCCGGCGTCGAATGCCACCCGTTCGCGCAGGTCGACCGGCGCGGTCTGGTGGTTCAATCCGAGGACCCACAACGTCATCGTTCAGGCGCTTGCAGTAAGCTGCTGGCTCATATCAGGGCCGCCATTTTACGGCCGACGTGACGTTCATGCCCGAAATGATTCGTACTTGGGCCGCGGCGCTGGTTCTCGCGGTCGCCATGCCTTCCGCGGTCGCGGCACCTGCCGCATCGCCGGCCACTGCACGGGACGACGCGCTGACCACAGTCATGGCGGGCGAATTCGCCCTGCAGGCCGGCCAGTTGCCGGACGCCGCGCGCTGGTACCTGGACGCGGCGAAGCGGGGCGACGATGCCGGGCTGGCCGAGCGCGCTACCCGCATCGCCCTGCTGGCCAAGGACGATGCCCGTGCCGCCGAGGCGATCAAGCTGTGGCGGGCGCGGTCCCCGAGGACATTGGCGCTGCGCGGTGCGGAAGCCACGTTGGCGCTGCGCCAGGGGCAGGCGCGTGTGGCGCGCCGGGAGCTCGCCGCGCTACTGAAGGACCCGGACAACCTCGGATGGCGGTATGCACTGACGGCACTGGGCAGCGGCGGCAAGGATCCGGCGCTGGCGCCGCGGCTGCTGCGCGAACTGGTGGACGATGGCGCCATTCCGAACAAGCTGCCGCCGTGGCTGGCCTTCACCGGGTTGGCTCAGCAGCTCGAGCAGCCGGCGCTGGCCGAGCGCATGGTCGGCGATGTTGTGAAACGCTTTGCCGGCGAGCCGCTGGTGGAGCTGCTGCAGGCGAGCCAGCTGTTGCAGGCGGACCGCAAGCAGGAGGCGCGCGCCGTGTTGGATGGCTTGCTGCCAAGGGCAGCGACCGATGGCGCCCTGCGGCTCAAGCTGGCCGAGGAGTACGACCGCCTTGGCGACCCGGCGGCGGCGTCGCGGGCGATGGGGCAGGGGCCGCAGGACACGCTGACCTACGGACTTCGCGCGCAGTTGCTGGCCAAGGCCGACGACAAGACCGCGCTGAATGCGCTGTACGAGGAGCTGAAGCAGGCCGGTGCGGACCAGCCCACCCAGTACAGCCCGGACCGCCGCCTGTTGCTCGGCCAGATGGCCGAGTTCCTGGAGCGTCGGGACGAAGCCCTGACCTGGTACCGCAGCGTGCCCGCCGGCGACCAGCGCGCCGACGCTCGCCTGCGCGCGCTCAAGACGCTGTTCGACCTGGGGCGCAAGGACGAGGCCTTCGCCGAGGCGCGCACGCTGCAGGGCGACGCCAGCGTCGAGGACGGCACGCGCCGCGACGCCTATCTGATGGAGGCCGAGCTGCGCCAGCAGGACGAACAGGACGCGGGCGAACTCGAAGTGTTCGCGCGCGGGCTGGCTGCTTATCCGGACGATCTGGCACTGCTGTACTCGCGCGGTCTGGCCTGGGAGCGGCGCGACCGCATCGACCATGCGGAGGCCGATTTCCGCCGCATCCTGGTCATTGAGCCCGACAATGTGGCGGCGCTCAATGCGCTGGGTTACACGCTTGCCGACCGCACCACGCGCTACCAGGAGGCGCTGGAGCTGATCGATCGCGCGCGTACCGCGGTGCCGGACGATGCGGCCATCATCGACAGCTATGGCTGGGTGCTGTACCGGCTCGGCCGCAATGCGGAGGCGCTGGTCGAACTGCGGCGCGCCTTCACGCTGCAGAAGGACCCCGAGATCGCGGCCCATGTGGCCGAAGTGCTGTGGGTGATGGGGCAGAAGGACGAGGCGCGCCGCTACTTCGATGAGGCGCGCAAGCTCGATCCCGACAACCGCTCGCTGCTGCGGGCGCTGGAGAAGACAGGCGCATGAAGGTTTCAGGATGGCTGCTGGCGGGGCTCGCGGCCCTGTCGATGGCGGGCTGCGCCACGCGCGGCCCTGCCCTGGATTCGCCGACGCTGCGCGACCCCGAGGCGCTGGCGGCGGCGCAGGCCGCGCAGGCGACACGCACCGCGTGGCTGGCCTCGCAGCCGGACTGGTCGTTCGCCGGCCGGGTGGCGGTCAACGCGAACGGGAAGGGCGGCAGTGGCCGCATCGACTGGCAGCAGACGGGCACCGGCTATCAGGTCGCGCTGAGCGCGCCGGTCACCCGGCAGAGCTGGCGCCTCGGCGGCGACCTGCAGACCCGCGCCGCGCGACTCGATGGACTGGAGGGTGGGCCACGGCAGGGCGACGATGCGGATCGCCTGCTGCGTGAGGCGACCGGCTGGGACATTCCGGTGGCCTCGATGGCGCACTGGGCGCGTGGCGTGGCCGATCCTTCGGTCGCAGCGGACGGCGTGGACTATGCCGCCGATGGCCGGCTGCGGAGCCTGACCCAGCAGGGATGGCGCGTGGACTACCTGGACTGGTTTCCTGCCGAGGGTGAGCATCCGGTCATGCCGCGCCGCATGGAGGCGCGCCGCCAGGGCGCGACGGTGAAGGTCGCCGTCGACCAGTGGCAGCTCGCGCCCCGATGAGCCTGTTTCCGGTTGCGGACGGCTGGTCGGCCTGGCCGGCGCCGGCCAAGCTCAACCTGACCCTGCAGATCGTCGGTCGTCGGGCGGATGGCTACCACCTCCTGCAGACCGTGTTCCGGCTGCTGGAATGGGGAGACACGATCCACCTCCGGCCTCGGGCGGATGGCGAGATCCGACGGGCGGGTGAGTCCGTGCCGGGAGTCTCTGAGACCGATGACCTGGTCATCCGTGCCGCCAAACTCCTGAAAAAAGAGGCCAATATCGTCCAAGGTGTCGATATTGGCGTCGAAAAGCGCGTTCCGGCCGGCGGCGGTTTCGGTGGCGGCTCGTCGGACGCCGCGACTGTGCTGGTCGCCCTGGACCACCTCTGGGGCTGCGGCCTGGCAGCGGACCGGCTGGCATCGCTGGGGCTGCAGGTGGGCGCGGATGTGCCCGTCTTCGTCCGTGGTGAGAATGCCTGGGCGGAAGGAGTGGGCGAGGTCCTGACGCCGCTGGACCTGCCGGCCGCCTGGTACGTGCTGGTCGATCCCGGTGTTCATGTGCCCACGGCGGCGCTGTTCGCATCCCCGGATTTGACGCGTGATGCTGCACCCGCGAAAATATCGGACTTCGTTTCGGGATCACTGCTCGGCAACGCGTTCGAGCCGGTCGTGCGTCGCCGGGAGCCTGCCATCGAGGCGGTCTTCCAGGCCCTGTCGCAGATCGGTACGCCACGTTTGACGGGTTCCGGCGGCGGCTGCTTCGTGCAGTTCGCCGATCGGACCTCTGCCGAGGTCGCGCTGGCGTCACTGCCTGCCGGGCTTCATGCCTGGGTGGTGGAGGGCGCGGCGCGCTCGCCGCTGCTGGATGCGCTGGCGCAGGTTCGCGGGACGGAGAAAAACGCCTAGGGGCGTCGCCAAGTGGTTAAGGCACCGGGTTTTGATCCCGGCATTCGTAGGTTCGAATCCTTCCGCCCCTGCCAATCCAGTCCAGCCGCATCCGCCGAGACGACACCATGCAAGACGAACGTAACCTGCTCGTGTTCTCCGGCAACGCCAACAAGCCGTTGGCGAACAGCATCTGCCGCGAGCTGGGCGTGCGCCCGGGCAAGGCGCTGGTGTCCCGGTTCTCCGACGGCGAAGTCCAGGTCGAGATCCAGGAAAACGTGCGCCGGCAGGAAGTGTTCGTCGTGCAGCCGACCTGCGCGCCGAGCGCCGAGAACCTGGTGGAGCTGCTGGTGCTGATCGACGCGCTGAAGCGCGCATCGGCCAGCAGCGTCACCGCGGTGGTGCCGTACTTCGGCTACGCCCGCCAGGATCGCCGCATGCGCTCCTCGCGCGTGCCGATCACGGCGAAGGTGGCGGCAAAGATGTTCGGTGCCGTCAGTGCGGATCGTGTGTTGACCGTGGATCTGCACGCCGACCAGATCCAGGGTTTCTTCGATATCCCGGTGGACAACGTGTATGCGTCGCCGCTGCTGCTCGCCGACATCTGGCGCGCCTATGGCACGGAGAACCTGCTGGTGGTGTCGCCTGACGTGGGTGGCGTGGTCCGCGCCCGTGCGGTCGCCAAGCGCCTCGACGACGCCGACCTGGCGATCATCGACAAGCGCCGTCCGCGCGCCAACGTCGCCACGGTGATGAACATCATCGGCGACGTGGAGGGCAAGGACTGCGTGCTGGTGGACGACATCGTCGACACCGCCGGTACGCTCTGCGCCGCGGCCGCGGCGCTGAAGCAGCACGGTGCCAACAAGGTGGCGGCGTACTGCACGCATCCCGTGCTCTCGGGCCCGGCGGTGGACAACCTGAACAATTCGGTGCTCGACGAACTCGTCGTCACCGACACCATCCCGCTCTCGCCGCAGGCGCAGGGCTGCAGCAAGATCCGCCAGCTGTCGGTGGCGGAACTGCTGGCGGAAACGATCCGCCGCATCGCCTTCGGCGAGTCGGTCAGTTCGCTGTACGTGGATTGAGTCTCCGCTGCTCGCCAGGACATCGGCGGGCGGCTTTCCGGGTTCATCTGGTCGCGGGTGAACCTTTCATCAGATCGCCGCAGGGCGGTCCAACAATTAGGTAGTGAAGAAAATGGCTAAGACGCATGAAATCAAGGTCGAGCGCCGCGAAGACGAGGGTAAGGGTGCGAGCCGCCGCCTCCGTCACGCGGGCACCGTGCCTGCCATCGTTTACGGTGGCGAACTGAAGCCGGTCAGCATCCAGCTGAACCACAACGAGGTCTGGCTGGCCTCCCAGCACGACTGGTTCTACTCGTCGATCCTGGACCTGAGCCTCAACGGCGACATCCAGAAGGTGCTGCTGCGTGACATGCAGCGTCATCCGTTCAAGCAGCAGATCATGCACCTGGACTTCCAGCGCGTGAACGAGAACGAGTCCCTGCGCACCGCCGTGCCGCTGCACTTCCTCAACGAAGACAAGTCGCCGGCCGGCAAGTCCGCCGAAGTCGTGGTCACCCACGAGCTGAACGAAGTCGTCGTCGAGTGCCTGCCGAAGGACCTGCCGGAATTCATCGAGATCGACCTGGCCGACCTGGCCATCGGCGCGGTGATCCACCTGTCCGACGTCAAGCTGCCGGCCGGCGTCGTCATCCCCGAGCTGAAGCTGGGCAAGGAACACGACGTCGCCGTCGTGATCGCCAAGCACGGCAAGGAAGAGGCCGAAGAAGCCCCGGCCGAGTCGGCCGAGGTGCCGGCTTCGAAGGTCGCCAAGAAGGACGACAAGTAATCGCATGAGCCTTCGTCCGCTCCGGCGGGCGAAGGTGTGCGATGCGTTCCCATGGCAGGCCTGCGCCTCATCGTCGGACTGGGCAATCCCGGTGCCGAACATGCCCGAACCCGGCACAACGCCGGGTTCCATTTTGTCGACGCCCTGGCGGAACGGCAGGGTGAGCGGTTCGGACTGGACAGCAAGCTGTTCGGCGAAACCGCCAAGGTCGTGATCGCCGGCCAGCCGGTCTGGCTGTTGAAGCCGGCCACCTACATGAACCTCAGCGGCAAGTCGGTCGCGGCCGCGCTGCGCTTCTGGAAGATCGCGCCGGAAGAGGCCTTGCTGGCGCACGACGAGCTCGATCTCCCGCCGGGTGCCGCGCGCCTGAAGTTCGATGGCGGGCACGGCGGACAGAACGGCCTGCGCGACACCATGCAGCATCTCGGGCATGGCAAGTTCCACCGGCTGCGCATCGGTATCGGCCATCCTGGCCACAAGGACCGGGTGACGGGTTGGGTGCTGGGCAAGCCGGGCAAGGACGACGAAGTCCTGATCGCCCGGGCGATCGATGATGCGATGGATGTGTTGCCGCTGGCGGTAGCGGGCAACTTCATGGATGCGATGACGCGACTGCATACGCAGAAGGCGTGATGGCTCACTGGTGATTGGCGATTTGCGGCCACGGGTGCTGCGAATCGCCAATCACGAGTGAAGAATCACGAATCCGGGACGTACACATGGGCATCAAATGCGGCATCGTGGGTCTGCCGAACGTCGGCAAGTCCACCCTGTTCAATGCGCTGACCAAGGCGGGCATCGCCGCGGCCAACTTCCCGTTCTGCACCATCGAGCCGAACGTGGGCGTGGTGCCCGTGCCGGACCTGCGCCTCAACCAGCTGGCCGAGATCGTCAAGCCGCAGAAGGTCATTCCGACGGCCGTCGAGTTCGTCGACATCGCCGGCCTGGTGGCGGGCGCCGCCAGCGGCGAAGGCCTCGGCAACAAGTTCCTGGCGCACATCCGCGAAGTGGATGCGATCACCCACGTGGTGCGCTGCTTCGAGAACGACGACGTCATCCACGTCAACAACCGCATCGATCCGCTCTCTGACATCGACACCATCGATACCGAGCTGGCGCTGGCCGACCTGGAGAGCGTCGAGAAGGCGCTCAACCGCGCCGAGCGCTCCGCCAAGGCGGGCGAGAAGGACGCCATCGCGCGCAAGCCCGTGCTGCAGAAGCTGCAGGCCGGCCTCAACGACGGCAAGCCGGGCCGCGCGCTGGGTCTGGACGACGAGGAGAAGGCGCTGGTCCGCGACCTGTTCCTGCTCACGCTGAAGCCGGTGATGTACGTGGCCAACGTGCTGGAGGACGGGTTCGAGAACAACCCGCACCTGGAGGCCGTCCGTGCCCGCGCCGCCACCGAGGGCGCGCAGGTCGTGCCGGTGTCGGCCGCCATCGAGGAAGAGCTGTCCCAGCTGGACGACGCCGACCGCGATGCGTTCCTGACCGATCTGGGCCTGGACGAGCCGGGCCTGAACCGGGTGATCCGGGCGGCCTACACGCTGCTCGGCCTGCAGACCTACTTCACCGCTGGCGTGAAGGAAGTGCGGGCCTGGACGGTGAAGGCCGGCTCCACCGCCCCGCAGGCGGCGGCCGTGATCCATACCGACTTCGAGAAGGGCTTCATCCGCGCCGAGACCATCGCCTTCGACGACTACCTCAAGTACAAGGGCGAGGCCGGGGCCCGCGATGCCGGGCGCCTGCGCCTGGAAGGCAAGGAATATCGCGTGCAGGAAGGCGACGTCCTGCATTTCAGGTTCAACGTCTGAGAAAAAAGTGTCCCGGACGCGTTGACAGACGTGCCGGCACACGCCAAAATCTCGGGCTGTTTCACCCTGGTTTGATTTGGCCCTCCGGCCCAATCACTCCGGTGATCCCGGAGGGATACCCAAGCGGCCAACGGGGGCAGACTGTAAATCTGCTGGCTTACGCCTTCGGTGGTTCGAATCCACCTCCCTCCACCAGTTTTCGTTGTTGTTTCGCGTTGTAGTGGTCTCCCGGTGCGGGAGTAGTTCAATGGTAGAACTGTAGCCTTCCAAGCTACTAGTGCGGGTTCGATTCCCGTCTCCCGCTCCACTGAACACCCGCGCAGGACGATCTGCGGCAATCCAGGCAACACACCGGTTTCACGCTCACGTAGCTCAGTCGGTAGAGCACCTCCTTGGTAAGGAGGAGGTCGAAGGTTCGATTCCTTTCGTGAGCACCACTTCCATCCATTGATCCACTCGAGAACCAGCAGCCATGGCAAAGGGTAAGTTCGAACGCACCAAGCCCCACGTGAACGTGGGCACGATTGGTCACGTTGACCACGGCAAGACGACGCTGACGGCGGCGCTGACGAAGATCGGCGCGGAGCGTTTCGGTGGCGAGTTCAAGGCCTATGACGCGATCGACGCGGCGCCGGAAGAGAAGGCGCGCGGCATCACGATCTCGACGGCGCACGTGGAATACGAATCCGCCTCGCGCCACTACGCGCACGTGGATTGCCCGGGCCACGCCGACTACGTGAAGAACATGATCACCGGTGCGGCCCAGATGGACGGCGCGATCCTGGTGTGCTCGGCCGCCGACGGCCCGATGCCGCAGACCCGCGAGCACATCCTGCTCTCGCGCCAGGTCGGCGTGCCGTACATCGTGGTGTTCCTGAACAAGGCCGACATGGTCGACGACGCCGAGCTGCTCGAGCTGGTCGAGATGGAAGTCCGTGAGCTGCTGAGCAAGTACGAGTTCCCGGGCGACGACACCCCTATCATTTCGGGTTCGGCCCGCCTGGCGCTGGAAGGCGACCAGAGCGAGATCGGCGTGCCGGCGATCCTGAAGCTGGTTGATGCGCTGGACAGTTGGATCCCGACCCCGGAGCGCGACGTCGACAAGCCGTTCCTGATGCCGGTGGAAGACGTGTTCTCGATCTCGGGYCGCGGCACCGTGGTGACCGGCCGTATCGAGCGCGGCGTGATCAAGGTGGGCGAGGAAATCGAGATCGTCGGTATCCGYCCGACCCAGAAGACCACGGTCACGGGCGTGGAAATGTTCCGCAAGCTGCTGGACCAGGGCCAGGCGGGCGACAACGCCGGTCTGCTGCTGCGCGGCACCAAGCGTGACGACGTGGAGCGTGGCCAGGTGCTGGCCAAGCCGGGTTCGATCACCCCGCACACCGAGTTCGAAGCCGAAGTCTACGTGCTGAGCAAGGACGAAGGCGGCCGCCACACCCCGTTCTTCAAGGGTTACCGTCCGCAGTTCTACTTCCGCACCACCGACATCACGGGCGCCGTGACCCTGCCGGAAGGCGTGGAGATGGTGATGCCGGGCGACAAC